>CAYRMD010000012.1:0-79850 GCA_964425225.1 uncultured Pirellulaceae bacterium | reverse complement strand
GACTTGTTAAAAGGTTCCGTACAATACGGGCGAATTATGCAGAGGTTCCTTAAACAACCACCGCGTCTTTCGCGGCAAAGCCCGGTGCATCAGTGAGTCAACTTGGTTGGATTCGGGACTTTTCAAGTAGTCTACCGGCAACCGGGGATGCGGCGCACCGCAAACTTTAGAGAGACTCAAGGGCCGGGATAGGCGGGCGCTGTGATTTCAAAACGTTTTTCCCAAAGAGTGTAATCGTGGCGATTGAAGTCGCCAATCAGCAACTCGCGCACTAGGGTGTAGCAGGTTTCACGTGCAGAATCGCCGGCCAAGACGCCTGTTCCCCTTCGACACGTGCTCGCAAGTGAAACATCCGTGTTTGTGCCGGCACCCATTTGGCTGCTGTAATGAAAAACACACGTTCAGTGCTTCCTTCGACAATCAGCAATCCGTTCAAACCGATATTGTCAACGTACACTCCATGAGGCAGATTTCTGCCGGAGTCTTCATTGCCAAAGGGAATGCGCCCGTCATAACCTTGACGGGATACCACCACCTTGGCAGTGATGGTTTGCCCGGGTGCAACAGTGAACTCGTAGGGACCTTGTAGCGATTCGATGCTGTTGGAAATCGCCTCATCGGCTGGCACGATGCGAACCAGGATTTTTGGCCGCGGTGCGAGTCGGATAGTTCCGAAGGAGCCTCGAACTTGTTTTTCATGCCATTGGCCGTCGATACACGCGCGCGCGACGAGACGAACGCGCTGGCAAGCTTCTTCACTAGGCTCTTCAGCCGCGGAATCCACATATAGCACGCCGGCCGCCGACCACTGACCCGCTTCGATAATGACCGGCGAAGTTACATGAATCCCGGGCGGAAGGTCCTGGATATGTACTTCAATCGGTCCTTCAAACCCATCGCGTCGCTCAGCCAGCAAAGTGAACTCCCAAGCACTGCCACGCGCCATCGTGGGCTGCGTCCCTTGAAGCGATACCTCGAAATCCGGTTGAGCCCTTCGTACGATCAACTCATATCGGTACTCCGGCCCTTGAAATCCCCGTACATCCCGAATCGCCACACAGTACTCTCCATCCTGAGGAGCCGTAAAGTGCAGCCGAGAATCAGCACCTAGTTCGCGCAGACTATCGTCATCGTTCTCGAAAAACACGGGAAACACTGGCAAACCATTGGGGATAATCGGCTCGCCGGGCGCCACTGGCCTTACAATGTAACAAGGTTCTCCCAAGGCATGAGCCAGTGCGGGTGTGTCAAAATACGTGTGCCGCTTTCCGAATCCTGGATAGACTTTGAATCCTGAATCGGGACCGCGTGGATACAACCAAAGTCTTACAACTTCGCCATTTGCATACAGAAATTCGTTCAACTCCATTTCTTCCCAGTTATACAAACGAAAGTCGTCGCTGGTATAAGAATCCTTACCACGAAACGTAAAATAGCTGTTCCGCACCGCTTGAAGGAGTACTCGCATCACTTTTTCACCATTGGCGTCCCGCACTTCAATAAACGAGTCTAACGGGGATTTGTGGGAAGCGGCCCGCACCTCAATCACCCACGGCTCGCCAGCCCGCGTGTTGAAGCGAAAAACATCCCTATCTGCCGAGCGCCGGTCAGGCTGATGGATCGTTCCCCGGATCTTGGCCGGCAACTTGATCGTCATTGCTTGTTGAACTGAATCGTTAGGCTCCTCCTCCTCGAAAGAAAACTGTTCTTCGGACGCTGACGGAGGTCTCATAGCTAGCTGCGCAAGAGGACTTGCCGACTGTTGCACTGCGCTTGGCACCGTGAACCGTTCGACAGAGCCACCGTATGTACCAATAAACAGCCGTGTTTCGTCGGGGCTCCAGGCTAGGGCCGTGATGGTCTCTTGGCCAAGTGACCAGGCTTGCTGTTCTTGCAATGTCTCGGCATTCCAAACTTTCACGGTTCCGTCACTGGCCGCAGTTGCCAGACGTCCCCCAGAACGCGACAGTTCCATAAAGAGAATTGTGCCTTCGTGTGCAAAACGTGATTCGATAATCGGATTGATCACAGGTTTTTCGCGCGAGAGCAATCGCCATTTTCGGATACGGTGATCAGCACCAGCCGCGAAGATAAATTGCCCCGCCGGATCGACAAGCACCGCGTATTGTTCCGCATCAGGTTGGCTTAAAGTATCAAGGCGGATGCCGGAAGAAATCTGCCAGAGCTTCACGGTTTCGTCAGCACTTGCCGTTGCCAGAACATCACCCTGAGGGCTAAAAGCTAGCGAGTACAGCGGACCGTTGTGGCCAGCAAAACTCCGGACGGCTTGCTGCGTCCTCATATCCCACAGAATAGCCGTTCGATCATACCCGCACGTCGCCAACCCACTGTTATCCGGCGATAAAGCAGCATCGTACAGAAGATCATTGTGACCAATGCAGTGGGCAACCCGGGCACCTGTGGCTACATTCCACACCACCGCTTCCCCATGAAGCCCCGAAACACCCGAGGCAGCTACCAAGAATTTTCCATCTTGGGAAAAACGAAGGCGCGTGACTTTACCTGATAATTTCTCATCTGCCCACCGTAACTCTTCGGAGTCCAGTTTGCGTACGACGACCCTTCCAAAGTACCCGATAGCCACCGATGCACCGTTCGGTGCTATGGCTAAGGCCGTAAGCATCCGATCGCTGTCGGGAGCAGCAGGCAAGGACGGCACCCTCAATCGCCGCCGATCCGGCTCCTTGCCCGCCGGCCCGAGAGCCCCCTGCTCGATCCATTGTCGGAGCAATTGTTGTTTGGCTTCCGATGGGCCTTCTGCACCGTCGGGAGGCATGACCGGCGGACGTTTTCCCGAAATGGACAACCACAAGCGGCTGCTTTCTGGTTGACCGGGCGAGACAACCGGGCCGTGTTTACCACCCTCGAGCAACGACGTATAGGACTCAAGGGAAAGCCCGCCTTCACGATCCTGGTCATTGTGGCAACTAACGCAATAAAGGCGAAAGATCGGCGCCACGTCCCGCTCATACTGGACTTGGTTCGCCTCGGTGGCCGACACCGTGACTGCCATCAGCGACCACAGCAGGCAGGCTAGGTAGTGCGCAACCGATTTCATAGGGATCTCCGGCCCGAGTCATGAAGGATAACTGGGTTTAATGTTGCAGCAGGAACTCCGGACTGGTCATCAACGACCAGAGTAAGTCTTCGATCGCTTCCCGTTTTTCTCCGGGATCTCCTTGATCGAGCATTCCTACCAATTGCCGCAGTTCCTCATCGGTGGGCGGGCGACATACGGTCGCAAGATAAGCCCGCCGCACCAGCTCATCACTGTTCAACCCTTGGGCCAACCACTGATCAATACGATTACCTGGTGCACGCAACTTCTCATTGAGCGTATCTCCGTTCGACAAATGGAGCGCCTGCACCAGCGTTGGCTCGTTGGATCGTTCACATTCGCACGTAATCATGCGTTGGTTGCGGCCGAATTTATCCAGGAAATAGGACGCGACCGCCGAATCGTATAACTGCAGCGCTCGCGTTCCCTTCGGATAGAAGTCGGTTTTTTGGCGATCGGCGCCGGGATACGATAGCTCGGTAAACTCCGTAGGCACATCGGTCACGGCGACAATAGCGTCATGGAGCACTTCCGCCATCAGACGTCGTGGATAATAGCGCGAAAAGTAACGGCGTTCCTGACGGTTTTCCGGCAGCGCGTGACTACTGCGCTGGTACGTGGCCGACTGGAGGATCACGCGGATCAATGATTTCAGCTCAAATTGATGATCCACCAAATACCGGGCACACGCTGCCAGCAATTCTTCGTTGGGAGCCGGATTTGTAACGCGCATATCATCTACCGGTTCTACCAGCCCGACGCCGAAAAAATTGGCCCATACCCGATTGGCAATGGCTCGGGAAAAATAGGGATTTGCTGGTGACGTCATCCACTCTGCCAAATAGGCACGTCGGTCGATCGGGGCATCGAACGGCAACGGCTCGCCATCCAGCGGTGCAGGCGGTTGCGGTTTCCCCGTAAGTGGTTGAATCAACTCGCCGTTATCGACAGTGTAAACGACACGCCAACCATCACCACTTCTAGGATCACCTCCCCAACCTTTCGACCGTACCCGGGCAAAGAGGTTGGCCATGGCGTAGTATTGGTTGTTCGTCCATTTTTCCAAAGGATGATTGTGACAGCGAGCGCAGGCGATCGACAGACCTAAGAATGCCTGACACGCATTCTCCGTCATACTTTCCGGATCTTGGTGCAAGGCGTAAAAATTGGTGGCTCCGTTTTCGAAAGTGCTTCCCTCGGCTGTCAGGATCGCACGTACAAATTCATCCCAAGGAGTATCCTGGGCGACCTGGCTACGGATCCACATATAAAACGAGCGGACCGCCTCGGGACGGAGCAACTGGCCATTGACCAACAACACGTCTGACAGCTTGTACGTCCAATAATCGACGAACTCGGGCCGACTGAGTAATTGATCGATGACGCGATCCCGTTTCGATGGCGATTCGTCGGCCAGAAATGACTCCACCTCCGCTTCGCTGGGCAAGAGGCCGATGGTGTCCAGGTAAACGCGGCGTAAGAACTGTGCGTCATCGACCGGAGGCGAGGGTGGTAAGCGCAGGCGTTCCAATTGTTCCAGCACAAGCTCGTCAATAAAATTCTGCCGTGGTGCCGACGCGAATACTTCGGCCGAAACTTCATTAGGATAGGGCACCGTAACGCGCGCTATCGCGAGGCGGCTGGCGAACCAGGCAGTTACCGCTCCACGACCACTGCCCACTACCTGACCATGCCCATCGTCCGAGACGAGAATAATCGACTCATCGGCTGATTGGAATTTCGACCACCGGGTAACATCGCGCACTGTTCCATCCGAATAGTAGGCCCGCACCAAAAAGCGAACCTTATCGTTAGGCAAGAGCTCCATTTCTTCGGGTAGGATCTCGATCCGATCGACGGTTGGATCCTGATCGGTGGGTGGCGGCGCGCCGTTGGCAATCCACGCTGCGATGATTCGGTATTCAAGCGAGTCGACGTCAAAACGTATGCCGCCTTTGTGCGGCAATGCTCCTGTGGGTTTAGCCAAGATCAAGCTCCGTCCTGGGTCCGCCAGCTCGACGCGGCGCCCTTGATGCTGCCGAACAATATTGACGTAATCAACCCACGGATCGTAACCGCGGAGGGTCAACTTAAAGCCGCCCTTACCTGCTAAGGCACCATGGCATGCTCCGGAGTTGCAGCCGGCCTTTGCCAATATCGGTTCCACGTCATTTCGAAAGGACGGACGCGCACCCCGTTCCGGTCCGGGGCGCACCCGGACGTCAACCCATATTGTTTGGCGGGAATGGGTGACCGCAATTTGAGTCTGTCCTGGGGAAACAGCACGGACGACACCATTGTCAACCAGAGCAATTGATTCATCTTGCGTTGCAATGGTTAAGCCGTCGTAGATCGGCGCACCCAAATGCTCCCCCGTCCAGCGATGCACCACCAGTTCCTGCTCGGCACCCGGACCTTCCAAATCAATCGCTGTGGGTAGCACCACAAAATCAAAAGCCAAACTTGGACAACAACCAAGAAACGCCGCAACACACGCGGCGGTTGTTTGCCACAAAAAGCGTCTCATTGGGACTTTGCTCCTCGGAGCGTGTTCAAACCGTCTTCTTTACGAAGTGATGTTCGGTTTACTTTTCGGGCACAGGCAGGTCCATCAGTCTCTGGAGGTAGCCTGATGAAACGGACTGGCTCTCAAAACAATTCGTGAATTTCACGAAATCCAAAATCGACCAGCGGGAAGGGACGACCGGCTGGGCCAGGCAGATGCGTTTCCAACCGAAAGCCGAGGCTATGAAAGACCGTCGCCGCGATATCACCTGGTTGCACGGGGCGTTCGGCTGGGACGCCCCCAATGGGATCACTTCGCCCGACGGCGCGGCCGCCTTGGATACCGCCACCGGCAAAATAACAGGTGAAGCATTGTGGCCAGTGGTCGCGTCCTCCCGCAGGATTGATCCGTGGCGTGCGTCCGAATTCGGCTAAGTTGCATACCAGGGTAGTAGGCAACAATCCCCGCTGATCAAGGTCCTCGATCAAAGCGCTGTACGCCTGATCGTACATCGGAGCAACGATATCGCGCATTCCCTCGATCGAGGTGAACGGCTTCGAGCCATGAATATCCCAAGTGATTTCATCGAACACGGTGAGGAAAGTGTTGATGGTGACAAATCGCACACCAGCTTCGATTAACCGCCGTGCCAAGAGGCAACATTGACCGAAACGATTCATACCGTAGCGTTCGCGGACAGCTGGTTTTTCCTGAGTCAAGTCAAAAGCAGCTCGCGCTTGCTCGCTAGTGATAATGCGAAAAGCGGCCTCAAAATTCTGCTCCAAAAGCGCTGCAGTTTCGCTCGCCTCGAATTGCTTCAAAACCCCTTCGACGACCGACCGCATCTTTTGCCGCCGCTCCAGTCGCGCCGTACCCAATTGCGGCGGTGGTAATAAATCAGGAACCTTAAAATTTGGCTGAGAGGGATCGGCCTGCAACGAAAACGGGTCATATGCTTTGCCGAGAAAGCCGCCCGCTTGTCCATTCGGTAAGTTCCCTCCCCCGCGCCCCATCGTTTGCGGCAGCACGACAAAAGGGGGCAAATCGGTTTTCCGACCGCGCAAATATGCCACCACCGATCCGATATGCGGCGTCTGAATTCCCCCGGTGAACAACCGGCCGGTTTGCATCATCTGCCAGCCGGCATCATGCACCGCAGCCGCCGTATGGTAACAAGAACGCACTAAGGAGAACTTGTCCGCTATCTGGGCGTGGCGCGGTAATAACTCGGATAGATGAATCTCAGGCGAACGGGTGGAAATGGTGCGAAACGGACCACGTATTTCAGCCGGTGCTTCCGGTTTAGGATCGAACGTGTCGATGTGACTCGGCGCACCTAAATTGAAGATCATAATACACGCCCGGTCATCCTTAGCGGGGTCAATCCTGCCTTGCTCACGAGCCGCTAAGTAGTCGGCCAACGTAAGCCCCACAGCGCCAAGCGTGCCTACCTTCAGAAAATCCCGGCGTGTCACCCCACTACAGGTCCACGCACGCCCTCGCCCTACCAAATCGATCATGAGCGCAACTCCCGAGTCCAATGTTGCCCTCAACTGCCCAAAGACTAAATTGTAACATGGTTGTTTGCGCCCGCAACGCAACTCGCCCCCACTACATAGTATCGGGTGACTATTATGCGCATCGGCATACTGAGTGACACGCACGGTCACGAGCGATTCACCACCGGCGCCGTCCGACGTTTCGAACAGTTTAAACCGCAACGGCTCATCCATTGTGGCGACATTGGCTCACCGAACATTGCCCGACTACTAAGCTCATGGCACGTCGATTTCGTTTCCGGCAACGTCGATACACAGGTCGATGTTCTGCAAGCAACCATCGCGGAGTGCCACCACAGTTGGCACGGTTCTTTTGCCGACCTCGTTGTGGCCGAGACTCGTATTGCCGTATTACATGGAGACGATCTACGTCAATTGGACGAAACCATCCATTCCGGCCGGTGGCAATTGGTTTGTCATGGGCATACACACACCCGGCGCTGGCAACGGATAGGATCGACTTGGGTCCTTAATCCTGGTGCTGTGTATCGAGCTCGTTGTCGATCGGTCGCCCTATTAGAACTTCCCGATTTGACCGTACAGTTTCTAGAGCTTACCGGCTGAGAATTCTTAAGTGCCTATCCCAAAATACCGGCAGCGGAACCGGATCGCGCTGAGGTGAGTCGGAGGGTATAGGGCAAGAGTCGCGTTGGGTCCCTTGGCGAAGGCAACGCGACCTTAGCCCGTGTGGGTGAAGCACGACACGTAACTGTTCTCGTCGTGGCGGGTGTGTATTGTCACGTTTGTAGGTGAAAAACTTATTAATGAAGAGACGCAGCGACGCACAGGCGCACAGCAAAGAATGAGTAAGCGGGCAACACCCGCTGCCGGTTTGGAAAGGACCATATTTGCCCAGGACCTCTACATGGGCCCCAGTGATGATACTGCCACGGCTCGGGTTAGCTACTTTCACTAAAATCACGAGGGTTGTGCGAAAAATTCGGGACCAAGCCGCTACCGGAGCTTGCCAAGTGTCTGTTTTACTGCGCCTTTGCTCGTCTGCGTGAAATCCTCACGCTCATGAAATGGCAAATGCTGAACACGTAACACAACGGGGTGCTCAGCGCGAACAAGCTACCTCCGATCAAGATGGGCACACTCGCGGCGGGTTCGTCACCCGCCCCCTTGTCGGGGCGGGTTCACAACTTATCACCAATAAAGAACGTAGCTCGATTGGCAGGTGGCCGCTCCCTTACGGTCGCAGCTCTGTTGAGTTCTCGCTCTACAACGCCTTTGCCAAGACGTACTCGCATCGGCTCACATCGGGCCGCGCCGAAAAGGCATACCTCGCCAGACCCGGCAAATGACCGAACCCTTTCATCTACCATGAAGACAGATACCTCCTTTCCATTCCTGTCGCGGAAAATCGGCAACCTTGCGCGACGGCTCGCCTTTTGCGCTGACATCCCACCTACCATCAAGACGCACACGCGGCGGAACGCAACGAGTTCGAACAGTTTGATCTTGGCCCGGACCGCACGTTTTGGTAGTGTTATGCCGCTTTGAGGAGCCGAGTGCCGGCTCGGTATGACCAATCCGCCTGCATCGACGGGATAAAAGGGAGGAAAGGGAACGGGCGGCCTGCGAGGCCCGATGTTCGTCGCACGGTGTGCTCCGGAAAAGGACCTCATAGGATGACTAGTGGCAACCGACAGGTCGACATCCGCTGGATGACTCCGGCCGATCTGCGAGAGGTATGGCAGATCGAACAGGCCAGTTTTGAATTTCCGTGGACGGTTGAGGATTTCCGTCGCGTGATTCGCCAGCAGAACTGTATCGGGTTAGTTGCCGAAACCTGCAACCAGATATGTGGATTTGTGCTTTATGAAATCGAGCCCGACCAGCTCCACGTTTTGAATCTGGCGGTGGCACCAGAACAAAGGCGTCGCGGAATCGGGGGAGCGCTGTTAAAAAAACTTTTCAGCAAATTGAGCCCTAGCGGCCGCCAGCGAATTCGATTAGAAGTCAGGGAAACAAACCTTGCCGCCCAACTGTTCTTTCGAAGTCTTGGTTTCCGAGCGGTATCCATTCTGCGTGACTTTTATGAAGATTCGGTCGAAGACGCCTATCTGATGGAGTACACTTGGCAAGGAAAGTACGACGAGGCGACCCGTGCCGAGTCACCTCGGTGGCGCAAGGCAGGCTAAGGCTCACCGTGGCGGTCGCCAGCGCCAATGCCCCAGCCAGGGCGTCACCATAGCCAGGATGATCACGAGGATTCCCCAGAAGATAGGTCGTACACAGCAGACCAAGAGCCAGCCACCTAGAAACAACAATCCATGGCGGTAAGGTACAAGATGTTTAAAAAGCCAAAGGCGCCGGGCGGCGACGGCACCGACGATACCTAATGCCGATAGCAGCGTGGCGACGATCCATCGCCCCGTGGACGGTCGCTGCCGGGCAGCTATCCGCAGCTTCCAGCTCCGCATGCCTCCTGGCACAAGCCAATTGTCTCGCCGTTCAGCGACATTGCTCGTCAGTTGCCAATGAGCCTGGATACCTTGAGGCGCAACAGGGCAATCTTCCGAGAGCTGCTGGAGCAAATTGCCCGGGACGCGCATTTGTAGCTGTCGCCAGCGCTGTTGCCATGATTGGAAAACCTCCGACGCTGTTCTGGCCGAAGGATGAACCTGTCCTGGAGCCGATAGGCGCGCGGCGGAGAGGGCTAATGAGGCACGCTGTCGCGCCCAAAGCACACGTGGCACCCACAATTCGAGCCAGTTCTGGAGCACCTCGCTACCTAATTCGCTAGCCGCAAGGACGCCGTTTTCCAGCAACCGTGTGATCGCCTCCAACCGGGCTTGTTGGCACAGCATCGGATGCCCGACAGCACCTGGAGGGAGCTCCAGCTCGATCCGTTCATTCCATGACGAACGCATCGACAACAGCGTCTGAGTCACAGAAAGGTTTTCAGGCCAAGGCACATCAAGAACGTAGCCATTGTTGTTCGCTTTGGCGGTTGCTCGGAACGCAATTTCCAATCGCTGCGGAAGCTGAGTGGGGCCGAGCGCGACTTGTACAACTTGCCCCCGCCGCTCGTGCGGCACTTGAGGCACATCGTCTACGTACACTTTGAACCAGGTGACGTTTTCCGGGACCGCAACGCCGCACTGCGACAGCCCACCCGGCTCGATGTCGAACGAAACAACGCCGGCATAATTCGATTCTGGAAGCCACACAAGGTCGACGTCAGCCACGGCGACGTTCGCCTTATGGGGCAACCGTTCGATCCGCTCAAGTGAAGCATGAAATCGGTTGGCAACAACTGCATAGCTTTGCCACGCAAGTTGCGTCTCGTTCGTCATTGCGAACAACGACGGCAACGTGCGCTCTTGCAGACCGCTGGTAGTCCAAGTCAATAGTTGTTTTTCCAAACGAGTCGGTAACAAGACGAAACGCTGTGACCGAACCACGTCGATCGGAACAATGTCTGGGACGCGTCGAACCCGCTCGCTACCAGCGGTCAAGCGACTGCGCAGGCTCAATTGGAATTGTGACGTGATGGGCACGGCTGGCCACACGAGTAATACAGTCTGTCCTTCCGCGACGCGTCGCTCCCAACGAAAGCTCAAAGCTGGAGACAGCTCAACGGGTGACTCCCAGTCTGCCGGGAATGCCAGCCGAATCACGTCGATCACCCCTTGGCTTACTCGGACGAGATATTCCGCATCTAAAAACCATCCATGCTCATCCCGGTTAACACGCATTGCCAACAAGCCGCTAGCGTCCAATGGGTTGGGTAGCACCTGCAGTACCAACGGTTCAGACGGGGCGGCCGGAGCCGTCCAATGCCACGACCCAACAAAACGTCCGCTCTCCCAAGCAAACGGTTCGGCGGGTGGGATTTCGTCAGCGACCCACCCGTCCAAGCCGGTTATGGTAACGGAAGCAACATCCGGGTGTCGCACGACCAGTAGGTTGCGTGCTGTAATCCGGCTATTGGATAGCTCAACCGTCGGCACAGTGGCACGGGAAGCAATAACGGGCACACGTCCTCGTAACGAAAGCATGTACGTTCCTTGAAGTGGTTTCGCTAAGAGCACTGTCAGCGGGCCGTCGGCGTGCCGAAGCGTCCGGATGGAAACGGGTTCACCAGCCTGGTGTAATGATACTTCGGTAAGCTCGAAGTTTGAGGGAATCTGGATCTGTCGAATGAGCTCGCCACTTCCTTGGCTTCGAATTGAGGCGTCCCAGCGAATGTCTAATACCGCCGCATAAGCTGCCACTTGCATTCTGACTTCTACCTCATCCGGCAACCACCGCGGTAACACTATTATTTTCGGCCATGGACGTTGCTCACTGCCGGCCGAGTTCCAATTCGTCAAGTCCACCAGGTGCACAGGATGCCCCAACATCCCTTGCCAGTCAGCCTGAAACGCTGCTAGCGCTGGCTCGCCTAACTTCTGTCCGTCCAGTAATTGCACCGAAAGTTCGTCGACCGCATCGATAGCCATCCACCAGCGGTCGAGCACTACATTTCGTGGGGCTATGAAAGGTGCCGCCATTTCTCCTAAACCACGGGCATCGATAGAAAAGCGAGCGCGAACCAAAGCCGATCCATCGTCCTGTCGTGCCCAGGGCAAGGAAAGTCGCGAGGGTTTCTGCGTGGGAGTATCAGGTTGTCGTAGCGCCATGCTCTGCGGTTCGACAAGTTGCTCGAGTGTCAATCGAGGGTCAACCTCCAATTCCACGTGTGCTGGTAGAGTAGCCGTATCGCGCACCAACAGTTGCCACTCCATGATCGGTCGCGCCGGACGGATGGTGAGCCACACCAATTGGGTTGCTCGTAGCCGATTGATCTCTGCGGGAACGGGACGTTTTACCAGCTGCAATATGCGGACGGGGCCAAGCAATAGTCGCTGATCACCAGGCTCCTCGACCACAACATGTGGCACGGCCAGCGACCACTGGTCCCACACTCCCCCGCTCGAACTCAGCTCTGTACGTGGACACGCCGGAATGTGGCACGACCATGTATCCCCCATAGGAGGCCAACGAAAAGCTAAACGCAGCTCCATCACATGTGTACCGGGAGTTGGGATACGTGCGAGCAAATGCGTTCCCTCATTATTCCACCGTATCTCGACGGTCTCACGATCGACCAAGGCCTGAATAAGCTGTACTTCTGCGCGGTGGTATTCGAGTGCAATGCTTTGGTCTGGCACCAGTGTTTGGACAACTAAGCGGGATTCCATTTCCAAAACACCCGCGGGGACCGAACCAACCGGATTACTAGGCCCAACGACGTGGTGTGCCGAGACAAGCCACCAATCAACCCGTGATTGTTGCGCTGCAATTGCCATAAGCGGCTCGTACAACGAGCGCGGTACATAGGCGTAATCTCCTGTCGGCCTACCGGGTGACTCGACGGGAAAGATAATCTCGCGGACCGCCGGCCCGGGAGGCGTCGTTGCGGGAGGCGCTGGGGCCGATGTCGTTTGGGCAAAGCTATGGCTGGTTACTAACCCCACGAACAGGACAAGGCAGCCTGCTACCAACGCTGTGCTCTGCCCACATGCTAAGGCTTTTCCCGGCGCGCAAAGCCGGACCCATCCCCAGCCGGCAAGGCTTCCCCAGACAGCCGCTGCGACAAGAGTTGACCAAGGAGCAGGAACCACAAGAGTCAGGGCGAATCCGGTAGCCGCAACAGCAGGAAATACCCAGCGCCATCTTTGAAACAACCACACACAGAAAAACGCACTCGCCATCAGCAACCCCAGGCTACACAGAGCCGCCATACGCAGGTCAACAATCCAAAGAGATACCACGCGGTTTTGGTCAACAATCGGGTTTATCACCGATTCGGTCCAACCCAGTGCATAAGCCTGGTGGTAAGCGGCTGTTGCTTGGTTTTTCAGGCCCGGTACGGCATAGCGGGCAACTTCCATGGGCAACAGTCCCCATGCAAGTGCATCCGTAGAAAACAGTTGATCAACATGCGCGCCATCTGTTTGGGCACGGCAAACCGGCCAGTTCTCTTCATGAAGGGGTCCATACTGACCCTTGGCTTCTGGTGTCGTAATGACTATCGCTTGAGGGAACATTACGACACAGAGGTCGGCTTCGCGAAAAAACGCCACCGCCTTTTCCATGCGCGACATACCGGCCTGGCTGGCGTCGGGCCACGGGCTGCCGACGATTCTTTCCCACGCACTACGGTCAAGGAAAATCCGCCAACTCGATCCTCGCGTTTCCCGAGCCGTATCGGATGGGTCAGCGCGCGAAACCAGTTCTGACCACGACGAACATTCAATTAGCAGATTCCCCCACCACAGCAAGAATTCTCGAGCTCGATCGTAAAACTCGGCGGCATCTGTGGATTCCGTAGAATTCCAACCAGCCCGGCGCCACGGAAACCAACTCCACAGTTCTTTCTCAAGGCCGATCTCGGGAGGAATCGGAATCCTACGGGCCAATGGTGGCTCTAACGTAGCGAAACCCTTTGGTACCCAGACGAGCCACTGTCGGCTCAATACCGGCACATCGATCGAGGGCCACGGAGCCGCAAGGCGAACCAAGTATCTGCCGGAGCCGGCGGGACTCGTGAAGCGCACGCTTATCGAGTTACGCCGACTGCTATCCGGTAGATCTAACGAAACCTCGGAAACCGATCCTGCGGAATAAGACAGCGGTTGGCCGTCCAGCCAAACTCCATCGACCTGCACCGGCTGGCTGAAAGCAACGCGTAGTCTGGTTTGACCGTCATGAAATACCTGGTAATCGACTTGATGCACAACCCGGTCACCGGCAAACCACTGGCTCGTTACGACTTCTTGCGTGGCCCAAGCATTGGTTTGAGGTAAACTACTGCGCCGTATGGTTAACGATCCGGACTGAGCTGGATCGTATTCGAATAAAGCTCCGAACGGCCCTTGGCGCCTAAGCACCTCAGGGCTCACAAGGCGCTCAACACCCTGCACCTGGTAGTGAATAGGAACCCGGCTTTGAACAAGGACCTGGCCAGATCCAAAAATAGCCAGGTCCACGAGCGGAAGTGCTACGGGATGCTGTTGGTTCCAGAACACTTCACGCGATCCGATCACGACGAAAGTCTTCGCTAGCTTGACTGGCAAATCCAATTCCCACCATGAGGATTCGGAACTTTCCCCGCCAGCTACCTTGATATGTCGAGCCGCAATCGGGTCAGAGGGATCCTCCAGACGCCACGAGACGCTGTTGTCCGCATATGCAGGCAACCTCACACGCAATTGGCGAGGAGCAACGGCATTACAGGAACAGCGGATGCGGTACGTTTCGCGAACTTCTTGTTCCGAAACCTCGACCAGTACCTGAACGTCCGCGATGAACTCAGGCGTTTCTTCGGTCACAAACAGCGTAGCGGGACTCGTCGGATCTAATCGCAGCACAAGGCCGTTCAGATCCTGACCAAAACGATCGCGCCATTCCGGCTGTAGGTCACCAGGATTCAGTCGTTCGGCCAGCAGATCGTTCGCTAATTGGAGCCGTGTCGATGGGCCGGTAGATACTAAGTGAACGAGTTCTGCCGGGGTACTATTCGGGAATTCCACAACGCGCAAGGCCGCACCTGACCAACCCGCACGACGGGGTGGCACTGGCGCACGACACCCGAGCACAAGTCGTACCGTGTTGTCTGGCAAAAGCGGAGCTCGTAAAGGAATTTCTAAAACACCGTCCGCCCAGTGCCAGGCGGAACCTAAAGTATCGGAGACCGAGGGCGGCTGAAGCTCCACACGATCGACGCTCCACGGCCTAGCAAGTCGAACACGAAGTTGGTCCGTTTCCCCCCAAAGCGCACGAAAGTCAGCGACAACTGTACCATAAGCCGCATCCTTTTCTAGCTGCAGACGCACGGCCGCGCGGACTTGAAGCTGGGGACTTCTCGCCTGGAGCGCCACCTGACATGTCGCCTCCGGACCGTACATTCGAAATTCCCACTGTTCGCCATCAGCCGACTCACCTCGTGCCACCAATGCGCAGGACCTGGGTTCCAACAAGCTCGCCAGAAGCGCGTCGGAAATAGTCACCTGCAGCGATCCCTCGATCCATTGCACCGCAGGCAACCGCCAAACGGGGAGCGTCCAGGGCTGTCCATAAACCGTTTCCGTGTGCCAAATCAACCGGATCTGAAGCGGACCACTGTTCTTGCCGGCCGGAAGCCATATACGGTAGCGCTGGCAACGATCTTCCGAAGGGTGAACCTCCCACGAGATCGTCCCATCGCCTACACGCCCTTGAACCAACCTCAACTCAGGCGGCGCCAACATTTCAAGGTGATCCAAACCGGGCGACAGACCTTCTAGGAAAAGATCCTCCTGTACTTGGGTGGAGGCTGGTGAGAGTTGCACATGGCGGACAAGTCGTAACCATGCCAAACCGGGTAAACGCAACTCATACGACGGTCGCAGTATCTGGATGGGAGAAGCTCCACTCCACTGATAGCCAACCATTTGGTATCCCGAATCAAGCGCTTGCTGGTACGCCCTTCGGTCTTCCTCGGGCATCCACTCAGGCAAAGAAGGCCGAGCGGGACTGACAGTTGCCGTTGGGACAACGCGTGACAAGTCATCCGGACGAACAAGAAGTGTCAAACGGCAACTAGCCGCTTCGGGTAATGATAAACTTTCCGCTATCGACGCGGCTCCACCGGGAGCCCAATTCCACCGAAGTAGAACCGTTCCCGTTCGCGGAACAAGCAGTACAGTCTTGCCTTCCTTGTTGGCCACCAACCGCGCCGACTCTTTGCTGTCCAACCAGAACCCCTCCTGACTGATCAGTCCCCACGGCCAGATTACCAGTGCAGGGGCCGTTTCTAATGCTAACGATTCGGGTAACCGATCAACGTCGAAGCGGGCCCAACCGCGATGCAATTGTCCTTGCTCGAAAATGGCCCAATATTCGGCGCGAACGAGTACTGCATTGGGAAGTGATGGATAACGGCCTTCGACGATCCGGAGTACGTTTTCGAGTTCACTGCGTTTGACCGGCACATAGCCGCGCGCAAGCGAACTGGCTGAGTCGGCGGGCACGTACGCGCGTCGATACCGGAGGGTCGCGTTTTGTTCGACCGTGGACGGCTCAGCCGGGACGTTCGACGGGTTGCTCTGTGCTGACACGCGCCAACATGCACAGAGGAGTCCAACGCCGGCTACTAGAAATAGCGGTAGACTTCGCGCGGCCAATTGTCTCATGGGTGCAACGCTCCAGATGGCGAATCGGGGGACATTGCTGTCAGCGAGACGGTGGCGGCAGTAGCGGGAACTGCGGGTTCCAGAGTCACGATGCTTGACACTCGCCCACTACGCACCGGTGGCCGAGTCCGCACGAAGCTCGCTTGTACCATTCGTATGATCAGTAGCGCTACAAAGCCAACCAAAGCCGCCTGTCCCGCCAGCACTCCCAAGTCCACACGTCCCAAGGCTACCACGATGACCGCCACGCCCACTACTACAAAGATCCAGCGCCGAAGCAATACCCATCGTTGATACAACCAACCTATTAGCAGCACGATCAATGAGGTGGTCACTATCAATGTGGCGCGTCCGGCCACCATAACTCGTACCGGCCCGGGCACGCCGAGCGAGGCAAACACATACCGGTTCATGCCAGCAGGTAAGGCTGGACCGTGAACTGCTCCTACCCAATCCTCTAACTGACGGGTGGTTAACGAACTATGTCGTGCGAACCACGCACCTTGCCACTGCCAACTGTACTCGGCAATGAGTCCTGGAGGATCAAGCATCAAGTGGTACCGCCCTGGTACGGCTAGCTCCCACCGCACCGTATAAATTGCGCTGGCGTCCTCAATGGTTGGCAATTGCAGTCGAAAAATATCCCAAACGTCGGGCGAATAGTCGATGAGGTACCAGATTTCCAAAACCGCATCCGGTGTCGGAACATCGCAATCGATGCGAATCGTGCGCTGGGAACTCCATGCCCAACGCGACCATAGCTTTCCGTTGAGAGCCACGGTCACATCGTCGCGCCGCAGGGGCAATTGTTCCGGCAAGCTTACGTGAACCGGTCCGTGCAGCCCGCGTATTCGAAACGCACATCGGTCGAGCCGGTACTGGCCGGTGAACACCGTCTGAATCCAAGCGCGGTCCACGTGGATCGATCTTTTCCACGCACCTGCCGCATAGCGATGCAACACCAATTCCGAAAGTAGCCTCGAAACGCGCCACACTCGCTGGCCACCGGTGGTATCGCCGATCGGCTGTTCCGTGTTAATTTCCAAGGCATACGGGAAACTAGCTCCTTGCTCCGGTACTGAGATCTCACTTACGGCGTCAATAACCGGTATTTTTGGATCCATCACCAGAAGCGGAATAGTCCGCCTGGCTTCGGAGGCGACGTCACGGTTCAGGACGCGATAACTGGTGCGAACCGTATGGGAACCAAGCCAGGGAGCAGGCAGCGGCACTTGCCACCGATCCGCTCCATTTTCCGGAACCACCGCGGCGCGATTCACCGGTTGCTCGTCCACCCAAAACTGGATGTCGGTCGGCTTTTCCGATCTGCCCGTTACGGTAAATGTAACGGTATCTAGTGGTTGATGCGCGACAAGCAGCTTCCACTGCTGCACGACCCGCAGGGCATCCGGTTCCGGAGTAACAGTGGCATTTACTTCGACGCGCACTGCTTGTGGACGCGGGCGCACCATAAAAGCGACCCGCAATGGCTCATCTAAGCCCAATCGTTGGAAAACAAACCGATTTTCCTCAGGAAGAGCCGCAAATTGCGACAATAGCCAATCAGCCGCCGAGGGCAACACGCTGACCAAATGAGGCATTAGGGAGGGCACCGGGATAAGCTCTATGTCCGGCTCACCCTGAACTACCACCACGCCAGGTAGCACCGTCAACAGCTGATCCTGATAAAGCGGGCTGCTTCGCGGAGTCGGCAACGCCAGCACCAATGCCTCGGACCGCGACAAATCAATAGCCGTTTCAGCCATCAAATGCAGATCGAAGTGTCCTTGCCCCGGCAAACGGTCCGCGGCAAGAAATACGGTGAGCACACTCGGATCCGCTGGGGGCGGTGCTGCTTGAGGTTCGATCCAGTCTTGAGGTAACAGGCTCCGGACGTTCCAAGTGCCGGTCCACAACTCGAAGCCCCGTGCCGGCGCGCCGTGGACCCGGCAACGGAGAAACAAATCCAACCACGCGCGATTACCCACGAACCTCACCAAGTAATGCGGTTCGATTGACAAAACGGACTGCTGCGGCTGTACCAGCAAATTGAGCAAAGGCGGGGCCGTTCGGCTCGGATAAAACACGTACTTGGCGACAATTCCTTGTTGGCGCTCCTCTGGCAACAAACTAGAAACACGACGCACCTGGCGGGTCTCGGCAGCACGTACCGCCCAATCTCCCTCGACACGCACCGCAAGCTCGACACGCTGATAATAAGCCTCCGGTATGCCAAAGGCCGCGGCATTCCACGGCAAGGTAGCACTGCTACGTCGCACTTCCGCTGCGATACTCACTAGGACCGGCCGATCCTGCTGTGAAGTTCGTACGACTCGTACCAAGGGTCCGGATGCTCCATCGGCGCCCTCAACCCACTGCAACTGGTAACCGACCGTTTCTTGGACGACGAGATGACCGCCGACTGGCATTTGGATGTGGAATACGTCCCACGGCCCGCGCTCCGCCCGTACGTCACACAATACGTCAAGGCGGTACCGCAATGGATCTTGAACAACTAAGGTTACCTGAGTGGCGGCAGTCAAATAAGGTTGAATGGCTTGGGGCCCTTCGGCCATCGCACGCCACCACAGAGCCACGGTCCCCCCGTAACCATCCATTTCAACTTTGCTGTGTCCCGGCCCAACCGAAAGCGGCGTCTTCGTAAGAAAGGAGTCGCTGGTTACACCGTACTCAATTCGAGGCTGATCGAGCAGCAATTCTATGTGCGTCAGGGCATCAGGTAAGGCTAGCTCCAAGCGCCGACGCTGCGTCTGGCTCGTAACCGGCGACATTAAACGTAGCAAAAGTTGGTGGCGCGTGCCGGGTGAAGCTTGAAGATACCAAACATAACTGGAAGCCGTACGATCAAAAGCCACTACAGTCTGCCCCAACCCCTCGTAACGATACTCCAGCAGAGTTGCAGGGAATAAGCGCAACGGTACGGCCATGGCCTGCCCGACACTGCGGTCAACTCGCAACTCTATCCGCACTTCCAGTTCCGACCG
This sequence comes from uncultured Pirellulaceae bacterium, assembly GCA_964425225.1. Taxonomy (GTDB): domain Bacteria; phylum Planctomycetota; class Planctomycetia; order Pirellulales; family Pirellulaceae; genus BPJU01. The sequence goes on along the minus strand of CAYRMD010000012.1, from coordinate 60,531 downwards.
GTCGCCTTCCACCCAGCCAAATACCGTTACACTATTCAACGCGTACGGTGGCAACGGTCCGTGCGCCTGTTGCTGGAGCCAGCGCTGATAATCCTCCAGTGAAAGGTCTGGAACCGCAATCAGATTTCCCGAAGCATCCTTCAAATAATAAATGTCGGGCATCACTCGCTCGACCAGTGGCGTCGACGGAGGGACACCCGGAGCCTGAGCCAAGAGGCAAGTAAACGCCCCAGCTTGAGCCAACGCAGTTATCAGCCAAAATCCCGTTCGCCGAAGCCACGACACTGGTGAGAACGCCCTATCGAGAAAAGCCCCAATTACATCACCTCATACCCTTCAGTCTAGAAAGATATTGCCGGTTAGGAAAGTCTTAACCTGCGGCCATCACCCGTCTGTCCGCCGTAAGCTGGCCGCTGGCTACCGCCTATTCGCTAGGATCCTTCCGAGCCGCCCGTCCTTGTCTCAGATAAACCTTTAAGACCGCATGGCCTAGACACTGGTTCACTTTCCCTAAGAAGATGGCGAGTTCAGTTTTGATAGCCCAACGCAGTAGCTCGCAGTATTTCGGAAAGCCGTCCGAAATTTCAGAACCGGACCACACGTCAGATTGTGTGTGCGTCTCGTTTGTGGGTAGGACCTGGCTGTAACGCAGCTATCTATCAGCCGGGTTTGTCCTATCGCTCCTGAAGAGGGATAGCTTTACACAGCCCTCACTTGTCGGAACGCCTTTGCCAAGAAGCACCCGCACCGGCTTACATTGGCTCGGACCGAAATAGGCAAATCTAAGCCAGGCCCGGCCAATCACCGAACCATTTCCTCTACCATTGAGATAGATACCTCATTTCCCCTTCCTGCGGCGGAAAACAGGCAAACTGCCGCCATGGCCAGCCTTGTACACGAAAATTCCACTTACAACCAAGACGCACACACCGACGCCTAAAAGGCATGAACCTATGCCGCGGCTTGTCACGCCACACGTTGTTTTAAGACTTGTTTAAGGTCAATACGAATGCGTATTAACTGTTTGTGTCGTTTCGGCATGACGCCTCGGCGCGCCGGAGTAACTGTAGCAATGCTTCGTGCAACGATGGCGAAGCGGAGACGAGCACTTCGGGCGACTCGGCTCGAAATTGCCCACCCGATAAATCGGTAATACACCCGCCAGCCTCTTCGACCAGCAGTATTCCGGCAGCCACATCCCATAACTTGACACTGGTCGCCCAGTATCCGTCGAACCGTCCACACGCCACATAGCACATATTGAGTGCCGCCGATCCGGTGCGGCGAACGGCTTGAGCTTCGTGAATGGCTTCGACCATACGTGCTACTTCCACCGAGCCGCGGGGGACCTGAGCTGCCAAGCTGACGGCCACGAGTGCTTCGCGCAATGTTTGGCACCCGCTCGGCCGAATCGGGTGGCCGTTGAGCCATGCTCCTTGCCCGCGTCGCGCCACGAAACATTCGTCTAAAACCGGATCCAGCACAACTCCAACCAAGGGAACCCGTTCATGCCAAAACGCGATCGACACGGCGTACGAAGGAACACCATGGACATAATTCGAGGTGCCATCCAACGGATCCACTACCCAATAGTAACCGTGGGGCAAAGTCGGCAATGAGCCAGCTGAACCTTCCTCACCTAAAAACCCGTGCTTCGGGTAATACGTTTCTAGCACCTGACGGATTGCTCGCTGGGCTTCGCAATCTGCGTCGCTCACCAGGTCTTTCGGGGCTTTTTCTCGAGCCTTCACGGCATGCTGCATTCGTCGGAGGACTCGGCCGGCGGCCCGAGCCGCTTGTTCGGCACGTTCCGCTAATTGTCGTAAATCTCGCATCAATTCATTCCTTGAACTGCGACGCATTAAAACCCTACGTGATCCATCGGGCGCCACGCCACGGACCAAGCTGGGCTAGACCCGCATAGTTACCTAGGGCAGTCAAGCTGGCGGCAATGCGGCTCTGCATGACACGTTTTATAATAGCCCCTGCCGGAGTCGTGGCAGAAGTTCGTTCGACGGTAGCATTTGTCGCTTCTCAGGCAGGCACTGTCAAGTTGTTCGGAATGCCGTCACCGTCGACCGTTGGTGGTCCGCGGTATTAAAACCCGAATTTCTACGCGTCAGTTTGCCTCTTCCAAAGGCTTCCTCTAGGTACCCCCGCCAGGCTTGGCCCACGCAAGTCGGTAATCAATCGCTAAAAGCGGTACTGCTGGTTACCTTGCCGTGGGCGCCTGTTCCACACCGGGGGTTATATTTGTCCTAGTATCGTGGCACGCCCATGGTTCCCACGAAGAACATCGGCCGTTCTCCGCTCGATTAGTGGAATCCAGTTGCCTACGGTTAGGCGGTATAACACTTATGTTTTCTCGGAAGGAAAACCGAGGGTTTTCCGGTGGCTGATTGCCGTCTGGGTTGGTAGAGCGCTGGACAGCGTAGTTTTTCGTGGTAATATCGAAAAGAGGTAGGATTTATTTGTTTGTCTAGGGAGTGGCGTGGGATAATAGAGCATAAGTACGGCCTCTTCTCTGTTCCGGCCCCGCCGTTACGCTGCCGCGGACGGCGGGGTTTTTTGTAACTGGACTACCGGTAATATTCACCGTCGAGCGGGGAGAGCGGGGTTTCATGTGGCACCTGGAACAATATCGGGCAACCGGCACTTGGCCGCCGCTCATTTTCCAAGCGCAGTTGGACCGACCGGTGCAGGGTTGGCACGTATGTGCGAAGGGACATTGGTTAGAGGGCCGCTGGTGGCAACTTCGGGTTCCGTATCTGGGCAGTATGGATCCCGAAGAGTGCTACATACGTGGCAACGATCTGGTGGTGGACTATCCTTTGATGCCTGACCGTCACTTGAAGCCTCAGATCTATTGGCGCGCCGTTTCGGAGATAGGATCCTGCTGGAACGGAATGGAACTAATCGTATCGATGCAGACTGACTCTTTGGATAGCGATTCCTCCGTGGTGATTCGAACACATGGCCTTTGGGATACGATTCAGTACCTGGACGCCGATCGAGAACTTCGCGATGTTAACGGCTCGCGGGCGCGCTTTGGTCCATCCGTAGCATTGCCGGTACTGGTACTTCGAGGAAAATACGGTACGTATATCGAGACGGTCTATCCCGGAGACTTTGTGTCGGTAAAAGTAGCACGAGTGCACGACCGAGTGTCCGTTTCGTGGCAGTTGTTTGCTGAGCGATTGGAAAAGGGTGTGATTCGCCGGACGCGATTACAGGGAGTTTTTGGATGGGACCACAGCTCACGTGAAGCGATCGTTGAAGCCTTCGAAGCTTTCTGCAGCGCACCACTACCGCTGACGGTTTAAAGTATCAGCAAATAACGGGCAGCTTGCTTAAACCTAGTTAGGTAAGGAACCGGCATGTCAGCGCAACTTCGCGAACGTATCTACGAAGAATTACAGAAAATCCCTCTGATCGATCCTCACACGCACATTGTGGCTCAAGACCCCGCATCGCACAATTTGGCCGATATCCTCGGATATCACTATTACACGGAGTTGGTCCATTCAACCGGCCTTCCGCGTGAAATGATCGAAAGCGACGATCTGGAAGCTTATGAAAAAGTACGCCGACTGTTGAAGCACTTTCCGGAGCTTTCTAACACTGTGCAATACAGTTGGTTTGTGGAAATAGCTCGCGAGCTGCTAGGCTACTCGACAGATCGGATTAGCGAGCACGATGCCGACGCACTGTGGCAACTGGCAAGTGAACGGATGCAGTCGCCGACTTGGGTCGAGACCGTATGGCAGCGGAGTCAACTGGAAGCTGTCTTCTTGACGAACGCCTTTGATGATCCGCTCGAGGGGTTCGATACAAAGAGATTTATTCCCTGTTTGCGCGCGGACGACTTGGTGTTTCATTTGGCACAGGCCGATGTGCAGCACCGTTTAGAAGCAGCCTCCGGACGGTCACTCTCGGACATTACATCGTTACGTGACGCCATCGGGGTACTGTTTACGCACTTCGCGGCGAAGAATGCGCGTGCATGTGCCATTTCGTTGCCCCCGGATTTTTCCCCCACACGCATAAGCGAAAATCGGGCAGAATCAGCGTGGAAGGACGTGCTGCGCTACGGGGTCGAAGCTGCGGATGTACAAAAGCGTGCTGTTTCGCATTTCGTGTTTTGGACACTGGCCGAGTTCTGCCGCGAGTTTCATTGGCCGTTCGATTTGATGATCGGAGTCAACCGCCGCGTCTACGAAGGGGGAGTTTTTCAAGGTCAGGATCTATTCGACAGTCGCGTGTCACTGATTCAATATCGCGAACTGTTCAACGCCTTCCCACAAGTGGTATTCCCGATCTCGGTTCTAGCCAGCGTGACCAACCAGGAACTAGCCAGCTACGCATGGATTTTCCCGAACGTAGTTACTCATGGCCACTGGTGGTATTCCAATACGCCTATCTTTATCGAGCACGATGCAGCCGTGCGTCTGGAAGCAGTTCCCCGTAGCAAACAGATCGGCTATTACAGCGATATGTACAAGCTGGAGTTCGCATTGCCGAAGTTCAACATGTACAAGCGGATCTTAGCCAAAATACTGGCAGAGCGATTTGTGATGGAACGGCGTTGGACGGAAGAACAGGCTTTAGAGTTGGGACGTGAGGTGCTGCGAACGAACGTCGAACGGATTTTTGGCTTTCGATCACCCGAAGGTGAAACGGCGTGCGCTAGCGGCAAGAGCTAGCCAACCGGCTATGAAAGCGATACCTCCAAACGGAACCGGATAAACTATAAGCCGGCTCCCAGTCAGTGCGTAGGCGTAAAGGAAACCGCAGAAGAACAGCGTGCCGAAAAAAAAGCATAGGCAGGCGGCTTGTGCCCACCGACTCGAGCGTGCCAGTGTCGCCGCGACTGCCAAGGCCAAGGAGTGGTACATGTGATACAGGACGGCCGTGTGCCAGTTTTCGATCCGTTGGGCTCGGACCTCCGGAGCCGCTGCGAGAAAAAAACCTTGTAACATATGTGCCCCAAAAGCACCGAGCGCGACTGCTGACGCACCCAATATCCCAGCCACTAAAAGCCAGCGCCGATCGAGCAGAATTTCCCGCTGGTGTGCCACGTGACGCGTCCTTTTCGCTGGACACCCGTTTACGGGTCGCCCCAAACCCTGTGGTGCATCCACAGACAGAACGTGTTGCGCTTTTTCTTCGGCGAGCGGATTCGAAGCCGCGTTGTTAAGGTGGCGACTAATGGACAGCCGAGTAGCCACGTCCGACATGGGCTATCGGAGCGGTTTTGGCTGAGCCTGCGCGGTGGAAACACGGATCGAGCTCAAACACAAAAAGCGCCGCAACGATTTCGTGCGGCGCTTCTAATCCGGCTTGCTACGATTAGGGGGCCACTTGACCTAGTTTGGCCTCCTCTTCCTCTTGAATGATGATCCTTGGGGTAACCATCATCATCAAGCTTTGGGCTTCTCGACCGATACCGACATTCTTAAAGAGTCGATTGATATACGGGATCTTGCCGAGCATGGGGACGGCATTTTCATTACGCCCCTCAGCCAATCGCTTGATACCGCCTAACAAGACGGTACCACCATCCGGCACATTAACGGTAGTGCTCACACTCGTAGTCAAGAACGTCGGAAGTTGGACGGTCGCAGCCTGCCTGGTGACGCGCACGTTGTTACGCTCGCCGGTAAGGGCACCCGTTGGGTCGAGCACATTGGTTCCCGTATCAGTTGTCTCTTCACCAGTAAAGGTAAAGGTGGAGACTTCACCTACTTCGCTGAAGACGGGCACCAACGTCAGTCGGACAAATCGGCGGTCTTGGGAAACAACCGCTTGAACACTAAGCGAAGTGCCTTCGGCCAACACGGTAATGACCGGCATATGGGCAGCTGCAAAATCGGCAACCACCGGGATGATTTGTGTAACGAAGGGCTTGTTCGCCGTATCGTTGATAGTAGCAATCTGACCATTGAACATGGTAACCTTCGGCGCTTGCAGCACGTTACTTCGCCGATCCCCTTGGGCGGCTTGGAGCAAGAAGAAGACCTCGATGTCGCTGAGAATCGCGAATCCAAAGTTTGCTGCGGTTGCCGCGTCGAAGCCACCGAATTGCGGTACAGCCGAGGCAAAGCTGTCCTGACGGAATTGCAAATCCAAATCCTGCGTCGGATCACCGATCGGGTTTAAACCGATGGCAATGCTCGGGCCGGTATCGTCCGGGATTAACGGCGTACGTGTGCTCAATCCAGAGTTGTCATCGATATTAAAGTCGAAGTCGATGCCAATCCTTTCGAAGAAGTTGTCACGAAGTGTGATAAACCGCACTTCAATAGTCACCTGCAAATCCTGCAATCGACGAAGTTGATCCAGAAGATCTGCGATCTGTTCGTGGACGTCCTGCGTCTGGCTGACCACCAAGCTGAGATTGGCGACAAACGGCTGGATGGCACCATTGCCGCCATTGACGTCCCATGAATCTGGCGCAATGGTCGTGGTGATTAGATCAATTAACGGCTGGAAATCATCTTCGGTAACTCCTCCCATGACTCCCCGGAAATCACCTGCATAACGGTGAGGCCGGGCGCGGCTACCTTTTTGTGATAACCGCCCAAAGGCCTGGGTCTGCGCCAAAACGGAGCCACTACCCGGAGCGCTACTTAGCGCTTCTGGCGACAGGGCCAGCGGTACGGGGCTACCAGCGCCACCAAGCTGCCCTAAGTGTAGATGGGCTTCGCGTATGGCCTCAGGCAATCCCAGGGAATGCCCGGGAACAAAATTAGGAATAGGTATCACCAAATCCGCGACGTTATAGGTTTCGGCATACACTTTGGCATTACGCGCTCCTTGGCTAGTGATTTTTAGCACGTCATCTTCGATTACGTAATTAAGTCGCAATGGTTGGAGAATGAGATTAAGCGCACTACGAAGCGGTATCTCTTTTGGTATTTCCAAGGTAACGGGTTGATCGGTCGTGATGCCTTCTACAGCCAGCCCCTGAGGATCCAAGAATACGGGGATATTAGCAATATCACAAAGTGTTTTGAGCGCATCACTGAGGGGCACATTCTTTAAGTTGACCGAGATACGCGTGGAAAGGGCCTTTTGAATTTCTTGTTCGTCCGGAGTCAATCGGCGGTTTGTACGTTCCATCATTCGCAGGCGGCGTCGTGTTAACTCGTCCCACCGCTTTGGATCGCCAAACACCAAGGGAGATCGATCGTCGAACGGTGCGGCAGATTCATCAACCGATTGGAGGGCAGCGACGAAGCCGTTTTCCTTGGCGTCCCGATTCTGAGCATCCGCTAAGACTCGATGGGCAAACCGGCTCTTCCAGATCATGTTGGCTACCACCGGTTCGTCGGGGGCAATTTGCCGCGCTTGGCGGGCAATCACCTCCGCCTCGCTGTAGCGCTGCTGGTCCATGAGTGTATTGAACTGTTCGACCAGCTCGGCCAACTTGTCCTGGACCATTATCAATTCTTGTTGATCGCGCAGCCGGTCGGCCTCGATCCGGCGATTGCGTTCGTCCTGTTCGATGGCCACACGATTCTGCTCGATATAAGCTTCTAACTCCTGAATCTGGCGATCGACAAAAGTGAGAAATTGTTTTTTTACAGCCGGATCAATTTCCGCGTTGGCTACGCGAGTGCGCAGGGTTTGCATGCGATTCAGCGCTCCTTTCGGGTCGGAGCTCCGCTGCTGTTCAGCAGCTCGCTGCTCATTGTTAATCTCACGGAAAAGCTGCTGTTGCGCAATTTGTTGTCGAGTAGCCACTTCTTCTAGCGGCGAGGACGGTTGTGCAGGAGGAGGTGCGACAACGGCTTGTAACAAGGTGAGTTTGTCGCGCAGTTGCTGCCGTGTCTGCGCATCCAACTCGCCCTGATAACGCCAAGCTTGCCGAAACAGCTCCAGCGCAGCGGCGAACTGCTGCTTTTCCAAAGCCTCCAGTCCTTGTTGGTACAGGCGCATACCCTGAGACGTTGCAACCGCCGGAGCCGCGGATGCCCCAGGGGAATCCTGCTGGGCGGCCGCTGGTTCGACGCGCGATGCATCTTGCTCCGGAACATAGAGTCCCGGTTGGACGGCGTATCGGCTGGGCACCGCCGCATCCGACACCGGACCGCCAGCAGGCAGCACGGGATTGCCACGGCGGCGTTGACGGTTGCCAATTTCCAGTAATACCTGCCAGGGTTGGAGCTCGGCCGGATCCCACGTGACGTTAAAGGACCTGGCTTGTTCGGCCAGTCGTTGAGCCACGTCCAGGTTGCCGCGATCCATTTCCAATTGTGCTTGCGCCAGGAGCTGCCGAGCTTGTTGTTTGTCTTGGCTAGCCGAAGCCCCCTCTGGCAGCGGTAGACGACGCGGTAGGTTACTATTGGGTGCTGCGCGCCGTTGTGCGATCGATTGGAGAACCGCATCCGGACTTCGCTCGTATGCCCGATACGTAACCGGCAAATTCTTGGCTTGCTGTGCCACATAGGCCGCTGTGTCCAAATCGTTGTACAGAATCAACTGGTCGGCCTGACTTAACAGAAACTCAGCATACGCACGCTGAAACCCAGCCGGATCTTCATTCCCCGCGGGCCCGGCGGCAAAACGCTGTTGTTGGCGGATCAACTGCTCGACCAGTTCCGGCGAATCCGGTGGAGCGCCGGGTGGCAATGCTTGTTGCCGCGCCGCCTGAACTTGCCGCAACGCTTCGGCTAAATCCCCTCGGGCTAGTGCTCGTCGGGCCAACAACAAAGCTGGCGCCACCGCTGTCGCCGCATCCGAAGAAGGTGTTGAACGTGCTGGCAAGCCCCCTTGCCTGAGCTGCGCGAGAGTCTGACGGGCCTTTTCCGGCGTATCTCCTGTCGCGCCACCTGCCACCTGACCCGCTCCGGCAGCCCGCTCCGCTTGATCAATAAGCGCCTCCGCCTCGTCAAATCGTTCCGCCTGCATAGCGAGCCGTGCTTGATAGAGTAACTGCTGTGAGGAAACCGCACCGGCAGTAGGCTGCGGCGCACTTTGGGCAGAAAGTGGCGCAGGCCTCCCCATCCACCACCATCCACTCGCTAGAACGACCCATCCGGCCAGACACGCCCGCTTGCCTCCACTTAGCACTCCACTCCAAAGTGTCCTACCGTTCAACGCGAATCTCCTTATTCGACGAGTCCGCGGCTTCAATCATCGCGGCGATTCCAGTGCTGATGCGGATCCTTGGCTCCCGTTTATGAGTCGCATCCCCTTGTTCCGATCAGGCAGCGTGCGTCCAGGTGCATCCCTGCTCGCGCTTGGGTCCACCAGATTCCACCGACGACTACGTGCGGGGACCGTCAATACCGGTTAACGACCACCATGTCAAGATCAGTTACGCTCGATCGCACCGGATTGCCGGATGTTCTTAGCGTACCGACCTGTCTATTCGACCGCGGTGAACACTCCCACCCGCGCGAATCTTGTCGTACGCACGCCTCATAACGTCCGGCCCGGCACACTGTCAAGGCGATTTTCCAAAAGACGCCATTACGCTATCGCCCGTGCATGCGTCGTGTTAGTTTGGTGGGCCTAGCGCAGGTCCGGCGTTTTTCGCTCCACCCGATGTAACGAAATACGTGACTAGTAGATGATTCCTGATCAAGGCGTGCTTTCAAACACCAAGAGTAATTCACCGCAAACGCGCTGAGGTGCAATGGCGTAGCGAAGATAACAACCAGCGTCCATTGCCGACCTGCGTCTATGCATCTTTGCGTTTCTGACGTTTGTCGACATCAACAACCACACACCGGTCGAGTCCTTACACCTTTGCGTCTTTGCGTAAAATCATACTACGCGCTATGCGCCGACGCGCAACACCGCCGGATCGTTGCGGCTAAAGTAAAACTAAGTAGCAACAAATCCTATCCGGTAGACAACGTGCGTCGAGGCTTACGATCCACGATCTTGTGACCGCCCCCGTGCTCGACCACGAGTTCCGGAGCGTCCTCCTGCGTCCGGAGGGCCACTTGGCGGAAAGCCCCCGGGAGCCATGCCTCCCGGTTCCATCCCAGCCGGCGGCATTTCGCCCATCCCGGGAATAGACATACCACTTTCTTGAATTTCTTCTTCGAACGCAAATCGTCTATAGAGATCCAAATCATCAACCTCGTTACGCACAACCACCTTTCCCTGCGCGTCGACAAACACAGCTTCCGTGGGAGAAAGCAGCGGGTTTAAACTATCACCTCCTACCCTTTCGCCACCACGCAGATCGACCAAGGTGCAATTCGTGCGCAAATCGTACTTTTCGAGTTTCTTGAACTCCAAAGTTATCGGATGAACTACTTCAAGATCCGACTGGACATTCAACGCTCCACCAGGCATGACGTCCAGCTTGGCGGATACATCAACACCCCAATTCGGGTCCCACAGCACGGCCGCTGAGCTGATTTGGACTGGATCGCGCGCTAAAAGTGCTCCACTCTTGGAGCGAGCGTAGTTGGCTCGGATGGCCGGTCCCACATAGAAACGAGCAGGACTTTCTAGGGACACTGGCTCACTGGGTTCGCTCCATTCTGTCCGCCGGTAAAAATGTTGGCGCGGGACGTCCTTCGGTTCTTTGTTACGCAATTCGCCCACTCGAGCAGCGACCGCGTCGTCTAACGTCCTGGGAGGTAAATCCATACGAGGATCCCTCGGGTGATTTGGATCTTCTAGCAACAATTGCACACGATACCGATACGTCTTGCCCGGTTCAGCCGTTAGGTCGAAGAATCGCACCAACTTATACTTGGTAAGGGTCTGGTTCGCCGCGTAACCCATTCCGGGATACATTCCGGTCATCCCACCAGGCATTCCGTACATTTCGCCACCCGCCGCATCGGGTTCCCCGCCAGCACTACCGGCGAATCCAATACCCGGCGGAGCGCTGGGAAAGCCGACACCTCCCGGAACGCTTGGCGGAGCCAAACCGCTCATACCACCAGCAACTCCTCCTGCCCCAGGTACGCCGCTGGCAGGATATCCCGGTGGCGCCGATACCCCGGGTATACCCGGAGGCGTTGGATATCCTGGGATCCCACGCGCGCCACCTGGACCAAATGAGGGTATATCACTGGGCACGTCGCTATCAGGCGCACTGGGTTGGGACGGTTGGCTACCGGCGGGCTGTGTGGACTGATTCGAGGGCAACTGCTGCGTTTTACGCGGTATGTCCGGATGCACCACCAAATCGTCGATTTCTCTCATGACGATCGGAGGGATGGGCAGAGTGGTGGCACCCAACACGTACAGCGGATGAGCAACTTCGTCATAGATTCCAGCCCAATTGGGAACTTCCTTGAGGGCCTCGTTCGTGCTACCAATCTTTTGCCAAACCAACGGAGCCTGCGGATCGTCAGGAACTTCGGCTCGCTCCACTGCAATGGCCACGTAATTCGGTTGGTCTCGAGCGGGCAGATAACCCGCGGCGTTTTCGAAAGTACGCTTATACTCATCCCACTGTTTTTCATATTCCACGAGTGCCAAGACCACCATGATTCGGCTCGGTTTGATATGGATGGGTGAAGTTTGTGGACTGGTGGAAGTTCCCGGTACACCGGGAGGCTGGGCTACACCGGGCATGCCCGACATCATTCCGCTGTAAGCACCTCCCATAGCACCAACCAACCCGGTGGGGCGCCAACCGACCGGGTTTCGAAAGATTTTTGGGGCTCCCGGAGTCCTGCTACCCGACGTGGCACCTCCTACACCCGGAGGCGGTGGTCCTTCGCCGAAAAATGGCATTCCACCTTCAGCGTCGCTCTCATCTCCTCCCGCGCCGGGAAACGCGCCGTCTTCATATCCAGGCGGCATACTGCCCATAAAACCACGTCGCGATCGACGATCGTCTCGAGACTTGGGGCGCGTGGCTTGCGGTTGGGTCATCACGGTTTTCAATTCCCCTAACCGATCAGGTAATTCCTGTGGGTTACGATAGGCGATAGAAGCCTGAATCCCACGCACTATCAGTTTTACCGGCGGATAGAGAGTAGGATCCTTACGCTTGACTATCGGACGCGGAACAAATGGGTTAAGTGGCTGAGTGTAGGCATACAGGCCGCCTTCGGTAGGCACATTACCTTCTTTGACCGCTTCCGAATAGCGAGTCAATGTTACGCGATCGGGTAGTTCTTTTATTTGATCCCACGGATCCGTGTCTTCGACAGCGCGTTGCGTACGGCTCGCATATTCCTTCAGTTCGGGTGGTGATTTTTGTACCCCGCGAACGCGAAGGCCAAAAATGACCAACGTCACGAACAACAGGACGCAAAAGCCAAACGCAATTTTTTCGACATGACGCAAAAACGCCTGTTGCAACGCGTCGCCGGAAAAACTCAACTTCATAGCTTGCGTTTCCTATATGTCAGTAGTTGGAATCGTTCCTGCCCCCCGGCACCCCGGCAAGACCAGTTAGGCAAACCTTCACCGGACTTTCATGTTAGCCCGCTGCAGTCCCGGGAGTCACCGTCTCAGACTCACCGGGAGTGCCTTCCGCCGGCGCTGACTCACCTGCCTCCTCTAACTTGACTCCCAACTTCTCCCGATCCACAGGATTGTAAATATACACGACGCCAAAAAGCTCTACGACGACGTCAAACGGGCCTTCATCCGTGACTGTTCGGCCTGCCATCGCCGGCCCAGCTAATTGCGACCCGCTGCCGGCGGGGGGGCTACTAGCACCGAAGCCCGTCGGTAACAGCCCGCCCGCTGCATCCGGTTCATTTTCAGCCCCACCATACGCCATTTCCCCACCGAAACCCGGAATGCTTACTCCGGCATCGACTCCTCCTCCACCGGCTAATCCAGTCGGCTCACCCGGTGGCGGTGGAGCACTTCCTATGGCTCCGGAACCGAAGCTACCACCGGTTCCAACGGCTGCTCCGCGCCGCGGAGCTTGATTGATCCGAACTTGCTTGACTTCCAGTTGCATCCGCGCATTGCCACATTCGGCTAATAACTTCGGTAGTTTTCGCTGGTCGACTTTCAGTCGTATGCGAACCGGCATTCGTTTGGCCACCATCAGGAAGGCATCATCGGGGTTGGTCGAGTCAAACGCTGACCGAATGCGCTGAGCCGTTAATGGTTCAAACCTTAAGTCGACATACCGATAGTCACCGGGGTCAGAAAGCGGTCCAGTAGTGGCAGGTCCTAACGTATCTCCTCGTGCTATTTCATTACCGCCGACCGCAGCCATCCCACCTCCAGCACCACTCATGACACCGGGCATACCCGACATCGGAAAACTGCCTACGATTCCTCCGGCCGCGTCGACGTGGTCACCACCTGCCGGTGCGCCGGCACCGACGAATCCTCCCGTACCACCACCGGCGCTTGTCGGAAAAACAGCTCTACGCCCAATGTCAATAAACTCAATCGTTTTTACCGCCGCCTGGTACCGGTGCTCCACGTCACCGTTGGTTGCCTTGATGATCTCCATAATTGAACGCACCACCCAGTAATCCTCTTGGGCGTAGAGGACTTCAAGGGTAGTGGGAAAGCGGCCACCCCAATCGAAATTGGATCTTTGCAGTGCAGCTTGATCCGAAGGTGCCCATAGTACGACGGGCGGTTTCGTCGGGGCTGTTCGTGGGTTGGCCGTCGGTGACGCGCCGCTCCAATGGGCCACGATAATGTCTGCCAATTTCGGGAGTTCTCGATCGATAAAATCTCGATACCGCTGCCGCAATGTCACATCGAGCTCTTCTTTTTGATCGGGTCCAAACTTCACTTTAGCTTCGATGGGCTGCAGCCGTGAGACGATCGAAATAAACTCTTGCCCTAAAATCGGTGGCCAGGTCAAAAGAGCTCGCTGACGATCGTATTGCTGCTGCCATGCTTCATACACGTCTTCAGAAAGCCGTGTGATTACTTCCTGCATGTGCCTTTCGGTATGCCGGTTCGGATGATTTGGTACGTTGGCAACGGTACGAATTGAGTCCTCCGTGGATTTTATGGCCTGTAAGCGCTGCTGGGTGTCTTTTGCCAAGCGCCACATACTTACCAGCCACCCGCTCAATGAGGCTACGGCTAAAACAGCGATTAGCACCCAAAAATAGTTCTTTTGCAACCACACGGTCACATTCTTATTTGCCTGTGCCATATCGGCATTGCTCCTTCGAGCGTATCCGCACGTTGCCGCTTTGCTGCTCGCCGCTACCGACGTCCTTCACGCCAAAAGCCGCCCGCACCAGTTGCGACGTTCCTAAGGGGCATTCGTACCGGGAACCATGCCCAGTGCCTGTTGCTCCGGTTCGGTCTTAGCTGCTTGGGTATTCTCCGGCGTCGATGGCTGAAGCTGCGCTGCTTCTTCCTGCTGCTGCAACCGTTTGGTCAAGGGGATCGGCTGCCAGCAAAACTGAATGCGAAAATCGTACCGAGGAGCCGTGAAATACATCGGCTCCCCATTCGCATCCTTTGGGTTGGCATCCGCACCCGCTCCCGACGTACCATATCCGCCCGTGGCGAAACCGCTTCCCGGAATCCCGGGAGGCGTCGGGAAACCGCCCCCCAATCCCGCAGGTTCGACTCCCCCGGCGTCCTCGAAGCCCGGGGGCATAGGAAACCCGCCCGGCCCAACACTCCCCGGCTCGAATCCAGATCCCGCTAAACTCCCTGCAGCACCGGCTTGCGGTCCCGAATAGTTCGGATTGGGAATCCGGTAATCCTTGCGAATGGGCCATTCTTGAACAAGCACCGGGTAACCAATTCCCAGTTCCTTGACGTGAAAGCGTGTTGGTTGTCCCCCTGACTTCGGGTTAGGCAAAACCACAGTACCTTCTTCTAGGAATTTGATGATCGTGTTATAGAGGTGAGCCGGTCCAGCTTCTTTTACGTCTTCGTTATAAAAATGGTAGCCGCTGAAAGTCAGAACCCACCCCTCGCCGGTCGGACCGCTGGTCGCAGGCTGAGCACTCGGGGGAACTGGCTCACTGCTGCTAGCGGCAGACCCTTTTATGACCCGTAGTCCTTCTTCATATCGCTTGCGGATCGCGTCGTTGAACCACTGCGACAAATCCGTGACATACACCGACTCAAGTCCATCGATATGCAATTCTTTGCGTTTCGAAAACGGAATCGCTTTGGGGTCGGGCACCGCACCCGGTTCCACTCCCTCGGTACGCGGAAGCCCTTGATTGAAAGCCGTAATCAGTTCTAGCCAAAGGATGCGGCGATCCGCATTCCCGACCACCTCGTCACCGAGTCGATCCAATAATTTTTTCCGGCTGACCAATTCTCGATCGGTACTCAAATACGAATCACTAGTGCGTTTGACGTTCTGCGCGGCACTTTCCACATCGCGCCAGGACACCGACTGAGAACGATATTCCGGATGGACACGATACCATGCGCTATAATGAAACAAGAAGTTCACCGTGCAAGCAAGTAACACGGCAGCCACGGAGGCCACAGCCCACGGTTTTTTCGCCCGCACCATGCGCTCGATGAGCAGCTCTCGCGGGATGAGATTGGTCTTTAATTTGGCAGCATCTAAACCTTGCAGGCATAGACCGTAACTGACAGCAAATGCCAGGAGGTTTTCCTTGAAAGCCGGAACACCGACAATTGCTGTCTCATCCAGCTTACGGAAGTGATCCACAGGGATGACATCGTAGCCCAGGTTTTTAGCCAAAAATGGCTGCAAACCGGGCAGTTTAACGGTATTGCCCAGCAAGACCACGCCTTCCAGGCGTGCCTTGCGGTCAATATTTTGAAAGTAGTTAACCGACCGTTGCACCTCGCGCACTAAATCGTTGAACACCGGACGCATCGCTTGAAAAATGCGTTTCGGGTCTTCTGCTTGCCGTGCGTTTCGCTTCAGGTGCTCGGCCTGCGCGAACGTCAATTTGAGTTCTTTGGTCAGTTGCTTTGTAAAATGATTACCACCAATTGCGATACTGCGCTGCCATACGCGAAAGCCATTGGTCACCACCAGATCCGTCGTGTCTGTTCCAACAGATAATACAATAACCGACGGCGGAGGATTGTCCGGATCATAAACGGCGGTCCGCTCGGCTAATAGCTCGTGTGTCACAAAATTAAACAAACTCAAAGGTGCCAACTGAACGATGTCCAGTTCGACACCCAACCTCTGAAAAGGCTCCAATGCACGATAGACCTGGTCGCGCTTCATGGCGAACAGGCCCACTTCGGCATCGATCGTAATACCTTCGACTTCCTGCCCGCCCAAAAGCTGATAATCCCAAATCACTTCGTCTAATGGAAAAGGAATAACCTGACGGGCTTCATACTTGACGATATCGGGAATCTTCTTGACATCTACTGGCGGCGGCTTGAAAAACCGAGACAAACCGGCCTGACCCGGTACCGAGATCGCAAGACGATACCCCTTGATTTCATTACGCGACAAGAATTGTTCCAATGCCTCCTGTACCAATTGCTTTGGATCGTCTTCGTCCGGTTGACTCAGAATCTTGGGATACTCGATATAATCGAACGCGTCGGCTACAATCCGGTCACCCTCCTTGCGACAACGTAGCGCTTTTAATGCACATTGTCCAACGTCAATTCCCCAGACACCGATTACTTTAGCCATGAGTATCGTTCCTAACTGTTACGTCGAGCCAGAAAAGCTACGAAGCTGGCAAACCGTAACCAGCCGCTTCCATCCGGTTCGCCGCACCGCTTGCGCTTAGCAGCCGTCCCACGAAGCAATCCCTTTTTGTTAATCTAGTGAGAAGAAGGGAGTGTTGTCAACCAAAAGACAGATATGGACTCCAAGAGTGTATACAGCAGAATCACCCCCGGAGCCAGCTTTGGGCAAGCCAATGGGATTTGCCGGGGAGTATCTTGCGTGCGACGCGCAGTCGCCCGCTGACATAAAGGAGATGGTTGCCTCATGGCCATACGGGACCTAGCCGTCCTTTTGCCGTGTCACAGCCTAGAAGACTTTCCGGTCTATTATCGCGGTGCGGAAGCGGATAATCTCCTGGCGGCGTGGACGGCGATCTGGCATCCGGCTTTGATAGCGGCGGCGTCTCAGGCGCCGCGGTGGTACCGCGCCGACTGTCCTCCGACGGAGCTATCCGGAGCTGTGTTGGCCGTACCGGAGGTGTCCGTTACGGCTTTGCCCTCAGGTTTTTTGTCGCGGGCTGCCGCCGAGGGGGCTTTGTTGATCCGAGCCGCGACGCGCCCAGAGATGCTCGAACAAGCCGTAGAACTTTATGGCCAACACGTAGGTTCGGTGCCGGACCTGTGTGAAGAGTTAGTTCGAGATTTTCTAGCACTTGGTTATTGCTATTTGCAGGTACAACTATTAACGCGGCGTATGCGGTACGCCAGCAATTTGGACGAACCGCAATTCCAACGCCAACTGCTCGAAGCCGCTCAGGCAGCGGTGCAGCAAGACGAGGTCCGCGCGCGCGAAAAACTATCCCTCTGTTACAACCAGCTTAGCGAAGAGCGCGACCATTATTATTCAGTAGACGTTTACTTACTCGATGTTACTCTCACGGCCCCCACTACGCTGGGTGACGATTTAGCGCAGGAATTGAACACCGGTCACCGAGTCAATCTTCTGATGCGTGCTGCCCTTGTTGCCCAATTGGCTGAACAACCTGAGGTGTTGCACACGGTGCGTAGCGCGCTTCGTTCCGGACAAGCATGCCTGGTAGGCGGGTGCTTGGACGAGGGCCGATGGCCACTGGAAGACATAGAAGCCATCGCCAAAGAATTGCGTTCGGCATTGAATCTTTACCAACAAATATTCGATTCTCGGCCTATCGTTTTTGGCCGCTGGAGCTCGGGGCTTAGCCCACTGGTACCTCAAATGCTCACCCGCTGTGGCTTTGTTGCAGCGCTGCATACGACATTTGATGGGAACCGCGTTCCGCAAGGTAGCCAAGCCAAAACGCGATGGGAAGGCGCTGACGGTTCGGCTATCGATGCCTACGCCCGCTCGGTAATCGACGCTTCGGAACCGGGCGAATTTCTGGATTTGGCACTCAAACTGGGTGAAATCATGGATATGGACCATGTAGCCACCTTATGTTTTGCCCATTGGCCCAGCCGCACGTGTTTGTGGTACGGTGAATTGCGACGCATCAGCCGACATACGCCCGCATTGGGCAAGTTTTGCCGGTATGACGAATACTTCCGCGATACGTACTTACCCGGCCGCTTGGATCGATTCGAAGCCGCACAATACCAGACCGACTATCTTCGTCCTGCCGTGATCCGCGGCACCAGCAATCCCATCTCCCGCGTGGCCACCCATTGGCAAAATTTAGCGCTACGCCGGGCTGCGGAAGCCTTCGCCTGTTGGGCCGCCTTGCTCGGCCGCCCAGGTACCATCGCCTGGCCAGACACCGGCAGTAACGAACAGCCAACGGATAGCTCCTTGTGGCGTGCCACTCATCAAAAGGCGCTGGAGCAATTGCTTTTGGCTTTGTCCAGCCCTGCCGAAAAACACGCCCCGCGCCCTCTGCTGGTTAATCCGTATGCAGCATCTTGCCGACAGGCCGTTCGCCATTCGGTTTCGAGCGGGGCATCCGGCGCAACCCTCCCCCGACATGAACTCGTCACAGTGCCTGGATGGGGCTTTGCTCAGGTGCCGCACCGACCGGCGGCACCTCGAGGTTGGTTCGTTCGCAAGGAGCGGCCCGTTGCTGAGCAGAACCGCCTGCGGACCGAAAGGTTCGAAGCCTACATTCATCCGGAAACAGGAGGCCTTCTCAGCTTACGCAGCTTTACGGCACGGCCGAACCTGCTATCGCAGCAACTAGCCCTTCGGTTGGGTGAGCCGGGCGCACCGGTTGCCCCTGCCGAACAACGCTATACGAGGATGGTGGCCGAGCAACTGCGGATTCTCGAGAGCAATCCAACCACGGGAGCCATCGAAACGCGAGGATCCTTGCGCGATGCAAGCGACCAACCGGTGGCGCATTTCCGGCAGGTGTGGACTGCCCGACGCGGCGAGCCAATACTGCGATTGGATATCGAGTTGCAGGTGCTGCGTGAGCCGCGGAGTGATCCGTGGCGGTCCTATTATGCATGCCGCTTCGCCTGGGGTGACGATACAGCTTTAGTATCGCGCAGTTTGCACGAGACCAAACACCGCACCGAACCCGGAAGAACGGAATCGCCGCTTTTTATTGAAATCGACAACGGTCACGCTCGAGTCGCTGTCCTGACAGCCGGCTTACCCTTTCATCGCCTGTCGGAAGGCCGCTTTTTGGATACGTTGTTAGTGGTGCGAGGCGAGACCCAGCGACGTTTCCAGTTGGGTATTGCCGTGGACGTTGCGCATCCGATAGCCGAAGCCTGGGAATTCCTGCGAGAAGTAGCACTCGGGGAACCGCTCCGCCCCGTGGAAATCCCCCTGGCAGATGAGCTGCTGACTGGGTGGTTGTTCCGTATTGGCGTGCGGAACGTGGTGGCCACGTCCTGGCAGGCACTGTTAGAAGACCAGCAAGCGGTCGGTTTCCGCGTGGCCCTCCTGGAAACCGCCGGCAAGGCAACCGCCATACGTTTCGAGGCCTTCCGCCCGCTGGCCTCAGCAACGGAACTGGATTTGGTGGGGCGTTCCGTGGGCCACCTTCCGGTTCAAGACGGGGCCGTGGCAATACAACTGGCGCCGTATCAATGGCTGCCCTTCGAGGCTCGTTTTGCGGAAAGGTAACGCATGATCGTAACGATCGACGGGCCGGCCGGAGCCGGCAAAAGCAGTGCAGCTCGAGCCCTAGCACGCCGCCTTGGATTCGAGTTCTTGGATACCGGAGCGATGTATCGAGCGGTCACCTATTGGGCCCTCAGCCAGCGCTGGCCCCTAGAGGATGCGGAACGCCTGGCCCAAATGGCGCGACAACTGCACGTCGATTGGCGCGATGAACGTGTGCTGGTCAATGGTCAGGATGTAACCCCGTGGATCCGATTGCCAGAAGTCAGTGACTCGATCCACTGGATTGCTGACCACCCGGAGATCCGCGACCACTTAGTGCAGATTCAACGACGCTGGGCCCAAGGCCGTAACGTAGTCACAGAGGGCCGGGATCAAGGGACAATCGTATTCCCTGATGCCGAATGCAAGGTGTTTTTGACAGCGTCGCTCGACGAACGAGTCCGACGCCGCATGCGGCAGTATCAAAGCCAGGGAGTGACCATGTCGCCCGACGAAGTGCTCGAAGAGCTTACCCGTCGTGACCAGCGCGACGCGTCGCGGCCGGTAGGAAACTTGCGGCAAGCGGACGATGCCGTGGTGGTAGTGACCGATGGGATGAGCTTGGAGCAAGTCGTGGACCATCTGGAATGGTTGGTACAGTCCAGGAGCCTACGTAAACGGCACGCATCGTGCGCGATGAATCGCACGGGTGATGCGCCCTCGAACACGGATGAAGCCCCGGGAGATGCGGCCTGTAATGGTTAGCCCTCTGGACGATCCCATTGCCGGCAGTGCTTTTCAGATTCAACGAACCACAGGGCAGCTCTTGGTCTACCGTCTCCTTCGCCACATGGCGCGACTGACAGCCGTCCTGGTGTGGCGCATCCAGTGTTTGGACCGTCATTACATTCCCCGACATGGCCCGGCTCTGGTGTGCGCCAACCACCAAAGTGTGCTCGATCCGATACTGATCGGCATGCAGTTCAATCGACGATTGAATTATCTTGCCCGTCGCTCGCTATTCGAAAACCGACTGTTGTCCCCCATTATTCGCTTTTTAGATGCAATTCCCATCGAGCGCGATGGGCTGGGATTAGATGGATTACGCGAAACCATGCGTCGTTTGCGAGCCGGTGAGCTGGTGCTGATTTTCCCCGAAGGCCGGCGCTCCGCGAATGGCCAACTTCAACCGTTAAAGCCTGGCCTATGTGCCGTAGCTAAGCGCACCTGCGCCCCGTTGCTGCCGGTGGCCATCGACGGTGCCCATATCTCCTGGCCACGCCACCGACATTGGCCCCAACCAGCGCGGGTAGTGCTGGTAATCGGAGAGCCCATCAGCGCCGAACAAGTATCCGAATGGTCATCCGAATGCCTGTTAGCCGAATTGTACCACCGTCTGGCGCGTTGTCACCGTAGAGCACGGACCATCCGTGAACAAAGCTCGGGGGTGTGAGCGACAGGAATGCCTATCCATAGCTGCAAATAGCTGAACTCCTTGGATAGGGCACTCGAAAATCCTCCAACGAAACGCAATAGCCTAAACTCGCCTGTTGCCATCTCGTAGGCTTCAGGACGAACCATGATGTGACGCAAAGGCGCACAGACGCAATAGAGGACTAATGTGCTGGCAAATGAAGGTAACGTCCTGCGGATGGGTCTGCTTTGCACAACCCGGCTTGTCCCACAGCATGGAAAAAACTCTGCCGGGCGATGCGGTATTCTCTCCTCGATCGGCTCGCCCAGCGCAGTTGCACTGTAGACAACAGGTAGACAACAGAAAAATGGTCAGCGTGGAAAGACCTTGGCCGGCATTGCTGCGGCAACAGGCTGAGAATCTTTAGGACAGTCGCGACCTACTGGCTATTTGTGTTTGCGCGAAAAACAGCGTGGCGCGAATAAAACAGCCGTCGCCTACAACATCCCCATGAATCAGGTTCCCACCACGGGAAATAGTCGAACTTAGCACCTGTGCGTTG
Organism: uncultured Pirellulaceae bacterium; assembly: GCA_964425225.1. Classification (GTDB taxonomy): domain Bacteria; phylum Planctomycetota; class Planctomycetia; order Pirellulales; family Pirellulaceae; genus BPJU01. Next base: position 38,967 of record CAYRMD010000012.1, on the reverse strand, counting down.
CGTCGCCTTATCATGGCGGAATGAAGTTTGTCAGGTTTTAAGCTCCATCTTTGCAGGAGTTAAGTAATGGGCGGTCGGACGTTGCACGTTGTAGGATATAATCAACGGGAATTGCAACCTAACCACGCGCCAAGGCGGTTTGCAGCTACGAGCGGGCCGCTCGGACGGTGGCCCTGAGCCGTGGCCAGCGGACGGCAAGGTACGGCTACCTTCGGTCAGCTCGCCATCTTGATTTGACTGTGCGTCGGGATGCATTTGCCAGGGAAACCAACGCTCGTCATATCCCGACGCCGTGAAATCTCGTTGAAACTGGTCCGAAATACCGGCCCAGCCGAAACATTCAAAAGCAAGCCGTTTGTTGTCTTTCGAACAAGAGAATGGCGAGTTGAGAAAGCCGGGAAGAAGTTTGACTGGCACCGTCAGCGGTACGCGCCGGCGCAACTGATGCCAAATTTCGCGGTGCGTCAACCCGGTTAACGAATCAGGATAGGGAGTGTTCCACCACGCTTCAGCTCGCTTTTCCAACTGCGCGCACCAACTGTCAACAGGTGCACTCGGCGCCTGTTCGCGGCAGCGCCACGCTTCTTCTAACAAGGTGCGAAACAGTAGAAAATGCAAGATATGATGCGTCTCGCAATAAGGCCCATAACGATAAGCATAACATCGATCCGTGAGCGGTGCGGGCTGACAACCAGTGATGATCCACGAGTACTGGCGCAGTTCCAGTTCGTAGTCGGCATAATCGGCACCGGCCATTAACGCCCGCCGCGGCGCGTATCCCATTAGATCAGGGGATGCTGTACACAACCAGCTAACATGGATCTTGCGATCTGTCGTTCGGCGATTGGGGGCATTCGCGTTTTTTACCGCTGCCGCGATCTGTTCCCACAGAGGAGCACCCCACAAGATAGTGTCGATGTCGATCAGCGGCTCAGCCAACGCTTCTTGGTAGCGGGACGTCACGGTCCGTTGCCAGCCCCGCCGTTCCCAAATGGCAACCCAAGATTTCGGCAAGTGCAATATTGCCAATCGAGCCATCGGTGGAGATTGCGGCGAAATAGTGTACCAGTCCGAAGAGCCACTGCTGCATTGTTCTTCCCACTTGTAGACGGTGCCCTGCGTTACCACTTCGGGAAATGTCTGTGAAAAGACCACCGTTCGCCCCACATAGTCCACTAAACACCATCCGTCCGCTGTTCCGATTGAACCCGGATCCGGCAGCGGCTCAGCAGATAGTTGCTTGGCATGTTCCCAAAGGCGATGCTGAGGGCGGTAATGGCGCATGGCCAAGTCAAGTTGTTCGCGCGTCTTCGGCTCGGCCGCTGCACAGCTCACCAACTGCAGTGCCAGCCACAGATCTGCTTCCCAGTGAAAGAATGCTTCGGTCGTTCGAACAACAATTTGGCATTTCATGATCAAGCTCCCTCGAGTTCCCGGCGAACCACCCTTGCTAGAGCACCCCCGATTCCTGAGTCGCCATTACGCGTCCGGCTTGGCAATATTCGGGCCCGTGCTTCCTGGCATCGAGCTACTTACCATACCGCAACAAGCTGCTCGGCGACCGAAAAGTGGCCTACACTGTGACAACTGTCTGTCAAAAAATTTCCAAAGTGCTTTCTGAGGAGCATTTACGAACTATGGCGGTGCGGGTAATCGAATGGTTCGCGGGTATTGGCGGCTGCGCGTTTGCAATCCAGGGTCGCGGCCAGATAGTTGCAGCGATAGACATCGACCGCGACGCGATGGCCGTATATCGAGCTAATTTTCCCTATCCGACTCTGGTTCGCGAAATCCAGTCTCTCCGCTTGCAAATGGTGCAAAGCTGGCAGGCCGACTTGTGGTGGATGTCGCCTCCTTGCCAACCATACACCGCACGGGGCAAGCAGCTGGACGACGAGGATCGCCGAGCTGAAAGCCTGAAAGTACTGATTCAGTGGCTCGAAATTGTCCGACCCCGATGGGTAGCCCTAGAAAATGTCCCGCCATTTGGCCAGTCGCGTATGTGGTCGCGGCTATGTCAGTCGTTGGCGAATGCCGGCTACTTTTGGGCTACCACCGTATTATGTCCGACACAGTTCGGTGTCCCGAACCGACGCCGCCGCTTCTACCTCCTGGCTAGTCGCGATACTCCCATTGAATGGAACCCGATTCCATGTCAGCCTCACATCCTAGCCGAGTACCTTCTTCCCCCGGATGACGACGACTTGTGGGTACCTGAATCATTGCTGGCCCGCTACGGCCATGCCATTCACGTTCTGGAGGACCCCTGGTCGCCACAGAGCATCGTCAGTTGTTTCACGGCATCGTATGGCCGTTCCCCGGTTCGAAGCGGTTCGTGCCTGAAAACCCCATTCGGTGTGCGGCGGTTTTCCCCTCGTGAAGTGGCCCGCTTGCTGGGTTTTGCCGACGGTTACTACCTTCCTGACTCCATTCCCCGAAGACGACTCTGGAATCTGTTAGGCAATAGCTTATCCATACCGGTCGTCCAGTGGCTGCTTTCCCATGTGGTGCTGCCATAAGAACCGCGATCCCGTCGCCGGAGCCATGGGCGGCTAAAGAGCGTCACTGGGGAGGGATGCGCTAGCCATATTCTCGCAAAACACTCCTCTGGTGCTTGTCCCATCGCGTTCGCGCGCCGTCCATAGGACCGGCCAGGATACGTTGACCGCAAGGATTTACGACGTCGACGCCGACGGCCTGTTTGTTTGCCTTTCACTTCTGAAAAAACGGCTCCGGCTGATGGGCTTTCCGTGCAGCCGGTGATTACTTATTTGAGGAGCTTGGGCCATGGAAACGACCAGTGATCATAGCAACGGTAAGAAGTTTGAACTGGGCCAAATTTTTGCGACTCCCGGTGCACTCGAAGCGTTGTTGGACGCCGGCCAACAACCAATTGAATTTCTCAGCCGACATGCCGCCTGTGATTGGGGAGAAGTTGACCCGCAAGATTGGCAGCGCAACGACGACGCACTCCGCTCAGGAGCACGTCTTCTATCGTCCTACCGAACCCGTAACGGAACCGTTTTGTGGATCATCACCGAGGCGGCCAACAAACGCGGGATACGGAAATACACGACCCTGTTGTTACCAGAGGAGTATTAGTACCCCACCGAAGCATCAGTTTTTTCCTCGAAAATATCCTCTGTTGCACCCTATCCGATCGCTCGATGAACTCGCAGCGACGGACAATCCGCGCGATCCGCAAAAAGCGTAGGTCAGTGAGCGGCACGGTGGTGAGTCGAAAGTAGCCCGCGAGCAAAACGAAGCAACTCGAGCGATCTAAAAGACGAGTCGTACCTTTCGCCATCCTCCTATTCACCCCAGCGATCCACCGCGTAGTCTGCGTTTAAACTTCCTGTACATCGAAGCCCGTAGTGGCAGCAAGTTCAATTGACGCAAAAAGTCGTTCGGCGAACGACAAACCGCATCTGCCAAGCCTACGCCGTCAACTCACCGGTCAGGCACAGTTTATTATTCCTGACGGCACCCCATCGTACGCATGCTATATAGTAAATGCAATTTCGAACCTGCGGCGTTCTTTGAGACCAGCACGACGACTCTCATATTTCTCACATAACAGAGTTACTCTTATGCCTATGATTCTTGCAACTGAACACTATTAGCCACATTCTAATATATCACAAGATGATAAATAATTATCTGAAGGAGACTTCTCCTACGAAAAGTGGTTACTCTTGCTCGGTTGCGAGTGAGTGTTTTTCTTCCGCACCGCTCGGCCGAATATATTGGGGCACGAGCCTCCAGGGATCCGCGCGGTGTCCTGTTTGCCAGAGTTCCCGAGCCAGCCGCGCCAAGGTGCCGGCGCGGGGTACAGAGAGCACTGTCGGCGCAAGACGTACCAGACGCTCTTTAGCTCCGCCCCGACCTTCGGCTCGTTTCCAACCGGAACCCGCAACCTGACAGTCGCCCTCCAGCAGTTCCCACCAACGCGCTGCGGGTAACATCTGGCAGTCACCGGCCGGCCGCCATTGTCCTCCGGTGGCGATGAACTTTTGGGCAAAAAGCTCGCGCCATTGTGCGTCCAGCAGAATCCAGAGCTCGAGCAGCTCTACCGGTACTTGAGCAGCGATAACCTGCATGGTGGGTAGAGCGACGATAGGTGTGTTCCTTACGTAACTCCATACTTTGGCCACCGTCATCCCGATGCGCAAACCGGTAAAAGAGCCGGGGCCAGCGGTAACCGCTAAAAGTGCAACGTCGTCCGAACAACACTTCCAGTCGCTCAGTAATCGCTCGATCATGACAAACAGGCTGGACGCCGTCGACCTTTGCTCGGGCAACGATTGCTCGATTAGCTGCTGACCTCGCAGCAAAGCGACAGAGCCGGGCGGGTGCGAGGTTTCCAGCCCCAAAACAAGAAGCGTATGAGGATCCGGACCGCTGTTAGACACCAGGCCACCTACGGCGTCAAGCTGCGAAACGCTGCACGAGCTGCCTCGATAGTGTGTTGCAGTTCGTGCTCTGAGTGGCAAATCGACAGAAACATCGCCTCGAATTGACTGCACGGCAGGTAAACACCTCGATGCATCATCTCCCAAAAGAAGCGTGCATACCGTTGGGTGTTGGCTTGTGAGGCGCTGGACCAGTCGGTCACGGGTCCCGGGTGAAAAAATAGGGTAAGCATACTGCCGCACTGGTTGACCGTGGCAGAAATTCCTGCTTGGCGAGCTTCCTGAAGAAGACCATCCGCCAGGAACCTGGCGGCCTGCTCCAACGCCGCGTACGGAGCCGAATCTCGCAGCACCTGCAATGTGGCAATGCCGGCGGCCATCGCCAGAGGGTTACCGCTAAGCGTGCCAGCCTGGAAGACTCTGCCACTCGGCAAGACGTGTTCCATGATATCGGCCCGCCCTCCGTAAGCGCCCACCGGCAACCCACCACCGATGATTTTACCGAGCGTCGTCACATCAGGCAGAATAGCGAACCGAGCTTGGGCTCCTCCGTAGGCGACACGAAACCCGGTCATGACTTCGTCAAAGATCAGCAAGCTACCGTGCTGTTGCGTCAAGCGCCTCAGTTCCCGCAAGAAATCCTCATGCGGCACCACGACGCCCATGTTGCCGGCGACCGGTTCGACAATCACCGCCGCGATGCGTTCCGCCATACGTGCAAAGGCATTCTGTAAGCCCGGCACATCGTTGTATTGCAGAACCAGAGTATCCTTGGCGGTTGATGCAGTGACCCCCGGTGAGTTAGGCACCGCCAAAGTAGCCGCCGAGCTACCAGCCGCCACGAGCAAACTGTCGACATGACCATGGTAATTGCCGGCAAATTTCACGATCAGGTCTCTTCCGGTATAGGCACGAGCCAGCCGAATCGCACTCATCGTTGCCTCAGTACCCGAGTTGACGAAGCGTACCATTTCGATGGACGGAACGGCTTCAATCACTAATTGGGCCAATTGCGATTCGGCCTCGGTAGGAGCGCCGAAACTGGTGCCCCGCTCCAATGCCTCTTGAATAGCCGCAACGACTCGGGGGTGGCGATGTCCGAGGATCAATGGGCCCCACGAACCGACATAATCGATGAACCGGTTCCCGTCGATGTCATACAGGTAAGCTCCCTGGCCACGCTCGATAAAGAGCGGTTCGCCACCCACAGCTCCGAAAGCCCGAGCTGGGCTGTTCACACCGCCAGGTATCAGCCGACGAGCGATGGCAAAAGCCTCGTGACTTTTTCGGTTCCTAAACTCCATGTGCTGCCTTTCCTAGCCAACTGCTCATGTCGAGTACCCTTGGAGCATCGATCGGAGCGGAACGCACCTATCTTCGCACTCGGTTTTCCGACAACTCGTGTCGTTGATCCCTTCGAACCTCCGGAGCCGCATTCTACCCGCGGTTGGCGATCATTGTGCGGAGTTACGCCTCGCACCGTTCCGTCCTTTATAATCGTGCGCAACCTAGCCCCCAAGAGGCACCCAAATTGAATTGGCAACTAATGCGGTTGCCGAACGGTTGACCAGGTGGTTGGTACGGATCGTAACGGGTGGCGGAATGCCCCCGGGTAGCTTCCCTTCATGCAATATGGAGCGTTTTCATGGTGACCGAACAACTTGACGAACACGGCACGTGCGTTTGGTTGCCTCGCAGCTCGAATCAAGTGCGCGGTCTAGCTCGTTATGCGATCGATTTTATCGACGGTCGGTGGCCAGATCCCGCTCCCGAAGTATGGCAACGCTTAGAGCTGTTCCATCTCGACAGCATCGCCTGTGCCCTGGCCGCGTTGGCTGGCCAATATCCGGCGCCCATAATTTTGCGTCGTGAAGCGATGCAATATCCACACCCGCATGGCGCTCACTGTTTGGGAAGCCGATCCCGTGTGGCTGCCGAAAAGGCCATCGTCGCCAATTGCGCGGCGGTGCGCGAGCTGGACGCAAACGGTACCAACTTCGGCTATGATCCCTATCGACACCAAGGAGCAGGCGAATTCGGCCACAACGATTTCTACCCCGTCGCGGTGGCAGCAGCAGCCGAATCACCTTGCTCCGGCCAAAGGCTGGCGCGAGCGATGCTGGCGTTGGACGAAATCCGGGGGCGATTGGCGGAAGTTTTCGCGCTACGACGCTACAAGATCGACCACGTCCTCCACGGAGCCATTGCCTCCGCTACCGTCTATGGCGCGTTGCGCGGTGCGACGGTTGACCAGATCGAATCGGCAGTGGGGTTGGTGGTCAGTCATTATGTGCCCTACCGGGCTATCCGAGCCGGACGCGATCTTTCGGATTCCAAAGGAGCTTCCGCAGCGATGGCCGCCGAGATGGCGGTATTGGCGGTTAAGCGAGCGATGATGGGATTTCGAGGTCCGGCGGACGTTTTCCGCAATCGCCAGGCCGTCTTTTGCCTTTATGAGCCACCGACGCAATCCGACCATTCACCTTTCGACTTAGAATTGACGACGCATGGCGATCGATTCGCCTTGATGCATATGCATATAAAACTCGGCATCTATGAACATCAATCCGCCAGTGCCCTCGATGCGCTGATCCAGTTATGTGCCGCATCCCAGTTCGCACCAAAATCGCCAGACGAAATCCATCGCGTGGATATCCTGCTCTACGAGCCAGCTTATAGCATCATCGCTGATCTGGCCAAAAAAGATCCTCGAACACGCCAGTCAGCAGACCATAGCATTTACTACTTAGTGGCAACGCTCCTTCGCAAAATGATCGAGCTGCGTGCCAGCAATTGGCCAAGCCTAATGCTGATGCCAGAGGATTTCGATGACCGAGCTTTGTTTCACCCGGTCACCAGGCAATTGATGAGCCGTGTCCACGTCGAGCATGGTGGATCTGCGTACAATGCGGCCTATCCCGAAGCCATCCCCGCGTCCGTACGCTTAACGCTGCCTGACCGCGTGCTGGACAGTGGGATGGTGCTGTATCCGCTAGGTCATGCACGTCGCATGGATGCCGTCTTCTGGGAAGTATGGCAAGAAAAAATGCGCCGCTTTTTAGCGTATGCCGGTTGTTCGTTTTCGGAATTGACTGTCCACTTTGGTCAATTGCAAGAGCGTCCCGAGCACGAAATTGCGGTACTTTATAGCTGGCCAATTCCCAGCCTAGCACAAATTGTTTTACCGCAATCGAACGAGCGCGGCGAAACGGATCTGTCTTCCACCCGGTAGCCGCCCCGGTCTGGAGCACGGCGACAGCCCATATCAATCGGCCGCACATTGGCCGCAATGTTACTCGAAAGAGTGATGTATATGTTGCGTCCACAGGACAGAAGGCGAACCGGACAGAAAGCGACACCGCACGGCGGCAAGTTATTCCGGCTCAACAACCAGGTGTTGCACTCACACATTCGTCGTAACTTAGTCACGTGAGGTCGGGTACCCGTCGCGCGAGCTAGGCGTCTGCGGTTCGTTACCTTAGCGAGCCCCGAAAGCGCTCCGACCAGAACGTGCAAAGGATTGGTTCGCCCGGGGGCCAAAACCTATCGAATACGCAGCTTAGAGTCGCAAGACAAATCGGTTTTGAAGGCAAAGGGTTCAAGCGCGATAGTGTTCTTGAATAGAGACACGTGCTGCGAAAAAATGGCTCGCGCTGTCTTAAAAGTGAGGCGCAAACGGAGTGCTGAGGAAACTCCGCGTGAGTTCTATATCCGGGATGATGACGCGTATATGTTCGGTTGGCTCAACATCAATAAGCCTCCGGGTTTGACATCCCGTGACGTGGTTAACGCCATACAACGCCGAGTAGCTGGAATAAAAATTGGCCACGCCGGCACCCTTGACCCGTTGGCCACCGGGGTCCTCGTATTGGGCTTGGGGCCAGCAACTCGTTTGATTCGTTGTGTGCAGCAACAACCCAAACGATATTGGGCAAGTTTCCGTTTCGGATATGAAAGCCCAACGGATGACATCGATGGTCCAGTCCGCGAAATCGCTGGCCCTCTGCCGGAACGTGAACAGTTGGAACGCGTGTGCCGAACATTCGTCGGCTCGATCCTACAAGTACCGCCGCAGTATTCGGCGGTGAAAGTGCGAGGCGAAAGGGCATACCGCATAGCACGAAAGGGAAAGTCGGTTGTTCTAGATCCCCGATCAGTCTGGATCTACTCAATTGACTTGCTGCGTTATTGTCCGCCAGATTGGGAGATACGCGTCGAATGTAGTAGTGGCACGTATATAAGGGCCTTAGGTCGAGACATCGCTCGGGCACTCGGAACGTCAAGCGTATTGGTAAACTTACGTCGTGAAGCAATCGGAGACTTTACGCTGGACCGAGCCACCCGGCTAGATTGCTTGACTGACACAAAAGCAATCGCTCAGGCCTTGATCGCGCCCGTAGAAGCTCTACACGGCATGAGGCGCATCAGGCTCGATGCTCAACACCTGCAGGCTCTAGCCTGCGGTCGCTGGATTTGTTTGCCGGAGATTGAACCAGCAACAGCCGCGATCGCCGCGATGGATGCAGATGGACGTTTAGTGGCCGTGCTGGAGTACACGACAAGCGGTGCGTACCGACCGGTGGTGAGCTTTGCTGCGGGTACTCACATTTCTTAAGCTATAGGAGGATTGAGGGCTGGTTTGTAGAGCTATCTTAGGAAGGCACATGCCACGTAGCACAAAAGCCCGTAGAACCAACCAGTGGTGTACTCCATAGCGGATGTCTGGACGTTCGGGCGTGGCGCCACACCGTATGCGTGCGTTTCATTTGTAGGTAGGCCGTGGCTGTAACCGCGCTATCGATCAATAGGACTCGCTCTATCGCTTCAGAAAATGGATCTCTTTAGAGAGCTGCGACTGTTAGCGAACGGCACCCCAATAAAGTTGCGACCGTTAGGGAGCGGCGCTTTACGAATCCGGCCAAGTTCTTGGATCGAGGCCAGTGGGGAACCTGCCCCTACAGGTCGTGTGTTCCCCGGGTTGCGCGAAGTTCGCAGCACCATCGCTGGGCGAGACAGAGTAACGTATGCCGTAGGCTATCTCAAACACTCACACCTTAGGGTACGTTGCTACTGCGATGACACATGTGCCTACAAACGCGAACCGCACAGCTTCAAGGGCTCGTCACACAGTTCGCTACATCTCGTGCTATCAAAACCCACAAGAAAACGTGCTCCGAGCGATAGCGTTGAACAGGCTTTTACCCGCCTTGTGGCACGACTTAAGCCATCTTAGCACCGGTACGCTAACCTTTCGGCCGACAATGGCGGATTTGGTCACGTTACGGGGCACCAGGCCTGATCCTTACCAATGCTTCTTATTCATCTAGATTTGCCAAGCTATCTAATATGGCTATTCTTCTTTATCGTCCCAGGTTTCCAAACCTGAGGTCTCGGTGCCTGTCCCCTCGGCCAAGGTGCCTGACCCCCGGGGCAAGGTGTCTGTCCCCGGGGGCCTGCGATGCCTGGCCCCGGTGCCTGCCACCACCCTTTTGAATTCATGACTTTGATAATCGATGTAATTATGTATTGAATTGCCGCCCAGAACGATTACGGCAGGTGAAACCACCTTGCCCTTTGGGGCACCCTATGCAGACGTCGTTGAAGACGGGGCATTGGGAAGCCACTTTATTAGCAAGATGGTTACCACGCGGTGTTACTTACCAGCACAGATAAACGCTACCGGCCAAAGCCCAACAAGACGTCGTCGGACGCTAGCAAAATAAAGCTACCAACTGGGTACACAACGGCCTTGCGAATGGGAATGCTTACCAGCGGCTCGTGGGTTACTTAACCGTTTGGCAGCACCGCACGATCTGTTCACTATACGAGTTGCTGCGAAACGTTCCTTGATGGCCAACATTGCTTGACGCCGAGCGTCCCGCACCGCCGACGGGCCGCCAGTTTTGCGCGGATTGGCGGACGGATAATCCACGCAGGCTTCGACGAACACGCAGGCTTCGAGGAACTGGAATAACGCAAAGACGGCGCGGCCAACGTAGTCGATCGCAACGTGCATGCCGTCTTCTTTGCGCCTTCGCCCCATAGCACCTTTGCGTTGCATTCGATGGCCATTCCCTACGGTCGCGGCCCTGATGAGCCGTCGTTCGACGCGGCGCGTTTGCGAAAAAGCGAACGTGGACTACAGCTCCGTTTACTTCTGCTTGACCGAAAAAACGTAGACCTATGCCAGGCCTGGCAAGCGCAGGAAGAATCTCACCTACAAACAAAACGCCCCCCACGCCGTTACCGCTCGATTGGTCCGAACAATAATTTAGTACATGCCGAATTGAAAAACGCCCGGCGCTAGGCTAGTTTCATCAATCAGGTGATCAGGCAGTGGGCCTGCCCGACGATTGCAGCACCTGATAGGCGCATTGGACAGGAGACTGAGTTATGCGGAACAAAACCCATCGTCGCCAATTCATGCGGACGATTGCTGCCACTGGTGTGGGCTTTTGGGCGGCTGGGGGCCTTTCCCCGCGGCCGTCGCGGTCGGCAATCGAGACTATTCACTTTGCCAGCATCGGGGTGGGAGGTAAAGGCTCCAGTGACTCGGCCGATGCTGCTGCACATGGCGAGATGGTAGCCATCTGTGACATAGACGAACGGAACTTGGAACGGGCTGCAGCTAAGTGGCCAAAAGCGAAAAAGTATTTTGACTTCCGCAAAATGTTGGAAGAAATGGCAGCGAGGATCGATGCGGTTACGGTGAGCACTCCGGATCACACGCATGCGGTCGCTTCGGCCATGGCAATGAACTTGGGTAAGGCCTGTTTCACGCAAAAGCCGCTTACCCATTCGATCTGGGAAGCGCGGCGCCTGGCAGAGATTGCCCGCGAGAAAAAAGTCGCTACGCAGATGGGCAATCAGGGTACGGCGGAAACCAACTTGCGAACCAGTGCTGCTTTGATTAAGGCAGGCGTCATTGGGACAGTGAGCGAAGTACATGTTTGGACAAATCGGCCGATTTGGCCCCAAGGCATTGACCGGCCGAAGGACACACCGCCGTGTCCTCCGGAGGTGCATTGGGATGAATTCTTGGGGCCGGCTCCCTATCGCCCCTATCATCCGGCGTACCATCCATTCAAGTGGCGTGGTTGGTGGGACTTCGGCACCGGAGCTTTAGGCGATATGGCCTGCCACACGCTGAACATGGCGTACATGGCACTGGATTTGCGCGATCCGATTTCGGTGGTGGCGGAAACACCGGGGCACAATGGCGAGACGTTCCCTGCTTGGTCGATCATTACCTACGACTTTCCAGCTCGCAACGGCCATCCGCCTATTAGACTCGTCTGGTACGACGGCGGTAAAAAGCCGCCGCGCGAACTGCTGCCACCGCGTGAGGCATTTCGAGGACCGGACGGCAAGGCACTGATCGAAACCGATCAGCAATATGCTAACGTTATCAACACCGGCTGTTTGGTAATCGGCAGCAAAGGTACTTTGTTTTCACCCGGAGACTACGGCGGCGATTCACGCCATACGGGCGTTTGGTTCGACAACAAAGAGTACGTCCTTCAATCGCAGATAAAAGAACCGCGTGTCGAGGTGAAAATCTCTCCGGGTCATTTCCGCGAATGGGTCGATGCCATTAAGGGTGGTGAGCCAGCCATGTCGAACTTCCCGGATTATGCCGGAGGACTCACCGAAACCGTGCTCCTGGGCAATTTAGCCGTGTGGGCTACGGGCAAGAAAATCGAATGGGACGCCAAGAACCTCCAGGCCACAAATGCCCCGGAGGTCGCTCACATTATCAAGCCTCCGTATCGAGAGGGCTACTCGTTGTAGTTTCCAACGCGATCTGACCGCAGTTCGGACAGTCAGTCGGTTCTCAGCCCCCGGACGGGTTTCCAACCCGCCGGGGGGCTTTTGCACTTGTTTTAGCTGGCCAGTCCCTTCCTACGCTGGCAGTAATGAAGCACCACAGAATGCCCAGAAAATGCAAGTCGGGCACTCTCCTACCCTCCACCGCCACCACAATGTGGAATCGATCCTAATTGAACCTGCGGCCCTACGGGTTAAAAACAAGAGCGAAACGCGATGTGTTCGGCGCATTGTATGGACCGCTGTGGGGCGCAACCAGCAACAAAGCACCCACTGAGACATCATCGAATGCTAATGGTTAAGCCAGCTAGTTATCGCTATGATCGTGTGAGCTTGACGTGGACGTTTTCTTGATCGACAGGCAACAGGTTTTCGAACAGCGTTTACCTCGTGGAATGATAAACAGCAATTCCCGCCCGCAAATCATGGTCAACCTACAGCGGCAGCAATCCAAGCGGGCCGAAACGCAGCAGCTGCTAGCCTGGGTTCCACGAACTGCATTGGCCTTATATCCGAGAAACTCTCGGGATAGTGGTTGTTGAAAGTACGAAAATCGAGAGGCGTTTCATCACTTGGTTCAGGAGTTACCGATGACCACACCCGCACAGCGGATTTTTATGCCTATCGGTGATGGCACGGAAACTTTGGATACGTTCTATCCTTATTTTCGGCTGGCTGAAGCCGGTTATGAAGTCGTCGTAGCCGGTCCTGAAGCCAGACTCTACCATACAGTGCTGCATGAAATTCCACCCGATTCGGCGGTACCATGGGACATTACTCAAGAACGCCTCGGGTATTTCTTGCGAGCAACCATTGCCTTCAGAGATTGCCGCGGGGAGATGTTTGCCGGCGCTTTTCTTTCTGGTGGACGCGCACCCGAATACTTGCGATATTACGACTCGCTCCTGGATGTCGTACGCGCTTTGTGTCGAGCGGGCAAGCCCATTGCTTGCATTTGTCACGGAATTGAGATTTTGGCTGCCGCAGGCGTTATCGAAGGAAGAACGGTAACTACCGTGCCCAAGTGTGCATTGGATGCCAAGCAGGCCGGAGCCAGCTATGTGGATCAGCCAGTTGTCGTCGACCACAACATTGTGACAGCTCGTACCTGGCACGACCACGCGTTTTTGATGCGTGAGTTCCTAAAACTCTTGACTCAGGTGGGATAACACCGTGGGCATCTAAACCAGTACATACCACCCGTGGCTTCGATAACCATTACCAGCATGGTAACCCAGTACCCAATAGAGATGAAGAAGCGTATATCGCACGATTCTGGTGTAGCGAGGACTTTTGTTAGCCCGCAACGGAAACTACTTCACGGTGAGCCATTATGCAATGCATGTCGAGCTAAGCGGACCATGGTGAGTTTGTACTGGCTTTCTTGTATAAATACTGAAAGGAACTAGCGCCTGTACGCGCGTAAACGAATTCGAAAGGGCTTGTGATGAGCTATTTTGATCGACCCGTTGGCTCTGGGCTGCGCGCGGCTGTGGTCCTGGTCGTTTCCGCTGCGCACCCGGGAGTACACGTTGCATGTCAGGAAAGCCTCCCGTTGAGTGTAGCGATCGAGCAATTACGTTCGAGCGATCCCACCGCGGTCGTTCAAGCAGCCGACGCCATCAGCCGGCACGGTTCGCAAGCGGCTTCAGCTGTGCCAACTCTGGTGGAAGCTCTGGAGCGCAATCCCCCGCCGGCACGGATCGCGTTATTGCGGGCGTTGGGGGCTATCGGATCCAAAGCAATCGCGGCTGCCCCGGCAGTCATCCGCCGATTGGACGATCGCGACCTCGTGCACGATCAACCGGTCTGGCAGGTGGCTGCGGAAACGTTAGGTAAGATGGGACCTGAGGTGATTCCCACGCTTCTGCCGCTTTTGGACCCGCAACACCCGCAGCGTTACTTGGGTGCCTGTGCTGCGCTGCAACAGCTCGGCCCGCAAGCACGACCGGCTTTGCCGAAGCTCTTGGAATTAGCGACTTACGATCCGCCAGATTGTCAGCCAGCACTGCATGTGCTACGAACTCTAGGTACCGAGGCTAAGGAGGCGTTACCGATCTTGTTACGACAACTAGACAGCCAAGATTTTCACACACAGTACTTAGCTTGCCGCGTGCTAGGGGCTATGGGCGAGCATGGGCAGCCGGCAACCGATAAACTTTGTGAACTGTTAGCAAATGGGGCAGCCTCGGTCCGCCGCAATGCGGCGGCTGCTCTGGGTCAAATCGGGCCGTCAATCGGGTCCAAGGGAATCGAGGCGCTGCGAGCCGCGGTGGCTGACCCTCTGGAGCCGGTTCGGGAACAAGCACTGATTGCATTGGGGCGGTTGGGACCTGCAGCGCGCGCGGCGCTCCCCACTCTAAAGGAGGCCGTCACCACGAATCGATTGGCTGCTAAGGCACGAGCGGCCGGCGCCTTATATCGCATCGATCCTTCAGAAGGCGCCTTGGTAATGGCGGTGTTGTTACACGAATTGCAATCCCTTAATTCGCCATGGGATGCCGCTGAAGAGTTGGCTTTCGTTGCGCCGCGTGAAAAACGCGTTGATGACGTGGCAGCGCTTCTTGATAACCAGAACGAAGAGACACGGGCCATGGCAGCAACAGCCTTGGGTGGCATGGGACGAGCAGCCGAGCCATTTCTATCGCGATTGGAACGACTAGCACAGGCGCCAGACCAGACAAATGAAGTGCGCGAGGCGGCCCAAGAAGCGATTACTAAAATCCGAGAAGCGCTCGCCGACCGCTAACCGGTCTGTCGGCCTATCCGGCTACTCAAGCAGCTCCGGAGGTGTCATCCAACCATACCATGCAGGCACCAATGGCACGGTGAGCTCAAAAACCGTGTGCCGACCTCTTGATTGTAGCTGAGACTTTCCTTGGTGCGGCGGACCGAAAGTGGGTGCACCTTGCGCTATGTGGCCTGACCCGATAGGTGGTCGCTTTGTACTTCCGAGCACGTGCAGCCACTCGACCGGCAGTTCAACAGAGCCTCGACCGTCAGGAAGCGGCTCGGACAAGCAAAAGCACGATCGAGGCTCGTTGCATGAATCCACATGTGGACCATGCGCAATCCGTTATCCATCGTCGAAAACGATAGGGCCAACCCAGGTGACAGCCAACTGTGTTACAGCCATGTCTCACCTACAATCAACACGCACACCTGCGTGCGCATCAGGTGATACGGGCCCCGTAGTCACTTCGCGCGGTTAACCGTATACTGGAGGCTGATACGTGGGTTTTCGGGCAATCGACAACAGTTGCCATGCGTTTGCGGAGAGTCACCTGGGCGCTTAGCTCAGCCGGCTAGAGCACCTCGTTTACACCGAGGGGGTCGGGGGTTCGAGTCCCTCAGCGCCCATTGTTAAGAAGGTTGAAGATGGGCGTGGTTCCAGCTCGTCGGTAAGTAACCCCGGATCCGACCGTGGCTGTAAATGCGAAGCGGCTGTCGTAGGACAAAAAAAGTTTGCTCGTCCACCGTTTGTCCCATCTTAGCCTCCTCATGTCGCTTGACGCACCTTATGCTAGCAATAACCCCAAAACACCGTGCTTCAAACGATAGTATGCAACAGCCGCAACACACCTTTGCTTGCCGACTGAGTCGACTCATTACTAAAGCATTGCTCGACCCGCCGACCACCCCTCGGCTCACACGACGTTGCCCCGGCGTAGATAGAACCCCTCTCCAGTTCACGTTTTTTGTCCAGCATCTTGAAATTTCCCGGAATTAATAGATTTCCCATTCTCTTCAAATTACCACAACAAGCGTCCGGGTGTCTGTCCCCAAGCCGCAGGGGGCTGTTAGCCACGTTCCAAGGGCCTGTCCCCATACCCTAAGGGCCTATCCCCGGGGGGCCCATTGCTACCCTCTTCGATTGTTGACTATGTCTATCAGTGTACTGTTGTATCTTGCCTTGAACTGGGACAGTCCCTGAGGTTCAGGACGCCGCGGCCATGTGGGTCACGATGCGGGTGGCAGTAGCGACGCGGATGAAATCCTGTTGCGCAAGAAAACCGCCGAAACGCTGGGTGCTTTCGGCGCAGACAAACGCTAGCAGCTTAAGCTCAACGAGGGCACACGTTGGGGCGTTCCGACGTTGCTCAACAAAACAACGAGCCCTCGGCGCTCGCGAGCCAATCGCCGCGTGTTGCTCTACGTGCGCGCGATTCGATACAGACGCTGCGCGCCGCCACGCCCTGAGTTGCTCACCACTTCCTAAACGTTCAAGCCCGTATGGTCTGGTCCTCCATGCCCTCTGTGTCTCTGTGATTCGAATTCTTGCGCACACAACACCAGTCACAAGAAGAACGGGGAGGTCGGCGATGACCATTTCGCGGTCTGTATGTAAAGCTGCCGACTTCCCAAAAAGTTCCCGTGCCATACTGCTGACTCATACAGTCGTTTCTTAAGCGCCCCCAAAAGGATTGACGGGGGACAATGCAAGGCCTGGGGGGCACCCCGCACAGATTCTCCCCTAACGAATCGCCGGACTGGGCAATTCCTGCTTGATCCCTTCATCGATCGGCATCCGATCCGGTACCGCGCCCACCTCTTCTAACAACTGGGCAAGCTTTTGCTCGAGCTCCCGCCGCACATTTTCATACTGCGGATCATCTACTAGATTCTGCAACTCATCTGGATCATTTTTTAAATCAAAGAGATCTGGCTTTCGCCGATCTGGGCCGCCGTCTCCATGCGGGTACCGTATGTATTTCCAATCGCGAGTCCGCACGGCTCGCACGTTCGGCGTATACGGGAACTGCTTCTCATAGTTGTATAAGTAGACAAAGCCATCCCGCCATTGCGACGTTTCTTGCCCCTCCGCTAAGCCCTTCCACGAACGACCATGCGTTGGGTAATTCCACGGAACACCACAAATCTCGGCGATCGATGGAGCAAAATCTACCGTGAGTGTCATTTCCATAATTACTCGTGGTCGCTCCGGAGGCGTCAAACCGGGGTACCGCACCACAAGCGGAATACGAATGCTGGGCTCATGGGCCGTTCGTTTATCGATCATTCCATGTTCGCCGTTTAACAATCCATTATCTGACGTAAAAATGATAAGCGTCTTGTCCAATTCCCCCGTTTTTTTCAAGTAGTCGACGAATCTCCCTACACTATCATCTACTGACAGTATGGTCGACCAATAGGCTCGCGTCATTGCTCGAAACGCCTGAACTCCTTCCGCTGACCGGTCCGGCCAATTCTTTCGATAATCAAATAATGGACCAAAAATCCCATGCCAGGTTGCCAAACGTTCCCGATACCACGAATCATTGTCCTCTAAATGGAATGCACTAGCGGGATAGGAGAGATGAACATAGTCGAACGCGTGAAGATATTTTGGTTCGGGATAGTAGAAACTATGTGGTGCCTTGTGACCGATTATAAGTGCCCAAGGTCGTTTGGGGTCCGATGTTCGGAGCTGCTTTAGCCAATTGATTCCCATATCTGTTACTACATGAGTATAATATCCGGCCACAATTTTTCGTTGGCCGCCGTTGAATCGAAATTCTGTATCGAAATATTTTCCTTGACCTTTGTGAGTCACAAAATAATCGAACCCAGGTCGCACATCGTCATTTTCCTCACCCATGTGATATTTTCCGATATAGGCAGTAACATAACCGGCCGCTTGTAAAGCTCGGGGCCATGTCGGCATGTCGTTTGGATATTCCGTGAAATTATCAACAACACGATGGGCGTGAGCGTACAGGCCTGACAAGATCGAAGCACGACTGGGAGAACAGAGAGAGGTCGTACAAAAATGATTCGCAAAATAGAGTCCTTCACGTCCGAGTCGTTCGATGTTCAGCGTGGATACAACCGCTCGCGGGTGCAAACTGATACAATCCCAACGCTGATCGTCTGTCAAAATAAAAAGTACATTGGGGCGATCTTCACTCGCTGCCCTTCCCGAAACATTGGCCAGCAGAAACGTCGCTCCCCAGATCGTAGCCGTTAACAGTCCGCGATGCATCAGGCCAATCTCCCAGCAAAGCGCGTATCCAAGATTGCGCACCGTCAGACAGGAGCTGCGTGCTTGTTTGTCCTCGGCTACCGTTTCTTGATTCGCCGACCGTCTATCCCAACAATTGTTTTCAGCGCCGATCCACAGAAGGACGCTCAGCGACTCGAGTGGCTTCGCCGAGGCAATACAGCGCCTTTGTGGTGCGAAGATAAATGCGTCCTCCACATATTACCGGAGTCGCAAAGATACCTTCGCCTAGATCGTTCACAGCTACCAGTTCGAATTGCTCTGCTGCGCGAAAAACAAACGTCTTTCCCTCTTCGTTGGCAGCGTACACGAATGGACCGGCCAGTACGGGCGAGGAACTGAACTGGCCTTTTAATCGCTCCTGCCAGATCACATTTCCCGTAGCAGCATCCAAGCACGTTGCGACGCCATTGTCGCTCACCAAATAAAGCTTCCCCCCTGCACAAAGAGGTGACGGCACATAGGTAACCGCCTTCGACGAGCGCCACTGAACGTGAGGCGACTGCGGTCCGTCGAGCCGAATTGCCAAAAGCTCCTTCTCGGGATACCCGCCGCTCGAAAAAACGCGAACGCCGTCAAAAGCAGGCGTGCATGCGGTTACTTCAGCCGGACCAGCGACCGACCATAGCTGCTGGCCGCTTTTTGGGTCATAAGCCTCAGTGGTACCCATTCCCGACAAAACCAACTGGGCCTGCCCTTGATACTGTATAATCAGCGGCGTCGCGTAACTTCCATGCCGCCCAGTCGTGGTTCGCTTTGTCGACCACACGACCTTTCCAGTTTGGCAGTCGACCGCCGCGACAAAGCAATTCTCCAGGCTGTCGCCGTTTACGAACAACCAACCATCGAAAAGTGCCGGAGAAGATCCATAACCATGTTCGGATCGAAAAGCACCGACCTTTTCCTGCCAAAGTATCTCGCCTTGGAAATCCAACGCCGTCGCGTATAGACCGTCACCATGAATAAACAGAACGTAGATCCGCTCGCCGTCTGAAACAGGTGAAGCCGATGCATGCGAATTCTTAGCATGCTTCCTAGGGAGGGAACCTTCATGGATTAGCTTTCGCCAACGCTCTTGACCGGTCTGCCGGTCCAACGCAATTACCCATTGCTGTTGCTGAGCATCCAGAGCTGTGGTCAAAACCACAAGGTCGCGTACAACGATCGGGGTGGAATGCCCCAGTCCCTCGATCGGGCTTCTCCACAGTACGTTCGTCTTGGCATCCCATGTCACGATGGCCGAAGCATCGGGGCTAATCCCGTCTGTGCTCGGACCACGCCATAACGGCCATTCGGAATCCGAAACCGACACCGTTACCTGGGGCGCAGCCACCGTGGGTTTCGATAACGGTGCCGTTTTTGAACCACAGCTAACCTGAAAAAGCAGTCCTATCGCAAGACCAAATCGCCACACGTTTCCCATGGTGCCCTCTTGGAAATACTTTCCTAGTGATCCTAGCCTCATCGATTCTCGGCATACCTGTTCCACACGATCCTCGTGTTGGCAGACCAATTCCCAAGTGACCGGCGTGCTGCTGGAACACATGGACCGATTGGGGCTGCCATGGAACAAGCCGCTGTCGAAGCCTACGGTGCCGGTTCCGCCAACAAAGCCGTGACCACGGCTTCTAAGAAAGCATAGTCATGCAAACCGACTAACTTTAAACGGATCTTTCCGGTTCGATCGAAAAACAACGTTGTCGGATACCCTTCAAAGTCGGGTACCTGCTCCTGAAGCTCATCAGTACCTAATGCACACGGATAGTTAATTCCATTTTCCTGGATGAAATTCTTAACTTTCGCAACAGCTTCTTCCCCTTCGACGCCTTCATAATTGAGCCCGAGCATTTGAAAACCTTTTTCACCGTATTTCTCTTGCAATTTAATAAACGAGGGAATCTCAGCTCGACACGGCGGGCACCACGTTCCCCAAATGTCAACGATGAGCACCTTGCCCTTGTAATCCGCTAAGGTATGGCGTTTGCCATCAACATCAGTCACTTCAAAGTCGAACGGAAACGATTCAAAATTTCGCAATAAGTCATCTACTCGCGTAAGCTGTAGTTCAACACTTTTCTTTTTCCACTCATCTAGCTTCGCAGGAAAATCCGCGGCAGCTCGCACAGACGCTAAGTCTTCGTCCTGCTCGATGGTTTCCCAACTGTCGAAACCGTTCTCGACACTAAGACCCAGCCATTCCATGGCCTGCTTAATGTCGTTTTGCTGCGACGCGAATCGCGCAGCGTGATAAAAAACGATGCCCAGGATTCGCTCTGTACCTTCGGGCATCTCGGATTTTCTGTTCAGTAATGGCAAGGCTTCGGTAGCAGCGCGTTGGAACGCTCGATGCGCATTCCGCGTGCGATTCTCTTGCGCCTCCTGTGCACCAAAACTCGCAAGCAGATAGACCAGATTGATCCGAGCCTGAACATTTTGCGGGTCCTGATCTAAAATCGGGCGGACCGACCTTTCATATTGCTCACCTAACACCGAGTCGCCAAACAGCGCGAGGATTTCATCACCTACCTGACTCGCCTTGCCCCCCCGCTTGTCGGAAGACTGATTCGGCTGAGCGCCAGATCGGCTGCTGGCGGCCGGCGGATCCGATCCCTGAGAGGTTGTAGAACTCGGCTCGTTTTCCGATGGAGACGCATCCGCGGTTTCTCTCCCAGAGTTTTCACCTGGCCCTGTATCCGTTCGGCTACTTACCGCTGCAGCGTTGCCAGAAGATTCACCGCGGGAGCCCGTACCAGCCGGTCGCCAGCACCCCATCGCGATTACCCCGATAAGAGCAACTACGAGCATGAAGCGATCCAACGTACCGCTCATCGAACTTCCTTTCATAAAAGTGCTTTATCCTGCCACACAAGTTCTCATTTGACCCTACCTCGCAAAGCAACGTCAAGCACAAGAGGTGACTTTTTGAAAGGTCCGCCACCTTGGTGTGTAAACGTCGGAGATCGAGACGCTTATCGGGTCGAGCTCCTGCAAAGGTTCGAGTTTGCCCGTAAACTGCGCCGCACCCTCAGGAAAGGCGAACACGCTCGAAAAGTATATACACCGCCCATAGACAACGAAAGCCTATAGGCTCAAAAGGTAGATTGCTCCCAGAGCAATCACCCAAAGCAATCATTGCTCTTGCCACAACAGTAACAACGACGTCGATGCTTTTTCGTTTTTTGGTGTTTTTTACGGCTCCGTGTCCCCTACGCCCAAGACCGTCCACGCAGAGTACACTCTGCGAAAAAGACGCGTACGGCGCAGGGGCGAATCAACAGCTCGCCGACACAACTGACTCTTCTCTTAGCCACCAAACTGCCCCGCAGTTCACGAGGGTTACGAGCGAGCCCTCAGTCCCAGACACCGGCTTCCTCAAAGGACGACCGTGCGACGCTTCAAGAACCGCAGCCAGTAAGCCCGACACTTAGTCTTCACTCGCACTGGGGTGCGTCGAATCCTCATACTTTGCGATTTGTCGACAACTCCCAGGCACTGCCGAATTGTTCCTGTTGCCACTTGCTAGCCAAAACGCACCGGCTGCTATAGCCAACAGGACGGCCATCACACCAAACATAACTTCGTAGGCAGGCCAGCCCCAGCGCCGCCCGACATCAACGAGCGTACCGGCCAACGGCTGTCCGAGTAACGCTCCCAGATCGAACATCGCCAGAACCAACATTACGGCAACGCCTCGGTAACGAACCGGAAAACCGCGTGTTCCACCGGAGATAACCGCGGGAAAGAGCAGGGCATGGCCGATTCCGGTGGCCGAAGCCGGAAAGACCCAGTGCCACTGGCTGCGCACGAGCAGTTGCAAGAGCATACTGGCCGAGAGCATGGTCAATCCCCAGACGATTACCCATCGAGGACCGCGTCGGTCGGTCCAACGTCGCGTAAGCCAGCGGGCAAGGAAGGCGGTAGCCGCGTATACGAGAAAAAAAGTCTGAATGCGTCCAAGGCCCATGTTCGACGCATACGCGCGCACAAAGATATGCGGCATTTGCAACCCCACTCCCATAGCAGCGGCAGCCCATAGCACAGGCCCCGAATAGTAACGACAAACGATAGCCCAGGTTGGTGGAAAGTAGCGTCGAGCCTGGCGAGCGTTTCTTCGTGTAGCCAACGCCACACACACGCCCGCGACGCATACCAAACCGGCACTCGTTGCAAACATCCGGCGGATTTGATCGGCCAGGGTTCCGTAACTGAATAGCCAGTCACCGAGCGTAGGGCCCAAGGCCATGCCGATGAATCCGGAGCTACCGAGCGTTCCAATCATTTCGGCCATACGCTCCGGCGGTGAGCGTAGCGATACAAAGGTAGTTGATGCACCAAACGCACCAGCGACCCCCATCATGTAGACGACGCGTAAAGCGTAAACCCAGACGGTATCGACACGCGCGATCAGCAAATGTCCCATGAGACTCCCTGCCATCGCCGCCAAACTGGCAATCCAGATGATCCGTGTACCCCAACGATCCATAGCAGGCCCCTGGAAGTACCGGACTAGAATTGCTCCCAGCATGCCTAGGCCCACAATCCAGCCCAAGTCGCGTTCCGAACCTCCGCAAAAATGCACAAAGTCCGAGTAACGAAAAAGCAGAGATACGGCGGTCATTGACAAAGTGTTGGCAGCGAAACACGCCAAAAAAACTCGATCGTATGTGCCGGTTCCCTGCTGCGGCTGTTCAAGCCGCAGCGGAAAAACTGAGGTCGAATCGTCCATAATACATGCACCCCATGCGGGCAACCGTAACGATTGGAACCACCCGCATAGAATGGTTAGGTCATCTGTTGTAGAGAGACGCCGCTGCTAGCCCACAAGCGGCTAGATCCAACTGAAGCCACCGTTGTGCATCAATTGCCCGCCACCGCGCTAATCGATCTGGCCCGACTCAGTCAGCGTAGCGACACTCCATGGTATCGAATAGGGAGCGAACCTCGAAAGCCCACGCAAGTCTTGATCCGGCCATTGTGTGTGCAACTCAATTGTAGGTGAAATTTTGGTGTACAAGGCGGGCCATGGCGGAAGTTGGTCTATTGCCGCGGCAGGAATGGAAACGAGGTATCTATCTAATGTATTGGTTCGGTCATTTGCCGGGTGTGGCATAGGTACGTTTTTTTTCGGCTCAAACCCATGTGAGCCGATGCGGGGCGTTCTTGGCACAGGCGCTACCTCGCGCGAGGGCTCAACAGAGCCGCGGCCGAAGCAAGCGGCCAATTCAACGCAAAGGCGTTAAGGCGCAAGGAAGGCGGCATGTACCTTGCAATCGTCTACGTGAGGCGCGGCCTCTTTGCGTTATTGCAGTTCATCCAACGCCTACTTGTGGTTGTCTGTGCGCCAAGCCGCCCATCTGGCGGCGATAACGGGCGCTCGGCTTCGAGCAACGATGGCCGTCGAGGAACGTATCGAAGTAACTATTTCAACAGTGCTCAGATCGTGCGGTGCCGCCAAACGGTTAACTAACCCAGAAGCCGACAAGCATTCCCATTCGGAAAGCTATCCGCACCCGTTTGGTAGCGGTTCTTTTGCTTGCGTCTTACACCGTCTTGTTGGGGCTTGGGTTGCTAGCGATTATCTGTGCCGATAAGCAATACCGCGTGTCAGCAATCTCGATAATAAAGACGTTTCCAAAGACCCCATGTCCAACGACGTGCGCATAGGGTGCTCCAAAGGGCAATGTGGTTTTATCCACCGTAACTGTTCTCGGCAGAAGTTCAATATCCAAGTATATTGATAATCGTAGTCGTGAATTAAAGAGGGTGGTACCAAGCCCTGTGACAGGCACCGCTGTCAAGGGGACAGGCACCTTAATCCTTGTTTTTGGTTATTTGAGACAAATAGAAAGATGAGACAATCAAAGCATCTTAGACATGTTGGACAAAGAAGTGAAATTGGGAAAAACCAGGACTGTTCTCCAGTAACGTGAAGAAAACCGCCATTGTCGGGCGAGGTTAGCGAACTTGCGCCCAGATGGCTTCAGTCGTGCTACAAGGCTTCTTGGGGTTGTTCGACGCTGTCTTTAGGAACACGTTCTCTTGCGGGTCTTGCTAGCTCAAGATGCGGCCAGCGACGTGACGAGCGTTTGACACTGTTTGCGCTCGCGCCTGTAAGTACTCCGTTTTCGGAGCAACACCTGGCGTCATTCGTCCGTTTTTGAGACGGCTTACGGCATAAGTTAACCTGCATCCCCAGGCGGCGCAAGCTTGGCGGACCCGGGCAGCGCATGCCCTGTCGGGGCGGACTCACAAGCCGACCCGGTGACAGACTTGGGACGATTCGCATAGTGCCGCTTTCTTACGGTCACGGCGGGGGTGCCGCTGCCTGACGGTCGCGGCACTGTCAAGCTATCCGTCTTCGAAAACGATAGAGAGAACCCGGCTGATAGCCAACTCGGTTACAGCTACGTCTTACCTACAAGAGACGCACACGCCCGGCCGTTTGCGAACCAGGTCAATTTGTTCCCTTTATTTATCGACGCTAAGGAGTGATAACGATTCAACCCAGCAACGATAAACTCGACTATCGCCGGCTATATACCGTGAAGCACACGCAGGACTTGTTGAATTCTGGACGCTCCGCGGCGGGCCTTTTCAAAGGGTTCGCGTAACGCGCACTATGCCGAAAATAACTGCTTGCCAAAAAGCCGTTGTAACTCGCTAGTCGCCTTACATATTCTCACATCCGTTCTCTTCTTACATCCGTTCTCCTTCCCACGATCGGCCTCATGAGTGCGCTCTTTGTCGAACGACGTATGCCCCGTTTGTAAAATGCGAAAACACGCAAGGAATCTTTGGGTAAGTCAGCGGTATTACACTGGAAGCTTTCGGGAAGTCGGCAGCTCCTAAGCACACACTGCAACATTGTTACCGCCGAGCTCAACGATCGTCTCGTGCCCGGCGTTTTGTACGTTGGAGTTCGAACCGCAACGACACCGAGGACGCGGAGGATTGCTAAACACAAGCTCCAACGTCAGGAAAGCGGATGATATGGGAACCGACAGTTTCTCATTGGGTGCATCAGGAAAGCTCCAATCTGTAGCGCATGAAGGGCCACCGTTAGTGAGAGGACCTGGGCTGGTCAAGCGCGACTGGAGAAAATAAAGGAGCCGCGTTCCGGATCGAATCCAGAGACAGTCAACGTCACACCAAACCGCACAGCAAGAATCTCCGCAAGAACAGCATCCAGGCAAAACGTAAGGACACGATGAAGGTCGCTATCCGTTTCCCATCGCGCGATTGCGTTTTACGGACATCGTTTTTCCCAGTAGCAAGATTCTCTTTCCCAGTTTGCATTCGGTGGGCGAGTCGTCACATGGAAGATTTCTTGTTCCGTTGGTTTAGACCAAGTCTTTGCCACTGGATGGGGCTCAGCGCGCTTAAATCATACGGTACGAGCCGTCCGAGTTCTCCCTGACGTTACGACTCTGTGTCGGTATTTGGGCAGGGGGAGTCAAGAGCGTGTGAGGAGTTCAGGCATCGCTCAGTCCGAATCTCTTCGGCAAGTTCCGCAGGGTCGTCGGAGTTGCCCGACTCGTGTGCCGCCACTCCGCTTCCCCCTGACGACTCGTCAATCAAGGCCGGGAATACCAACACGAACGTGCTTCCTTTACCGGGTTCGCTTTCGACGGTGACATCTCCCCCGTGTTCTCGTAAAATTTTTCGACTCACGGGTAACCCCAGCCCGGTGCCTCGGGCTCCTTTACGCGACTCGAACACGGAAAAGATTTTTTCTTGGTCCTCCGGCGGTATACCTTCGCCGTTATCCTGAACAACGATTCGGCATAGCTGCCGCTCCTGATCGAGCTCGGTTCGAACCTCGACCCGGCCTGCGGGACATTTTTCACACGCATCGATTGCATTGATAACGACGTTCAACACGGCCCGATGCATCGCCTCCGGATCGAACTTCAAGAGCGGTATCGTTGGGCACGGGTGGAAAGCAAGAGCGACGCGCGCTTCTTGAGCCCGCAACTGCATCAATTCCAGCACGTCGGCCACTACATCGTTGACTTGAGCCAACACCAGCTCCGGGGCGCGGGGCTTACTATAAGAAAGCATGTCCAGCACAAGGTTGGAAATACGTTCCTGGTTCTTTTCGACAATAGCCCATCCTTTCCGGATAACGTCGAAATCCTTACTTTTTAAGCCTTCTTCGATGAGAAAGCTCCCACCGCGGATACCTTGCAAAATGTTTTTGATATGGTGCGACAGCGTCGCGATGGTTTGGCCGACGGCCGCCAGCCGCTCGGCTTGCAGCAGGGACGAATAATAAAACGTATCCTCAATAGCAAGCGCAGCCTGATGAGCGATCGCCACCATCAGTTTAAGATGGTCCGGGTGAAACCGTGTTTTACCAGCTTCCAATAAAGCTCGGCCCGGAAGTGTATAGGTGTCGATGTAAATCACGCCAACGACGCCATATCGGCCCTGCATCGGCACACAAATCGCCTCGTGGATCCCCTGCGAAACAATGCTGGCGGCCGCATCCCATCGCTCATCGCTTCGAGCATTGCTGGTTAAGACACCTTCGCGGTGTTCCAGCACATAATCCAAAATCGTACGGCTAATGGCTAGCGATTCTTGTCCACTTCCAGTGCGATCTTTACGGACCGCGGGTCGTAACTCTTCCGTCTGCGGATCCATCAACATGATACAGCCCCGGTCGGCTGCCACCCAATCGAAGATAAGATCGAGGATTCTCGCTAACAATTCTTCGATATCCAGCGTGTGACTTACGGCCATCGCAACACGGTACATGATTTCCAAATTGCCGTGTGCCTGGACCATCCAATTGGCATCGGTTACCGGTACTGGTCCGGCATCGGAGGATTCCGGAAGAGTCGAGACGATCCGCGAGGGGCTCATCGCCATATTTTCGGTTTGGGAAACTATGTCCACCGACGCAGCTACACCGGCTGGCACAGGAGCTTCTGGGGAGGTGTAAATAAGGAGAGTACGTCCAATTTGCACGCGGTCGCCGTTTTTAAGGAGTTGCCGGGTAATCCGGCTGTTATTAACGAATGTGCCATTGGAACTGCCCACATCGACAATCCAATACCGGCCGCCCTCGCAATGAATCTCCGCATGGCGCCGTGATACCTCCGTATCGTGCAATTGGACTATGTTGCCACTGTCACGGCCAATCGAGATAACGTCCCGATCCAGCTCAAATCGCTTTCCCTGATCGCGACCGCGGATAACAAACAATGACGCCATAACACTGACCAGCCATCAAGCCGCTGGCACCATCCAACCCTAACGACGCATCCCGGTTACTGGGGCCCGGAAACTATCTCCGAATCCTTCTTCTTTGCCATACGTGCACTTCAGTAAGGCACTTCAATTCTACGAACCCTCAAGCCTTAGTGATAGAGCTTTTCCGGACCAAACGGCCGCACGTGAGTATGGCCGGACAAAACGTTCGCTCCACCATGTGCCTAGCGCATAAAGAGCTCCAAACGAATCCCGTCAACACACGTAACGCACGGGCTTCCGGAAGTGCGACTGTTATTACCAGGACCGGGAATCAAGAATCGTTCCCCGAAAAGTAGGTCCTCATTTATCATCGGCCTCCACACGACGGTCAGTAGAGTGGCTATCGAGCCGAAACCGAGGCAGAAATCGAATCACGAACGGGTCAATTCAGCGTCGAGGCGAAAAGTCGCATCTATGACCGTATAAAGATATCGATGGCCTATTTACACGTGGGTGTTCTTACGCGTTCGCACCTTCGCGCCTTCATGTTGAATTATTCGATCCGCCTCCTCTCGGTCACAGCTTGGGCCTTTTTGCCGTGCCATTTCGGTGTGCGCGAATTCTTTTTAGGAGCAGGAAGTCTCTAGAGTGTGTCAGACGTCTTTGCAGTTTCTGACAAACCTTGGGCGCTCGCAGATTCGTGGCCACGCTACTGTGGCAATAATCGAGCTTAAAAACTCAACTCAGGCACTAGGCTTCGATCGCCTCGCGATAGCTCGTACATATCTCGGATCAACTGAATATCGCACGGCCGTTGCACCACCTGTCGCCGTTGAAACATGCGTTGTTGCGTAGCGATCATTACCTCTGGCGGCAATTCGGTTACTTGCCCAAACAATCGAGCGTAGGTAACGAAGCTCGGTACATTGGTGGTGACAAACCCATACAACATACTACAGACACCGATCGTCTTACCGGTAAAAATCCCCGTATTAATCGCCGTTTTTGAATAATCCCCCATGATACAACCAACGAATTGCTTTCCGGTAGCGATCCTTCCGAACGGATAGTCCATATTGATAAGACCGTAAGTGTTTTTTAGATCGCTGTTGCACGTACCAGCTCCCAGATTGATCCAGCTACCCAAGTAACTATGGCCGAGGAAGCCATAATGTTGCTTGTTGGTGTAAGGTTCGATGATTGAAGCTTCGACTTCTCCACCGATTTTGACTGTATGTCCAATACTGACTGCGTCCTTAACCGACGCGTGTTCGATGAGTTTGGACTGGCGCCCCACGTGAACGGGTCCCGCCAGATAACTGAACGGCCCCACACTGACATCTTCTTCTAGCACGATGGGACCTCGACGTGTATTGAAGGCCACGGGCATTTCGAGCTTAACGCGCTCGGCTACAAAGACCCCATCGGCTACCTCTCGATAGGCACCCTTTTGCAGTCGATATTCCAGGTTTTCCTGGATGGTGCGCTGATTGGCCTCGATCAGTTCGTGGGCGTATTGAACCAATTCCAAACGTGCCTCACGTTGGGGGAGCTGCTCGATCCATGGTTCTTGCAGAAACTCTTGGAACGATATGAACTCCAGCTCGGACGGTTGTGGATCTTCGGGCCTAAGGCAGAACGCCGCCACGCCACTCGGTACCGAAACTACCCCAGGTTCTAAGTCTTGCAACCAGCGGCGAAGCTCCTCGAAGTTCGATCGACAGGGTACTAACCGGGCATTCACATAAAGAACCGGCCCCGATGGGTCACTTGACCAATCGGTGCGACACATTGGGAAATCCAACCGCTGGATTTCTTCCAAATGGGGCCGAACCACGCCGTAAATCGGAACCGAAAGCTCGACTAACCAATCAATGAGACGAAAGGCTCCGCAACTGATTGTATAGCCAGCCCGGCCTAGGCTGACCGGGTATAGTGCGTCGATGGCTCGGTCTTCGAACACAACTAGCCTGGTCATAACAAGTCCCCATCGAAAGTTGAACACAGTGGGATACACGCGTCGCTCATCAAATAAACCTAGGTCACGCCCTTGCTGCTGGATGGCCGCTTTTTGAGCCGTTCGAGGGGAACTGGATTAAACCCTGTTGCGTCTAAGCAACGCGCGTTGTCGGGATTCGACAGTGGTGTGCGCGCCAGCGTCCTAGACAAAAACGCGTAAGTGCCTATGTGGTAGCAACTTACGAATTTTATGCCACCCAGATTATCTTCCTTGGTCCGCGGGCTGCATCCGTAGTTTAGCCGTTGAACTCCTCAAGTTACGACGGTCGGGTACGCCTCTCTGCATCGCACCTAGGAGATTGTAGCCGTGGCCAAAATGCTTCGCCGTCCGAACCGCCAAGCACCCAGCGCCGATCAGGCACAAACTGTGCATTGTAACGGCACGTCGGTCAAGGCCAATCAGGAAGCGCTAGCCTACCGATCGTGGCGCCGCTCGGAGCATTCGCACGACGAGTCGGCTTGGTACGAGGCGGAAGAAGAGGACGAACGGGACTGGGACGAAGAGCACGAGCTGGTAGATGATCGGGCGGAAAACCAAGAGGAACGCTGGAGCGCTACCGATGATCCGGTCCGAATGTATTTGACGCAAATGGGGCAGATACCGCTTCTCACACGCGCCCAGGAGATTGAAGCCGCGAAGAACATTGAACGAACGCGACGCCGTTATCGGCATGAAATGCTGGCCACCGATTTTGTTCTTGCCGGTGCACTTCAGTATCTGGAAGGCGTACGTGACGGCAAGTTACGGTTGGATCGCACAATCGAGGTATCGGTAACGAATCTGACCGGAAAGAAACAAATCATGAAGCGGATTGTTCCCAATGCCGCTACACTCCGAGCGTTATTGGAGCGCAACCGGGTCGATTATCTAATGGCAATTGATCGCAAGCGGCCGATCGACGAGCGACGGAACGCCTGGCGGCGCCTCGTGCGACGTCGCAACAAAGCAGTACGGATTATCGAAGAGATGGACCTGCGAACGAATCGCATTCATCCGCTGTTCAAGAAACTGGAGCAGATCAGTCAACGCATGAGCAGCCTCTATGCTCAAGTGCGAGAAGCCCGCGAAACCGGTTTTTGTAATGGGAGATCATACCAGGAGTTGCGACGTGAGCTGTACCACCTCATGCGTCTTACTCAAGAATCGCCCGCGACCCTGGCACGGCGCATCAGCCGTACCTATGCGTATCAAGAACAATACGATGCAGCTAAACGGGTTCTTTCCGCAGCCAATCTGCGACTGGTCGTTTCCATTGCTAAGAAGTATCGCAACCGAGGACTTAGTTTCCTAGACCTTATCCAAGAAGGCAACACGGGGCTGATGCGAGCCGTGGACAAATTTCAGTACAAGCGAGGCTTCAAGTTCTCGACGTACGCCACATGGTGGATCCGGCAAGCAATTACCCGGGCGATCGCCGATCAAAGTCGGACGATTCGCGTTCCGGTACACATGATCGATACGATGAGCAAAATTCGGGAGATATCCCGACAACTCTTTCAGGAGCTTGGGCGTGATCCGTCGATCGAGGAAGTCGCTGAGCGCGCCGGCCTTTCCTTGGAAGAGACCTGTTGCGTATTGAAAATGGCTCGCCAACCGCTGTCCTTAGATCAGCCGGTTGGGGACCACGAAGACAGTTTCTTTGGCGAGTTTTTGGAAGATCCGCGCGAGGATGACCCTCTCTACGAAACCAACCAACAAGCGCTTAAAGCACGCATCGACGAAGCGATGCAAACACTCAACTACCGCGAGCGAGAAATCTTACGTTTGCGGTACGGACTTACCGATGGCTATGCCTACACGTTGGAGGAAGTCGGGCGAATTTTTGCCGTCACCCGCGAACGCGTACGTCAAATCGAATCGAAAGCCGTACGAAAACTCCAACAGCCTTACCGGAGCCGAGGTCTGATCAGCTTTTTGGAGTCGATTCCTCGACCCGACCAACCCAAAAAGGACCAGCGCAGGCGCTAGACAAGAACCTCACACGAACAGCACACGAGCGGTGATACCAGGCAAAGCCACAAAGCCACGCAAGAGCCGGTTGGCTTAACGCTTGGAGAATTGAGTGCCGCGTCGCGCGCCGTGTAGCCCGTATTTCTTGCGCTCTTTCATGCGAGAATCGCGCGTCAAATATCCGCCGTCGCGCATGGGCGCAAAAAGTTCCGGATTATAGCTAACGATTGCCCGGGCAATGCCCATCCGACAAGCACCCGCTTGGCCCGACAAGCCGCCTCCGCTGGCGCGAATCCGAATATCGACAGCTTGAACGAGGTTAACCACCTCCAAAGGCTCTAAAATCCAGCGACGGTCGCGTTCATTAGGAAAATAATCCTCTAAGCTGCGACCGTTCACGGTAATTTGGCCCGTACCGGCTCGCAAACGCACGCGTGCCACAGCCGTTTTGCGCCGCCCCGTTCCTAACGCTTCCCCGGTAAGTTTGTCCTTTTTGATCATTACCATACTTCACATCCGCTGGATAAATACAGACCGTGTCGCTTGGAAGTCTAACCCCGGAGCGCACCACAGCTTCAGACTACTTAACCCCCAACTCAATTGGTTCAGGTTTTTGGGCCTGGTGCGGGTGTTCACTCCCCACATAAATCTTCAACTTATCCAACATTTTCCTTCCCAGTTTGTTCTTGGGCAGCATGCGCCGCACCGCTTCTTTCAAGATCAACTCTGGATGCTTCTCGCGCCGTTGTTCGGCTGTTTCCACACGCAACCCGGTGTAACCCGTAAACCAGGTGTATTGCTTTTGAGACCATTTTTTCCCCGTAAAAATCACCTTTTCGGCATTGATTACTACGACGTAATCGCCGGTATCCACGTGTGGTGTATATTCAGGCCGATGCTTACCCATTAAATACATCGCGATGTCGCTAGCTAGCCGGCCAACAACCTTGCCCGAGGCGTCTACCAACCACCAGCGGTGCTGAATTTCACCCGACTTCGCCATGTATGTGCGTTGCGCCATGGTCGCCATACTTTTTGAGCCTTTTTTATACAACAGGCACTCACGGCCCCAATGGGGAGTCACGTAACCTATAACCGTAACAAATCCGAGCACCGGAAATCTAGAATTTACCGGCGAGTTACCATCCATACAATAGGGCTAATGCCGACCCAAGCGTGTGTGCGTCTTGTTGTAGGTGGCACTTTGATGTGAAAGGCAGGCCATCGCGGAAGTTTGCCTATTTTCCGCGGCAGGAATCGAAACGAGATATCTGTCTTAATGGCAGATGACATCATTCGGTGATGTGCTGGGCTCGGCGTAGGTATGCCTTTTGCGGCCCGACCCAATTTGGGCCGATGCGGGTGCTTCTTGGTAAAAGGCGTTCCGTCGAGCGATGGCTCAACTGAGCCGCAGCCGTAAGGGAGCGGCCAATTCAAGGCAAGGGCGCGAGGAGATTTAACGCAAAGGTGCAAGTAGGCAATTGACATGTACCTCATATCTTCGTAGCGCCTCTGCGCCTTTGCGTAAAAACTGTTTACCTACGAATGTGACGCTCGCACTTTTCAGAGGAAGAGCGTGGTGTGTGCGTCCTATACGGTAGAGACGTAAGTTGCCAGAGCAGCGCCGCCCCCCCGATCGTGAGTTTTCGAGAAACCGTGCGGTATGACTCCATAACCGTCCCTTGCCAAAGGCGTCGCGAATTCAGGCACCTGGGTAACGCACCACCTGTTGGCGCAGGCTAGCCTTAGCCACGTTTAAGCTCGGTGACTGTTGTCACCAGTACACGGGCCGCGTAGCAGTACGATCGTCGGATTGCACGAAGCAAGAAGACTTTTTGGTCAATCAAAAACTTCCCCAAATGGATCGTTGAGGAGAATTCGGCTGCTTGGGAATTTCTTTGGGGCTGCAAGTTATCTATAATACAGCTGTCGTTGGTAGGCGCCTTGTCAGCGGGATCTAGTTTTTCGCCGTGCCACGCGATGATTTTTGTCTTCGGCTTCTTGAGGAGTCATTACACTTATGGCGACGGTACCCTATGATCCTGCGACGTGGTGTGGTTCTGGATGGCCGTCATCTACGACCGAGGGATCGAAAGTGCCCACGGGAAAGGCTGTGGACACGGAGCGCTCAACGGCGAGGGAACGAGACAGTGGCGACCGATCGAGTCTTGGGAAATCCAAAAACATAGTCACGGAGCAGGGGGTACGGAACGGCCAGGCACGGGTGTTACACCGAATTCGTGCCGTACGGCTGCGACAGGGAGTTTCGCTCCGCACGGTCGCTCGGCGAACAGGCGTGCCGGTTCGAGTTCTGCGTGAACAGGAGCGAGATTCGACCGACTTACGGCTGTCGGACCTTTACCGGTGGCAGCGAGTCTTGGACGTGCCGGTGGAAGAATTGTTGGACGAAAGTGACTCACCCTTATCACGCCCTGTGCTCGAACGGGCGTTACTGGTGCGGATCATGAAGACAGCACTGTCGCTTCAGGAATCGGTGCCTAGAGGATCTCTGAAGTGTCTTGCGGACCGGCTAGTGGCACAGTTGGTGGAACTGATGCCCGAGCTGGCTCAAGTCAGTGCATGGCCAAGCCTTGGCCAACAGCGTACCCTCGACGAATTGGGGCGCATTGTACAGAACCCCGTCTCCGAGGAATGGTTGCGGCACCCATGTCGCGAAGACGATTGACCACTTCGACGCCTCAACGCTGTGCTAAACGGACGGCCAACCAGAAGGAATTGAAAAAGTGGGGTTGGCTCCCACTTGAATTATCAGTTGGTCCAGGATGGCCCCAGCTCAAGAAGCGGTTTTACGATATTGGCCTTCTGAGGGGTCATTTACCAAGGCGAAAACAAACAACTGGAGCCGAAATGACGTCTATCGGCGGCGGCGCAAGCCTACGGAACGGGCGATGATTATTGCAGAAGGCGTTGGACCGCTGTCTGCTTGGCTCGCGTGCACTTGGTGCCCTCCCACGTTCCGATTCGGTTGGGGTAATCGTGCCATGACCGGCTGCCGCCTGCGAATTCCCGCCGCGGAATTCGCCCAACGGATCAATCTGGCAAGTAATTGAGCATCCGCCTTTTCGGCTGCATGTAAACGGAATATCTGGTCGGAATGAAGGGCAGGCGCGCCCTTCGAACGGCGTTCGACGCAAATCTGCGGATACTGACGAGCAAGCTCGCTGGCGACTTCCAACGTGTCGTCTAGTGATCCTTTGTCGATAATGCGAAGCGAAAACGTCGTTTGATCTTCGCTGAGCAAGTCGAGCAACCGGTGCACATTCTGATCCAAAACCGAGGCTACGTTGCGGACTTCCAATTCTAATTGCAAGGACGGACTATTCATTGTTGTCTCAAAACAGCCTGAAGATCGTTAATAGGCTAGGGGAGTACCTCGTTGCGGAGTGGAGTTTGCAGCCAGCTACTTTAATGTCGGCCGACGTCGGTCAAACCTGTAAATCAGCCGGCTTTTGGCCACCTTCAACGGTTGTGATCACGGCGACGAAACAAAGCAGTTTGCCATGTAAAGTGATCAATAGGCCCCTAGGTGATGTGTGGGTTGGGGGGATTGCGCCCGAGTGCATTCGACGTGCAGACCTCCCCGGCCGTATGCCACTACGCGAGCGCCGTATTTGCCGTTACTATGCCATATGAGGTGCAGTGAAGCCTGTGCGATTTCGTCGCCGATCGTATGGGCTGAGTTAATTGCACCGCGTTTTCCAATATTGCGTGACGTGCTGGCTGCAGCCGATAGAACCTTCGACCATCAGCGTAACACTTGGAAGGCAGGTCACGTGCGGATTATCCAGATTATCCCTACTTTGGATCAAGCCGGGGCCGAAAAGCAGATGGTGGCGCTGGCCTGCCGCTTGCCGGCGGACCAATTTGACATCGCCGTATGCGTACTTAGCCGACTTGGCCCACTTGCTGAACCATTGAAGCAATCGGGTATCGAAGTAACTCTAATCGGCAAGCGTAGCAAATTGGATCCAGTGGCGTTGTGGAAACTGCGTCACTATCTTGTAGAGCGCAAGCCGGACCTAGTGCATACATGGATTTTTGCCGCCAACAGCTATGGTCGTTTGGCCGCGCGTCTTGCCCGTGTTCCGCACATAATCGCCGGGGAACGTTGTGTAGACCGCTGGAAACACTGGCATGAATTGGCGATCGATCGTTATTTGGCACGTTTTACAGATCGGATCGCTACTAACAGCCAAGGTGTGGTAGATTTTTACGCAGAACGCGGTATCCCGCGCGAAAAATTCATCGTAATTCCGAACGGTATTTCGCTACCGGATATAGCCACCTCCACCCGCGCGGAACTTTTGGCAGAACTTGGTTTAGACCATGACGTTCGCCTCGTGGGAGCCGTGGGCCGACTCTGGCCGCAAAAACGTTACATTGACATGATCGTGGCCACCGATTTGTTGAAATCCATTCGTGACGATGTCCATCTCGTGGTCTTCGGCGAAGGCCCTGAACGAACAAGACTCGAGCGACTTACCCACGAACTACGACTGACGGATCGCGTCCATTGGATGGGTCATCGGAGCGATGTGGATCGCTGGTTGCCTCACTTGGACTGCTTTTGGAATACGAGCGGTTATGAAGGGCAGTCCAATGCATTAATGGAAGCCATGGCCTGGGGCATTCCTGTGGTGGTTTCGGACATTCCCGGAAATCGGGATCTGGTGGTCAACGGGGAATCGGGATTGGTCTTCGCGGTGGGAGATCGAGCCCACCTGGCAGCGCTGACGCGACACATTCTCGACGACCGCGAATTGGCTCGGCGACTAGGTCAAGCAGCCAGAAAACGCATGCAGGACGAGTTTTCTGTCGAACACATGGTGGCACGCTATAGTGAACTTTATCGTTCGGTCATGGAAAAGTAAGCCGCAGGGAGGTCCGATAAATTGCGCACACGGTGCATTATTTCCAAATCTGAAAGTTTCCGACAGGTTCAAATGGGATTCTCCTCATGTGCGGCATAGTTGGGGCTGTATGGCACTTTCCCGAAAAGCGAATAGATCAAGCTACCCTAAAAAGAATGACCGACGCTCTACACCATCGCGGTCCAGACGAAGAGGGTTACTGGTTTCCAAGCCCAGTCGTGGACGCCGTGGGCAAGACCATTGGACGTGCTTTCGGCTTTCGCCGATTGTCCATTATCGATTTACAGACCGGTCACCAACCGCTTTCTAATGAAGATGGATCCATTTGGCTCGTATTCAATGGGGAGATCTACAACTATCGATCGCTGCGGCGGCGATTGGAAGGTAACGGCCACCGCTTCCGCACGCAAAGCGATTCGGAAACGATCGTTCATCTTTATGAAGACGAGGGAGTCGATTGTTTCCAGCATTTGAATGGCATGTTTGCCATTGCCATCTGGGACGAACGATCCCAGCGGTTGGTGTTGGCTCGCGACCGGTTTGGCGAGAAACCTTTGGTTTACGTACATCAGCCGGGTCGTTTGGTATTTGCCAGCGAGTTGAAAAGCTTATTGGAGTTGCCCGATGTCCCTCGTTCGCTCAACTACCAAGCGCTGGACGAATACCTTACGTATCAATACGTACCATATCCGCACACCATCTACCGTCACATATCCAAATTGCCCCCAGCACACTACGCAATCTATGAAAAAGATCGCCTGAGCTTGCATGCGTATTGGAGGTTACCAGAGGAACAAGGTGTTCCACCCAAGTATCACCAGTTTCAGGAAGAGTTGCGCGCGTTGCTCGAAGAGACTGTTGCCCTCCGTATGCAGAGCGACGTGCCGCTTGGAGCCTTTTTGTCCGGAGGGATTGATTCGTCTCTCGTCGTGGCTTTGATGAAACGGGTGACAGATGATGTGCGAACCTTTACCATCGGATTCCCTGTTCATGACTACGACGAACGTCAGTATGCAGCACGTGTAGCTCAGCACGTCGGTACCGAACATGAAACGTTCGAGGTGACGCCGGATGCCGTCGCGATCCTACCAGAGTTGGTTCATTACTACGACGAGCCGTTCGCGGATAGTTCAGCTATCCCAACTTGGTACCTGTCGCGACTTACCCGGCAGCGCGTAACTGTAGCGCTCACGGGAGACGGTGGGGATGAATTATTCCTCGGTTATCCGCGATATTGGGCAATGCAATGGTCATGGATGCTAGAGAAGGTTGAACCTTTGCGGAATATTCTTGCTTGGCGACTGTGGCAGCGACTTCCTGCACCAATCCACCAAAAATCGCGCATCCGTCAATGGAAACGATTCTGCGAGACGTTGTCACTGCCGGCTCACGAGCGATACATCGAGTGGGTATCGATTTTTGCCGAAAGTCGGCGGGCAGCGCTGTACACCGACGAGCTAATCGCAACATTGCCCGACGAAGATCCGCGGCAGTTCCTACGAAGTTATTGGCCAAAAGGCAACGTGGACCCCGTCGCGGCAGCGGCTCATATCGACCTTCAAACCTACTTGCCTTGCGATTTGATGCACAAGGTGGACATTGCTTCCATGGCCCATTCGCTAGAATGTCGCCAACCGTTTCTCGATCATCGGTTGGTCGAACGCGTTGTCGCACTGCCTCGCTCTTGGAAACTATCCTGGTGGCGTGGAAAACAACTGATACGTCGTACCTTTGGTGATTTGCTGCCGCCGGTGATTTGGCGGCGTGCAAAAATGGGTTTTGGTGTCCCGCTCGACCACTGGTTCCGTGGTCCACTGCAAACATTGGCCAAAGAGATCCTCTTGGGAAGCCAAAGCAGCATCGGAACGCTTTTTCGACGTGAAGCCGTCGAACAACTGATTGACGAGCATGTCACCGGGCGCTTTAACCACTCTTTTCGGCTGTGGGCTCTTATTATGTTTGAAGCATGGCGACAAAAGTGGCGACCAGAAATGTGACGGGCGTCGACTCGACCTTTTCCCATGTAACCGCCGTTAAAGTCACCGTACGTTCCTAGGGTTTTGCATTAAGCCGCAGGGTATTTGGTCCTTGTGGGACACTCGGTCAAGTACGAGTACTAAGAACGCGCGCCAAGTGGCACGGGTATCAGGCGCGCTATCGGTCACATCGGCCGATTCTCTCCGCCGGCCACAAGCAGCCAATAACTCTCACATGTTTCTATCCGGTGCGTTGCTGCCGCCAGCCCACCAGGTCACCGCGTAGGTAACACGCGCTGCCATTGCTCTCCCTCGCCACTCGACACAGGCCCATTGTGTGACGATTCACGCGAAGGCCTAGTCGGCTCGCAAAGGACAACAGTCGACCAAATTGCCCCTGTCTTGTGTGTTCCAACTGGCTGAAAACGCAGACAAGGCGCCCTTCTGGAGGTCGCCAGGCTACGGACGCGGAAACGGACGTGCATCGCCAATTCGCCTGCAGGAACCACGAACGCAGCCGATCCACCAACCTCCTCGACGCGTGTTCTGGCTAGGTCTCCTTCTCACGTGGCGATTGCCACCCGAGGATCTTCCAGCCGTACGTGGCTAGCTGCCTCTGAAAAGCGTGGACAAAGACCCCACCTTTGGTTTACAGGTGTGACATACGGTTGTCACACCTACCCGGTTTTTC
>CAYRMD010000011.1:0-81516 GCA_964425225.1 uncultured Pirellulaceae bacterium | reverse complement strand
TCTGATGTTTTCGACGGCTCGTAGCATGCGGTTGTCCTGGCGCGGCAACTAAAGACGGTGCATTGTGCCAGCCCATTGCAATCGGCAGCATGGCATAGGTAACGAGCCCGCAACACAAGCGGCCAGACGATAAGGCAACCGCCTGCGCAATGGCACGTGCGGCCATTCCGGCACTGGCACTTCGAGGCTGTCCCTAAACCGGCTCTGATCGCCTCACGATCAATACCTCTTTTGGGAAAAAGCTGCTTTTGGCCAACATTACTTGCTGCCAACAGTAGGATCATCAAGCGCTCTATCTGCGCCATCACCACGATAGTCTGCGTAAGATCGTCCCTCCCCAAATCGAATCTCGAATAGAAAACGGCGCAAATCAATTGGGATAGTGCCAGTCGCCTCAGAAAGAAACAAACGGCTGTTTAAGCCACGTACTTTTCACTCGGGGCGCGTTTTGGTATCCGCCTCAATAAGATTTGTCCGCGTCGTACATAGATCTTGTCCCGTAGGATTGGCTGATTATTAGACAGGCTCTAATCCTGAACCTCACCAACCCGGCGTGACTTTGGCCAATCTACCCGGTGTCTGACAAATAGACTTCAACACATAGCCGCTACGACTCATAGGGGCAGGGAAAACAGGAAGAAGAATGGGTATTCATGTCGTGGTGCGTGCGACTCTTTGGCAGGTAGCACATGGCTGTAACCGATTCGGCTATCACCCGGTTGTCCCTATCACTTCCAAAGTTGGTTCGCTTTACAGAGCCGCGGTCATCAGGGAGCGGCACCTTGCGAACCTTGCCACGTTCTTTGATCTAGGCAGGTGGGAAGTCCGCTCCTACAGGTGGTGCATTCCCCGGGTGCACCAAGTTCGCTACGCCACCGCCAGGGGATGTGGATTAACTTATACCGTAAGCTTTCTCAAAAACCCACGATTTAGGGCATGTGCTGCTCGGTTGACACACGCACGGACAGTCACGACCGCAAGCAGCGTCAGAGGCTAGTCACGTCGCTGGCTGCATCTAGCGCTAGCAAGACCCGCAAGAAAACGTCTTCCGAACGACGGCGACGAACAATCCCGAGCGGCCTTGTTGCGCGACTTAATCCGACTGGGCACCATTTCCCTGCCGTATCCGGACAATGGCGGGTTTCGTTACATTACTGACCAAGAGTCACGGTTTTGACCAAAATCACTGTCTTGTATAGCATTACCAAGCTATCTTACTTGTCTGATCTTTATGATCCTCGCAAATTACCGAACCAAACGGTCAAAGTGCCTGTCCCCTTGCCCGCGGTGCCTGTCCCCGGGGCGGTAGAGCCTGTCCCCGGGCTCGGTGCCACCCTCTTTGATTTACGACTATGATTATCGACATACTTATGCATGGCATGTTCGGCTGGCACGTTAACGGCGGGTTAAAACACCTTACCCATTGAGGGGCCCTAGACAGACGTTGCTGGATACTGGCGGCTGGAAACCTTTTTACGATCGAGATTGCTGGCACGCGGTGTTGCTTATTGGCATCGATAATGGTTAGTAGCCAAACTCTACTGGATGGTGTAAGACGCAAGCAAAAGAGCCCTAACCAAATGGGTGCGGGTGGCATCCGGAATGGAAATCCGCGCCGGCGACAAGCGGGTTGGTTAATGGTTCGGCGGCTCTGTACGAACGACCCACTACAACAGTTCGTTTGACCCGTTACTCGACGGTCATCGTTGCTCGAAGCCGAGCAGCCAGCAGCACTGCCGGCTGCGTGCATTGGCGCACAGACAATGACAAATAGGCTTCGGACGAACTCGAATGGCGCAAAGACGCCGCGGTCCCACGTAGGTGATCGCAATGCACATGGAGTCTCCCCTGCGCCTCCGCGTTGAATGGGCCGCTCCCTTTCGGTCGCGGCCCTGTGGAGCTCTCGCTCGACGCAGCGTCTTTGCCAAGAAGCACCCACAGCGCTTCACATTGCGTTGGGCCGAAAAAGTCTTGCCTGGTCAGGCCCAGCAAATAACCGAATGATTTCATCAACAGAAAGATAGACACCTCGTTTCCATTCCTGCCGCTGAAAACAGGCGCACTTCCGCCATGGCCCGCCTTGTACGCCAAGATCCCACTTACAATCCAGATGCACACGCCATGTCGTGGTGTTACCGTGGCACATGGACCCGTTTTGAAAACCGAGGCGGCATTGCACGGTCACTTTCGTGTGGCGCTTGACGCCCGCGAAGCCGATCCCAGCCACGCCTTTACGAGTGCGATTGGCAGTTGGCCGGCTTCTGAAACAGGCTAGCGCACGTGGCGTAATGCGATTGCCAAGACCGCACGATCGATTTTAGTCCGGCCGCAACCGCAAGATTGATCAATCGTCATCATCGGACAAATACCGCCGGCACTGTTCGTCACAGTAGCGGTCGGTCATACCGGCCAGGTAGTCACCCACAGCACGTTGGATGCCGACGCGTTCGACGCGCTGCACGAACCGCGGGGGCATCTGTTGAGGGTGACGCACGAAGAATTGAAACAGCATTATCAATCGCTTCTGCGCTCTGGAACGAACAGCCAGCAGTTGTGGATGGCGGTAGACGCGCTCGTTTAAGAAATCTTCTAACTCGGCTTTTTGGGCAGCCAAAGTCGGCGAGGGTCCCAATCGAAACGGACTGCGGCGGGCAGCCGTCGCGTCTGCAAACTGCCATTTGGCTAACGCGCCTACCGCCCGTTCCAGGAGATCGGTAACCAGCAGGTCGATCAGATCATAAACCAAGGTTTTGCGGAGCAAGGCTGGCGGCGTCCCGGCTCGGCGCTGGCGAATCACGTCCAGCAGAGACCTGATCAACGGCACCTCGGCCAGCTCTTCGATTCGCACTAAACCCAATTTAAGTGCATCATCCGTATCGTGCGCGGTGTACGTGATACTGTCGGCAGCTTCCACGGCTTGAACTTCCAGCAAGGGCCCTCGTTGGAGTGC
This sequence comes from uncultured Pirellulaceae bacterium, assembly GCA_964425225.1. Classification (GTDB taxonomy): domain Bacteria; phylum Planctomycetota; class Planctomycetia; order Pirellulales; family Pirellulaceae; genus BPJU01. The sequence continues at coordinate 78,566 of CAYRMD010000011.1, read as the reverse complement.
CGCAGGATCGGCGGCTCGGATGGCCTGGCCTTCTAGCACTTCCCAAGTGAGATTGAGCCCGGGAAAATCGTGGTAGCGCTGTTCCAGCTCCTCGGCCAACGTCAAGGCGAATCGGTTATGCGAAAAGCCACCCCAGGGCTCGAGGCACTCGTTCAGAGCATCTTCACCCGCATGACCGAAAGGCGGATGACCAATATCGTGCAAAAGGGCCAGCGCTTCAATGAGGTCTTCGTTCAAACGCAGAGCTCGGCCAATGGTACGAGCAATACCGGAAACTTCGAACGTATGAGTCAGTCGCGTGCGGTGATAATCACCTAGGTCGCCGGTGAAGACTTGCATCTTGCCGCTCAAACGCCGAAAGGCTGCACTGTGGATAATCCGGTCGCGGTCGCGCTGAAAGGGACTCCGATACGGGTGGGGTGGCTCAGGGTAGCGTCGCCCTGCCGATTGATTACTGTGCATAGCATAGGGCGCAAGCCAGCGCGCTTCGTACTCAGCCAACAAGGATCCACTGCGTACCGGGCGCTGCGAACCGCTCATAAGGCCGCATCCCTTACTTCCGATTCCCAACCCAGGTAGGGCCGAAGGGCGCGACCTGTGTGGCTAGTGGGGTGAGCTGCCACGTCCTCGGGCGTGCCCTCGACCACCACTTCGCCCCCTGCCTCACCGCCTTCGGGACCCAAGTCAATAACCCAATCGGCGCACTTAATGACGTCCGGATGATGCTCGATTACCACCATCGTATTACCTCGGTCGACGAGCTGCTGAACGACATCTAATAGTTTTCGGATATCATCCAAATGCAGACCGGTCGTCGGTTCGTCAAGGATATATAACGTTGCACCGCTGTTGGGGCGAGAAAGCTCCGAGGCCAATTTGACTCGCTGCGACTCTCCTCCGGAAAGTGTGTTCGAGGGCTGGCCCAGGGATAGATAACCCAAACCCACGCGACACAGGCAATCCAAAGCGCGGTGGATTGAGGCGAAATTCTGGAAAAACTCGCCAGCCTGCTCGACGCTCATAGCCAGCACATCAGCGATGGTTCGATCTCGATAACGTACTTCCAGTGTCTGCCGATTGTAGCGCTGGCCGTGGCACTCCGGACACGTCACGAACAGGTCCGGTAAGAAGTGCATTTGGATTTTCTGGACGCCTTGTCCCTGACATGCTTCGCAACGGCCACCTGGCACGTTAAAGCTGAAGCGGCTAGCAGTAAACCCGCGTTGGCGCGCCTCGCGGCTCTCGGCAAATACGCGCCGTATCTCGTCGAAAACCCCGATATACGTGGCCGGGTTACTGCGCGGAGTTTTACCAATGGGGGACTGGTCGACCACGATGAGTTTTTCCACATAGCGCACGCCCCGTACTGCACGATACGGGCCGGGCCGCGGAGCGCTCTGACCCAGCCGGCGGGCAACGGCACGTGCCAAGGTTTGATTGACGAGAGAACTTTTCCCTGACCCGCTGACGCCGGTGACGCAAATAAACGTGCCTAGAGGAAAAGCTACCGTGATGTCCCTCAGGTTATTGGTACGCACGCCTTGCAAAACGAGTTGTCGCCCTTTGACGACAGGGCGTCTTCGTTCTGGTAAAGGAATACACCGTTCACCTCGCAGGTACTGACCGGTCAGCGACTTCGGGTGTTCGGCGATTTCGGCAGGCGAGCCACAAGCCACCAGGCATCCGCCAGTTTTTCCGGCACCGGGTCCCAGATCGATCACATGGTCGGCACTGCGGATCATGGCTTCGTCATGTTCGACCACCACCACCGTGTTACCTCGATCGCGCAACTGCCGTAACACTTCGATGAGACGTCGATTGTCCCGTGGGTGTAACCCGATGCTTGGCTCGTCCAGCACATAACAGACGCCGACCAAGGGCGAGCCGACGGCGCTGGCCAGTCGCACGCGCTGTAGCTCACCGCCACTGAGCGTGTCGGCCGCGCGATTCAGCGCCAAATAGTCCACACCAACTTTCTGAAGGAATTCCAGTCGTCGCACGATTTCCACGCGGAGCGGTTCCCCCACCGCCCTGTGTGCCTCGGGAATCACCAACGCTGCGAACCACTGGCGTGCTTGCCCCACCGTCATCGAAACCAACTGGTGGATGTTCCGGCCGGCAAGCAGCACATGGTTGGCCTCCGGTCGAAGCCGTGAACCGTGGCATTCCGGACACGTAACATCGTCCCGAAAGCTTTCCAAAAAATCGCGCCGCTCTTCATCGAGTGTCGTGGCATATTCCTTCTCCAGGAGCGTGAGGATGCCGGGAAACTTTTCCCCTTCCCCATGCAACAGGCCTTCTCGGATCGAGCTGCAAAGCTCCGCGATGGGTGTAGTTAGGTCCTGGCCATACTCTGCCAGGTACGCGGCGATCGCATCCCGCTGCTTTTTCCAGGCGGACCTCCGCACCGCACGGTATGGAGCCAGCGCACCTTCTTCGATGCTCAACTGAGGCTCCGGAACCACTAGCTCCGCGTCAAACCGGCGTTGTACGCCCAATCCCGAACATCCAGGGCAGGCACCGTAGGGACTATTGAAACTGAATGTGCGCGGTTCGATTTCCTCGTAACTAATGCCACAACTAGGGCAGGCATAACGTGTGCTATAGAGTTCATCGTGCCACGTGACCGGACGCGAACCGCTCATACGGCTTACTATCAGCAGACCTTCCCCAAACCGCAGGGCGTGCTCGACCGACTCCGCTAAGCGAGCTTCGATCCCGGGGCGCACCACGATCCGATCAATCACCGCCTCGATATGATGTATTTTGCGGGGAGCTAGCTCCGGTACTTCATCGATTTCATAGACCGTACCGTCGACCCGCACGCGTACGAAGCCTGCCGAGCGGATGCGAGCGAACACCTCGGTATGTTGGCCTCGACGTCCTCGCACCATCGGCGCCAAAAGGATCAAGCGACTGTCCTCCGGCTGGCTAGCGAGCCGCTCGACAATCTGCTCGGCGTGCCATTGCCGGATCGGTTCACGGCACCGATAACAAAGTAACGTGCCTAGTCTCGCCATGAGGACACGCAGATAGTCGTAGATTTCGGTAACCGTTGCTACGGTACTACGGGGATTGTGACTGCCGGGACGCTGGTCAATGCACAGCGTCGGCGGAAGACCTTCTATCAGATCGACGTCGGGACGCTCCAACTGCTGGAGGAATTGCCGTGCGTAGGTCGATAGCGTCTCGACATATTGGCGCTGCCCTTCGGCATACAAGGTGTCAAAGGCCAAACTGCTCTTACCCGAACCGCTTGGGCCCGTAAGGACGATTAACCGTTCGCGAGGCAAATCGACGTCGAGATTTTGCAGGTTGTGGACTCTGGCCCCGCGGATGCGGATGACTCCGGCTTCCGCCTGGCACGTCACGGGGCTATTCACACGCGGCACGCTGGTCATGCCCCTCGAAAGGCCTCCTGAACCCGGTAGCTTCTGGTTAGTTACGCGCACTTACGCAAGGCGCCAAAATATTACAATTTACTGGAAGTCGAACCCTGTCCATAGTGCGACACCTCCTTCCGCCATAGCAGCGTTTCGGACGGTTTGTACCCGCTTAAACGACCGGGCAGTCTCGATGGAGGTTGCGCGGCGGGTGCGGGCCAATGGACGGCTCGGTTGCTGTAGCGCGAAAAGCGGCATAAAATTAAAGTTTTGGCGGGTTTTTGCGTCCCGGCGCGATGGAACTTTGTGGGAGCCATCCGCCCACGGCGCGACTATCTGCAAAACGGGGAAACGTGCATCTGTGACAACCGGTTACTCGAGGGAGTGCTCGATGAGCTCGACGCGCACGGCTCCTCACACGGGCATCATGAACGGGGCCGACATCGTCGTCCAATCGCTGGTTGACCACCAGGTGGATATCGTGTTTGCGTATCCCGGTGGCGCCAGCATGCCGCTGCATCAGTCTCTGGTGCGGTACGCGGACAAAATCCGAACCATATTGCCTCGCCACGAACAAGGTGGCGGGTTCGCCGCTCAGGGTTACGCTCGTTCTACGGGTAAGCCTGGTGTTTGTATTGCGACCAGCGGCCCGGGGGCAACGAACCTGGTAACCGCCATCGCGGATGCCAAAATGGACAGCATCCCGATTATCGCTATTACTGGTCAGGTACCTACCAAGAACATCGGTACGGATGCCTTTCAAGAGACCCCGATCGTAGAGGTTTGCCGCGGCATTACAAAGCATCATTACCTGGTGACCTCGATTTACGATCTGCCGCGCATCATGCGCGAAGCATTCTACATCGCGACAACGGGGCGTCCCGGACCGGTACTGATCGATCTACCCAAAGACGTGCAGCAGGACGCGGCGGCTGTCGATTGGGATGCTCCCATGGATTTGCCCGGTTACGACGTCCAGTCGCGCAAGGCATCCCCTGAGCAGATTAAGCAGATTGCGGCTGCCATTAAACTTTCTCGCCGCCCTGTGATCTACGCTGGCGGTGGCATCATTGCGGCTGGGGCCAGCGAGGAACTCCGGCGATTTGCTCACAAAACCGGTATTCCGGTGGCCCTTACTGTCATGGGTCTAGGTGCTTTTCCCAGTGACGACCCGCTCTGTCTGGATATGCTCGGCATGCACGGCAGCGTTTATGCCAATTGGGCAGTCCGCGACTGCGATCTACTTTTGGCGTTAGGCGTACGGTTCGATGACCGTGTCACCGGCAAAGTAGAAGCCTTCGCCCGTCATGCGAAGATTGTTCACATCGACATCGACCCGTCGGAATTGAACAAGAATAAGGAAGCACATATTCCTGTATGCAGTGACGTCAAGTATGCCTTGACCGAGCTTAATCGGATTGTCGAGCCGAAACCGGAAATCGAGCCATGGGTCAAGCAGTGCCAGCAGTGGAAAGCCCAATACCCGTTTCGCTATGACGAGCAGTTCGACGGCATTCTGCAGCAGCATGCGATAGCCGAATTATCACGATTGACGGCCGATCGCAAAACGATCATTACCGTCGGAGTGGGGCAACATCAGATGTGGGCGGCCCAATTCTATAAATTTCGGCATCCACGCCGCTGGCTCTCCAGCAGTGGATTAGGCTCGATGGGGTTTGGACTGCCGGCTGCTATGGGTGCGCAAGCTGCTCATCCGGATGCCCTCGTGGTGGACATCGACGGTGACGGTAGCTTTTTGATGAACGTCCAGGAATTGGCCACCTGCTATTGCGAATCGCTACCGGTGAAGGTGCTCCTGTTAAATAACCAGCACCTTGGCATGGTTGTGCAATGGGAGGACCGATTCATGCAAGGGGTACGCGCCCACACCTACCTTGGCCCTGTTCACCACGCGGAGGCTCGGGGGGAGGGCGCTGGACCGTACGTCCAGGAGCGCTACCCGGACTTCGTAACGATCGCCAAAGGTTTCGGGTGCGGCGCCGACTCGATCCGCAAAAAGCAGGACGTAGTGCCAGCCCTTGAAGAAATGTTCCGCTACCCGGGTCCGTACGTACTGGATGTCGAAGTACCCTACCAAGAACACGTTTTGCCGATGATTCCGTCGGGCAAGACCGTGGACGATATGATCTTGGAATAACCGCCCTGGTTGATGCCATTTTATGCACTTTCAAGTCCCGCGTCGCGCTTACGGACGAGAAGTACCGGCACATTGTGAGCCATGGTTCAAGCAAACTTTTTGGCCTTTATGGGCGTGTTTTTGGTGTTTATCTTCGGGGATCGCGCGAGTTTTGGGTGTTGCCGAGTTGCATTGGGTAGCAATAAGTTTCACATTGCTTGCAACAGGTAGTTTATTGTCGTCGCAGGACAGGCATGCCCATCAGAAAACACGAGCCATCCGCGTAGCGACTATGAAACGGACGTACCAGCGCAAAACCTACGCAACCTACTTGCCGCATTGTTCGTACCAGGCGGGCTGTAACGCGAAGCATCAGCGTTGGGCAACCTGTCCCACTTACCAGACGATCTTGTTAAACTGATTCGGTCGCGTGCGTCGTAACCCCGATCATAGTAACCGCGTTCGTAGTGATGATGTTCGTGGCAACCGCATTCATGCGGTCCCTTCACCTCTCTCACATTCCTTGACCCGATGAATCGGGTCAGTATGAACCAGGGAACTGGCAAAGTAGGCGACCACAACTGCAGGGGTACGTTGCTACGTGCCCGTTCGCTACTTTTTACTGCGCGGTTGTGTTGCGCAGTTTTCCGATGTCGGCCGCCACTCGCTCCAAGTGCCCAGTTACGGTACAATCCGGGTGCTTGTTTCAAAGGTGTTCGGTCATCGAACTGATAGACCGCGTCGGCTGTGAGGATTGGAGCTGGGACTGCCGTGATAACAAGCAAAGCGGCCGGATTTGTTATCGAGTTTCCGGGTTCGGCACCGCGCGAGCTGGTCCCCGACTATGGTATCGGCCTCAAGAAGGAAACGTGGGGCTTTGTCGGCGATCAGAGCTGTGCCCTGGTGCGTATTGCCTTTGAGCAGTTGACGCATCCAGTTGGCCGTTTTCCGATGGTAGTCCTAAATGGAGCTCCGGGCAATGGCAAGACGTTACTGGCTTATGGAGCAGCCCGCTTGCTGGGTGGTACAGCAGAGCAACCGGTCCCGGTCCTGGCCGGGACTCGCTTCGCTCGGCAGTGCGGTCTTGCTTGCGAGACGAATTCCCTTGCGGAGTTTCGGCATCGCTTCCGCCAGTGGCCTGCATTGATCGTAGACGACGTAGACCGTATCCGTTCGAGCATGGCGCAAGAGGAGTTGGTTTTTTTGCTCGACTATTTCCTGTCAGGCAATCGCCCGGTCGTCGTTACGTGCCGTTCGGACCAACAGTGGGAGGGTCGAGCGGCATCGGCTCTTGCTAGTCGCTTGAGCGGGGGATTGTCAGTTCCAGTCGGTCGACCCGGCCACGAGGGGCTGGTGTTATTGGCATGTTGGATTGCCCAGCGCGCAGGCTGTGCGCTTTCCGAGCGAATTGCTGAACGACTCGTGCAATCGTTCCTTGCATCGCGCCCTGGCCCATTGGCTCGAATTAGCTCGACGCGCGACTTTCTGCAGTTCCTCATTGAGTCTCTAAAGCGACTACTTCTTGAGCGTGTTTCCTTGGACCAGGCCTTGCGCGACTACGACCGGTACAGCGGTACCACCCAGCCATCGATTCGAGCAGTTGCTGAGAAAGTAGCGCAGTTCTATCGCGTTCCGCTGGCGCAACTTCGAGGTCCCGGGAGGCAACGTCACTTGGCTAGCGCTCGGCGTGTTGCCATGTACCTAGCGCGCCAACTAACGAATAAGACACTCCAACAAATCGGTGCGTTCTTTACGGGCCGTGATCACACCACCGTGCTTTACGCGTGCCGTCAAGTCGACCAGCGGCTTGCGCACGACCCCCATCTAGAGGAAATCATATGCCGAATCAGCCGAGAGCTATTAGACTCATAAACCCCGGGGCATTACCCTTGAGCACCGAGGGACTGCAGCTTGTGAGGAAACTGTTGGTTGCATGTCGCCAACCTGGCGACAGAACGTCAACAATGCCGTGTGCTCATCTGTTCTGCGCGACGATCCACGCAACGGACCGACTCCAGCACGACAACGGCGCGCCAGCCGATCGACAGAGTTTTTCAAAGAAAGATCCTCGATACTTCCGCCAACAACCCCTTACCGGACAAGTGGTTGTTCACTTCGGCTTCACGATCAGCATCCGTGGAACTGCGTGCACGCAATAACTACTTAGACAAGATAATCATTCCAATAGCAAAGACAGGGCAACCACCAGCAATAGTTTTCAGGGAGGTAGACAATGGAAGCCGTATTTGAGCGAGAAAAGTTACTTGCCGCATTTTCCGTGACCAGCGGGATTGGATCCTTGGCCAATGCAAAGGATTTGGTCGGCCGATACGTAAAACTCAATGTACAGCCGGGACAATCGTACCTGTGGGCTACTTCTAGTGAACACTCCGTCCGTATGCTCATCAGTCCATTTACCGTAGTGCGGCCCGGGGTGGCATTGCTGCCGATTGACGGATTTGGGGCGCTGCTTCGCGAAAACTTCGATGAGAAGCTCACTTTGGATCTCACCGGCAATATTCTGCGCGTGGTCGGGCATAACTCGTACGAGTTTCCCATTCCTGACCCGATGGAGTACCCAGAGCCGCCGTCACTGTCGTCCGCGGCTTTGCAGGAAAGCGCAGCCAGTGTGGCCACCAGCTTCGTACCGGCGACCCATGAGATTCAGTCGAAGGCCTTGGCCGAACTGATCCGGCGCACGGTGTACGCAACGGATGCAGAAAGCACGCGTTATACGTTAGGGGGTGTACTGTTCGAATTTGCAGCGAATCGACTCGTGGCCGTCGCAACCGATGCCCGGCGGCTGGCGAAGATGGAGCTGCCGATCGAGCGCATCGCTTCGAATGGGCAGGAAGTGCGGACGGCTCTGGTGCCACGACGGGTTCTGGATTTCCTCCAGCGCCTCTTAGGATCTCATGACACGCTGGTCCGCGTCGGCACCTCAGAGACCCAGTTCAGCGTCATCGGGGAAAACTTTGAAGTTCTTTTGACGCTGATGCAGGGCAAGTATCCGGAGTGGCGCGACATTATCCAGCGTCTCCAAGGCGGACAGGTAATCGAGTTGGTGGCCGGATCGTTTTTCTCGGCCGTGCGACAGGCAGCTCTGGTCTGTGACGCAGAGAGTAAGGGCCTTGTTTTTCAGGTAGCTGACGGCTCGATGCGAATCGAGGCTGTTTCCCAAGTAGGCGCTGCTTCCCATGTCGAGTTGCCAGTGAGTTATAGTGGACCGCCGCTCAAAATTACACTTGACTCGCAATTTGTCCTGGAATTTTGCCGCTGTCTGGATAGTGCCGCGACCGTTACCTTTGAAATTCGGGAGCCCGAGGTACCAGCGGTATTTCGAACCACGGACGGTTACCTCTATGTGGTAATGCCCATGGCCTACAGGAAGTAAACTTCCTCGGTCGACGCCCCGACCAAAGCTAGTGGACCAGGAGGGTATAATGAGCGAGGAACGCTTTCTTGTGGACCGCTATCGCCAGCGGATTCGCCAAGAGGCATCTGGACCGGTACGGCAAATAGGGCAGCTGCTACGACAACTGCTGGCTCGTCGCAATTATGGCCGGCTTCTTTCGCAGGAGCAGCTCGTGGAGCTGTGGTGTCAGGTGGTCGAGGAGCAGCTTGCGCGCTCGAGCCGGCCGGGTTCACTCCGCCAGGGGCTACTGACGGTGTGGGTGACGGACAGCGTGGTCCTGCAAGAGCTGACCTTCCATAAACGGCAGATTGTTGCGAGAATTAATATTTTGGCACCTCAGTGGGCCATACGGGACTTGGAGTTTCGCGTCAACCCTGTCCTGGGCAATCTGGAACAGCCATAGTGACGCAACTGCGGTACAGTAAACTCAACAGGGCTTGGTGAGAGGGAATGGCAACGGAACGCGTAGAAACCGGTTTAGGTGCAGAACAGCCCATTGTTCCTAACACGGAAGGCATCGCGGCTGGACGAGCGCCCCAGGCGACCCCATCCACGTACACAGCGAACGACCTTCAGCACTTGTCGGATCAGGAGCATGTGCGCCGCCGCCCCAGCATGTATATCGGCGACGTCAGCTCGCGCGGCCTACACCACCTGGTGAACGAGGTGGTGGACAATTCGATCGACGAAGCGATGGCAGGTTACGCCACGCGGATCGAGGTCACAGTGCACAACGACGGGTCAATAACGGTCGAGGATAACGGGCGGGGTATACCGGTCGAGATCCACCCGGGCCTGTCGCGGGAGATGGGACGAGAGGTCTCTGCCTTAGAGGGGGTGATGACCGTTTTGAAATTCGGCGGCAAGTTCGACAAGGGTGCCTATCGCACGTCGGGAGGCCTCCATGGTGTGGGTGTCACGGTAGTGAACTTCTTATCGCAGTGGTGCGAAGTGGAAGTTTACCGTGATGGAAAGATCTATCAGCAGGAATATGAGCGTGGCAAACCGCTGGGCCCTGTTGCGGTCATCGGCAGTACTACGAAAACCGGTACCAAAACGACTTTTAAACCCGATCCATTGATCTTTTCTAATACCAAGTTCTCGTACGATATACTGTCCAAGCGGCTACAAGAACTCGCATTCCTGAATCGGGGCGTGACCATTAAGTTGTTCGACGAAAGGATAGGCGAGGTTCAGGAGTTCTGTTACCAGCGCGGAATTGTCGAATTTGTCGAGTATCTGAATCGCGCTAGCGAAGTAATCCACCCGGAAGTGATATATTTTTCTGGATCAGAAGAGGGGGTGGAATTCGAGGTCGCTTTTCAATATACGACGGAGCTCACGGAAAACCTTCACTCCTATGTGAACAACATCCACACGATCGAGGGCGGGACTCATGTAACGGGCTTTCGTACGGCCTTGACGCGTACGCTGAACCAGTATGGACGCAAGAATGATCTATTTAAGGAGATTGTGCCCACGGGTGAGGATTTCCGCGAAGGGTTAACGGTTGTTATTTCGTTGCGGGTGTCGCACCCGCAATTCGAAGGTCAGACAAAGACCAAGTTGGGCAACAGTGAGATCGAGAGCATTATCAATACGCGGATCGGGGATTGCTTAGCCGAGTATTTGGAGCAGAATCCGCGGACGGCGCGGGTCATTTTGCGCAAGGGAGTTCTGGCGGCCGAGGCGCGCGAGGCGGCGCGCAAAGCTCGCGAGCTAGTGCGCCGCAAATCGGCCCTGGGAGGCATCGGGCTACCGGGAAAATTACGCGACTGTATCAGCACAGACCGCGACAAGTGTGAACTCTATCTGGTTGAGGGTGACTCAGCAGGTGGCAGTGCCGAAGGCGGTCGCTTGCGCGAATTCCAAGCCATTCTGCCGTTACGGGGCAAGATCATCAATGCCTATAAATCGCGAGAGGATCGAGTCTTAGCCAACGAAGAAGTGCAAAGCATGATCTATGCTATTCGCACGGGAGTTGGCGAGGAACAGGATATTTCCAAGCGCCGGTATGACAAAATCATTATCATGACCGATGCCGATGTCGACGGGTCGCATATTCGAACTTTACTACTCTGTTTTTTCTATCGTCAAATGTATCGACTCGTCGAAGCTGGGCACGTTTATGTAGCTCAACCGCCCCTGTATCGCGTCCGCAGTAAAGACAAGGTCTACTACGTCCAAACCGAAGAAGAAATGAAGCGGCAGCTCCTGGAACGTGGCCTTGAGGAGTGCGTCTTCGACCCCCGAGACGGTCGCTTGATCGAAGGCCAGATGCTGGAAAAGCTCTGCGGAGCCCTAGCTTCCATGGAAGATGCGATCGTGGGGCTGGAAAGGCGCGGAATCAGTTTGCGCGAGCATGCCGCCAGGCTCGATCGGCAAACCAATCGCCTACCGGCGTATCATGTGGTAGTGGGAACAGAAGACCGCTGGTTTTTTAGCCGCGCCGAGATCGATCAGTTTCTGCAGGAGAAAGGCCTACAGCACGTTGTCGAGGCCCACCCGGCACGTGCTACGCAGCCTGAAGCAGCCGGAGCCGGCGAGGAACAGAATGCTACATCAGGGGAAACGTCCACGACGACGCACAGAGCGGTCACGCTTACTGAGTTCCACGAGGTGCGCACGATCAATGCGGGACTTCGGGACTTAGAGGAGTTAGGATTCGGAATCGATAGTCTCATCCCGCAAGAACGTACGGGCGTCGAGGAGCCTCGTTACCTTCTACGACGCGGCTCATCCGAAAAGCCCCTGGAAGACTTGCGCGGACTGTTGGCAGCGATCCGCGAAGCGGGTCAGAAAGGACTTCAGGTTACTCGCTTCAAGGGACTGGGAGAAATGAATGCCGAGGAGCTGCGCGAAACAACGCTTGATCCGGCGCGTCGCACGTTGATCCGCGTTACGATGGAAGATGCCGGTGCGGCCGATGATATGTTCCGAATTTTGATGGGGGACAAGGTCGAGCCGCGACGCGAGTTCATCGAGAAACACGCCTTGGAGGTCCGGAACCTGGATGTATAGCGGTACGTGGGTGAGGGGATTCGTATCGCTCCGGAACACAGCCTTAACCGCTCGTAAGCTTACTGATCGAAGCTAGTCGACGGCTCAAATTACGTACCTGGACATCGAGATGCGAAAACTTGAGCTGGAGGTCTCCTTGGACTCGGTCGGAACCGGCAAAGCTGCAGCGAAGACGCAACGGCAAAACTTCGTGGAACAGTGCATCGCCTGTCCGGCGTGGATCATCGCAAAAGTTCCCAACCGCTACGGGCCGCCTGCCTACCTGGTTCACGAAAGGTATCGCCACTGCGGTACGATACAGAACGCTCCGTGGGGAACTTGAGCGGGTTGCCCGTGGAGCGGATTGACCTAATTAGACACGGGCTCAAGGGCCAGAAGCTCGTTGCAGCTAACGAAGCGTTCTCAAGCCTGGGGAGCGTATTACTTGGACACGTGGCAGTCTTGGCGGTGATGGCCCGGCGGTTGGGCCTGGAACGGCTCGTGGATAAAAGGTCGAGCCGCCGTGGTCTTAGCAAAGCTTGTGCCTCGGCTGGCGTGGCCCACCCGTAGGGGCACGTTGCACGTGCCTCTTAGGCCGCTTTACTAGGCGTGCGGCTGACAAGCCATACCGGATTCAATGGCCTCCGGCGGTGCAAACCACAGCCTTCGGTCTCTTAGGTGTCAAGCCGTAGGCACTCTTGGACGCCGATTCCGAGCTGCAACCCGTTCCCCGGTGAACATGTACTTCGAAGACGACAGAGGAACCTTGGATTAATGCAAAGGCACGAAGGCGAACAATCGCTACGGGCAAAGTATACGCACCTCCAGTAGCCGTTTGACACGTCGTAAAGTTGGACGCAAGCGTTAGTATTGGTTCATTGTAGCGCTGCTCCCTGACGGTCCCGGCTCGGAAAAGTTACAGCCCGATCTAACCTCTTTGCATGAATGGAAACGTTCAGCCCGTATCATTTCCATAGCGATCTTCGGATGGCGACGGGGCGAACCCGGGCGATAGCAAGCTGCCTTACAGCTAGGTGTCACCCGACAGCGACATGCATACGCCGTTTCTCCAAACACCACAGAGCGGAATTGATTCTGTCGGGGGCGAAGGAAGTTCTCTCAGAGGTGCCAGCGCAAAGAGGCTCCGCTCATTGGATACCAAGGTAGGCAACGTAATGTGCGTGCGTCTTGCTTGTAGGTAAGTTGTTCGCGCTAAGATACGGTGTGATACGCGTTGGACATTTGCCAGCGGACGGGCGTGAGCATTGGACGCAAACGAGCAAATGCGCAGAAAAACAGGCGCCCGACAAGATCGGGTAGCGGCTTGGTGACGAATTTTTGGCCCAACCCAGGTGATTTTGGTGAAACGAGCTAACCCGAACCGTGGCATTGTGATCACTGGGGCCCATGCAGAGGCCTAGGGCAAAAAACGGTACTTTTGCAACTGGCAGCGGGTGTTGCGAGGTTACTTATTCTTTCCTCTGCGCCTGTGCGTCTCTGCGTTAAAAAATTTTTCACCTACAAACGTGACGCGCACGAACGTAAATCAACTTGCCCACTTGGCGCTGCCGCGGATACGAATTTGTCCTACAATGGCGGCTAGGTTATTGTGGTCCGAAACATCTTCAACGGCCTTTTGAATCAAAGGGTGTTCCTCGTGCATAGGTTAGGTCGAAAGCCGCGTGGCGGCTGGTGGGTACTGCTGATGCTGGTCTGTGGCGCGCTAGTCGGTTGTCAAGAAAAATCCACCGTTGTTACTTCGGCTACGAGCAAGTACCGGCCTGCCGATGAACCGGCGGCGGTTGGCTCGACCGAGCCGTCGTTGCCGGGGCAACCGGTAGCCGGGTTAGGCAAGGAGACCGAAACAGAGGTGTGGCAAGCCGCGACTTCGCCTGCACCGGTACCAGCCGAGGTTGTTCCCAGTGTCCCGCGCTCCGATACCGCATCGGTGGTTCAAACGCCCGATGCGCCGAGAACGCCTGCGGCAGGTACCGCGAGCCAGGACGGGCAATTGGCGGCCGGAACGCCGCCCATCAAGCCACCGGTGGTGTCGCGAGAACAAATCGAAGACCTCCAACCGCCGGAAGGCCCGCCGGAAGCATTGTTGGCCTTCTTGGACGGCTTGCAACGGCGCATGCCGCGCGGACGCACCCAGCGAGAACTGTTGGACGATATCCAGCGGATGGTCCAAGCACGAATTCTGGCTGCCGAACGCATATTCGATCACCCCGACTCGACGCCCGATATGCGGCAGCGGGCTGTAGATATGGTTTTGCGTTCGCTGCAGGATTTAAGCGACTTGGGAGTTCCGAATGTCGTTCCTACCGTGCGCAGCTTCTGTACCAAGATGGCTCAGGATCGCGATCCGCAGATCGCCGCCACCGGCCGCCTAATGCTCTTTTCGTTGGACGTCGGCGACCTTGTGGACGGTAAGACCACTGACCCGCAAGGTGTGTTACAGGCCGCCCAGAAACTGCTGGCTGAAGAAAAAAAGGATGCTGCGTTATTCGAACACGTGCGGACAGCAGCGCTGAGCATGATGGAAGTTGGGTACCAGCAGGAGGGCCTCGAACTTGTGCGGGCATTGGCCAAAGCATTTGCCGACACAACCGACCCAATGCTGTTGCGCCAACGCGCAATCATGTTGGATGAAGCGCGTTTCCTAGAACTTGGCCTTCCCGCAAAAATCACAGCGTTTGCGCGGAATGAGCCGAATAGTCTGGAGCCGTTGCTCGAGGCCGCGAACCAGTTGTTGGCCGGTGAACAACCCGGTTTGGGAATTTTGCAACAATCGGCCTTCATCGCCGATACTCTGGAACGGAACAGCCAGCTTCGCGCTGCCCAGGATTTGTACCGCGCCATCGAAGCTGCTTTTCAAAAGACATCCGACCCCGAGTTGCAAAAACTAGTTCAAGAAACGGTCGATTATGCCGAGCGGCGATTCGGTTTACTCAGCAACCCCTTCGTTCCAACCGGTAAGACCTTCGATGGGCGCGAATTCCAGTGGACGGACTACCAGGGTAAGGTCGTGCTGATTGTCTTTTGGTCGGCGGAGAACGTGCAGTACTTGGGTAGCGAGCTTCCCGACCTTAAGCGCGTTCGGGACGTTTACAAAGATCGCGGGTTCGAGGTGGTGGGAATCAATATCGACGCCAATCGGCGCTTGGTCGAACAGTTCTTTGTTTTTCAGCCAATGCCCTGGGTAACCATCATGGATGGAAGTGATGGCCAGGGGCGATTAATCAAGCAGTGCGGCGTCCGCTCGGTCCCCTTTACCCTGTTGGTGGACCAGCGCGGTGTGGTGTCCGATTTGCACGTCAACTCGAGGACTCTGCCGGAAAAGCTTTTGAAGCTACTCAACCAGCCGGAGGGCAATCCGCCGCTGAAGCTGGAAGGTCCAGGATCGGGCGTAGGCAATAGCATGCAAGGAAAAACGCCCAAGGTAGCCTATCTTGCAGCGCTCCTAGATCCATTGCAAATCACCGAGTCTCCAACCAGCGATAACCCTTATCGGGCACCGGAGCAGCTTACGCGCGAGGAGTTGGGTCGCTTCTTGGAAAGAATGTCGGAAAAGCCTGCTTCCATTCAGGCACGACCAGGTTTCGCCGAGGCGATGATCGATGCAGCGGAGCGCATCTTGCAAAAAGGCAGTAACGACGTTCTCGGGCAGCAGGCCATAGAGGTCTTGCTGCGCACGTGGCAACGCTTGGCAGCAGAAGAGCGACCGCAAGCGGATCAAGAGTTGCAAAGGCTAGTGGGGCGCTTCCGGGATGATAAACGTCCAGCGATACAATCCCTGGTTGATTGGATCGAGCTTGAACAGCAAGCAGTGCAGGCCGAGCAACTATCACCGGACGCCATACTGGCTTTATTGGAGCGGATTGCCGCATTCTTTGAAAAGAATGCACCGCGCCGTGAGCATCTTCGTTTGGCGTCAGCTACGGTGCGCGCCATCAACCGATTGGAGGTTCACCAGCGGGACGGCTATTTCGACCGATTTGGGCGGATTTGGGCTGCTAGCGCCGATCGAGAAATGGCGTCTTACGGCAGGCACGTTGCAGCTCAACCCATGCAGAACCGGGCACGGATCGTAGGGCAAAAAATTGAGATCGAGGGCGTCACGGCTGCAGGCACCGAATTGGATTGGAACGCATACCGGGGAAAAGTAGTATTGATCGATTTCTGGGCAACATGGTGCGGACCGTGTTTGCGAGAATTGCCGAAAATCCAAGAGCTCTATCGCACGTGGCATCCAAAAGGTCTGGAGGTTCTCGGAATCAATCTGGATCGCGATCGAGCCCAGCTCGCAGATTTTTTGTCTCGGAATGATGTGCCCTGGGCTCAACTGGTGGGCGATGATGCGTTAGCCATAGTGCGTCGCTACAGCGTCACGGGTATCCCGTGGCTGTTGCTTGTGGATCGCAATGGGCAGGTCGTAAAGGTTAGCCATAGTGTCGAAGAGCTGTCACGCGACATTGAAGCCTTGTTATCGAGCCGTTAAGGGAGCCGCTGGTTCTGTTCGCCTTTCAACCGCCGGCTCCAGTATTCTTGGGCGGTGGCGCGTAACGCCGCGGGGTCCCAATGACAATCGCCCCACACGCTGATCAGGTAACCGCCATGTTCCAGCCAACCGATCGAGCTCCGCCGACACCAGCGTAGTTCGGCGCGCACAGGCACCAGCCGGGTTGGCCCGGTTCGCAGCCACAGCAGGATCCATCGCGTGGCAATCGGCTCGCAAGTAAAAAAGCCGACGCCTCTTGAGCTAATGTTCTTGCCGATGGCCGGTATGCTGCTGCCAAGGTGGAATTCCCCGTGGGCAGCGGCTGGAGTGACCATCAAGGGGATGGTAAAGCTATCGCGCACTTCGGCTCTTCGTTCCCAGGCTAGTGGTCCACCAGTAGCGAAAGCCCGCGCTTGCTCGACCACGTACCGAACCGCAGCTCGCAAATCTCCAGCCGGCTCCAAAAAACAACTGCGGCTACGACAAATCGGATCGCTAGACGAGATGGCTTTTGGTAGAAAAAGGTCGCCCATATCGATTGTTGGACTCCTTCAAGATGAATAGTGTCAGGCTCCACAGGCAGACGTTTCGAACAAGCCTGTATGAGGAGCTAAGGCGGTCAAAGGTTATTAGCAGACTCGCGAGCTATCGTTGATCCGCATTAAATATCTACGTTGTGAAGCTAACTCTGTCAAACGCAGAAGAATGACTGTCTTGGATCGTTGGCCGTATCATAGGGGGCGGCCGCTGTGAAGAGAGAGTAATTCCAAACAAAAGCGCTACGAGTGTGTGCATCGCGATTGTAGGTGGGATTTTGGTGTAAAAGGTGGGCCAAGGCGAAAGTGTGCCTATTTTCCGCGGCAGGAAGGGAAACGAGGTACCTATCTTTCTGGTCGATGATAGCATTCGGTTATTCGCCGGGCCTGACGAGGCAAGCCTTTTTCGACCCAACCCAATGTGAGGTGCTGCGCGTGCTTCTTGGCAAAGACGCTGCGTCGAGCCAGAGCGGCCCATTCAATCCAAAGGGGCAAGGAAGACTGCATGTACGTTGGGATCGCATACCTGGGGCACGGCGTCTTTGCCGTATTCCAGCTCGTCCAAGCGTGCGTGGGATTGTCTGTGTACCCATCAGCACAACCGGCCGTTGCGCTAAACGGTCCTCTTCAATCGGCGACAGCCGTCGCAGAACGTATTCGAACAAACCGTATAGTTGACCAATCGTGCAGTGCCGCCAAACGGTTAACTTACCCACTAGCCGTCGGCGAGGATTTCCAATCGGACAGCTACCATGCACCCATTTGGTGGCGTTTCTCTTGATAGCGTCTTACACCAGCTTGGTGGGCTTTGGCTGCTAGCGATTATGGATGCCGATAAGCAACACCGCGTGTCAGCAATCCGAACAGTAAAGAGGTTTCTAAGGCCCTCTGTCCAGCAACGTCGGCATCGTGCGCTTCAAGGCGCAAGGTGTTTGCAACCACCCTAATCGTGCCGAGCGAGGGTGCAATACATAAGTATGTCGATAATCATAGTTATAAATCAAAGAGGGTGGCACCGTGGGCAAGGGGACAGGCACCTCGATCCTTTGGGTCGGTAATTTGCGAGGACCAGAAAGATCAGACAAACAAGACAGCTTAGCAATGCTAGACAACGAAGCGATATTGGAAAAACCCTGCCTGTTCCGCAATAACGTCACGAAAACCGCCATTGTCCGGGACGGGTGGGGAACCTGGTGCCCACTTGGCATACGGCGCGCTACAAGGCGGTTTGGGCTTGTTTGACGTTGTCGTTCGGAACTGGTTCTCTTGCGGGTCTTGCTAGCATAAGATGCGGTCACCGACGTGACTAGCCTTTGACGCTGTTTGCGGTCGTGACGGTAAGTACGTGCGTCATCCGAGCAGCACGTGCCCTAATTCGCGGGTTTTTGAGAAAGCTTACGGCATAAGTTAATCTGCATCCCCTGGCGGCGCGGCGAAGTTGGTGCCCCCGGGAAACGCACAACCTGGAGGAGCGGGTTCGCAACCAATCCCGATGCAAGAACGTGGCCCGATTCGCATAGTGCCGCTCCCTGACGGTCGCGGCTCGGTAAAGCTACACATTTTCCAAGTGATAGCGAGAACCCGGGTGATAGCCAACTCGGTCACAGCGTGTGTGCGTTTTGATTGTAGGTTCACTGTTCGCGCTGAGTCGTCCCTTGTGATGCGTGTTCGGCATTTGCCATTTCATGGGCGTGAGGATTTGACGCAAACGAGCAAAGGCGCACTCAAACAGACACATGGCCAGATCGGGTAGCGGCTTGGTCGCGAATTTTTCGCACAACCCTCGTGATGATAGTGAGACTAGCTAACCCGACCGGTGGCATTACCATCAGTGGGGGCCCGCCTAGAGGCCTTGGGCAAAAATGTTCTTTCCCAACCGGCAGCGGGTGTTGCCAGGTTACTTAGTCTTTCCTCTGCGCCTCTGCGTCTCTGCGTTAACATTTTTCACCTACAGACTTGAGGTACACGCGCTAAGACGCAAGAAACTATTCAACGACGGGCTGGATTACGGACCTACGAGCGCCGAGGCGGTTTGACCGAGCTCGCAGAACGTGGGGTACTTTTATTAGCTTGGCGCGGCCAACAACTTATCGCTACACAATGCTGGCAATAGTCGCGTTTACGCGCTAGGCCAGCTGACTAAGCCGTGGGTCAATCGCCGACAACAGCGCCAGGCGCGAGTCCCAATTTAGACCTGGCATAATCATTTGCGGAACGAGCAGGCTCGACCGATAGCCCATTGGCAATAGGAGCTCCCTGTCGTACCGTGCCAGGCTGAGATCCGTTGCGATCCCTTTCTGGGTTCAGCGTTCCAACTACTCGGCGAAGGCGGGTACTTTCTTGACGATTGCCGTTTCGCTCGAACCAGTTACGCCACATCTGGTAGACGATCTCTGGACCTTGAACAAACAGGGGAGCTTCTGGATCGATGGAACGACGCTGCTCCAACAGTCGCAGTGCCTCTTCATATCGATTTTCGCGGCATAATGCCTGTGCCCACCGCTGGGTGACGTGCACAACGTTGGCGCGCACGGGTGGATACGTTGCATCGACAGTTCGCGCTTGATCCAGCAGCCGCATTGCTTCCGGGTAACGGCCTTGCTCGGTAAGGGCCAGCGCCCAGTTGTTCCAGGTAGCAAGAAGGTTCTCACGGGCTGAGGCGTCTTGGGAATCCAACAGCAGACTAGCCCGAAATGCCTGCTCGGCTTCGGCGAATCGCTGCTCCTCAAGGTAGTGTACACCAAAATTGTAAAAGACTTTGCCCACCAGTGCGACCTCGCTGACGGGTCGAGCCGCTGCGGTACCCGGTGGCGAAGCAGCGCGACGTTGCTCGTCAGATAGCTCGAACCATCGAGGACAAGTCGGTTGTATGTCAAAAGAAAAGTCACCGTCTTCCCAGCGGCAAAATACGTGGGTGGCACTCGTCATAGGAATGAGGCGGATACCATGTCGGCGGCAAAGCTCGACCAATAGGACGGTGGAACTAACGCAGTTGTAATTACCCGTCTTGAGGGCGTGCGAAAGCGAGGTGGCATCTGACTGGTACATTCCGGTTAGGACCTGTTCGTGCAAAGCCCGGAAAGCTTCCGCCAAACGCTGCAATCTGGCCCGCCGTTCAGTCAGGTTGTGTGAACCATCACCAGACGTCGCCAGTTGGCTCACCAAGTGTTCAAATCGCTTACAGGACAAGGCCAGCGGTTCCGCGGGCTGTGACTCAGCGGCTATTGCGGCCTCCACGAGGGAAAAGCGGTCTAGAGAGCCATCGGCTGCGTCGGCCAGTAACAATCGCTGTTGGACACTTAGCGAGCCGGGATGAGATAGTCGATCGAGGTCATTGGCCAACGCCCCAACTATTGGGTACATGGTCATTGACCACGCTAGGTAAGTCAGAAAGGCTCTTCGGGGGTGGGCTACGACCATAGGGTGTCATTAGGGGCAAATTCATAGCGGAGGGCTCCTTCCCCAAACGAAGATTATGAAAGGGGCTGTCCGTGCGACTATCAGACCGCCTCGCAGAAATATAGCCCGTCCAGTGGGCGCAAGAGGCTGGGCGGCGTAAAGATTATATTTTTTTCGGAGTTTAGTCGGCGATAAAAACGCTTCAGGCGTTAAAGCTTCTTGATCCGGAGCGGTTGTACGTCACCCCAAAAAGCTGTCAAATGCGCCGGCGTTACGTCTCGAATGAGTCCGGCAACAGGTGTCCAAGTTTGGTGCGTTTGGTAGCCAGGTAGCGGGCGTTGAATTCGTTGGCTGGAGAGACAATCGGTATTTGATCGACGACTTCCAATCCGAAACCGCGCGCATTGAACAGGGCTTCGATTTTTTTGCGGTTATTGGTAAGCAAGCGCACTTTGGAAAGACCTAAGTCCTTGAGAATCTGAATACCGATTCCGTAGTCGCGCACATCGGCTTGGTAGCCCAAAGCGTAATTGGCCTCGACCGTATCCAAACCTTGATCTTGGAGAGCGTAGGCGCGGATTTTATCGACAAGTCCGATTCCCCGCCCTTCTTGGGGCAGGTATACGAGCACACCGCGACCTTCGTGGCTGATCATTCCCAGGGCCATATGCAGTTGATCGCCACAATCGCAGCGCAGGGATGCGATTAGATCGCCCGTAAAACAGCTTGAATGCATGCGAACGAGCGGAGCTTCCCGTTCATCGGACACATCGCCCATGACCAACGCGAGCGGTTGTTGGGCCTCGTATTTGACGCCATAGGCAATAATGCGGAATCGGCCGAAACGCGTGGGCAACTCGGCTTCGGCGATACGGTACACCAGCTTCTCGCTTAAGCGTCGGTGGGCGATGAGTTCCTCGATCGAGATGATCGCCAATTGGTGACCTGAAGCGATCTCCAGCAGTTCCTCGCGTGAAGCGCGGTCACCGTGTTCATTGAGGATCTCGCACAATACCCCGGCAGGTGTCAAACCGGCCATGCGGGCCAAGTCCACGGCGGCCTCGGTGTGCCCGGCGCGACGGAGCACACCACCTTCTTTGGCGATTAGGGGTTGAACATGACCGGGCCGGACAAAATCTTCGGGCCGACTGGTTGGTTGAATCGCCTCGCGAATCGTCTTGGCTCGTTCGGCGGCCGTCACTCCTGTCTTGCATGTGTAATGGTCGATGGGTGTTACAAAAGCCGTACCCAAACGTGTCGTGTTGACGTCGGCAACCGGGGCAAGTTTCAATCGCTCGGCTACGTCGGGTAAAACAGCCAGGCAGGTGATCCCGCGGCCGGAGAGCAAGAAGTTAATTGTTTCGGGTGTAGCTTTTTCCGCGGCACAGATAAAATCGCCTTCGTTCTCACGGTCCTCGGCATCCACGACGATCACTACCTCGCCACGAGCGATCGCCTCCACCGCTGTTTGAACGCTCGAAAAGTGCTTGACCATGACGTGCCACCTTTCGGCACAATTTGCCGTCTGACGCCGAACTTGATTGCCCGGGAAACCTATTTACTCAAACTATTATTCTGCAACAGTACTTTATTAGATCATAGCCGCCAGCGCCTCGACCGTATACGATACGCTTGGGAGTTCCTTTGGTTCGGCCAGGGGTATGGGGGGCAGTCAGAGTAAGCCGGGCCGCTGGCGAGGACATGGGCTTGGCACTAAGGGGCGTGTTGCGAGGCTCAAACATGCCGGGATCTGCGGAGGGAAGGTTGGTCCCAGGGAGGATGCGTTGCTTTTGGGCAATTTTGCTCGTGGTGTTGGTTCCGTGTGCGGCGTATTCTCAGCGTCCACCGCAGCAACCGCCTGGCGGCATCGGCCTTGGGATAGTTTGGCCCGATGATCTGCGAGGTACGGTACGGCGCTACTTGGCTCAGGAGTATGGTCGTGTGGGAGAAGTGTCTCTTTTGGCTGACGTGTTTGTTCCCGTGCGTTCGGAGCCGGTACCTGCCGTCATGTTGATCCATGGCGGTGCGTGGGCTGCGGGGACCCGTTGGCAAATGTGGCTGCACGCCCCGCCGTTATTGGAAGCGGGCTGCGCGGTTGTGACGATCGATTATCGGTTGGCCCCGCAGGCGCGTTTTCCTGCGCAAAGGGACGATTGCCGCCGGGCATGGCGTTGGATGGTCGAACAAGCCGACCGATACGGGTGGGATCCGCAACGAATGGCCGTGTACGGTTATTCGGCCGGAGCCCACTTGGCATTGCTCTTAGGAGTTTGTCCGGATACGGACCAACCATCGGTGCCCCGACCTCGAGCGGTTGTCGCTGGGGGCGCGCCGTGCAGTTTCGACTGGGTGCCGCCGGATAGCCGCGCGTTGGCGTATTTTCTAGGTGGCAGCCCGCGGGAGGTTCCCGAACGCTATCACGAGGCTTCGCCGTTGGAACACGTCTCCGCCGATGATCCACCGGTGTTTCTGTTCCATGGCCAGAAGGATTTGCTCGTACCGCTGGCCAGTGTGCGCCGTTTTGAACAGCATATGAAACAACGGGGAGGTATCTGCGAATTGCAGGTGTATTCCGATTCGGGTCATTTGGAGACGTTTCTGGCCGAGGCACCGCGGCGAGCGGCCGTGGAATTTCTTCGCCGCTATTTGGAACCAGGAGGTCACACTTCCGCGGCTCAGCAGCCGTAAGCAGGGGCAACTTCGAGCGAGACCGACCGATGGGAGCGATGCTCGAGCGGGAAGAGTACGTCGAGCAGGCCTATTTTTTCCATTTGCTTCAGGAGCGGATTCCGCAGAGCGTGCCGCTACAGGAAGTGCTCCAACAGGCCAAGCAGGAGCTGTTGGCATCGACGCGGCTGCCGTTGGCAGTGGATTTTCTGCTCACCGAGTTGAATCATACCGGTTGCATGTCATCCGCCATGCGGCGGCTGAATCATTATTTTACAGCGTTTCAAACGTTTCTGGTCGAATCAGCAGAAGACGATCGGGGGCGATTCGATATGCGAATCGCCGTCCAGGTGTTGAAGGCTGAAGCCGAGTACCGCGCGGGGCATCCAACCCCACAGGGATCCTTCGTCTTTCAATTTGAGACCTTGGCTCGGAACCGTCTGAGCTACGATCGTGGGCTGGCTGCCATGGCCCAAGATCCGATCTACTCGCCGGAATGGCGCGAGTGGATTTTGACAGTTCGCCGACAAATCGGTCTGGTCGATTTTGCCGATCTATTGTATGTGCGCAGTGCCTACTATTGGATGCGCCAATCGGTCGGCGGCCGGCCGGTTGCGCCAACCAAGCCGGTGCTATTTGGCGAAAAGGAGGGGAAAATCGCATGGGCGAATCGGCGAAAGGATCCGTTGTACTTATTCGCCGCGTTGCAGAGGCAATTGGGTTATCCGAAGGTACCGCGGCCATCGCGAGCCGATTCCCCGGCGGATTTAGTGCCTCAGATCCTACGCCGGCTGGAGCGGCTGGAATTACGCCTGCGCATGTTGGAGGAAGAACAGCGGCACGGTGCGGTCGACTTCCAAAAATTGCAGCAGTATTATCAGGAAGGAAAGATTCCGCCGCCCATGGACGAGTCGGAGTCGTAGCGAAGATTCCGGACCAATCGTGCCGAAAGGAAAGAGAGTATCCCTTAAAAACATTTCTGCGCCCGAACAGGCGTCCCTCTGGGAAGGTACCGTTGCCGGATACTTCATTGGTGTGTATAAGAAAATAGAGCGCTGGCTTTAGTCCTGGGTTAGTCCACCAGGGCAAGCCGTGTGGGCTGATCATGCAGTAGGTGGCTTAAGGTCACCGCTGCCGGAGATATGGACAATGCCTCCGAACGAGGCCACGGGCGGTGGGGCTCGTTTTCATTTAAGACTCGATTCGGAAACGGTAGCCGATGTCGTCTCGGCCAATCCGGTGTGTGTTGACCACCAGGCGACACTCCGTGAAGTCCTCCGCACATTGCGTTCGTTGAGCCGGGGTTGCGCCCTGGTATGTGAGCAGGGCAAGTTGATCGGGATTTTCACCGAGCGGGATGCCTTGCGTTTGTTCGCGCAGATCGGTGCAGGGAAGCTCCACCTTCTGGATCAGCCCATTGGTTCGCTGATGGTTCCCAACCCGGTGACGATTTCTACCTCAGCAACGGTAGCGGAAGCCATCCGGATCATGTCCACCCGCGGATTTCGGCGTTTGCCCGTCGTGGATGAGCAGGGGAAACCGGTTGGGGTCCTGAAAGTGACGGCGATTCTGCATTATTTTGTCGAGCATTTTCCGAAGTTTGTGTACACGCTGCCGCCGAACCCGCATCATGTGCTGCAGGGGCGTGAAGGGGCGTAGGTAGCGTGGGACCCATCCCAGTACCCTTTCGACCACCAGCCAGCCTTGGGGGCGGTCGGTGAAAAAGGGTTCATTTCGATAGGTATAGAACAACGATGTCCACAACCACTGAATCACCTCCTCGTGTGCGACCCATGCGCATAATCGAGTCGGCTACCGTACGGTTAGCCGGCGACTCCGGTGATGGCATGCAATTGGTCGGTACCCAATTGACGAACACCTCGGCTTTGGCCGGCAACGATGTGGCCACGTTTCCTGACTATCCGGCCGAAATCCGAGCGCCGCGCGGTACGCGGGCAGGCGTCAGCGGTTTCCAGGTGCAGTTTGCTTCTGAGGACATTTATACACCCGGCGATGAACTGGACGCCTTGGTGGCGATGAATCCAGCGGCCTTAGTGACGAATATTAGCGACTTAAAACAAGGTGGTTTGCTCATTGTAAACAGCGACTCATTCGATGAAAAAGATCTTCGCTTAGCCGAACTGAAGAGTAATCCGCTGGACGATCCGCAAATCACGCAGAATTACCACATCATCCGCGTACCGATGACGACGCTGACGCGCAAAGCCGTCGAATCGACCGGATTGTCGGTCAAGCTGGCGGATCGCTGCAAGAACTTCTTTGCCATGGGCCTGATTTTCTGGCTGTATGACCGAAGCCTGGAACCGACCTTACGCTTCATCCGCGAGAAGTTCGGAACTAAGCCGGAGATCGCCGAAGCCAACGAGCTGGCTCTGAAAGCCGGCTGGAATTACGGGGAAACGACGGAGATTTTCGCCAGTCGATTTCACGTCGACCCTGCTCGTCTTCCCCCCGGCATTTACAAGAACGTTATGGGTAACCAGGCACTGGCGTGGGGGTTAATGGCAGCCGCGGCACGCTCGGGAGTCGAGCTGTTCTATGGCTCCTATCCGATTACGCCGGCCAGCGACATCCTCCACGAATTGTCGCGGTTTAAGAATTTCCGAGTCAAAACGTTTCAAGCCGAAGACGAAATAGCAGCCATTTGTGCGGCCATCGGTGCCTCATTCGGCGGCGCGATGGGAGTAACGGCATCCAGCGGCCCAGGTATTGCCTTGAAAATTGAGGCGATGGGTCTGGCAGTGATGCTCGAATTGCCTCTGTTGATCATCGATGTCCAGCGCGGCGGACCCAGTACCGGACTGCCCACTAAGACCGAACAAGCCGATTTGCTTCAGGTGCTCTTCGGCCGAAACGGCGAATGCCCCTTGCCGGTATTGGCGGCCCGAAGCCCCGCCGATTGCTTCGATGTGGTACAGGAAGCCTGGCGCATCGCCGTGCGGTATATGACCCCGGTTGTGGTACTGTCGGACGGCTACATCGCCAACGGCGCCGAACCGTGGCGTGTGCCGTCGATGTCCGAATTCGAGCCGATCCCCGTGTACCATCCCACCGAACCAAATGATGGAGATCGGTTCTTGCCGTACCTGCGCGATGAGAAACTGGCACGGCCTTGGGCTATTCCCGGTACACCTGGCTTAGAGCATCGAATCGGAGGGTTGGAAAAGCAGGACCGTACGGGAAACGTCAGCTATGACCCAGAAAACCACGAAAAAATGGTCCACCTGCGGGCTCGTAAAGTAGCACAAATTGCTCAGGACGTGCCGGAACAAACGGTCTTAGGCCCCGCAAAGGGCGATCTGCTGGTCGTCTCGTGGGGTGGCACCTATGGAGCGTGTGTCACAGCGGTACAAGAATGTCAGAAAGAGGGTCTATCCGTCGCGCATGCTCACCTGCGCTATTTAAATCCATTTCCGCGTAACTTGGGTTCGCTGCTGCGCAACTACCGCCAAGTATTGGTTCCCGAACTGAATCTGGGTCAGTTGCGCATGCTGCTGCGAGCCCAATTCTTGGTGGATGTTCGAGGCTTTAACAAAGTACAGGGCCGACCCTTCACGGTCGGGGAAATCGTCGACGCGATCCACCATCATCTGGAACAATTGGCAAACGAAGAACGATACACGGTTAAAGAAAAAGTCTGTATGTAAGTCGGTGCCTGCTCGGGTAAACATACCGGCCAGGCTGAGTCGCCGAAAGAAAGTGCATAGCTATTACTTGGAAAGAAGCAACATGAGCGCTACACTTCCGGTTCTAACACCCAATGATTTCGCCAGTGACCAGGACGTGCGCTGGTGCCCAGGTTGTGGCGATTATTCGATTCTGGCCCAAATGAAAAAAGTTTTGCCCCTTTTGGGTATTCCTCGGGAGAAAATGGTGTTCATTTCGGGGATCGGGTGCTCGAGCCGTTTTCCTTACTACGTTAATACGTACGGCATTCACGGAATTCATGGGCGAGCTCCGGCCATTGCTACGGGGCTAAAATGCGTCCGGCCTGACTTGCACGTATGGGTGATCACCGGGGACGGCGATGCACTGAGCATCGGAGGAAATCATCTGTTGCACGCCATTCGCCGAAACGTCGACATCAACATTGTGCTGTTCAATAATCGCATTTACGGGCTAACCAAGGGGCAATATTCTCCCACGTCGGAGTTTGGAAAAATAACCAAGAGCACTCCCATGGGGGCGATCGACAACCCGCTTAATCCTCTGTCTGTGGCGATCGGCTGTGAGGCAACGTTCGTGGCTCGATCGATCGATGTCCATATTAAACATCTCGGTGAGGTGTTGCGCCGAGCGGCTCAACACAAGGGTACGTCGTTCGTTGAAGTCTATCAAAACTGCAATGTATTCAACGATGGTGCGTGGGATTATGCCACCGATCGCGAAACGAAAGCCGATACCGTATTGGAGCTTGAACACGGTAAGCCTATGATCTTCGGCAAGAATCGAGATAAAGGTATCCGACTGAACGGCACACATCCGGAGGTCGTTACGCTCGGCAAGGGCATCACCGAAGACGATCTTTTGTTTCATGACGAAAAAGCGCCGGAGCCGACGTTGGCGTATCTGTTGAGCCGCATGCGGTACCCGGAATTTCCCGAACCGATCGGCGTTTTTCGCGATATCGAACGGCCCGTCTACGAAGAGCTCATGGAGGAACAAGTCCAGCAGGCAATAGTGACCAAAGGAAAAGGGGATTTGGATAAACTATTTTTATCGGGCGACACATGGACAGTAAAACAATGATCTGCCCGCTTTGTGGTGCAGAGAATATCCCCGGTGACGATATATGCGAGGCGTGTGGCCAACCCTTAAGCACGTTCTATCTACCGGAACCGGCCACGGACGTCGAACGAGGCTTGATCCACGATCGCATTTCGGTGCTTCAGCCGCGGGCACCCGTGGTCGTCGAACCCGAAATGCCCGTATTACCAGTATTACGCATGATGCTTGACCACAAGATTGGTTGCGTGTTAGTGGTCAAGGAAGCGCGCGTCGTCGGAATTTTTACCGAACGCGACGTGCTCATTCGATTGCCAGACGACCCGGAGCAATGGAAGGATCGGCCCATTTCTGACTTCATGACGCCTCAACCTCAGTTGCTCGATCTGGAAGCCAAGGTGGCTTTCGCCGTCCAACGAATGGATCAGGGTGGATATCGGCATGTGCCGGTGGTCGATAATCAGCACCGGCCAGTCGGTGTGATTTCGGTGCGCGACATCTTGCGGTATCTAACCGAACGGCTCGGCGCAGAAGTCTAATCCTTCTTGCTGCATCACCAAGGCGCTCTGCTGTATAACGCAAAGAGGCCAAGTGCAACTTCTTCACCTAGGTTGACGTTTGCCACTCTGTCAGCGCCACGTTTGCCATGTAACGCAGAGGCGCAAAGCTGCACAAGCCCAATAACACAAGAAAAGAGCCGGCACGATCGGATGTCGGGTCGGGATAGAATGTCGTTTGCACGACGGTGCTTTGCGCAACAAAAGGAACCACTCTGCAAGAGCGTGCCACGGGATGATCGTGATCTAAGATGGCAGGCAATCCGCATCTGGCACAGGTGATCGGCGCGCCATACGGGCGCTCGTTTTACTGGTCTTAGGTCACCATTCAGGCGTAACTTTGTCCTATCGGTTTGATGATCACCTCTGGCACATGGGCTCGGGGTGGAAGCAACACAATAGCCATTACCAGTTGGGCGACATCTTCTGGTTTCAGGATGGCTTGACGATGGGCGTCGCTGACCGGCTGAGGGCGATAGTCCAGAATGGGGGTGTCGACTTCACCTGGATAGACGTTCGTGATGCGCACGCCGTGGGCGTTTTCTTCGTTGGCAGTACATATACCGAGAGCGGTCATGGCGAATTTCGAGGCGCTATAGGCAACGCCTCCCAACTGAGAACCTCGTTTACCGGCGATTGAAGAGATGTTGATGATAAGGCCCGAGCGCCGGTGGCGCATGTACGGTAGCGCATAGTACATGCAGTTGTATGCTCCCGTGGCATTGACCGCTAAGATGGCGTCCCAGTGATCGGGCTCCATTTCCGCCATGGTTCGTTTCGGGACATTGATCCCGGCTGCATTCACCAGAATATCCGGGAGCGCCCGTTGCTGTTCCAGCCATCGAAAGAGTTCTGCTACCTGCTGGCGGTCAGCCACGTCGACGGCTCTCCACAAAAGCGGGGGCTCACTGGGGTATCGCTCGGCTGCTTGCCTGAGCAGTGCTTCGCGACGGCCGCAAATGATGACACGGCACGCTTCGGCAGCCAAGGCCTGGGCAATAGCCAATCCAATGCCCGAACCGCCCCCGGTAACAAGAGCAGTGTTGTTTGCGAGTTTCCCCATGTGGACATCTCCCGGTGCCACACGTGTCTCGTATGGTCCGGTCAGTAATACCACGTTCCTGTGGGTCTGCCAATAATAGAGTACTTGGTGGCCATGGGAGTTTGTGAGCCCCCCGAGGGGCAGATGAGTGCTAGAAGCCGAACGCGTCTTATGACGACACATCTTGCGGGACAGACGTTGGATCTTACGGCAGAGGTGCTGGCTCCGGAACACGTCAGTTTTCAGTTTCGCCTGGCTGGTCCGTTTCAGCGAGCCGCTGCCTACCTGTGTGACCTGCTCATACGAGTTGGCTGCGTGTGGGGCTTAGAGGTGCTTTTGGGGGTTTTTGGCTGGTTGGCAAGCCCAGGGCTGTCCATGGCAGTGTTTTTCCTGGGTTGGTTTTTCTTAGAGTGGTTCAGCGGTGCGCTGTTCGAGATCTATTTGCAAGGGCGAACCCCCGGCAAGTGGATGTTTCGCCTGCGAGTTATTTCCGTGGACGGGACGACCATCAAAGGGAGTCAGGCGCTATTGCGGAATCTGGTGCGTGCGGCTGATCTTTTGCCGTTATACGGTGTGATCCAGCTCGACAGCCAGTTTTGGTTGTACGTACCACTTGCCACCGTCGGTTTTCTGGTAATGCTGTCCAATCACCGTTTCCAGAGGTTAGGAGACTTGGTGAGCGGCACAATGGTGGTCTACGAGGAGCGCCAACGCATGCCCAGCTTACCTGACCGGCATATCGGCTCGTTGGAACAATACATGCACCTGGTGCCCGAGGGGTTTGTACCGAGTCACACGATGGTGCGAGCGTTAACAGCGTATATCATGAAGCGGCGCGAACTAACGCCACCGCGTCGCCACGAGATGGCTGGTCATTTGGCAAAGGTATTGATGAGGCATTGGTCGCTATCGGAGACGTTGGATCCGGATGCCCTTTTGTGTGCCGTGTATGCTCGATGGCAGCAACATGTCCGCGTGAAGCGTTGAAATGCAGCCGATGAAGTTTTGGCAAGAGCGTTATCCAGATTGGCGGCGGCTGGAGCAACTTTGTGCGGAGGCCGACAGGATGTCGCTTCGGCGCTGGACGAGCCGCCAGTATGTCGAGTGGGCAGCCTTGTATCGATCGGCTTGCGCCGATTTGGCTTTGGCCGAGCAGGGGGATGCTCCCGCAGCCGTGGTTGACTACCTGCATCAATTGGTGGCCCGCGCTCACAATCTGTTTTATCGCACGCGGAAATTCCGGTTGCGGTACGGGTGGCATGCCCTGGTAGAACAAGCCCCGCGTTTGATTTTTGCCAGCCGCCATGTGCATGTTGCGGCGTTGCTGTTTTGGCTCCCGTTTCTCATAGCTTTTCATTTGGCAGGGCCGCACAGTCCGTGGCCGGAGTTCTCCGAACGCGTAGTGGATGCCCGAACGCGGGAGATGTTGGAGGAAAGTTTCTCACAGCGCTCGTTTGGTCGAGGTTTGGACGAATCGTTTGCCATGGTCGGATACTACATCGCAAACAACGTAGGCATTGCGCTCCGTTGTTTTGCGGGCGGGCTGCTCTTTGTTCCCGGGCTGTTCATCCTGGTCGCCAACGCAGTGTATATCGGTGCGGTATTTGGGTGGATGAGCCGGCCGGAGGTCGCAGCCGGAACACGGTTTTTCGAGTTTGTCGTGGCACACGGTCCGTGGGAATTGACGGCAGTGATCTTGTCTGCGGCTGCTGGGTTGCGCTTAGGAATCGGCTGGGTGGCGCCCGGAAGGCAAAGCCGCGCCGCTGCCATACAAGTCGCTGGACGCGAGGCGCTACCGCTTATTGGTACGGCCGTCGTACTTTTTTGTGGAGCAGCCGTAATTGAAGCGTTGATCTCCCCATGGCTCTTGCCGTATTCGACCAAAGCTCTCGTGGCCGTCGTCTGTAGCACCTTACTGATGGCATACTTTGTATTTCTAGGTGGTCGAGTGGAGAAAAACCGTGCAACTTGATCGTACGTTCGTCGCCGTCCGCGAACGAAGCAGAAGTGAACTGCTCGATTTGACGTTATTGGTCTGCCGCCGTTATTGGCTCGGACTCTGGACCATGGCCGCGCCGGCTGTAGCGAGTTTCACGCTGCTCAATATATGGCTGTTCCTAACGTGGTTCGGGCCGGATGGCACTTCCTGGTTGGACCACGGCACTTTAATGTCGTTGCGGTGGCGGTATTTTTTCTCGGTAGGGATGCTCGTATATGTCGAGGCACCCCTAGCCCTGGTCGGCGTGACGGCTTTTCTAGGAAAAGCCATGTTCGTGGAACGGCCCTCATTCCGTTCTCTGTTAGGGGAATTGTGGGAAACCTCAAACACTTTACTTTACTACCAGGGCCTGTGGCGCATGTCACTGGTGCTGCCCGTAGTAGCCTCCGTCACCCTGTTGGTGGTCGACCCAGCCGACTTACCAGGACTGTGGTGGTACGGGTGGATGATTTTTGGAATTAGCTTCGTCGTCCGTTCTGCTCGACCCTACCTCATCGAGATGATTGTTCTGGAACGGGCAGTCCCTAAAGCGCACGGGCGTGACGTCGTGTCTATTGGTACAAGGTCGAGGCAGCTTGCCAGAGCCGATGACGATTGGTTCGCTCGGGCCATGACGGATCGGCTGGTGGGCGTAGTGTTGCTTATTATGGCGGTCGGCACGCTAGAATTCGTGTTGTCGCCGGGCACGCTATTGGCTATCCCAGGCGGTGGAATCCTCTGGTTGATCGGCTCTCAACTCGGGTTTTGGCTGGTGGCTATCTTTATGACGGCATATCGGTTCTTGAGCTATTTGGACCTGCGAATCCGGCACGAAGGATGGGAAGTAGAGCTTTTGCTACGGGCCGAGGCTGCTCGTTGGGAGTTAGCCCCATGAACCGTGCATTTCGGTCCTTCGGTTGCCTGACGATGGTGATTGTCGGACTCTTTATTCTTTGGGGAGACGCGTCGCTTGGCGCCGGGCAAGATATGTCAGGGCCTGGGTATAGCCAAGTCTCCCCGCCTTTTGTTGATCCAGCTACCGGACGTGTCGTGCCGCTAGAATTACCGCCGGCGTACGGAGATTTCGAGCGATGGTTCCGTCATCGGCAAAGCACTTGGGAACTAAAGCCGGCTTATCCTGGGCAAAAGAGGCTGTCGATGCTTTGGCAGCACTTGCGCAGGTTTTGGGCGCGCTGGCGGCAAACCGTTGAAAGGACGCTCATCGTGCTTTTAATCGCAGGCCTGCTGCTAGTCGTGTGGGGAGTGTGGCGATTGAGTACCGCGGCGTTCGATTCATCCAGTAAGCGACTCCAGTCCGGTGAGGCAACTGCCGCACTGGCAAACCTGTTGCCAGAAGGCACTATGGCTCGAGAGGTCGACCTGTGGCAAGCGGCCGGTCGATGTTACGATGCGGGTGACTTGCGCGGAGCGGTCATCTACCTTTATTGCTACGTTATCGTAGTGCTCCATCAGCACGGATTGCTTCGAGCTCTCCGTGGGAAAACGTGCCGCGATTATGGAAAAGAGCTGCACGTTTGGCCATCCGTTCAAGCTATGTTCCAGAGCGTGGCCGACATTTACGAACAGGTATACTTCGGACAAAGTACGGCTTCGGCTACCGGCGTGCAACAGGCAATAGATGCTGCCGCTTGTCTGCGAGCAGAGCTCCAGAGCCTTCGCAGTGGACCTCCCGAACTAGCGAATTGGTTCCACGCTGAACCAAACGAGGCCAACACGTAATGAGCAAACCCAACGATTCTCCTAAGCCTGGGGAGCAGCGTGCCGATTCAGCGGCATGGCTTTCGATCGCTTGTATGGTGGCCCTGATAGCAGCAGGCTGTAGCAAGCCGGTTATCGAGACAAAGTATGCCACGGGTACTGGACGCGCAGGACGGGCTAGCTTACACGGTACAGGACTGTTGGTCGAAGCGTTCCGTCAGGCAGGTCACGAAGTGATCTTCGAACATCGCTTCTCGAAAAGACTCGACGAGGCCGACATCGTACTGTGGTTCCCCGACGACTATGGCTGCTTGACGGATCGTCAAGCGGAGTACATTCGTGACTGGTTGCGATCCCATCCGGCAGGCACGTGGGTATACGTCCGGCGCGATTATCAGGCGGTCGCTGCGTATGTCGATCGAGTCATAGGCGAGGTGAAGGATGCTCGAATGTATTGGCGTTTTCGTGCACGACAAGTGATGGAGCATCAGCGTCGTCGCTTAGAAACGCGCATATGCCAAAGTGCATGGTTTGATGTCGAGCGGTTGCCGGCTATCATGAGGGTAACTCGGCTGAGCGGCGAGCGGCGTTGGGTGGATGGCCTGCGGACCGAGAGAACCAACCTTTGGCTGGGTGAAAAGATCGTTCCCTATCGTCCCCTGGTATCTTCCGGATCACCGGGAAACGCAGGCCAAGAATTGGACTCCCCGTCGCCGTTGTCGTTGGCGCCGGTGGAAGACTTATCTGACGGTAGTTTATCGGACGGTAGTGGTTGGTATACGGCTCAGGTCTTGCTCGATACGGAACACGGTCCGTTTGTCGTACGCTTTGTTAGTGGGCGGGCAGGTTGGGGCAGGCTTCTGCTGATCGCCAACGGTTCTTTCCTGCTAAATTATGGGCTGATCGAGCCTGAGCATTGGAAACTCGTCGGCGCGCTATTGGATGAATGGGGGAAAGGCAAGCGCGTGGTATTCTTGTCTACGGAACCGATGGAAGAACCCAGCGAGGGGCAAGAAGCGCTCCGTGAGCTGCCATGGTACTTGACATGGCCGGTGAGTCTGATCTTGGCACATGCCCTGTGGTGGGGAGCGAGTCTGCTTTCGGCGTGGTTTCCCATGTTCGGCCCGCCAGCGCGCGGTACAGCGGTGCTTGCCCCCAGTATGGGACAGCATATCGAGGCGCTCGGAGAGCTCCTGGCAAGTGCCGCCGATCGCGAGTATTCCCGTCGGGTCTTGCAAGAACATGCAGAGTCGTTTCGCAAACCCGTGGTCAGAACGGCCTTGTTCCGGCGGTCGGTTCGACGCCTACGATGAGACAATGAGAGAGGTTTCTACGCGAAATGTCTGTGCAACACGAGATCCTTTGTAACGAATGTGGTCGGCTGTTGCGTTTCGATGTTTCGGCGGCAGACACGACCGTACGTTGCCCGGGTTGTGGATCGGTGCTTACACCCGTGATCGCTCAGAAGGCTCCGATCGTTCGTTCCGCGCCACCGATCGAAGTAACTGCGGTGGCAGAGCTGTATCGGCGTGTTCGCAACCAGATCGCTAAAGTGTTTGTGGGTCAGGAGGAATTGGTACGCGGTACGCTTGTCGCGCTGTTTTCGGGTGGACACGTGTTGATCGAGAGCGTTCCTGGTCTGGGCAAGACTCTCCTGGTGCGCACGTTGGGAAAAGTCTTAGGATGCCGCTTTGCGCGTATCCAATTCACGCCGGACCTCATGCCGTCGGATATTACGGGTACACCGGTATTCGATATGAAGAGTCAGGAATTCCGATTTCGACCTGGGCCGGTGTTCACGCAGTTACTGTTGGCTGATGAAATCAATCGATCGCCTGCGAAAACTCACGCGGCTTTACTGGAAATTATGCAAGAGTTTCGGGTGACGGTGGACGGGGTGAGTCATCCTTTGGAAAAGCCCTTTTTGGTACTGGCCACGCAGAATCCGGTCGAAACTGAGGGCACGTATCATTTGCCGGAGGCCCAATTGGACCGGTTCATGTTCAAGTTAGTAATCGATTATCCAGATCAGGACCAGGAGCGGGAGATTCTCTGGCGGCATGCGACCCAGGGTGACATTTTTGCCGCGTTGGACGAGCAGCTTCAGTCAGTTACGTCGCCTGCGGAACTGGTGCAAACGATGGAACTGGCACGTCATGTGTGGGTGGCACCGCCCGTGGTGGACTATATCAACCAGTTGGTGCGCACGACGCGGCGTTGGCCGGCTTTTTTCATGGGTGCTTCGCCGCGCGCCGGCATTGCGCTGCTTTACGGCGCTCGTGCTCTCGCAGCTTTTCAGGGCCGAAACTATGTCGTACCGGATGACGTGCGAGAATTGGCACTGCCGGCACTACGGCACCGCGTCATGTTGACTCCAGAATCGGAAGTCGAAGGTATTACAGTAGATCAAGCTTTGGAACAAATGATACAGTCGGTGGAAATTCCGAGACTCGATGGCATCGCCCCTCAACATTAGGAAGCGACCGTGGAGGTTGCTTGTTGGACAGCACTGATCGGGCTCATGGCC
This sequence comes from uncultured Pirellulaceae bacterium, assembly GCA_964425225.1. Taxonomy (GTDB): domain Bacteria; phylum Planctomycetota; class Planctomycetia; order Pirellulales; family Pirellulaceae; genus BPJU01. The sequence continues at coordinate 42,959 of CAYRMD010000011.1, read as the reverse complement.
CTGGGAATCATTCCCGCTGCGTGGGGGATCTATCCGGGGCGGCGCATGGGTTGGTTGCTGGCGGTTCCAATGGCGGCAGCCGCCATGCTGGTGTTTTTTCCAGAGGCAGCAGCCTGGCTGTTCGGGATCGACGTGGGAGCGGCTTTGTTCATGGGGATCGAACTACGCCGATTGCCGAAACGCGAGGACTTTCGCGTCGAGCGCCAGTTCATCCGCATCGCCTCTTTGAAACGTCGCCATCGGATGACTGTGCGCGTCAATAACGGCTCGGGTAGTGCCTGGAACATAACTGTACGAGATGACTTGTCACCCGATGACGGCGAAATACCGGAGGACTTGTCCCTACGCATCGATCCCGATCGGTCTCTCCAGTGGACCTACCACTGGATTCCTCGACGTCGTGGCGTCGTAACCCTGCGTTTTGTTCATTTACGTATCGAGAGCCCGTGGCAGTTGTGGTATCGCCTGGTGCGCGTGCCGGCACAAGCTGACATTCACGTGTATCCGAACATTCGGCAATTAGAAGAATATGCGCTTTTAGTGCGCACCAATCGATTGAACTTGTTGGGGGTCAGACGAATTCGAAAATGGGGCCAGGACCATGACTTTGAACGACTACGGGATTATACGCCCGACGACAATTATCGGCACATCGAATGGAGGGCAACCGCCCGGCGACGCAAGTTGACCGTAAAAGATTTCCAAACCAGTCAAAGCCAGCGCTTGATGCTGTTAATCGATTGTGGTCGCATGATGATCAGCCGCTTTCAAGATGCCACATTGTTAGATCATGCTTTGAATGCCGCTCTGATGCTTGCGTTTGCTGCGTTGCGGCAGGGGGATGCTGTGGGCTTGATCTGTTTTGCTGAGCGGCTAAGCGCCCTCGTACCGCCTCGCTCCGGTATGGGGCAGTTGCGGCACTTGGTGCGGGGTGTATTCGATCAGCAAGCTACAATGGTTCAACCGCGGTATGATCAGTTGCTAGGCCATTTGGCGGCGCACTGCCGCAAACGGGCGCTCCTGGTATTGATCAGCAACGTGGTGGACCACGTAAGTCAGCAGCAGATGGAACGCTTTCTGGCTGCGGCTCGTCGTCGCCATTTGACCTTGGCCGTACTGCTTCGCGATCCGGCGTTGTTTTCTCCTCTGGAAAACATACCCGCTGTGGAAACTCAGGCTTGGTATCGCGCGGCAGCCGCGGCCGTCGTTGCCCAATGGCGTGCCGATATGATCCTGGCATTGCAACATGCTGGTCACTTAGTATTGGACACCCCACCGCAGCAGTTGACCGCGTCGCTGATTTCTGAATACTTGGCAGTTAAAGCCGCACACCTACTGTGACGGCCAAGGCATCGCCGGCGGTCCGGTAACGCGTTATGCTGAGTGGAATGCGGCGAATAGGCTGCGCAAAAAATTCGCAAGCAGGCCGTTTTTCGCTGCGGAATCCCGCAGGGGTTTGACGCGCACGATGTTCCTTCAAACGGGAGGCAGGGTGGAACGATGAAAATGGCACGATGGTTCGTGGCGCTGTTCGGTTTGTGGGTGCTGGTTTCGGTAGCGGATGCGATAGAACGACCGCGCAGTAATTGGCCGCAATGGCAAGGTCCTGCACGCGATAATCTCTCGCCGGAAACGGGCTTGTTAACTACGTGGCCTGCCGGAGGACCACCTCGCCTCTGGCTCTATAGCAACGCCGGAAACGGCTACTCCGGACCGGCTATCGTCGACGGGGTACTGTATATCATGGGTACCCGTGACAATCGTGAGGTGGTATTGGCCTTAGATGCCCAGACCGGTCAAGAACGGTGGATCACGCCCATTGACGACATCTACCGAAACAATTGGGGAGACGGACCTCGGGCCACTCCCACCGTCGATACAGAACGTGTTTATGTATTGAGTGGTCAAGGAACTTTGGCATGCCTGAACCGTGCTGACGGAAAAATCCTATGGTCCAAATCCATGGAAAGCCTCGGAGGGCGGCGACCTGGTTGGGGTTATAGCGAATCCGTATTGGTCGACGGGCCGTATGTGATCTGCACTCCCGGCGGCCGCCGCGGCACGATTGCGTGCTTGGATAAGATCAATGGGGATGTCGTTTGGCAAAGCCACGAAATTCAAGATGGTGCTCAGTATGCTTCCATTCGCATACTGGAAGCCTTCGGCGAAAAACAATACGTCCAGCTTACGATGGAGCATCTGTTCGCCGTTCGCGCTTCGGATGGAAAACTTCAATGGCAGGTCGAGTTTCCGGGTCGCACCGCCGTCATTCCCACGCCAGTAGTTCATCCGAATCGCCCCGCCGTGTTCGTAACAGCCGGATACGGAGCTGGATGCAAAATGGTTACTCTCGCGGACGGCAACATGGTGCAGCTCGCTTACGAAAACAAAAACATGAAAAACCACCATGGTGGCGTTGTCTTAATCGGTGACTACCTCTATGGATATTCCGATAATGTCGGGTGGGTATGTATCGAATTTGCCACCGGCGAACTCGTGTGGAACGAAAAACGCGCCTTAAATAAAGGGTCACTCACCTACGCCGATGGCAAGTTGTATTGCTTAAGCGAAGACCGGGGAGACGTCGTCCTGGTAGATGCTTCGCCGGAGGGGTGGCGCGAACGCGGTCGCTTCCAGCTGCAACCTCAGTCGACTATTCGCAGCCGGCAGGGCCGTATATGGACGCATCCGGTCGTGGCCGACGGGAAACTTTTTTTGCGCGATCAAGAATACATTTTTTGCTACGACTTGCTGAGCGGCCAATAGTCGCCTTCCTCACATGAAGATCGGAATTGTCGGCTATCAGGGAAGTGGGAAGAGCACTCTTTTTGAGTGGTTGAGCCAATCGAAGTCCGATCCGGCTCTTGCGCACATTGGCCAAAGTGCCATGGTGCCGATCCCCGACCCGTGTGTCGAACAGTTGGCGAGCATTTACCGTGCAAAAAGAATTACCTACGCCGGCATGGAAATTGTCGATACACCGGGACTGAGTACCGGGCAGGAGGCAAATGCCTCACGGCTGGCTATTATCCGAGAAGCTGGGTCACTGCTGGTCGTGGTACGCGCTTTTAACGGTCAGAATCCGGCTATCGAGTGGGCCCATTTCTGGGATGATCTATTGCTGGCAGATTTGCAAGTGGTAAGCGGTCGCATCGAGCGACTGCGCGATTCGCTTCGCAAGCCGCGCCCAAACCGCGAGGAGTTGGCTAACGAACTGGAACTGCTCGAAAACATCCAGCGATCCCTGGAATCGGAAAAGAACTTGCTCCATTTACAACTTACCGTTGAGCAGGAACGGATGTTGCGGTCCTTCCAACTTTTCAGCCAAAAGCCGCGATTGATAATCATTAATCTGTCCGACGACGAAACCCAGCCGGATCGTTTCCGGCAGTTGGATGCAAGCACACCGGTCGAACCGATCGCCGTTCGGCTCCAACACCAATTGGCACAATTGCCCGTGGAGGAAAGGCAGGCCATCTGTCGTGAAATGGGTGTGGCGGAAGTCGATCGAGGCGATCTCTTACGGAAGCTGATGCGTGTTTCCGGACAGATAGTCTTTTATACGGTGGGAGAGCGTGAGGTGCGTTCGTGGATGGTCCCACAAGGCGCAACGGCACTCGAAGCAGCGGCCACTATTCATACGGATCTTGCGCGGGGGTTCGTACGTGCCGAAATCATGCGGTGTGAGGACTTAGTGCGCTTCGGGAGCGAACGCGATGTAAAAGCACACAATCTCGTGCGCCGTGAGGCAAAAGACTACGTCCTTAAAGAAGGAGACGTTGTGTACATCCAGCACCACTGAGTTCAGCTTTTGCCGTTGAGAAGGAAAAGGATTTAACGCAAGACGCAAAGACGCAAAAGCGTGGCAACGTAGTAAGTATGGAGACTATGCATAAGTGAGCGGTGTGGTACTCGAACCTTCTGAAAAGCCAGCGTGAGTCACCGCCCCAGGGAATTTTGATCGCTGAGCTCGATGTTTTCCTTGTGCCGAGTGTTGTGTACCTTCGGTTTTGCACCACGGAGACACAGAGAGGGCACAGAGGTTCGGAAACCGGCGCATCGAACGTATCGCCAGCAGACAACCGCGCCATCGAGCGAACATTTCGCAGGGCAGTTGGTTGATCGGAGCTTCCTTGAGTCTCTTTGCGCCTTTGCGTTGGATGGAATTGGCCGCTCCCTTACAGTCGCGGCTCGGTTGAGCCCTGGCTTGACGCTGAGCCTTTGCTAACAAGCAAACATCAACTACAGCTCCACTTACTTTTGCTTGATCCAAAAAGGTAGACCTCTGCCAGGTCGGCCGAACTGGGGAAAAATCTCACCCACAATCAAGACGCACACACCGTCTAGTCGGTGCACGTAAGTGATCTAGCCTAGGGCGGGTGAATATGCTATTGTCCGACACCCATCAGTGATTCGACGGGAAGTCACCGACGGCAAAGGAGACGGGACGGATGGCCAGCCAAAGGAAGCAGATGCTCGTTTTACTGGTGGCGATAGCCGGTTTGCTTTGGGATGGGTTGGCTGTTTGGGCTATCCCGAATCTCCAGAGTCTCATTCCGTTTGGTAAGCGTGTCGAGGCGGATCCAACGAAGAGCTATGTTTTGACCGAGGAACAAGGTCCGTGGATGATCCTGGCCTGTTCCTTTTCCGGGCCGGGAGCCGAACAACAGGCACGGGAATTGGTCTTAGAGCTACGCCAACGTTTCAACCTTGAGGCATACCAACATCGTGCACTCTTTGATTACACCGAACCGGTCATCGGCTTAGGATATGACAAATATGGCAATCCCCGCCGGATGCGCTATCGGCAAAGTATGCGCGTCGAGGAAATAGCGGTGTTGGTTGGCAATTTTGAAAGTCCCGACGAACCAGCTATCCAGGCCGCGTTGCACAAGGTTAAGTATGCTCGGCCCGAATGCCTGGACTTGGAGAAACGAAAGACAAGCTACCAGCGGTTCGCAGGCTTGCGCGAGTGGCAGAAGCGATTGAGCCCTGATCCAGAAAAAAAGGAAATGGGCCCCATGCGCACGGCGTTTGTCACGCGCAATCCGTTGCTTCCCGAAGAATATTTCCGGCCGGTCGGAATCGATCCAGTGCTGCTCCAGATGAATAGTAATGTGCCGTACAGTCTGATCGACTGCCCGGGCAAATACACGGTCCGCGTGGCAACGTTTAAAGGCGAGGCTACGATGAAGGTCAACGAACCCATCGGAAAGCGATCCCCGTTCAATCACGGACCGAGCAAGCTTGAATTGGCGGCCGAAAAAGCGCATCGGCTGACCTTGGCGCTGCGTGAAAAAGGCATCGAAGCCTACCAATGGCACGATATTTTCGAAAGCGTGGTGACGATCGGCAGTTTCGATGTAGTAGGAACACCACGGCCCGATGGCTATGTCGAGATCAACCCGGACATCCACGCGATTATCGAAACCTATCGAGGTCGGCCGCGACCCCTGCCCAACGGGTTGATTGGACTCGAGCCCAGGATGTTGGATGGCATACCGTTTGACGTGCAGCCGTTACCGGTACGAGTTCCGAAGATAGCGCCGGGTACCACGCGCCGCTGAGTGGTTCGAATGGTGTCTCCAGGGGAATTGCGAAGTCGAATTTGAACACTACGGTGAATCCACCAAAAGCACCAGGAGCGATCGAGGACCGTGTGCGCCGATCACCAATGATTGCTCGATGTCGGCCGTCTTTGATGGACCGGAAACGAAGCAGCCATATCGCGGCTGATCTTTAGCAAGTCGTTCATAGGCCTCGTGCATGTTGGCCACCACACATGATGTAGGAACCACCAAAACCAGGTGGCGCGTCAGGAAGAGGATGCTACGTTGGCCGATAGAACGTTCATCAACCCATATCGCTGCGTTTTCTGCCACGGCGAACTGCCCGGGTGCCACGAGCACATCGAGCTCGTGCCAGGTGCTTGGCAGTTGCTGGGCTACTTCCTCGGCTGAGCTGTTGGGAGCCAGTGCCAACAAAACGCGACGCGAAGATTCGCGCCATGCGGGGTATTGCTCCAAGTGTGCAAGTGCTTCGCTAATGTTGCGAGCTCGACAGAACTGCCCGCCGACAGTGACGACCATCTGTTGCAACTGCTCGATCAAGTCCGGGTAACTGACCCAGGGTCCAATGACGGATGGCAGCGGCACGTCAGGGATAGACAATCGCCGCAAGTCACTCAGAATGCGTTGCCGGCCGGATGGATTGGTCATGGCGCGGTTGTCGCCTGTACTTTCGGAATTGTTGGGAAAACGATTCTTTGGGAGCTGCGGGGAGGTCACGTTGGCTTGTCCAGGCATTCCAGCGGGCGTTCGTTAGCGATTTGGGTATGATGCGCAACATCTGTCGGGCGCCCCAACCGGCCCATGCATAGAGTCGAGGGTGGCAGGCCAGCCAGGCGAACAGTTGCATGGCCCACCGCTTGCCAGCCGACATCTGAGCTCGAATGCCTACCTGTCGGCGCATCAGCAGCAGTTGTTGGTGTAGGTCAATGCGCACCGGGCACACATCGGTACAAGACCCACACAGGCTACAAGCAAATGGCAGGCTCGCGTGCGTACGCGGGTCGCGTGCTGGATTGAGAATGGAGCCGATGGGTCCAGGGATGGTAGCTCGGTAACTGTGGCCGCCGCTACGTCGATAAACCGGACAGGTATTCATGCAAGCTCCGCAGCGAATGCAGTGCAAGGCTCGCCGAAACTCCTCGCTCGCTGCTAACCGGCTGCGGCCGTTGTCTACCAGCACAATGTGGAGTTCACCGCCCGCGCGTGGTCCGTGAAAATGCGATGTGTAGGTGGTAATGGGTTGACCGGTAGCCGACCGTGCCAGCAAGCGCAGGAATATGGCGAGGTCCGCCAGACGCGGTACCAGTTTTTCGATACCCATCGAGGCAATGTGCAACGGCGGGAGCGCGACTCCCAGGTCGGCATTCCCTTCGTTCGTGCAGACCACAATTCCTCCGGTTTCCGCAATTGCGAAGTTCACCCCGGTAATTGCCGCGTCGGCGCGCAAGAAGATTTCCCGCAAGTGGCGGCAGGCAGCCTGTACCAACCGCGTCGGGTCTGTTTCTTCGGCGGGCGTACCCAGATGCCGGTTAAATGTCTGTCCCACTTCTTCCTTGCGGATATGAATTGCCGGCAAAACAATATGGCTCGGCGGCTCGTTCCGCAATTGCACAATGCGTTCCCCAAGATCGGTGTCCACCACCTCGATGCCATGCCGGTGGAGAAACTCATTCAGACCACATTCCTCGGTAAGCATCGATTTACTCTTGACGACCAGTCGCACATGATAGCGCTTCAAGAGGTCCAACACGATGCGGTTGTGTTCCTCGGCGTCGTAGGCCCAATGCACAAAAGCGCCGTGGCTCGTTGCATTACGCTCGAATTGTTCGAGGTATTCAACCCAGTGGGACAAGACATGGGCTTTGATCTGTGAAGCGCGTACTCGCAATTCTTCCCATTCGGGCACCGCCGCTACCGCGCGATCGCGCTTGGAGCGCACGAACCACAGCGCCTGGTCATGCCACCGAGCTCGTGAGACATCCCGCAGAAACTCGGATGCCAACCGGGGATGGGAGGTTACCGTACGGTTCATGGGAAAACCTTAACCGATGATGATGCGGCCGGCGATGGTTGAGCACGGGCTTCATCCAGAAGCTGGGCTACATGAAGAAAACGGAACGCATAACCGTATCGCCGTGCCAGTCCCTCTAAGTGCATCAGGCACGAGACATCGGTCGCCGTAATTATCTGGGAGCCCGCTCGGCGATGATCGTCTAAGCGATCGAGTCCCATTTGACACGAAACGGCTTGTTCCGTTACGGAAAACGTGCCGCCAAACCCACAACATTCGTCGGGCCGCTGTAATTGCGAAAAACGTATTCCCTGTAAGCCTTCCAATAAAAGACGAACTTTATCGAACGGGGCCTCTTGCCGTTCACTGGAGCGCGCCAGCCGGAGCTCGCGTAGGCCGTGACAACTAGAATGCAGCCCCACTGTGTACGGAAAATGCCCTTGGAGGTTGCGAATGTTCAAAACGTCAACCAAGAATTCGCATAGTTCGAAAGTGCGCTTCGTTAAAGCTTCAATATCGGCCCTGTGATGCACCAAATCACAAAAATGATGGCGGACCATAGCGGTACAACTACCGGATGGGCAGACCACGTAGGGATATGGGGAGAAAAGCCGCAACCACCGTTCGACTATGGGTCGAGCCTCGTGTGCGCAGCCAGCGTTCGCCAAAGGTTGCCCGCAACAGGTCTGTCCTTCCGGATACACCACCTCCAAACCACAGCGTTCCAACAGGCGCAGCGTCGCCCAAGCCACATCGGGATAAAACTGGTCGATATAGCAGGGTACGAATAATGCCACCTGCACCTTGTCGTGTGCCTTCATCGAGCTACGCAGTAAGCCCCGCGTTGAATGATACCAGGCTTGGCCTTCGAGTCAGGAGGGGTTCCCGGGAGCTGCAAGTTGCACTTTAAGCTCGAGTTCTGTTTCCTCGCGGAGGATTGTTATGGAGACGGTTTCCCCCGGCCGGTGACGCCGTAACGCATCGGCCAATCCTTCCAGATTGGTGATGGCTGTGTCGGCAATCTTTAGGATGACATCTCCGGATTGAATACCGGCTCGAGCGGCCGGGCTGTCCGGGCGAACCGATGCAACTCGCACCCCCGAAACCTCCGCCGCATAATCGGGCACTATCCCTAACGAGGACATCCCGCGACGGCGAGCCGTCTGGGGAGCTTCGGCATAGGCAATCCGCTCCGGATGATCCACGAGCAGCTCTAAGAATTTTTCCGCGTAGTCTACGATCTTAACCATCCCTTCGAAGTTCAAACGCTCGACGTCGTCATCGGGTGTGTGATACGTGTCGGTAAGTCCGGTAAAGAAGAACACGACCGGGATCTTTTGACGATAAAAGCTGAAGTGGTCACTGGCGGCCATGACACCCGGGATTTTCTTGATCGACAAGTCGATACTGCTGGCCGCCTGATCGACCAAAGTCTCGAAACCCTTGCCGCTGCCAATACCATGTACTTCTAGCTGATTATTCCGCAGGCTGCCGATCATATCGAAATTGACCATCGCCACGGTGTTTTCCAACGGGAACAGCGGATTGTTGACGTAGTAGTTGCTTCCCAGAAGACCACGTTCTTCGGCACTGAAGGCTGCGAAAACGATGCGGCGTGTGGGTTTGGCGGGGCGTGCACTAAAACGACGCGCCAGCTCCAGCAAAGCGGCTGTTCCCGATGCGTTGTCGTCAGCCCCGTTATGAATCTCGCGAGAATTGGGGCGACGCGAGCCGAACCCGCCATGCCCTAAGTGATCATAATGAGCGCCGATGACGATTGTCTCCTGAATCGACGGATCTGCCGGCTCTAAAACCCCCACGACGTTTACCACACGGACCGTTTGCCGAGCAAAGCGGAACTGCAATTTTGCCGACCAACCGACCAGTTCTTGCGATACCGGTTGCAAGCGTTCGTCGATGTAGGCTTCCACCTGTTCTAGCGAGCGCAAAGTTTGCTGGTCGACGACCAGGGGCGTTCGTGACAAGATGCGATCCGCCAACTCGATTTGAAGCATAGCAAAAGGAATCTTGGCATTCCGCACACCTGGATTGGACGGCAGGAAAGCGTCTGCTTTTTCTTTACGTACCGTCAGGGGATCATTGACGAGCAAGACGGCTGCGGCCTTATGATCAGAAGCCTGCTTCAATTTGTTGACGATATACGCGTGAGGCGTCGTGTTCCGGCCATCAAATCGACTGTCCGCTTTTTCCTGCTGCGGCTCTCGGCGGATCAGAAGCACGACCTTACCGGAAACGTCGGTATTCTGGTAATCATCATATTGAAGATCGGGTGCTGAAATACCATAACCCACAAATATTACGGGAGCCGTTACCGTGGCATCGATGCCCGTATAATACGGCACGAACTGTTTGCCCAGTTCCAGGGATATCTGTTCCCCGTCGGGCGACTGCAAGACCAGAAAAGTTTCCGCGGCAACAGGAGATTCTCCGAGCGAAACGTCAAAGGGTTGAAAATACGTACCGTCTGGCACTGCACTCTTCAATCCGAGTTGCTGGAATTCGTTGCGGATATAATCCGCGGCTTTTTGGAGTCCTTCCGTCCCCGGTCCTCGCCCTTCCAATTCGTCTGATGCCAGGTATTGAACGTACTCTTGTAGACGGTGCAGAGCCGAGGTTTCACCCCGCGCCAACTGAGAAAAAAGAACCGCGTAGCCACCGGCCAGAACCAAGAAGCCCCACGACCAAGCGAGTAACACGGCGCGTCTCATTTGCGGACTCCCGAAAGATGACGGCAGATGACACCACCAGTCGATTCAATCACAAGACCATCTGGTCAACCTTTTCCTTAGCAGGAATTGCCTGACATTTTAGCTGGGGTATCGGCGAAATGGGAGTACAAGGCTCAGTGTGGACAGTACGTACCGTTGCAAAGGATCCTGTGCGCCGAAGCCATTCGATAACCTCACAGCTCTGGGCAAGAAGCCCGCGGTGTTAGCCAATACTTATTAACAGCCAAAGGGTTGTTAATTTAGTCACCCGTGTAGATGTGGCAATAACTTTCGTAGCGGCGCAAATCGATGCGGCCGTCGGCCACCGCGTCCTTTACAGCGCAGTGGTCTTCGTGTCGATGGGAACAATCCGGGTAGCGGCATCGGTCGACGTAGGGACGGAATTCCGGAAACAAGTCGGCTAATTCATCGGGTGCGATGTTCCAGAGTTGGAATTGCCGGATGCCGGGTGTATCGACGACGAACCCTCCGCATTGCAGGGGAATCCACTGGGCGGTTGTGGTCGTGTGGCGGCCTTTGTGCGTCTCCTCGCTAACAGGTTGGACGGGCAAACTCAGTCCTGGTTCCAAGGCATTAAGCAGTGACGATTTGCCGACTCCGCTTTGACCGGCTACTACGGACGCTTTTCCCACAAGGATTCGCCGCAGCCGCTCGAGGCCCCACCCGCTGAGCGCGGAAACGGCCAGGACCGGATAACCCAATTGGGCATAGATACCGAGAAACGGTTGCAGATCAGCCGGGTCACACAGATCCACCTTATTAATACAGATGACGGGTTGCAGTCCATAACGTTCGGCTGTGACCAGGAAGCGGTCTATCAGATTTGGCTTAAGCTCTGGTTCAGCCACACTCGCCACGGCGATCAATTGATCGACATTGGCCACGATGACCTGTTTTTGTCCTTTGTTTTCGCGGCACAACACGGTTCGTCTCGGTTCGATCCGCTCAATGACACCGGTATTGCCGGTTGCCGGGCGGAACAGCACCTCATCGCCGGCGGCCACCACATGCCGCTCATCACTAGCCAGCGTGCGAAGCAATCGGCGGGTAGCACATTGGAACCGGCGCCCATCCTCTGCCAACACATCGCTGATCAATCCATGAACACTGAGCACTCTTCCCCGCAGGCATTGACTTTCGTCGACTTCCAATTGAACAGGTAGGCCCCCCGAGGACTCGTCCAGCGGCGTACCGAGTACGGTACGTTTTCGCACGTAGTCAGCCCGGGAGCCGATCCGTTCTTGGTTGAGGATCTGGTCCTCATCGAGCTGCTCGGTGCGAAATGGGCGCGTCCAATCGGTTTGTCGGCGACGCTCGTCATATTCCTTGCGGAACTGTGCACGTAACTTTTTTTTCTTGCGTGAGTCGCCGTGGTCCCGTCGGCTCATGATTCCTCCCGTCTGGCTGGGCTCAACGAACCGACCGGTTTGGGTCCCATCGGGCGGCCATCGGATTGGGAAGGAACATCAGATGAGGTCGACACGTGATGGGCAGGTGGTCCGAGAATCGCCGCAATCTCGGCTTCTTCCAATTCCTCTTTTTCCATGAGGGCTCGTGCCAGTGCATCCAATTGGTCCCGATACGTGCGGAGCAATTCAGTGGCCCGCTGGTCCGCCTCGGACAAAATCCGCGCCACTTCCTCATCGATCAGCTCCATCGTATGCTCGCTGAACTGTCGCTGTTGATGGATTTCGCGGCCCAAAAAGGGGTCTTCTTCGGTGATTTTGTAACTCACGGGTCCTAACCGGTCACTCATTCCCCAATGCGCTACCATGTGACGTGCCAGGCGGGTGACCCGTTCCAGATCGTCCTCGGCACCTATCGAGGTCTCTTGATACACCAGCTTTTCAGCAGCACGGCCACCGAGTCCCACGACCAATTGGTCGCGCAGCTCGCGCTCCGCACGATTCAGCCGCTCGTCGACCGGCAAGATCTGCGTAACGCCCAAAGCACGGCCGCGCGGAATAATGGTGACCTTATGAACCCGATGGGCAGCGGGCAGTTTCCATGCGGTTAGAGTATGTCCGGCTTCATGGTATGCGGTTCGTTCTTTTTCCCGGTCGGTAAGCACCTCTTCGCGTAGGGCCCCCATGAGCACCTTGTCGCGCGCGTACTCGAAATCCGACATGTCGACCCGAAGCTTGTCCTGACGCGCTGCCCAGAGAGCTGCTTCGTTGACAATGTTTCGAATGTCGGCGCCGGTGAGCCCGATGGTGCTGGCCGCCAATTTTTCCAGATCGACGTCGTCCGCCAGCGGCACGTCGCGAACATGCACTTTGAAGATCTCAAGCCGTCCGCGTTGCGTAGGCCGACCTACCGTAATGTGCCGGTCAAAACGACCCGGACGCAGCAAGGCCGGATCGAGCACGTCGGGACGGTTCGTAGCCGCCATAACGATCACAGAATCGGTCTGAGTAAAGCCGTCCATTTCACTCAAAATCTGGTTTAGTGTTTGCTCCCGTTCGTCGTGACCACCTCCCAATCCGGCACCCCGCTGGCGACCCACCGCGTCGATTTCATCGATAAAGATGATCGAGGGAGCCACTTCTTTGGCGGTGCGAAATAGATCCCGCACCCGACTGGCGCCCACACCGACAAACATCTGGATAAATTCGCTCCCACTGACGGAAAAAAAGGGTACGCCGGCTTCACCTGCCACGGCGCGCGCTAACAAGGTCTTGCCGGTACCCGGAGGACCATTCAACAGCACGCCTTTCGGAACTCGCCCACCGAGTCTTTGGAACTTCTGAGGATTCTTCAAATAGTCGACAATCTCTTGCAAATCAGCCTTAACGCCTTCGAGCCCCGCCACATCGTCGAAGGTTACTCGCTGACGAGAAGCCTCGTACCGGCGTGCGGGACTCTTGGTAAACCCCGAGAGAAAACCTCCTCCAAGAAGCTGATCCCGGGTACGGCGAAACGATAGCCAAATCAATAGCGCCAAGACTAACGGGGCAGCCCACACTAAACTGTACAGTAAGAGCATCGAGCTATCGGGTGCTGCAATGGCGTACGGCACATGCTTTTCCTGCAACGTCGCCGTAAGTCGGCCGAGTTCGTCCGTATTATTGCGAGGTAAATTGACCCGAAAATGCTTCTTGAGCCGAACCGGTTGCCCTTGGGCATCCGTTCGAGGCTGCACCAGCTCGCCTTTGCTATTAAACGTAATGGGAGCCATCGGCGGCTCTTTAAACAATCCGTCGGCCGCGGTGTCCGACAATTCCAAATATTGGATATTGCCTTTTTCCAACTGCTCCAGGAAATACCAATACGGAATTTCCGACCGCTCAGGCCCCATCCGCATGAGAAGAAAGCCCACCAGCGCCACGATGACCAAAGGCAGAATCCACCATGCCGGTGGCGTCCGCCCCGTTCGCTGGTCGGAATCCGTTGCAGGCCGCTTTTGACCGTCAGACTCCTGCATGTTTGCCCTCAACTGGCATTATTCGTATGGAACACTCGTATCGCATGACAGCCGATGCATCCGAACCGTTATCGTACAACGACTCCATACCATGATCGTACCCAGATGTGCCGCTTTACAACAGTCTTGGGACAAGAAAGCTCGGCAATCTCCTGGCTACCCGCCGTCGTACCAAATCTTATACAACAGTTCGTGTCCACTACTAGCCTTTATGAGCAGACGCAATATTGTGTCGGCGCGCAAACCGTATTTGCAATTTGGGCGGCGACGCAATCGGTCTACTGGCTTAAAGCGCGATGTTTCCCCGCTACCGCGGAGTTCACCTCGAATGGATCAACGCATAGCCGCGAAGGCGCCACGTCGCGAAGACAGTTTTAAGGCGCCCTTTGTGTAGCCTAACAGCGCCCAAGTCTTTTCCATCGAATGAACCGATCGGGTGGGTGTGTTTCGAGCTTGTCTTGGCCAAAAGGCAAAAACGACTGGGTAAACGAGCGCGTCCTGCGGCACGCTGGCCACGGAACGATACCACGATGCAACGACACAATTTCGTGCTTCGTTTTTCCTTTATTGTGCCTTTGCCTTGCATGGTTCGCGATGCCGAACGCTCCGTCAGATGGCCGTGTCGAGTCAAGATGTTGGCTCGACTGACCAACGAGCCGCAAACGTGGCAAGATTGCCCGGGACTGCTAGCCGTGTGGTAACTATCGAAGGCTTAGCGTTGACATCGGCTCGCCCCGCGCGTAGCATGGCATATTTGCTGTGGGCTGGTAGTGCTTGCCCTAATGTCTTTAGGTTGGGAGTCCCATAGCGCGAATCACGGCTTATTAGACAGGTAGCGAGATTGAGTACGCCGTCACGATCCGGAGTTTTTCAGTCGGCCACCGACCCGCGGGTTGAGAAGTTCACTGCGAGTATTCATTACGACTATCGGCTGTACGCTCATGATATCGAAGCATCCAAGGCGCACGCCCGAATGTTGGCATCGGTGGGCTTGCTGACTGAACAGGAAGCTCAGCAGATTGTCGAGGCTTTAGAGAGCATCCGCGGGGAGATTGATGCATATCTATCGGGCGACGTAAGCAGCCCATTTCGAATGCGTCCCGAATGGGAAGACATCCATATGCATATCGAGCAGGCGTTGGTTCAGCGCCTGGGTGACTTGGGACGCAAACTGCACACGGCCCGCAGTCGCAATGATCAGGTCTCCACTGCATTGCGTTTGTGGATCCGTGACGCCTTGGACCGGGTCGACCAAGGGTTGGCTCGGCTCCAGTGTGCTTTTGTCCGGCGATGCGATCGCGATCGGGACGTTATTTTGCCCGGCTATACGCATCTGCAGCGCGCACAGCCCGTATTGGCGAACCATTATTGGTTGGCGTACTGCGAGAAATTCGAGCGCGATCGACAAAGGTTGGCGGATTGCCGGCGCCGAGTGAATATTTGTCCACTTGGCACGGCGGCACTTGCCGGTACGTCACTTCCAATCGATCGTCAACTGACCTGTCGGCTATTGGGTTTCGACGAGCTAGCCAGCAATAGCTTGGATGCTTCCAGTGACCGCGATTTTGTGGCGGAAAGTGCTTGGGTTTTAGCGTTGGTCGCCATTCACCTAAGCGGATGGGCCGAGGAATGGATTTTGTGGTCGACGCACGAGTTCGGATTCTTGCGCTTACCCGACGCCTTTTGCACGGGTTCGTCGATCATGCCGCAGAAGATCAATCCCGACGTACTGGAGCTTACGCGAGCCCGTGCCGGGCGAGTTGTCGGGAACTTGCAGGCTCTAGTGATGGTGCTCAAGGGACTGCCGTTAGCCTATAACCGGGACTTGCAAGAGGACAAAGAGGCGATCTTCGAGAGTTTTGACACGATCGAGGCATCGTTGGCACTGGCGGCAATTATAGTGGAACAAGCGGAGTTGCGTGTCGAGCGAATTGCGGAAGAGCTAGAAAAGGGCTATTTGGATGCCACCACACTGATGGAGTATCTCATTCGCAAGGGAGTGCCGCAACGCTCGGCACATCACCTCTGCGGGCAGATTGTCCGCTTGGCCATGGATCGGCATGTACCGTTGGAACAACTGCCGCTGGAGGAACTGCGCGCAATGCATCCTTTAGTGGACCAGGATGTTTACGAGTTCCTAGGGGCCCGGCGCGCGATACGAGCGTATGCCAGTTACGGTTCCTCGGCTCCAGAACAGGTCGCCGAGCAAGTTACCAGGTGGCGCAAGCGCTTGGGGATCGACACGGGTGAGGCACAATAGTATGGCTTGTATCAGCACACGGCGGCGGACCACCCGACCGTCCGTTCCATGGTTCGTCCGTACATCGGGGAGCATGATAGTGGCGGCGTTTGCCTGTCTTTTTGCGATCGGTATTGGCGCGGTAGGTGGTTTGCTGGCACAGTCTCCGATGGTTGCCCCCGCCGAAGAGCCGGCCGCGCAGCCTGCTAATCTCATAGTGGCAGCCATTCGTGATGCCAATCCGCAGACTCCCACGGACCTAGCCCGAGCAGTTCGCGTCCTCGTGGATGCTCGAGAATGGGCCGAGGCTAAACATTACTTGCAACTGCTGCTCGACGGGCGCACTGACGCCGAGGCGGCCGCCCAGATTGATCGCGTGTACGGTCCAGCTTTTCTCGTGGAATTGTCTTTAACCGAGAGCCTCCAACCGGAGGGAGGTCGTTGGGCCGAATTTGTGCGGGGCGCGATACGTCAATTAGGTGAGAATCCGTCGTGGGTTGACCAGCAGTTAGAATCGTGTCGCGAACCGTCGACCCGCGCCGCAGCGCTACGCGCGTTGCTTCAGGTGCATCAGTATGCCTGGCCCAGATTGCTCGAGGTTTTAGCGGACCCGGATCGACATGAGCTGCACGAGGTTATCGAACAATTGCTCGCCGACGGTGGCGAACCGGCTAAGGAGCTGCTGTTGGCGGCTGTGGAATCGGACAAGGTTCCCCTTGCCATAGCGGCGTCGCAACTGCTGGTAAAGCTCGCTTTGCGCGCGCCAGAAGTGCGCTTGACGCTGTGGGCCTTAGCGCTGCGGGACGATTCGCCCGAGGCTTTGCGCGGGCCGCTTCGCCAGCTCTGCGAAACGGCTTGGGGTGCCTTGCCGCATAAGGAAGCTCTATCGCGATGGCTGGAAGAAGATTTTCGGCGGCTGTTTCGGCAAACACCAGGCCAACTGCCACCCGTAGAGCAAGAGCGTGACACATGGATGTGGGATAGCTCCGCGCAGCGTATGGTGATTCGCCGCGTGCAACCGTCCCAGCGGCAGCGCTGGCTGGCCTGGCAGCGGGCCAAGCAATTACTCGGCCTGCGCCCCGGTGAATCACGGTTTGCCCTCTATGTGGAAGCGGCGCGTCGCGAGTATCAGCAATTCGAGCACGGTTTGGGAATCCGGATTGACGAGGCGAATGGTGTGGCGGATATGGCGCTTGAAGCGGCGCAGGTTGAGCAACTCTTGGAGTTTGCCCTACAGATGGGGCGTGCTGGTGCAGCAACGTGGGCCGCGCGCCGATTGGGTCAAGTCGGGTCTTTGCAGCACGTACGAAGTTCGGATGGTCGCACGCCTGCCTTGATAAAAGCCACGCAATTTCCGGAGCAACATGTGCAATTTGCGGCCGTGGAAGCAATTATGAGAATTCAACCGTCGATGCCGTTTGCCGGCAGTGCGCAGTGGCGCGACTTGATAGGCTATTTTCTCAATAGCCGGCCGACTCGCCGTGCTCTGGTCGGTAATCCTAGCCTGGAAGAGGGCCAAATCTGGGCTGGGTTGTTACGGCAAATGGGGATGGAAGTGGATTTGGTCAGTGATGGCAAGTCGGTACTGGAACAACTGGCGCGCGTGCCCGACTACGATTTTGTCCTCGTCGTCGACCGGCTCTCTCGACCAGGGGTTGACGAGACGGTGCAATGGGCCCAGGCCGCGCCAAGGGGTTCCCAGATGCGATTTGCCGTATTGGTCCACGGCACCGACCTAGAGCGTTGGCGTCTTTGGGCGGAGGAGTACCCTACGGTTCTTGTGTTTCCTCGTGTGTTTTCCGCTGAAGCCATGCGCACCTTGATCGATCAACTCGAATTGCTTCCGGGGCGAAGGCCACCGCCTGTCGAGGAGCGAGTCGAGCGTACGGGTGGGCTGTTGGAGTGGTTGGCTTTTGCGGCAGCCGATCCTAAGCGCGACTTCCTCGAACTGATGCGCTTAGAGCCGTCGATCCTGGCGTTATCCGAATCACCCGTCCACGGCGTGCAGGCTGTCGCCGTGCTCGGGGCTCTCGGTACGGCAGCGGCCCAACGACAACTGGTCGATTTGGCCGGCCAGTCGGGCTTGCCAGAAGCCTTGCGACGGGCGGCTGCTCAAGCGTTTCACACTGCGGTGCACCAGCGAGGACTATTGTTAAATTCCGGCGAAATTCGGCTCCAATACGATCGCTACAATCGAACTGCTCCCGTGGATGCGACAAACCAACAAATCCTCGGCTCGTTGTTGGATGTGATCGAACAAGGTCGTCAACCGCGATTGACACGTTAGGTAAATTGTCAAGCCGCACGCTGGGCACTAGCGGCACGAAAGCTTCCGACTCAGATGCGAGCTTGTGGGACAAGCGTCCTTGGGTCCAAGCATCGGGGATGGGACCTTGCCGAGACCACGGGTCTGGTGCCAGATTATCAGGAAATGAAGTCGAGCGAAGTGCGCGACTTATTCCGGGTGTGCCATAAGTAGCCTCCCCGGTGGGTATTTTTCGATGGCACGTGTCGGTCCTCCTTCGGACGCAACGCAACCGATCCCCAGCATCATCGGCTCGTCGCCAGCAATGCAGGAGGTCTATCGGCTTACGCGCAAAGTGGCGGGCAGCGACTGCTCAGTCTTGTTGCTCGGGGAAACCGGTACAGGCAAAGAGCTTATTGCCAATGCGATCCACCGTCTCAGTGAGCGGAAGAGCGGGCCGTTCGTTAAAGTGAATTGTGGGGCGTTAAGCGAGAATCTTTTGGAAAGTGAACTATTTGGCCATGTCCGGGGTGCGTTTACCGGCGCTATCAGCAACCGCACGGGGCGATTCGAAGCGGCGCATACCGGCACTATTTTCTTGGACGAAATCAACTCCACCACGCTCCATTTGCAAGTAAAACTGCTGCGGGTGCTCCAAGAACGAGAATTCGAACGGGTCGGAGACACCACCACAATCCGCGTCGATACGCGTGTCATTGCCGCAAGCAATTGCGATCTGATGGAGCTGGTACATGAGGGGCGGTTTCGGGAAGACCTTTATTGGCGATTGAATGTCGTTCCCATCTACTTGCCACCCCTGCGTGCTCGGCGCGAAGATATTCCGCTTTTGGTCACGCATTTCTTAAATGTATACAACGAGCGGAATGACAGGTATGTCGCCCATATCGACCCACGAGCCATGGAAGCGATGCAAGATTACGATTGGCCAGGGAATGTGCGAGAACTACAAAATTATATCGAAAGGGCTGTGCTGCTTGCTGAAGGTGATGAATTGACAGTAGATCTGCTGCCCGATGTCGTTTTAGGCAAAGGACCTGTCCGCAGTGGACGTGTGCGTCACGTAACCCCAGAAGTGTTGATCGAGGAACTGGTGGAACGCTACGTGCAACAGCTCGGTAAAAACGCTAACAATCTGCATAACGAAATTATCAGCCGTGTCGAAAAAGAGCTTTTTAGGCAGGTCATGGCAGCTTGCGGCAATGTCCAAATGCACGCTGCGGATCGGTTAGGCATCAATCGAAACACACTCCGCAAGAAACTCGAAGAATACGGGCTGCTCCCGTCTGAAGACGAACCACCATAGCCCTCGCCGAGCTGCATCACCGGGGAGCTCCGCAATAAACCATTTCAAATCCTGCTGAGACAACAAAACCGCAACTAGGGACAAGCTAGAAGCTTTGGCACGACTCAATGGGTGTGATTGCGTCCTCTAGAATCTCGTCGGCCGGAGTTACCACCGCGCGCGTGGCTAGCCGTCTCGGGCTCCGGTACGTAACATAAAACAATGGGGTGTTTCTGGCCAGCAGGACCGCTGACCAGTCGAACCGATCCCCGGGCAGCCACAGTTCTAAAGCATCGTAAGGGCTTGCTCGGAGCGAAGGCGAGTTTTAGCCGAATCAGCGGAACGGATCATGGATTTGTCGCGTATTTCGATCGTCTGTTATGGTTCGTGTTATGCCTTGGTTTGGGGCAGTGAACTTGCGCGCTTGCGGTTCGCTTGGGCCGGTCCGTTGCGGCTACGGCTGGTATTGACGGGTGCTGGTTGGTTAGCCCATACGCTGCAATTGGCGTATTTGGCGTGGTGGGAAAGCCACGTGCGTGGTTGGAGCGTTTGGTCCAATTGGCATGATTGGGCTTTATTGGGCGCGTGGGTATTGATTGGAGCCTATCTGGGGTTGGCTTTTCGGAGGGGCAAGAGCGCCATTGGTCTATTCTTGTTACCGACCGCGTTGTTACTGCTGGCTGTGGCGCATGTGGTACGCGATTGGCCGCCTTTCTCCCGTTCGCAGGCCGTTTCGATTTGGCAAACCGTACATGGTGGCTCCTTGCTCTTGGGTACCGTCGGAGTATTTCTCGGGTTCGCTTCCGGCTTGATGTATCTGATTCATTCGTATCGCTTGCGGCACCGAATCCTTAACTCGGTTAGATTCCAGCTTCCGTCGCTTGAATGGCTACAGCGATTCAGTCGCGAGACTCTTTGGATTTCGACTGCAGCATTGGCCGTCGGGCTCTTGGCCGGCGTGGTATTGAATCTTTCGCAACCAGAACCTCGTGTTATGTGGATGGATCTGGTGGTGGTCAGCTCGGCGTTGTTGCTGGTTTGGCTCCTGGCGGTGTGTGTGTTTGAGGCACTCTATAAACCGGCACGTCAAGGTCGAAAAGTGGCTTACCTGACACTGGCGAATTTTGTGTTCCTAGGTATTGTGCTGTTGGTCGTGCTGTGGGGTGGACATGGGCAGCGCGAGTTTCGACAAATGCCTGCTGATGGACAGCGGTCCGAAGCTGAGCAAGTAAGTCTGCATTTGAGAATATGGCACGGGAGGCCCGGCCGATGAAGTTTCAACTGATCGGCTGTAGCCACCAAAACGTATCCTTAGAATGGCGCGAGCGCTTGGCGTTCACGGTCGAGCAGCTTCCCTCGGCCCTGGAACAGTTCAAGAGCCGTTTCCCGCAGTCGGAAGCTGTCGTGTTGTCGACTTGTAATCGAGTGGAAGTGTATTTAGCCGCCGATCGCGACGACGTCTGCCCAACCCCCAGGGACGTGGTAGAGTTTGTGGCTGAGTTTCACCGGCTCGATCCGCTCGAACTGTTCGAGCGGCTCTACGAACGTACGGATGAGGACGCAGTGCGCCATTTGTTCGCCGTGGCTTCGGGTTTGGATAGCATGGTGTTGGGTGAGGCACAGATCAGTGCGCAAGTGCGCCAAGCCTATGAACTGGCCTGCGCCGGCAAATGTGCCGGCACTTGGATGCATCTATTGTTCCAGCGAGCCATACGCGTGGCACGGCGCGTCGCTTCGGAAACGTTGATCCAACAGCATCGATTAAGTATTCCGAGCGTCGCCGTAGGAGATTTCGCACGTGAGATCTTCGAACGGTTCGACGATAAGCTGGTGGTCGTTGTCGGGGCAGGCCAAATGGCCGAGGAAACGCTCAAGTATTTGAAAGAAGAGGGAGCGCGAAAAATCTGCTTGGTCAACCGCCGGTACGAAAAGGCCGAACAACTGGCTGAACGACTTCAAGCACAAGCCTGCCCGTGGGACCAATGGTGGGAATTATTGGTCGATGCCGATATCGTGGTCACGGCCGTCGGCGCTTCGCAACCCATTCTGGATGCGACTAGCTTTGCTCCGATGGAAAAGCGTCGCAACCAGCGACCGTTGTTTCTCCTGGATCTGGGCGTCCCCCGGAACGTGGATCCCGCAGTGGGCAAGTTCCCCGGCGTCTACCTCTGTTCGATCGATGATCTAAAGGAGGCTTGCGAAAAAAATCGACGGGCCCGCGAAAAAGAATTACCTCGCGCTCAGCGCATCATCGAAGAAGAAGTGCAGCGCTTCATGGCAGAGCTGCAGCATCGGGCCACGGCTCCTACGATCCGGCGGCTGAAATTGCGTGCCGAACAGATTAAACAGGAAGAATTACAACGGCTCCTTAATAGGCTCGGTGCTCTGGATCCGCAAGCCCGCCGGGAAATCGAAATCACACTCGATCGGCTGGTTAACAAACTCCTCCACCCGCCGCTGGAATCGTTGCGCACCCACGCAGAACGTGGCTCGCTCCACCAGTTACTCGATGCCCTCGTGCACCTGTTTAAATTGCGCGAATGAGCCTCCGGGCAGAGCAACAGCACCCCACCTAAGGAGGTGACGGCGAATCGCGTCCCGGTGGGGCACAACAAACACGGTTGCCGACCGTCATTGCTCAAAGGGAGCGTCCAGCAGCACCCTAAGTTAAGCCGATCGTGGAACGGACATTCAATACGCAAACTTGGAGGAACTGGAAAAAGAGGAACGCGTAAAGATGCCGACGAGCAATGTAGGCGAGTTTATCCATCTTGTCCGCGATGTGCCTTAACGTTGAGTCATTTTAACCGCACCCTTCTGGTCGCAGCTCTGCCGAGTCGACACCCCACGGAGCGCCTTCGCCAAGACGTCCATGTGGACCACCTATGCGGTTACATCGGGTCGCGGGGACAAAGGCATACCGAGGCCGGGCTCACCACACTAACGATCTCACCTCCAATAATGACGCAGACACAATGCGCTCCGTAACAACTACGTACCTGACGATCAAATGCCAGTTGCCAGCGCAGTTCACTCGGCCATTCGGCTCGCAAACCTTTGCGAAAAGTCTGTATAAACTCCTCAATGGAGGTTACACACCACGTAACAGGAGTAGTCAGGGAGAAGCAGGTCCCCTGGATTCAAGGCAACAGACCATTTGCGGCGGCATGCGAAACCCAACCGTTTCGCGATCTACTGGGAATCACCACCCGCACGAAGTCCTCGTACGCTTGTTGCGAGGGAAATTCTCGGTGATTCAGCGCTTTGTATCGAGCTTTAGGCCGAAGCAGCTTTTAAGCACGCAAAGCCATGAGCACCTTATCCGACTTAGTACACCTATGCTGTAGGCACATGCGAGCGGCTAGCGGATGTAACCGTCCTAAAACTATGTCGTTTTCAGAAGCAAATGGTCTTATGCCTTAACAGCGAATTTTAGTCCCAGTCATCGTCGTCATCATCATCGTCGTCCCAGTCGTCTTCGTCGTCCTCCCAATCGTCGTCGATATCCTCTTCATCCTCTACGGATTCCCAGTCGTCTTCGTCCTCGTAATCCTCGTCGTCGTAGTCTTCGTCTTCCTCGTCGTCGTACTCGTCCTCTTCTTCGTCCTCATAATCCTCCTCCTCGTAATCTTCCTCGTCGTCGAGCTCTTCTTCGTCGAAGTCCTCGAAGTCCTCCTCTTCGTCGTCATATTCATCATCTTCTTCTTCGTCCTCGTCTCGACGGCGAGCGGCGACCAGTTCGGGAATAGGACTGTCGCCGCAGGCGGCATCAACGCCGTTGGCTGCTATCGGGGCCAAGCCAAGCATGGGGCGGAAGGTCGATACGGTCACGTTACGGTCCTCCTTCTGCGTCGCGTCAAGATTTTGTAAGCGATTATTGTGCGCTTCGTCCGATGTTCCGTCCACACCCGGTTCTTTCTCCTCGGTATCGCCGGGGGAAATGTCCGGCATTGTCTCGATTGGCGGCAACTTGTCAATGTTGGGTAGGCCAAAGAGCTGGAGGAACTTGCGTGTGGTTCCATACAGGTATGGCCTTCCTAATTCATCACTTCGACCGCATATTCGGATCAGTTGTCGATCCATTAATTGCCGTAGGATTTCCCCACAATTTACACCGCGAATGGCTTCGATATCGGCGCGCAAGATCGGTTGACGATAAGCAATTACCGCTAAAGTTTCTAGTACCGGTGGTGAAAGGCGAAGCTCACCCGGTACGTGACCCAGTCGCCGAAGCCATGAGGCGAATTTTGGTCGGGTCAGCAATTGAAAGCCCCCGGCAACTTCTTCGACCCGAAATGCCCGGCCCACCATGTCATAATACCGGTTCAGCTTGCGCACTAACACCCTGGCTTCCGTCCCATCCGCAAGGCCAGCAAACTCGGCGAGTTTACGGCTGGATAAAGGTTCACGCGCCAGGAACAAGACCGCCTCTAGCCGCTGGAGCTTTCCATCCCGAGCCGTCGCGCAGGCTTGGGGCGGCGTCACCGCCTCGGATGCCGTTTCCTCTAGTCGCCACCACCAGCCCAGGATCCCTAACGGGCGGTAATCCGCGCGCAGGTTCCTGGGGGGATCCAGGCATCTGCGTACTGGTCCAAATGGCTTCCCGCCGTACACACGTTCCCTCCTGGTTTGCCGCGAAAGTGACAATTTCCATGTGCCTACCAATTAATTTCCTCCGAATCCGGTGGAACGGGCAAGAGCCGGTAGGCGCAGGGCAGCACGTCTGGCAGCACTTGTGGGAAGTGTAACTGTCCTCGCTTGGTGGAGGTAGTCCGGATATTCTACCATGAGCAGAATAAAACAATCCCGGGCGGGGAAGCCGCGTAGGATACACTGGTCAGGGCACGGCAAGAGGCCTTGACGGTTGCCGCGAAGGGCGCCGAAGTCATAATGGACCGGGTGATTCCATGCGTTGGCAAAGCGTGGTCTTGTACATCGGGCTGGCGGGCGTAGTGACGCTATTGGCTATAGCGTTGGAGGTGGCGTTTTTTGGAACCGTAAGCGGGGTCGAATTTTCGCCGCACGCGCTCATGCGCCGCGAATTCTTCTATCTGGTCGAGCCCTTGACAAATATACAGCTTTCTCCAATAAATCGCCGGCCTTATCAAGGTATGCTTGAACAACAATTAGTGCAGGCCGGGTGGGTCAGCGTCCAAGGGCCCCAACGTTGGGATTTGGTTTCGGGACGGTATGGCCATATTGAGGCTGGCCCGCAGCCGGCGGCTTTGCTTTGTGATTCGCTCGACATGAAGACGAGTCAAGGAGAGTTATTCTGGGCTGGTTGGAATAAGCAGTATCCGCAGCAGGCCGCTCGCCTGTGGCCAATTGTGTTCCTTTTGGCTCGTCATGGGTGGTATGAGTTGATTCCCGAGCTGTTATCGACGGCACAAGTGTCGAGCAATGAACCCGCGGAGATGTTCGAAGAGGCCATCCATCGGACGGTCATCGACCAAGTGGAACGCTTGCGGCCTCATCTGGCCGAGAATGACAAGGTGACATTTACGGTAGTCCTCGAGCAGTTGCGTGCCGCACGGCAGGGCAAATTCGGATCACAGACTCATGAGGATTGACCATGGCAAATAGCCTAACCGGGGATTCGTTTTGACGTTGTTACCGTTGCGGGAGTGCCACACGGATGAAGCGGATTTATTTGGATGGGAATGCCACGACACCCCTTGATCCGCGAGTGGCGGAAGCGATGTTACAGGCCTCGCGCGACGTGGTCGGCAACCCGTCCAGCCAGCATTGGGCCGGTCGTCAAGCTCGACGCCTATTGGAAGAATGTCGCGAAAAGATTGGCGTCTTGCTAGGGGCCCGCATGACCGGCCGCGACAAGGATCGGGTGATTTTTACTAGCGGCGGCACCGAATGCAACAACTGGATACTGCGAGCATTTGCGGCGGCCGATAGCCAGATCGTGCTTTCGGGGATCGAGCACCCCAGCCTGGCCCAAGCCGCCGCCGCTCTTGCTGCCGAGGGACGCGTGCGCATCGTCCAAGTGCCGCCTGAGCCTACCGGTGAGGTGAGGGTCGAGCAGTTTGTTGGCTACTTACAACCGCCTACGCGCCTGGTTTGTTTGATGCTGGCGAACAATGAAACGGGAGTCCTTCAACCGGTATCGGCGTTGGCCGCCGTTGCTCGACAACGCGGTATTGCCGTCTATACGGACGCCGTGCAGGCGGTGGGGAAAATTCCGGTAGACTTTCAGCAGCTCGGGGTAACGTGCCTTGCCGCCGCCGCTCACAAGTTCCACGGCCCCGTTGGCATCGGCGTACTTTTAGTGCGAAGCTCGGTCAGATTGGCCCCAATGCTCTACGGTGGGGCCCAGCAACACGGTTGGCGTCCCGGGACCGAATCGGTGTTGTTGGCCATAGGCATGTGCCGAGCTTTGGAACTATTTCAGGCCGAAGCCAGTGAACGATACCGGCGATGGGTGGAACTGCGCCACCGGTTCGAACACATGTTACGCAGTGCCATTCCCGATTTGGTAATCATCGGCCAAGACGCTCGACGACTTCCCAATACCAGTCACGTGGTGTTCCCAGGATGCGACCGCCAAGCACTTTTTTTAGCTTTAGATGCCCGAGGCATCGCTTGCTCGATCGGTTCGGCCTGTGCCAGCGGCTCCAGCGAACCATCCCCGGTGCTGGCGGCGATGGGCTTACCCCAGGAGTGGATCCAGTCGGCTATCCGCTTCAGCTTGACCGCCTTTACGACCGAGGACGAGATCCAACAGGCGGTGCCACGAATTGCTGATGCGGTGGAGCAGGTTCGCCGGGCAATGACCGTTTCAAAGTAAACGGGGGTCTCCTGTGTTGAGGTAAGGTGGCTCATGAGCGATCCGTACGTCGTGGCCCAACAGGCAGCGTGGCAAGCTGGACAAGTGCTCCTGCGCCATTGGCATAGACATCCTCCGGCTGTCACAGCGCGCAGCTCGTACGATATTACCACGGAAGCGGACCTGGAAGCCGAACGCGTGATCGTCGAATGTATCCGCCGCGCCTTCCCCGAGCACGCTATCCTGAGCGAAGAGACGCAGCGCACTTTCAGCCTCGGGAATGACCTGTGGGTGATCGATCCCCTGGACGGGACGAACAATTTTGTTCACGGACTGCCACAGTTTTCCGTCTCCCTTGCGTACTACAGTCACCGACAACCAACGCTTGGCATCGTCTATCAACCGGCAACCGGCGATTGGTTTGTGGCACGTCACGGCCAGGGAGCCTGGCACAATGGCTGGCCGATGCGAGTAACCGCCCATACGCAATTGCAACAAGTGCTCGTCGGTGTCGGCTTCTATTATGACCGGGGAACCATAATGCGCGCCACCTTGGCAGCAATCGCCGATCTTTTCGACCGGCATATCCAAGGCATCCGCCGCTTCGGATCCGCGGCACTTGACCTGTGTATGGTAGGTAATGGGAACTTGGGGGCTTTTTTCGAATTAGACTTGTCACCGTGGGATTACGCTGCAGGTAAACTCATCGTCGAAGAGGCTGGTGGCCTGGTAACGACGTGCCGCGGAGAACCGCTCGGGCTGGAACGCACCAGTGTCCTGGCCGCTTCATGCGCACTACACCGAGAGGTACTTGAGGTGCTTCGCCCTCACACCGGCCATCGAAGCCAGGTTTAGCCCAACGATGGCTATTTGCTGCACTTCGAGCCTCTTGGCGAGCCGGCCTAACGAATTATACCCCTTCGTCCATCGGAGTTTTTCCATGATTTGGGCCAAGCAGGGTTGCGCAAAGAAGATTCTTCCCTAAACCGTCAGCGGATCTTGCAACCTGTTTTGTTTCTTTCCTGTGCCCCTGCGTTAAATGATTTGCAATCTTTGGCTGATGAAATGGCAAGAGTCGAGCTGAGTGATGCGGCACTTGTCGGGCTGACTTGTGTCGACTATAGCTTGGGCGTGCATTCCGTCCGGGTTCGTAATCGACGGAGCGTCAGGTCAGTCGCGCCATAGCCACCGCAGGCTATCCGGGAGGATCGCACCTCCATGGCGGCCGTTATGGCCGCCCTCACCGAAAACAAATCGATAGTCGTAGCCGGCAAACTTCAAAGCGGCGGCCATTTCTTGATTGGCAAGTGCCCAGTTGCCGTGCTCGTTATCCAAATCATTAGCACCTCCCTGCAAGAATACACGAATTGGTTTTGGCGGCGTCTTGCGAATGAGCGATGGATATACGTGCCCACCTCGGATGTTGACAAAGCTACCGACATGACTCATTACTTTCCGAAACGCATCAGGCCGGTGCCAAGCCACGGTGAATGCACAAATTCCCCCGGAACTAATACCGCAAATAGCGCGACGATTTGGATCGTCTGTCAGTCGGTATTTTTTGCCAACTTCGGGCAAAATCTCTTCCAATAAAAAGCGAGCATACTGATCAGACAGCGTGTCATATTCGAAACTGCGGTTTTCGGGAGTAGGCCGCCAACCCGGTTTTTCGGGTAATTGCTCTTTCTTATGACCAGGGTCGACGAATATTCCGATGATAACAGGCAATTCTTTTTTGTGTATTAAGTTGTCAAACACTATGGGAACGCGAAAGTCGCCGTCTTCACTGACGTAGGCATGGCCGTCCTGGAACACCATCACAGCCGCTGCTGAAGAGCCGTCGTATTGAGCTGGCACATATACCCAGTAGCGCCGAATCGTGCCTGAATAGATCTGACTGCGCCAGACATACTCGGTGACTGTGCCGCGAGGCACGTCGGGATGACGTTGTGAGTCTGATCCCAATACGTACGGCTCATCGGCAGCTTGTGAGTGCGAACCGAGGTGCACCATTGCTGACCACCCGAAGAGAAATATCGACCACACAAACTTTCGCATCATGGGCGTAAACTCGCGAAATAAACGAGGCCAGGACTCTCAGGCTATAGCCGCCTAACGAAAGGGCGCTCTCGAGCACGGAGTTTACGGCCGGGATTACGTTCGGTCAACTGATGAGCAGCTCGGATCAATCGAAGGCGCTCGAAGTTCGGAGGCTGGTGGCACATACCGGCTTGTTATCCAACTCGAAGCCACTACGGCTACAACGGTACCGACCACCTCAGGAATAACACCAGCGTCCGGTCCTGGCCAAACGGGCCACCCCGTCTGGGCTCGCCAGGTCACAAGGTGCAGCAGTACCCCTAACCACAGCCACAGGCAGCGTGTGCGTTCCGAGAAAAGCCCAAGCGCAGCGCTCGGAGGGGTGATGCTCGGTACAAGCAAAGCACGCCCTGTGGTGCGCCGAGTCACGGTCAACGCTCGAGCCAAGGCTGCCAAAGCGACTGTCCATAGGGCGATCGAACTGACCGCTTGCCAGCCCAACACCGCACCGGCTAGCCCCAAGAATGGCGCCGTGCCGGCCGACGGACGTCCATCGCGAAGCGCAAATAACACCGCTCCAAGTGCTACACCTAACACGGCCCCCATTAACGTAGTCAGGAGCCCTCCACCGGGCGTTCGGTCGCAGACCAGCCCGCCCCACCAGGGTACCGGTTGAACGAACGGAAAGAGGCTAGTTGTTAGCATCGCTACGATATAGGCTCCGACTATGAAATACGCAGGGGGCTGGTAGCCGTCCCACCAGATCAGCGCCCAGGCCAGCAAGGTCCAAAGCAGGGCGGCATGTGTGGCAAACATCAAAATCAGGTCCCATTGCGGATCGAACACAGCCCAAGCAATGCCGCGATATATGTTAAGCGGCCGCCACGGCAAGGTCGCACCGCCGGAGGCCCATTCGGCCAACGCCAGTGCAACAAAGAAGCTTCCCACCGTAGCCTCCACGATAGGGTAGCGGGACGATATCGTAGCCCGGCAATCGTAGCACCGGCCTGAAAGGAAAAACCACGATAAGACCGGGATGTTGTGGTGCAACCGGATTACGTGCCCACAAGAAGGACAGCGTGACGATCCCCAAAGCGTTTGATGTCGCGGCACGCGGTAGACCACTACATTCAAGAAACTGCCGAACGACCCGCCTAAAAAAAAGAACCATACGATCGTTAGAGCCTCAAGCAATCGTACGTGTACTTTCTCGAACAACGGGCCAAGCTCGGTGCCTATTCTGGCCAAAGGCCGCGTCGTGGGACGGTGTTCTAACCACAGCGGTACTGCCGCATAGACAAGGACGGCTGCGACTGCCAGAACCAACAAAGCCCAGGCGATCCACGCCAAGCTGGCTCCACGGTGGGTGGGTAAGTCTATCGGCTGTGGTCGAGCCGTTACCGGTTCGCTGGAATGAGTCGACATGTCATCATTCATAACAAGCTAACGCCACAAAAGGGACGTTGGTTTCCGCTAGGACTTCACCGCTTACCGTGTGTGCGTCTCGATTGTAGGTGGGACGTGTCCCTAACGCAGCAGGCCATCAGCGGGGCTTACCGTTTCTCTATGCTCGGATGTGGCATGATGCGCGACTAAAGTGCGGACTCGTCAATGGGGTTAAATTGAGGAAGCTCTGATCAACCAACTGCCGTACGAATGGTTCGCTCGATGGCGCCGTTGTCGGCTCGTGATACGTTCGATGCGGCGTTTTTCGTTTCTCCGGGCTCTCTGTGTCTCGGTGGAGCAAAACTTAAGCGTACACGCCACCGGCTACGAGAAGAACGCTCAGCTCAGCCAAATCATGTCGGAGTCTGTGCTGGATCCCTGAAGACGTTTCACAAGGTTCCAGTGCAATAACGCTGACTTATGCAGAGGTTCCTTAACGCAAAGGCATAAAGGCGCAAGCAGGCAATTGACATGCGCTTCTTGTATTCATTTTTTCGCCTCTGCGCCTTTGCGTTGAATCATTCTGGCGCTTCCTAACGGTCGCAGCTCTGGAAAGCGATCGATATTCGGAAGCGATAGGGCGAACCCCGGGTGACAGCCAGCTCGGTTACAGCCACGTCTTACCTATAAATTACCTATTACCGAGACGCCCAGACGCCGAGAAGCATGTTCCAAACGCTGGCGCAAAACCGCGGTACATCGGGCTCACATCCGCTATCCTAAGGCGACGTAACACGTGTAGTCAGCCTCATTCAGCCACACCGAGCGTTTTATGCGTGGGGGAGACGCCGATGTGGCATTCTTTCCATTGTGTTTGGTTTCGTTACTTTAGCAGTGTTTGCTATTTTTGCTAGTTGCCTCAAATTACTAAGCACGATGGTTTCGGTACCTGGCCCCTCGTCCGGAGTGCCTGTCCCCATGATCCCGGTACCACCCTCCTTGATTCTTGACTAGGGTTATCAACGTACTTGACTATTTTTATAGACGACCAGAGTCGTTTTTTGCTCCGGGTGCCGGCGGCAAGGTGTGAAACACCTTACCCGGCAAGGTGCGAGCAGTTGCGAGGCGCGCTCGATACGGCCGCATGAATAGCTCTGGCTTTAATAGGTTTGCGGAGACGTCGCGTGCTATTAGCGGCGCGCGACGAACGCTAGCAGCTACGACTTGGCGAAAGCTTTCGGTACGCTAGCAATAAGACGCTGTCAAACGGGTGCATGGGTGCTTTCAGAAAGGGACTTTTCGACCGCGGCTACCGGCGAGCTAACCGTTTGCGGACATCGCCCTATAAGGGTCCACCACACCGGTTGCTGCGATATGCGTCCATCGACGGTCATGGTTACTCAAAGGAAGGGGCCCTTCGGCAACTGTAAGTCGGACGGGCTGGGCAACGGACATAAAGAGCAGGCCGGGGTGAACTGGACGAACCAAAAAAGCGCAAAAGGGGGGCGGCCGCGCGTCGACAATTGAAACGCACATGCGGTCCACGTTGCGTCTTTGTGCCGAGGCGCTCTTGCGTTGAACGGTTCGGCTCACTCTCTTATGGTTGCAGCTTTATTGGGACGCTCGATGGAACGCTATTGCCACGGAGCCCATATCGACTGCGTATCCGGTCACATCTGACCGAGCCGAAAAGGCGGACCTACCGCCGGCCCTCGTCACCACGGTAATAGCTCGCCTACAATCAAGACGCACACGCGATCATAGCTAAAAGGCCATCTCGGTGTGGAAGGCTTTCGGTGGGCTATGAACGCGAAATCCGTATCATTACCGGCTAACGCACGATTTCTTTAGGGATTTGTGGGTTTGCTTCTTCGGTGCGAGTATAATGCGTGCCGGATGGTACGCCGATCGGTTCGGTGCCATCGTCATCAACTCTAGAACCGGGAAGCTCATGATTCGCGTCGAACGTTTGACAAAACGGTTTAGTACGGATCGGGGCGAGATCTTGGCGGTGGACCAAGTGAGCTTCTCAGTCCGAGCGGGGGAAGCCTATGGATTATTGGGGCCCAATGGCGCGGGCAAAACGACCACCCTGCGGATGATTCTAGGGTTACTAGAGGTAGACGAAGGGTTTGCCGAAGTGGTGGGGCATCGGACCAGTGAGGAGCCTCAGGAGGTCAAGCGGCGCATCGGGTTTGTATCGGCCTCCTCGGGCATTTATCCATGGTTGACGCCGCGTGAAGTGCTCTGGTACTTCGCCGACCTATACGATGTGCCGCTGCAGGTGGCTCGGCAGCGGTTCGAGCAGTTGGTGGGGCTGTTCCGGCTGGAGGCGTTTGTCGACCGACGGTGCGCCACGTTGAGTACTGGCGAGCGGCAGCGTGTGCATTTGGCAAGGGCTCTGGTGCATGATCCTCCGGTGATGTTGCTGGACGAGCCAACGGCGAGTCTGGATGTGCTCGGCAGCCAAGTGATTTACGAGTACGTGCAGCATGTTTGCCAGTTGGGTAAGGCCGTAATTCTGACGACGCACCGGCTGGACGAGGCCGAAAGGCTATGTACGCGCTTCGGTTTGCTGCATCGTGGGCGGCTTGTCGAGCAAGGAAGTTTATCGGAATTGCAGGCGGCCACAGGTTGTACGCGTCTAGTCGACATG
Organism: uncultured Pirellulaceae bacterium; assembly: GCA_964425225.1. GTDB lineage: Bacteria > Planctomycetota > Planctomycetia > Pirellulales > Pirellulaceae > BPJU01. Next base: position 10,557 of record CAYRMD010000011.1, on the reverse strand, counting down.
TTCTTGAAGTTGGCCGACATACCGAAGGGGGAACGGTTGGGAGCCTGAGGGCCAATGGCTAATCCATCTGTGGGGTACCAACGGTATTCGTTTGCGCGCCAATGGCGGCTGACGCTCAAAGAACTGCGCGAGATCCTACGGGATCGCCGCACGGTGGTGACGTTGGTGCTGATGCCGATCCTGGTCTATCCGCTGCTAAGCCTTGGCATGCAGCGTATGCTGCTGACCGGTAGTGGGCCGCAACAAGGTGAGCCAGCCATTGTACTGGTGCAGGCAGCAGAGGCCGAGCCGTTGCGCAGGTTTTTAGAGCGAGGTATTTATGAACTACGAGCCAACGGAGAGTTCGACGTAGAACGGCACCTGACATTTGCCGCCGCCGACGTGAGCAATGGGCCGGATGACATCCGACAGGCCGTGCGCACCGGCAGGGTCGACGTTGGTCTGGTGGGTATGCAACGCCAAGCGAATCGTTGGGAATTGACGTTGTACTATCGGCGCGAGCCGATAAGCCTAGCGGCACTGGAACGGTTGGAAAGGATCCTGTACGCCGCGCAATGGTCTGTCGTGCGCCGTAGGCTTGCTGAGGCCAACGTACGATTAGCGCTGCCGACTGTAGGCATACGTCAAGAGCAAGTCGAACCAGAGGCGGGACCGTCACCGTTGGCGACACTCATGCCACTGGTGCTGATCCTGATGACGATTACCGGTGCGGTCTACCCAGCGATCGATTTAACGGCCGGCGAGAGGGAGCGCGGCACGTTGGAAACGCTGGTCGCTGCACCCGTTGCTCGCTGGCGACTGTTGGTCGCCAAGTACATCGCGGTGCTGGTCGTGGCACTGTTGACAGCCAGTGTCAATTTATGTGCCATGACCATTACGCTTCACGTCAGTGGGCTTACTTCGCTGGTGTTCGGCCCGTTAGGTTTTTCTTGGCACATGGTATCGTTGGTGTTCGTGTTGTTGTTTATTTTTGCGAGTTTTTTTTCAGCCTTGCTACTTGCGATTACCAGTGTGGCGCGAAGTTTTAAAGAGGCCCAGGCCTACCTCATTCCGTTGATGCTCGTTGCCCTTGCCCCAGGTCTTTTGAGCATGGTGCCGGGAATCGAGCTCAATGCGCTACTGGCCACCTTGCCGCTCGTCAACATCGTCTTAGTAGCGCGCGATTTGTTCCTCGGGACAGCTCACGTCGGATGGATCGCCGTAGCCTTAGTAACCACGCTCTTCTATGCCGCCGCCGCGCTGTCGTTGGCCAGTTATGTATTCGGCAGTGATGCGATCCTGTACGGCAGCCCGCTGAGCTGGCACAGTTGGGGACGGCGACCGCATAAACCCATGGCTGTGGCTAGTCCGTCGATTGCTTGGAGCTGTGTAGCGCTGGCGTTTCCGCTCCAATTCATGGTTGGGGGCTTGGTGATCCAGGCACAGGTGGCCTTAGCTTTTCGACTCGCCGCAGCGGCGGCCATCACAGCCGTCGTGTACGGTGTGTTGCCATTCGTGGTCGGTTGGTGGTACCGCGTCCAGACGCGAACGGGTCTTGGTCTAGCGGCCCCTAGCATACCCTCCTTGGTCGCCGCAGTGGTACTGGGTCTTTCCTTGTGGCCCATGGCCCATGGAGCATTTTGGCTGGCGTTGCGTGCCGGGCTCGTGTCGATCGATCCGGCGCGCCTGGAAGGTATCGACGAGTTGTTGGCCCAGTGGCGGCAAGTACCCGCGTGGTATCGGATCATCGCACTCGGTGTAGTACCCGGGCTGTGTGAAGAACTGTTCTTCCGGGGTTGGGTATTCGGAGCTGCGGAAAGAAAGTTAGGAGCCCTGCGAGCCATTGTCTTGTCCGCCCTGCTTTTTGCCGCGTTTCATGTTGTTAATCCACAGTGGCTATCGATAGAACGTTTTGCGCCTAGTTTCGCACTCGGTTTGGTGCTCGGATCGCTTCGGTGGTATGCGCGGTCGGTTTTGCCTGCCATGGTAACGCATGCCGTGCATAACAGCCTGCTGCTTTCCCTTACTCCTCAGGCGGTCACCCTGGAGTACTTGGCGCGCGACGAACTGGTGCAACGCACACTTCCGTGGTATTGGTATGCTGCTTCATTGACGGTCGTAGCGCTTTGGTTAGCCGTGCTTTGGCAGGCTCGAAGGAAGGACCAATTGGCGTGCCACGGCTCGAAGGGTATCGCTGTCCTTTACGATGGAACCGAACGGATGGATACTGGCGGCACCAGTGAGGTGTTGTAGACAACCGGTATTGGCCGACTGCATATACTTTTGAATACTATTTAGCGAGCAGAGTTGCGTGGGGTTCTGTCAAATTGGCACGAGCGGCCAGCTCGGCCTTGGATCGGCCAGCAGATAAGACGGGGTACACGGCTGGCGCGCCGATTGCTCTACAGCGTTAAGGTGCTTTTCGGGCGGCAGAAATGGCAGGGGCCAGGCCCGTACCGTGCAACTGGGAGAATCCGGCGGGCGGATCTTAACTGCCCAACTTGGTTTTGATGTGCGGGGAAACTGGATGACGACGGCAACCAAGAAGAAAGAAAAAGAATCGGCATCGGCTTCCACCGTAAAGCTGCAACCACTCGGAGATCGCGTGGTGGTGGAGCGAGAAGAGTCGGAGGAAAAGACCGCAGGCGGCATCTTTTTGCCGGATACAGCGAAGGATAAGCCGGCGCGGGGACGGGTCATAAGCGTCGGGCCAGGCCGCCTTTTAGAGGGCGGTACTCGAAGCCCGATGCAGGTCAAAATCGGTGATCAGGTGATCTTCAGCAGTTATGCTGGTGAAGTTTTTAAGGTAGGCGAACAAGAACTGTTGCTCATGCGCGAGGAGGATATCCTCGCGGTTATCGAGCGGTAAAAACTGGGCGAGGCAGTCCTTCAACCCGGTGGCTAGTATCGCATCATTCCGAATTCGGTAGCCGATCGGGTGACCGAGTGGCTGCCGTTGATTGTGTCAATGTGTGGGGATTTAGAGGGAGTCCAACGGCATGGCCAAAATCATTGCATTTGATCAGGAAGCTCGTGAGGCGATTCGTCGCGGCGTCTCGAAACTCGCAAGAGCCGTGCGAGTGACGCTGGGGCCTAAGGGAAGAAACGTTATTCTTCAAAAGAGCTTTGGATCGCCCACCGTGACAAAGGATGGTGTGACCGTCGCCAAAGAGATCGATCTGGAAGATGTGTACGAAAATATCGGCGCTCGATTGGTACGTGAAGTGGCAAGTAAAACCAGCGATGTGGCTGGCGATGGAACGACGACGGCCACCATTCTAGCCGAAGCGATCTTCAACGAGGGGTTGAGAGCGGTCGTCTCGGGCGTCAACCCGGTTATGCTCAAACGGGGAATTGACAAGGCAGTTGACGAAATCGTCGAAAAGCTGAAGAAGATGTCGATCAAAATCAAAGACCATTCCGAGATGGCAAGCGTCGCAGCCATTGCTGCGAATAACGACCAGGAGATCGGCAAGTTGCTGGCCGATGCTATGGAGAAGGTAGGCAAAGATGGCGTCATCACGGTTGACGAAGGCAAGGGGTTGAAGACCGAGGTGGAATGGGTCGAAGGGATGCAGTTTGACCGCGGGTATCTCTCGCCCTATTTCATTACCGACCCGTCCAACATGCAGTGCGTGTTGGAAGACGCCTACGTGTTGATTTATGAAAAGAAGATCTCTGCGGTCAAGGACTTGATCCCGCTGCTGGAGGCAGTGGTGCAACAAGGTAGGCCGTTATTGGTGATTGCTGAGGATGTCGAGGGTGAGGCGTTAGCCACGCTGGTCATCAACCGCTTGCGAGGCACTTTCAAATGTTGCGCCGTGAAAGCACCTGGTTACGGGGATCGGCGCAAAGCGATGATGGAGGATATCGCAATCTTGACCGGTGGACAGGCTGTCTTCGAGGCGCTCGGCATGAAACTTGAATCGCTACCCTTGAGCGCCCTGGGACGGGCGAAGAAGATCGTGGTTGACAAGGACACGACGACCATTATCGAAGGGGCCGGCAAAAGTAGCGATATTAAGGCACGGATCGACCAGTTGAAACGCGAGATTGAAAATGCCACCAGCGATTACGATCGCGAGAAGCTCGAGGAGCGCCTCGCTAAATTGGCCGGTGGTGTAGCGAAGGTGAATGTCGGCGGTGCTACGGAAAGTGAAGTAAAAGAGAAAAAAGCCCGCGTTGAGGATGCTTTGCACGCCACACGAGCCGCCGTCGAGGAGGGAATCTTACCCGGTGGTGGCGTTGCTTTACTGCGAGCGGCTGCGGCCCTGGAAAAACCGACTGACCTAAATCACGACGAAAAAGTCGGTTATGATATCGTGTTGCGAGCCTGCCGTGCGCCGTTAATACAGATCGCGGAGAATGCCGGTCAGGATGGCGGGATTGTCTGCGAGCGCGTTCTGGAAGGGAAAGGTAACTTCGGTTACAACGCGCTTACCAATACGTACGAAGATCTAGTCAAAGCAGGTGTGATCGACCCGACTAAAGTCGTGCGATTTGCTCTGGCAAACGCCGCCAGTGTCGCTTCGCTGCTTTTGACAAGCGACGCTCTGGTGGCTGAGAAGCCCAAGGAAAATGCCGGAGCAAAGAAAGGACAAACGCCCGATTACGATATGTACTAAGAGCCGTTTGTAACGGCATCCCCCCAAGGGGTTTTACCCCCGTGTCCTAGAGCCGCTAACCGGTGGGAAGTCAATTACGATGACCCACCGGTTTGGCTTTTCGGCTGGGTAGCTTTTCCCGGGCCGGGGGTATAGGGTCTTTTGACGCCAGCAGCAGCTTGTGCTAGTACCTTCTGGAACCGTGCCGGGGGAAGGGCCATCGACGTGATCCACAAACCGAACCGATTCCCCACGCGTACGGCTTCTCCTACGGCAATCGTCTGATCAGTGATCTGAAGTTCGAGCGTTTCGTCGCATGACTTACGAAAGGTCAAAATACTGCCCGGTCCCATCTGCAACAACTGCTTGAGAGGCATACGAGTCGAAGCCAACACGACCGATGCCGGCACTCGAACGCGAAGAAAGCTCCGCAAGTACGGCGGAAGTTGTGCTAGAGCCTCTTCGAACGAAACGCGTAACGGTTGTCGCGAGCGATTCCAAGGAGAGGCCGTGAGTAGCTGTCCCACCTCGGCGACAGGCCAGACCAGCGAAACGGGTACGACTTGCTGGCCGCTGTGGATTTCCATGAGTACTTGATGTGATTCTTGCCCCAGCCCAGCTTGCAGCAGAGCCGCGTTTCCCTGAAGCACTCGAATTGCCCAACCGTGAATGACCGGATGTACGTCCGGAAGTAAGATGTGCAGCTGGGCTGCTATTTTGCCGAGGCGAGCGGCTACTTCATCGTCGTTGGCAAACCATGCTGGAGCGAAAGAGAACTCGGCGGGTATGGCCAGAATCGCTGCCGCGTGTTTTCCCTCCAGAACGATAAAACAACACGGCCCAACCAGGTGTTCGGGTAGTCTGCCGGGGGTTAATTCTTCTAATCCATGCACCTCGACTGAAAGCTCGGTTTCCAAAACATCGCTGAGAATAGTCGCAACAGCTTTCTCAGCGGCTTTGCACGACTGTTCGACTAACCGTCCAAAATCGTAACCGACGCCCATTGACGATTCGTAGCCCGTAGCAAAAGTTAATCGAGGAATCGCTGCCCAGTACGATTTGCGTATTTTTTAATGCAGGCGTTTAACACCTGCCGAGTTTTACTGCGTGTCGACTCCATGTTCCGCACCGCGTCTTCGCGGGCGTACCAGAAGCTCGGGTGCATCGGCATATTGCCCGGACTGACAGCCTGGTGTCACCACGAAAATCGCGTGGTGAACGCTGAGCCAACGTACTTCGGCCCGTTATTATCGGTCGGGCGGGCAGGAAACTTGAGAAAATCAATAGAGGTTACATGAACGAAGAATTCAACGCAAAGACGCCACGGCGCAAGCAGTCGATGGCTGTATCTACCGTGGTTTCGTTGCACCTTAAAGCCTTTGTATTCGATCAACCCAGCCGCTCCCTTACGGTGGCGTACGATTATGGCAACTATGGTTTCCCGAGCGACCGAATCCTCGGCTGTAAGCGAGCCTGATTGAAGCGTAATAAGGGTGGTGTCGGGTTTTCCGAGGCGACAAATGCGTTGACTTTGGCTTCAACCGCGAAAGCCAAATGAATCGCCTCCCTAGCGGAAATCCCGTAGCGACAAGCTAAACGGTAGGCGTCTTTTGGAATACACAATTTCCAGGGAAGCAGATGGCTGTTCTCGAATATGCATTCCGAGAGCTCCAGCTCGCTTTGGCGCTTTTGGTAAAAGGGTTTTGGCATCACTTCAAGGCGCACGGCCTCGCTTAGGATGATTTGCCGACTCGCGTCGTAGAGAACTTGCATCGCTTTGTTGAATAGCTCGGGTTTGCCACGAATGGCAGCTATCAAAACGCTCCTATCAACTTAGGTCCGGCGAGTCTTCCGAAGTGTTATTCTTCTTGCCAGGCGCCTCACATTTGCCCCACTTCATCTTCGATTTGGTCCCAGTCTAGTAACTTTCCTCCACTTTCCACGTGAAGTTTTCGGAGGCTGAGAATTCCTTTGCCAAGCGATGTTTTGGGACGGTAATCTTTCAAGTAAGGACCTTCTTGGTCTATCTCCAGAGACCTGACTTCGGGGGGCCAGGTGTCCAATTGAGCCACTTGAAGTTTGATGTCACCGAACAAACTGGACGTGAAGTTCACACGAGCTTCCAAAAATACCGTGGTGATGGGAGTGACGGCAGCGCCCGTACCAGGTGAGTACTTTAGAGATGTGGACTTTGCTTCACTTAACGGACTCAGGCTTACTGCGTCGTCGCAGCAATCAAATTTTGTTTTGATAAGTGTGGCTGGCGGCATATTTGGCCCTCAATACTCCGGGTCGAACCGTGGAATGGTTTCCGGCGTGAGAACCTGTTGAAAAAACATCGCGTTAGAAGCGCAGTGTAGGTCGTCCAACTGAGCGGGTATCTTCGACCAATCCTTAGACGAAGAAGCCCGCGTTTCCAGGTCGATGAGCGCACCTTCCTTTTTGCCGTCCTTAAGATGGACTTCAGCGGGCCTCACAATCTGTAGGAGAGGGAGTTGCCCGTGATACGGAAGCTCAACTCGAAGCTGTAAAGGTTGATTTACCGTCTGGCAGTCACCTATTCGAAGCGTCAAACGCAATCCACGAAGGTCAGGCATGTCTTCCCGTTGGATCAGATCGAGGTACCGCAGGGCATGAGAAATTGGGCCTGGTACGAGACCGTTTTCCTCCAACAATCTCTGCATATCCAGAATCTTCGTTTTAAAGGTCTCCCAGCCGACACAGGGACGGCGGCAATTCACGGACAGGACCCGGTCGCCGACCTGATAAAGAATCGGATCATCGGGCGACAGGATCCGGTATTTCACAGTGTACCGGAGGTTAACGTCTTGACGGTGATGAATGATGGAATGTCGGTGGTCGGTAAGCGTTGCAACTGCCAACTATCATGAGTCTTACGCAGTTCGGCGTAAATAATTCCCCCCAGAACAGCTTCGGGATAAGGTTCTGACGATGCTTCGAAAGCTGCTTGCCAAATGAGCTCGATAAGAGGTTTTCGGCGCAGTCGTTTGGGAATTCGTTGGTTTTGCACTGTGACCGTCATAGGAATTGCTGTTGTATATTTGGCGTGGCTTCCAGCATCAGACTTTTGGTCAGAGGTGGGCCCGGTGGGTAGACGGAGTGCGAGGGCGCTGAGTTTGGGACAAGAAAACGCCCGGTTTTCTTTGGGCGGACAAGACAATTCATTGGTGTCCGGAAATCCACTGCTATCACGCAAAGGCCTATCCCATATTGGTATTTGCTGGTGCAGTATGGCTATTCACAGACGGTACGAAGCGATTTCCACAAGTGGCGTATGGCTTCTTGTGTAATGGGGAAGGCGGTGGCGGCGCTTGAAGTAACCGCGTTCGTGCCGTCCTCGCGTTTGTGTCACAGTTATCGGACCCGATGAATCGGCTCACGCGAATAAAGAAACGAGAAAACACCTTGCGTACGTCCCCTTCGTCTCGGCTCCGGGCATTTTCCCGACCGCCTGTATTTTGGGTTGGGCTCATAATCGGTTTTTCAGCCAATTCGTGAGTCGCGTGATTTACCATCGGCTGATCTTGCCGGGTCGACGAAGAGCCACTCGCCACGGCGAAGCTGTAGAGGCTACTTACATCCGGGCGACAGACCACTCATGTCGCTTGCCACAAACCACAGGCACGCGGGAATTCAGGTGCCCTAGATAAGCATATCCGGCAGAGCTACTAGGCTATCGGCCATGTATGCATAGGTGATGGTCTTGCCGATTTCACTCTCGGTGATTTGGTTGGAGGGCATCGGTCCGTTAGGCACGAGCGCCCCCCGGCATAGCCGCTCGGCGGAAGATGCCGGATGATGGGTTGGAGCCTAGAAATCCCCGTTAAACACGGGTGCCGGGCCGAAATTCCATGGCTTCGCGTCACGGAGGCGATCAGCGATTCCGACCTTCAAGCGGAGGGCACGGGATTCGAACCCGCAACCCCTTTCGGGGCACCTGATTTCGAATCAGGCTCCTCGCCGTTCGGATACCCTCCGGCGTCATTTCTCATCATAGCTACGTTCCAAGCCAGACGACAAGGCTACGAAACGCAACTGTGTGCGTCTTGGGTTGTAGGTGCGCTTTTGGTGTAAAAGGCTGGCAACAGTGGAAGGTTGCCTATTTTCCACGACAAGAGTGCAAACGAGGTATCCATCTTAATGGTAGACGAAATGGTTCGGTCATTTGTCGGACCTGGCATCGATATGCCTTTTTCGGCCCTCCTGAGCGTGACCCGACGCGGGTGCTTGTTGGCGAAGGTGCTGCTCCCAAACGGTCGCTGCTCTGTAACGCTATCCATTTTCGGAAGTGATAGGGCGAGGCTGGGTGAGAGCCAGCTCGGTTACAGCCACGTCCTACCTACGAATGAGGCGCACACACGCTTCCCACGGGAATTTTCCTCGGCACTTGTGCGCGTTCGTTTCGGGAAAATCGGTACCGATAGAAGCTGCGAAACCCTGACCAGTTTTTTCAGGAAGCGATCGTTGATCGCGCTCCTTTAATACGAACTGTGCACGTTCTCGGCAATGCGGAAGCTGCTTACAATTATGGTTCTTAGGGTCGTTCCGACGCAGGGATTTCTACTACCATCACGGCACAACAATCCCAAGCTCGTGATCCACGGCTGACATTCCAGGTAATAAATAGCCGCTCGCCTCGTTCATCAAGCGCCGTGCTATACGTCCCGGCAAGGGCAAGACCGTATTTTTGCTGGAAGTACGGATGCAAGAAAGCGAGTACTTTCTTTCGTCCCGTTCGCGTATCGTATTGGACTATCGGGCTACCATCATCGGTGCTGCCGCCGTGCGCACCCGGGACATAATAAAGGTAGCGACCGGTCGGATCCGCATCGAGGGAAGCAATATACTGTTGTTGGCCAACTGCCGCTGAACCTAACACACGTGCCGTTTCGGTCTTCGTGTTGAACTCATACAAGGAACTTTCCGATCCACGCTCGCCTTGCGAAACCGTGTAGACAATTCCCTGGGGCGTTTCATGGGTGGCGGCGCGAACTCCAATGGCAACGTGAAGCGATACAGGTTCTTTTGCCTCTGCCGGATCGAAGCGCATTAATAATTCGCTCGAATCCTTCGGCGTATAGTAAACGCGTCCGGTGCTAAGCGCGAGGATCATATAGCGGGGAGGGCCATGAGGGACGTCACAGAGCAGACGCCGGCCTAGAATGTCGTACGCAAAAAAACGGATCTCGGATCCTTGGCCTGCTGCGGTGCCCCCGTAGAAGATCATGCGTGATGGGTCCAACACACTGCACGGTATGCAATGCTTGCCGACCGGGGCATGCACCACCACCTGTGCTTCACCTGTCTGAGGATTGCATCGGAGAATCCAGTCACCTTCGTAGTGATACTCAGGCGTCGTATAGCGAGGCGACCCACGATGAGTTGAAAAATAGAGCCACCCATCTGAACCGACATCGAGTCGGCTATGGATCTTGCCTGGCACATAATGACCCTCAGGACGGCCCAGGAGCTGCTTGAGATCGACCAACTTGCGAAAAGCACTTTCTGACGAAAGCCGAGCCGGGTCATATTCATAAACGAACGCATTACCCGTAGGACCTCGATGATCACCGATTGCTGAGTAGTATTTTCCGTTTCGCACGCAGCCGTCGCCCCAATTGGACCAGGGATTCCCGGGGTAATCTTGTCCAGGATAGAAGGCAAAAGCGACACGCGGCGCAGTCTTGGCCACAAGCACCTCTGGACGAAGATGAGCCGGCGGTTCGAGCATTTTGGGATCGTCATCAATGAGAACCTGTTGATTGTTGGGTAGCCGAGGCGGGAAAACAAGCGCTTCGTCCTGCGGACGTTGCGAAAACACCACCTGAGGGATAAGAACGAGTAACGCTGAGCTGACAGCAACCAAAAGCAAGCGATATGAGAGCAAGCCCGAATGAATTAAAGGAACGTCTGATCAACTGGCGGTAAACGAGCGTATTGGCTCGATGGATAG
>CAYRMD010000010.1:0-81574 GCA_964425225.1 uncultured Pirellulaceae bacterium | reverse complement strand
TCCATCGAGCCAATACGCTCGTTTACCGCCAGTTGATCAGACGTTCCTTAAGTCTTATTTCGGTCCGGTCGACGCCCGGCGCGATACGCCGAAACGGGACCAGGTCGGGCTCTCGCTTTGCGAGCTGGCAGACTGAGGAGAACAGCTGCTGCTCGCTAGGCAACGAGACATGGGAACGGTGGAAGTCTTGATGCGCCAAACATCGACTCGGCGCAAGCGATGCTGCTAACCGAATGGTAAGTTGCTCATTGAGTCGAATACGCGTGCCGTTCGCGTGCGTGTCCATGCCATTCATAGTGCATCTCGTAGCTACTCTTTCGAGCGACTGACGTGTGGTTGCCGGCAGTTGATGCTTCGTACAAGATAATGTTTCCGTGGAGAAAATTTTTGACGAGAGCTTTTGGAGACCTGGGCGTGCGTCGAGTAGTAAGGCGATTGTTACGCGACCCGATCAGTGCAACATTTGTTTCTGTACCACTGCTGGTTTGTTTGGCATTTCCGGCAAGTGAAACCGGACTGCGAGCACTAAAAGCACAGGATGGCAATGATCGTGATCGGTCACCTGCCGATATAGTTCTGTCCCCGGACGGCCGCTGGGCTGTAACGGCGAATCGGACATCGGATTCAGTGTCGTTAATCGATACAGAACACGGGGTGGTGGTGGATGAGTGTCCGGTAGCCGTGCGACCTGAGTTTCTTGCTATAGCTCCGGATTGTCAGGCGATCGCCGTCAGTTGTTCCTACGGGGGAACAGTCGAGCACTTACAGGTACAAAACGCCCGTCTGCACCACGTGCGTTCGTTGCGCCTCGGCTGGCTGCCACAAGGACTAGTGTTCTCGCCCGACGGTAGCCGTCTCTATGTAGCGCGACTCGGTGATGCCCAGATCGCGGTGGTGGATTGGTCCAGTGGGATGGTAACGACAACGATCCCGGTGGGACGCTGGCCACGGACGGTGGCACTCAGTAGTGACGGTCGGCAGTTGGCCGTAGCATGCTGTGCCGATCGCCGCGTGGCTATCATCGACACTGAAACGCAACGAGTGCTGTTTTCGACTGCGATACAAGGTTTGAACTTCGGACACATGGTATTTTCGCGTAACGGTGATTTTGTCTATCTGCCGTGGGTTGTCTATCGGCGAACGCCCATTACTCCGCAGAATATACGCTTAGGATGGGTATTGGGCTCGCGGGTGGGACGCATCAGGGTACCGAAAAAAACCACACCAGAACTCATGCCATTAGACGTACCGGGCCGTGCCGTAGCCGACCCTTCGGGATTGGCGATTACCAGTGACGAACAATGGATGCTGATTGCAGCAGGTGGAACGCAAGAACTGCTGGTGATGCGACTTACCGATCTGCCGCTTGGTGAGACCACGTCCGGGAACCATTTACCGGTCGCCTTACGTACGGATAGCAATCGTTTTGCTCGGATCGACCTGGGTGGGCGTCCGATGGCCGTGCGGATCAATCCGGACAATCGCCGAGCTTGGGTGGCTAACTATTTGCGGAATAGTGTGCAAGTGGTAGACATTCGACAGCGATCCATCGTGGCCGAAATTGTCTTAGGCAGTGCCAAGGAACCCTCGTTAGCGCGGCGCGGCGAAATGCTCTTTTACGATGCCCGATTGAGCCTCGACCAGTGGTATAGTTGCCATACGTGTCACTTTGAAGGTGGCACGAATGCCGAACCCATGGACACGCATAATGATGGCACGATCAACACGTTCAAGACCGTGCTACCGCTTTATTATGTTCATGAGACGGGGCCTTGGACGTGGCACGGCTGGCAAAAAGATTTGCGTAGTGCCCTGGTAAAATCACTGACCTCCACAATGCAGGGGCCACTGCCCGAAGAAGACAAAGTCGAGGCGCTGCTGGCTTACCTCCAGCAGTTGCCGGCGCCGCCGAATCCGTATACGGACTGGCTGCAGAATCCCGAGGCGATCCAGCGTGGTCGCGAACTTTTCCATGGCTCTCGGGCGGGCTGTGTTACTTGCCATTCGGGGCCTTATTACACAGACGGCCGGCTTCATGACGTGGGGCTTGGCTCGGAACGTGATGCCTATCCGTCGTTCAATACTCCCTCGTTACGGCGAGTGTTTTTACGGCCTCGGTTGCTGCATGACGGACGATCCCATTCGCTGGAAGAACTGTTACGCGGGCCGCACGCTCCGCAGAACGTGGCAGGAGAAGCACTAACCGAGCAGGAGTTGGCTGACCTTATCGCATTCCTGCGCACGTTGTGAGCAGGAAATGTCGTCGTTTCATTATTGGCGAACCGCCTCGGGCTCGCGAATCTGTCTCATTCCTGATCGGTCAAGTGAAACGCGTCCCAATCGCCAGCCGGATCCCGTTTGAGCCGCTGTTCGATTTGCCGCGCTTTCTCGCTAACCAATGCTTCTTGTAACTGGTCTATCCAGTGACCGCGTCGGACAGAATGTGTGTCTTTTTCGGTGAACGTCTGGCCAAGACCAGCGCAGCCATTGAGCCATGTGCCGAGAGCGAGCAACAAAAACAAAATGTACGGTTGACTATGGGTATTCGCCAGAAGCATCGTAATGGATCCTATGTTAGGAGTTCCCGCGAAGTTGCTCAGGCAGAAATCATCCGGGTGGCTGGATTCTGCCGAGAGAATGCTATGGCGTCCAGGCCAACTGGTAACGGTAGTGTGTGCATCTTGATTGTGGATGGGATTCTGGTCTAAAAGGCGGACCATGGCGGAAATTTGCCTATTTTTCGCGGCAGAATTGGAAACGAGTTATCTGTCTTGATGGTAGATAAAATGGTTCGGTCACTTGCCCGGTCTGGCATGGTATGCTTTTTTTCGGCCCAATCCAATGTCAACCGATGCGGGTGCTTATTGGCAAAGGCGCTGCGTCGAGCAAGGACTCCACAGAGCTGCGACCGTAAGCGAGCGGCCAATTCAATTCAACGCAAAGGCGCAAGGAAGGCTGCATGTACATTGCGATCGTCTGCGTGGGCCGCGGTGTCTTTGCGCTATTTGATTCGTCCGAAGCCTACTTGTAATTGTCTGTGCGACAATCCGCGCAACTGACGGTGTGGTGATGGACGCTCGGCTTCGCATAACGACGGCCAGCGAGGAACGTATCGGAGCAACGGGTATAGTGCACCCATCGTGCGGTGCCGCCCAACAGTTTTCCCTAACCCACTAGCCGCCGGCGCCGATTCCCTTTCGGAAAGCTGCCGTGCAGCAATTTGGTAGCGTTTCTTTAGCGAGCGTCTGTCAACGTCTTCTTGGGCCTTGGCTGCTAGCGACTATCTACGCCGAAAAGCAACACCGCATCTCAGCAATCTCGGGAGTAAAGAGGTTTCCAAGCGCGCGTGTCCAGCGATGTCGGCACCGTGGACGCCGAGGGAGTAAAGTGTTCTAAATAACCGTAACCGTGCCAGGTGACCCGGCCATACGTAAGTATGTCGATAATCGTAGTCGTATACCAAAGAGGGTGGTACCGGGCCCGGGGACAGGCTCGGTCGGCTCGGGGACAGGCACCTTAGGCAAGAGGACAGGCACCGTGACTCTTTGGTTTGGAAATTTGATGAAAATGGGAAGACTGGCGAAACAAGAAAACGCGACTACGTTAGCTAAAGAAGAAACATTGGAAAAAACTGGCCTTTTACCCAGTAAGGTGGCGAAAGCCGCCATTGACCGGATAAGTTAGCGATCGGGTGCCCAGATGGCTTTAGTCGCCGTACAAGGGGGGTTGGGTGGCACGAGGCTGTCGATCGGCACACGTTCGCTTGGGAGTTTTGCTAGCACAAGATTCGGCCAGCGACGTGACGAGCCTTTGACGCTGTTCGAAGTCGTGACTGTAAGTACGTGCGTCATCGGAACAGCACGTTCCTTAATTCGTGCGTCCTTGCGAAAGCTTGCGGCATCAGTAAATCTCCCTCCCATGGCGTTAGCGCCGCGCAATTGGTCCACCCCGGGAATGCACGACCTGTAGGAGCGGCTTCACACGCCGACCCGAAAGAGCCCTGTCCGATTTGCATACCGCCGCTCCCTAACAGTCACGGCTGTGTAAGGCCATGCATCTTCGGAAGCCATAGGGAGAATCCGGGTGATAGCCGGCTCAATTACAGCCACGTGCTTCCTAGAAGTGAGACGCACACATGTAACGATAAAAGCGTGTCACTGCCAGTCGCCGGTAGGTTGCCCGATGCGTGCTCTCCCCACTTGTATAGTATGGCGCAGTGAACAATTTAGCGGGTAAATACACCAAGGCCGATTGGCAGTGAGCCGTTAAGAACATCAAGACTCTTGCGGGATAGAGCGGTGGCCAACCCAAAAAGAGCCTTGTGCGTTCCGGCAACAAACTGCGCTCGCCCTCCGTCGGTTCGGTTAGCACGCGCACGTTTTAACCAAGGAACTTTTCTAACGCAGGGCGAACAAATGCCTCTTCGTCCGGGGTTTCCGGTGCGCCGGTCAATACCCAAACACCACTTTCTGTGCGGGCGACGGTATGTTCGAAATGAGCTGAGGGTTGTCGGTCGGACGTGATAATAGTCCATCCGTCAGGAAGAAGCCGCACGCTGCGCGAGCCGGCATTTACCATCGGTTCGATAGCCAGCACCAATCCCGGAACGATGCGAATGTCACATTCTGCCAGGGAGCGATCCACGTAGTTGGGCACTTGGGGCGGTTCGTGCATCTGGCGTCCTATGCCGTGTCCCGAGAATTCGCGAACCACGGAGAAACCGGCCGCATGCACGAAATCTGCCATTTTCCGGGCCACCTGGCTCCAGCGCTCCTGGCGGCAAAACTGCTCGATAGCTAACTTGAGCGTTTGCTCGGTTACTTCCAGAAGTTTTTGGGAGCGGTCGTCGATCTGCCCAACCGGATATGTCCAAGCCGAATCGCCGCACCAGCCCTCGAAACGACAACCAATATCAATCGAAACGATATCACCTGCGTGTAACACGCGACGTCCCGGAATACCATGGACCAGTTCTTCGTTTACGGAAATACAGCTTACGGCAGGGAACGGTTGTATTGGACCCGGGACGCCATAAAAAAGGGGCTCGGCCCGGAAAAATTCCAACACGCGCTCGACCCAGACATTCAGTTCGGCCGTCGTCTTACCGGGTTCTACCTGACGCGAAACTACTTGGTGGGCAGTCCACACCACGAGTCCCGCGCGACGCATGCGTTTCAGTTCCCTGGCAGATTTCAACTCCACGCCTCGCACGGATCAATCCTTCTGGCCAATGCCAGCTTCGGGCGTGATTGCCGTTTGCTGAGCGATCGCGTTTAAAATGCGTTCTGCCACTTGGTCAGGGCTTCCGACGCCATCCACCTGAGCCAATACACCGCGCCGTCCGTATAGGTCGATCAGAGGTTGCGTCTGCAAACGATATAATTCTAGACGCTTCCGTACGGTCTGTAGCGTGTCGTCGGCGCGGCGCTCCTCGTGGGCACGACGCAACAAGCGTTCAATGAGCTCCGATTCGTGGGCATCCAGGGCGACCACGAGGTCTAGCCTGCGACCGTGCTGAGCGAGCCAGGTGTCGAGCCAAGCAGCTTGGGGCAAAGTGCGGGGAAAACCATCTAAGATACAACCGGCACGACAGTCGGACTGCGAGAGGCGTGTTTCTACTAAGGAGAACACCAAGGGGTCCTCGATCAACTGACCGGCAGCCAAGCGCTGGGCTACCTGCTGGCCTAGGGTTGATCTGTCCTGAACCGCTTTGCGAAACAAATCACCGGTGGAAACGTGCGGGATCTGCAACCGAGCAGCCAAACGGCGGCATTGGGTACCCTTGCCGACGCCGGGAGGTCCCAGGAAGACGATCATCATTGGCTACGTCCTCCTCTTGTTGCCCTCCCCAATTTACTATCAACGTGCGGAAAGCTAAGCTTCCAGCAACCCGCGGTAATTTCTCATTACCAGATGACTATCGATCTTCTGCACGAGGTCAAACGCCACACTCACGGCAATCAACAACCCTGTTCCTCCGTAGAAACTAGCGATCGCCATATCTACGCCAAGAAAGTGCGATACGATGGTCGGGACAATGGCTACCACGGCAAGAAAACCAGCGCCAACATACGTGATGCGGACCATTACTTTTTCAAGATAATCGGCCGTCGCCTTGCCAGGACGGTAACCAGGAATGAACGTTCCCAGGTCTTTTAAATTGTCCGAGATTTCCTTGGGATTGAACGTAATCGCAGTCCAAAAGTAACAGAAGAAATAAATCAACGCGATATACATTACGTTGTAAGCAAACGACACGCCGTTAAACATCGCCGAGACGTTAGCAAAAAAGCCTCCCCACCGGCCGGGCAAATTCGCCAGACCGTTAAAAATCATGTGTGGGATCATGAGCAAGCTGCTAGCGAAGATGATGGGCATGACCCCTGCCTGATTAATACGCAACGGTAGGAATTGTCGCGTCCCTCCGTACACTCGCCGACCGCGCACATGCTTGGCGCTTTGAGTGGGGATACGACGCTGGGCCAAGGTAATAAACACCACCCCCAGAACAACACCAACAAAAAGTACCACCAGCAAAATTAAGGTCTCAATACCCATCTCGCCCTGACCAATTCCTACCAACCGATATTCAATGTTGGTCAATTGCTTCCAAACTGCGCCCGGCATCCTAGCCAAAATACCCGCCATAATCAAAAGACTGATTCCATTCCCAATTCCGAACTCATCGATTTGCTCACCCAGCCACATCAGGAACATGGTGCCACAAGTCATAATCAAGACGGTGGTAATTTGCCAGCCAAAGTGAAGGGTTCCTGTGCGGGTACTGATGTAGGCAGGATCAATGACGGAGCTAGCCCCCATGAGCCACCACCGGACGTAAAAATAGCTTTGGATCAAGCACAGCCCGACAGTTAGATACCGAGTGTACTCGTTGATCTTTTTTCTCCCAGCTTCCCCTTCCTTACGCAGCTCCTCGATGGGTTTCCACGCCGTACCCAATAACTGGAAGATAATAGAGGCCGAAATATAGGGCATGATGCCGAGACCAAAGACGGTCGCCTGGCTCAAATCGCTGGCACTGAAAATCGAGACTTTAGCAATCAGATCACCGAACCCACCTCCGCCGGTTTGCACGCTGAGCGCTTCTTGATCGACAACCGGTAGCGGAACCCAATAACCAATACGGTAGACAGCCAGAAGACCTAATGTCAGCAGGATCTTTGTCCGCAACTCGGGAATCGTGAAAACAACACGAATTTTTTCCCACATGAACCTAGTCCTGTGAACGACCCGTGTGTACTCATTGAGCTATTCACTGCGTGTTCATTATGGCTGTTATAGGGTACGACGCCAACAGCAATTGCTTGTTTCCAAGCGGTCCTCGAAATCCTCCGCAAGGATGCAAGGGCAGGGTGCGTGCAGCAATGGGCAAATGTGCTAGGAAGCGGTCACCTCTGTTTTTCTTTGCGGTGGTTTCGGCCCGGGCAGCCGTTGGATTTGGCCGCCAGCCTGTACGATCTTTTGTTCGGCTGAAGCGCTAAAGCGGTGGGCGATTACCGTGAGCTTTTTCGCCAAATTGCCATCTCCCAGGATTTTCACTTGATCGAACGCACCGCCGATTAAACCTACTTCTACCAAGTGATCGGCCGTCACCAGATCACCATCCTGGAAGTACTTTTCAAGTTGGCCCACATTGACTTCGGCCACAATCGGTGCAAAGCGGTTGTGGAAACCACGCTTGGGAACCCGCCGCACCAAGGGCATTGCGCCGCCTTGAAACGTCGGGGGCATCCGCCAGCCATTATGGGACTTTTGTCCTTTATGACCACGGCCCGATGTCTTACCATGGCCCGAACCGGGACCGCGTCCGACGCGCTTTCGTTGCCGGTGCGGGTGGATACCCCGATGGACGTCATGGACGTTCATGACAAGGTTACTCCTCGCATTTGTTCGACCTGTTCACGGCTTCGCAGTTGTTGCAGAGCCCGCAACGTGGCTTTGACCAATAATACGCCGTTATTGCTACGGAAACTCTTCGTCAAAACATTCCGAACTCCGGCGGCGTCACACACGGCACGAACAGCCGCCCCTGCCTTAATCCCGGTTCCGGGTCCGGCCGGCAGAAGTACGACATGGGCCGCACCATATCGGCCGGTCACCTCGTGAGGAATCGTACCGTTAACCAGGGGGATCGAGACCATGGAACGTGCTGCTTGGTTCTTGGCTTTTTCGACCGCGGGGGGGACTTCGTTGGCCTTGCCGTAGCCGATTCCCACGCGGCCTTTTCCATCACCTACTACCACCATCGCGGCGAAGCTAAAGCGGCGTCCGCCTTTGACAACTGCGGCACAGCGTTTGACCGCCACGGTATGTTCGATCATTTTGTCACTGGGCGCATCGGATGCCACGTGGAGATCTCCTAAAATTCAAGCCCGGCTTGTCGAGCTGCCTCGGCCAGAGCAGCCACGCGGCCGTGGTACTTATAATGACCGCGGTCAAAGCGCACTTGGCGTATTCCGGCAGCCAAGGCTCGCTCGGCGATCAACCGACCAACAACCACTGCAGCTTCTTTATTGTAAGGTTTGGCAATTTGGCCGCGGATGGTCCGGTCCAACGTGCTAGCCGAAACCAGCGTTCGGCCAACTTGGTCATCGATGATCTGCGCACGGATATGCCGATTGCTGCGAAAGACCGACAAACGCGGCCGTGATAAATTCCGGCGCAGTCGATTGCGCACCGACAGACGCCGGCGGCGCCGGCGTGCATCGATTTTCTTCAACTCCGATTTGATATACGTCACCTGTTGATCCCTCCGATCGTCGCGCTAGCCAAGCCCGCTACGTTGTGGTCTTACCCGGTTTGAGCTTAATGTGCTCGCCTTCGTATCGAATGCCTTTACCCTTATACGGCTCGGGTTTGCGGATGGCGCGTACGGCTGCCGCAAACTGTCCGACCAACTGCTTATCACATCCGCGAATCACGATATGCGTCTGATCCGGACATTGAACTTGCAGACCCTCGGGGATTGCAACTCGTACTTCGTTAGCAAAACCGACGCGCAATTCGAGCGTTCGCCCCTGGACGGCTGCCAAATAACCGACCCCGACAATTTCCAATCGCTTTTCATAGCCTTGGACAACACCGGTGACCATATTTTGGATCAAAGCCCGCGTCAGGCCATGCACGGCGCGTGCCAAGCGAGATTCGATGGTACGCGACACGACTAGCTGCTTGCCCCGATCGCCTGTGACTAATTCGACGGTGACTTCGGGCCGATACTTCAAGCTCAAGCTGCCCTTGGGGCCTTGAACCGTGACCGTATGATTTTCCAGGGTAACTTGAACTCCGTCGGGAATGAGCACCGGTTTTTTACCAATACGTGACATGACAGCCAGTACTCCTTCGCTTTTCGGATTGTGTGCAGTCCGACTGCACTCAATAGACTTCCGCTAGCACCTCGCCACCGATCTTGCGCCGCCGTGCCTCGCGATCCGACATAATTCCACGACTGGTGCTGAGAATACGAATCCCTAAGCCGTTGAGGATTGGTCGCAGTTCGGACGCCTTCATATAGACGCGCCTTCCGGGCTTGCTGATGCGCCGGATCGACTGGATCAAGCCTTGACCGTTGACGTACTTCAACACAATGCGCAGTTGCGGTACCGGGGACGATTCGTCTTGGACTTCCTGCCAGTCCCAAATGAATCCTTCGCGCTTGAGCACGTCGGCTACACCTCGTTTGATTTTCGAGGTCGGCATATCGACATGAGGCAAGTCGACACGCACGGCATTGCGAATACGGGTCAACATATCGGCGATCGGGTCAGACAACATACGTGCACCGGTCCCCTCTTACCAACTCGCCTTGCGAACACCCGGAATTAACCCTTGGTCAGCCAATTTTCGGAAACAGATCCTACAGATGCCAAACTTTCGATAAACGGCTCGCGGACGACCACAGATATTGCAGCGTCGGCGAAACCGAGTGGAAAACTTCGGTGGGCGTCGAGACTTAGCGATTTTGGATTTGCTGGCCACGCTTGCTCCTCACTTGTGCAAGAACCCCTGATTGTGCCGCTGGCTGCGCCGCATCGGCTGAGCCCGACTGCCGGCGGAACGGCATGCCCATTAAGCGCAATAGCTCGCGCGCCTCATCGTCACTGTCGGTGGTTGTTACGATGGTAATGTTCATCCCTTGGACCTTCGGGTACTTGTCCGGATTCAGTTCCGGAAAGACCAGTTGCTCACTCAGCCCAAGGCTATAATTCCCGTGACCATCAAAGGCCTGATCGCTCAAGCCACGAAAATCACGCACTCGTGGCAGCGCTAAGACAATCAATCGTTCCAAAAACTCATACATCCTGCGCCCGCGCAAGGTAACCTTACAGCCGATTGGCATGCCCTTGCGCAAACGAAAACTGGAGATCGATTTTCGTGCCTTCGTGATCACCGGCTTCTGGCCTGTGATCTGCGCTAAGGCATCCATCGCTAACTCCAAATCTTTCTTATCCTGAATAGCGCTACCGACACCCATATTGACCACGATTTTTTCCAATCGAGGAAGCGACAGCGGGTTTTGTCTCCCGAGTCGCTCGGCCAATGCTGGCAGCACCTGTTTTTGATAGCGTTCCAAAAACCGGGGAATCATATTCACACCGCTTCCGCTAGAAACCTCCGGCATGTCGTGCTGGCCACGCCGGTTACACCACTTCAGCTGCCAGGCTCACGATTTTCATAAAATTGCGTTCCCGTAACTCCCGAGCCACAGCGCCAAAAATACGTGTGCCTTTTGGGTTGTTTTCGTTGTCGATGATCACTACCGCATTGCTGTCGAAACGCACGTAACTGCCGTCCGTCCGGCGCACGGGTTGCTTGGTGCGAACGACCACCGCGCGAACTACGGCCTTCTTTTTAATGTCCGATCCGGGAATGACACTCTTAACGCTACAGACGATCACATCTCCCAAACTAGCGTACCGTCGTCGCGAACCTCCCAAGACCTTAATACACATAACTTCCTTGGCGCCCGTGTTATCGGCGACGTTCAAGCGGGTTTGTTGTTGGATCATGTTGGACAACTCCTATTGCCCGATGTGGGAGGAAGAAGTTTCTTCACCCCTTTGATTCGGGTCGGCCTCGACACTGCTTGCCACGTTCCGTGCGGCTAGCTCGATATCCCGTGCCCGTTCGACGATCCGTACCAACCGCCAACGTTTCAATCGCGATAACGGGCGAGACTCTTCAATCTCCACCCGATCACCCACTTGCGATTCATTGTTCTCATCATGCACATAACAAATCGTACGGCGATGCAACACCTTACCGTACAGCGGATGTCGGGTCGTGCGGGGAACTTCAACGCGCCGCGTCTTGGACATTTTGTCGCTCGTTACGATGCCAATGGCTCGACGTTTCGGCATACACACGTTTCCCTCGGTCAACAGGTAGCACTTGCTAGTTAACCATACCCACGGGACGGCATTGGAGCAGCTCAAGCCGACGGGTTGGACGGCTGCGCGCGTTGGGACTCCCGCTCCCGTTGGATCGTTTTTATTCGGGCAATCAACTTCCGATGCTTGCGCAACTCGCTAGTCGCATCCAATCGAGCGGTTTGTTTTTGCATGCGGAGCCGAAACAGATTCTGCTCGGCGTCCCGCAGCGTCAACGCCAACTGCTCGTCGCTCATTTCCCGCAATTCCCGAGCCTTCATCGCCTTTGACTCCCGGACCGTCCGACGTGGCTTTACACCGGTCGGCGACGCACGAAACGGACTCGCACCGGCATTTTGTGGGCCAAGCGAGCGAAACAAATACGGGCCTGTTCTTCGGTCACTCCACCTAATTCATACAAAATCGTGCCAGGCTTGACACACGCCACCCAATATTCCGGCTCTCCTTTTCCTTTGCCCATACGCGTTTCCAAGGGAATACTGGTGACAGGTTTGTGGGGGAAAACGCGGACATACAGCCGCCCTTCACCGCGCACATACTGCTGCGCGGCAATACGACCCGCCTCGATCGTTTGCGCCTTAATCCAGCCGGCCTGAGTGGCCTGTAAGCCGTAGTCGCCGAACACGACGCGATTGCCTCGCGTCGCGTTACCTCTTAATCGTCCTCTTTGGCTTTTTCGATGTTTGACCCGCTTCGGCATCAGGGCCATCGCGTTCGTCTCCTTCGTACATTCCTTGATTGATCCAAACCTGTACGCCGATATTGCCCTGCGGCGTCGGCGCTTCGGCAAACCCGAAGTCGATCTTCGCCCGCAACGTGGATAACGGCAGTGAGCCGGCGATTTGTTTTTCGCAGCGAGCCATTTCGGCACCGCCTAGTCGACCCGATAACTGGACTTTAATACCTTTCGCTCCGGCTTCCATCGTCTGCTCGATCGCGCGTTTCATCGTCCGCCGAAAGCTGGCTCGTTTGGAAAGCTGCTGAGCGATGTCTTCGGCTACCAATTGTGCATGCAATGCCGGACGCTGGATCTCCTCGATTTTCAAGTTCACTCGCCGCCCCACCAAATTCTGCAAGTCCTGCTGTAACTGGTCGACTTCCTGCCCCTTCTTGCCGATGATCAGACCGGGACGCGCTACATAAAGTTTCACCTTCACTTCATCCCGCGTCCGCTCGATTTCAATCCGATCGATTCCCGCATTCTTGTATTGAGGGCGCTGAGGATTGTTCTTGATAAACTCTCGAATCTTGTAATCCTCCAACAGCAACTCGGCAAACTCTTTTTTGGGCGCATACCACTGGCTCTTCCACCCCATCATCACGCCGGTGCGAAAGACGATTGGATTGACCTTCTGACCCATGCTCGTTGCATTCCTTGGTAACGTGCCAACGGTTCGTAACCGTAGATTAACTCATCTTACAATCTGTCAATGTCCTCGACTTCAACTCGGATATGGGACGTGCGGCGCAGGATGACGTGAGCCATGCCGCGAGCACGCGGCCGAATGCGTTTAAACATCGGTCCACCGTCGACCCGCACGTCCACGACCACTAAGTCAGTAGGCCGGAGGTTGCGACCGGGATTCTGCTCCGGGTCCATGGCATTGGCGATGGCACTGTTGAGCACTTTTTCCAGCATTCTAGCGCCGCGATGTGGCTGAAACTTGAGAATCTCCAGTGCTTCATCCGCGAGCTTGTTGCGAATCAAGTCTGCGAGCCGTCGCACTTTTCGCGGGCTAATGCGGGCAAAACGATGGATGGCACGGAAGCGCATGACCGAATCTCCTGTCGATCAAGTGGCCGCTTTCTTGGCGGCACGACCGCCATGGCCGCGGAAAATACGCGTCGGTGCAAACTCACCCAGCCGATGATCAACCATTTCCTCCGTGACAAACACTTTGACATGCTGCTTGCCATTGTGCACCAGGAATGTGAACCCCACAAACTCCGGGATGATGGTGCACGCGCGAGCCCAAGTCTTAATCGGTTCCTTATTGCCGGTCCGCAGTGCCTCGAGCACTTTGGCGTGCAGCTTCGGATCGACATATGGACCTTTTTTCAACGATCGACCCATCGTCCCACCTCACTACTAACCATGAACCACCCTATCCCATGTCCGTCCCACTGGGATTGCATCTCCTGCATAACGGCTAGCGAGACGGGAGCTTCAGTTGGCCGTACCGAACCGAACGACGCCGCCGGATAATCGCCGCATTGGACGGTTTGCGACGCTTGCGCGTCGCCCCACCTTTGGCTGATTTGCCTGTAGGGCTCACCGGATGGCGGCCGCCCTTCGTGCGCCCCTCACCTCCCCCATGCGGATGATCGATCGGGTTCATCGCCGTTCCGCGCACGTACGGGCGCCAACCGAGCCACCGATTGCGACCCGCCTTTCCGATCTGAATGTTCATGTGGTCGGGATTGCCCACTTTACCGATCGTCGCGCGGCAGGCGGCAGGCACGCGCCGGATCTCGCCACTGGGAAGAGCAATCTGAGCCCAGTTGGCTTCGCGAGCCACCAATGTGGCGTGCACGCCAGCACTACGGCACAAAGCGGCGCCCTTACCCGGTACCATCTCAATACAATGGATATCCATCCCCAATGGAATGTTACGCAACGGCAGGCAATTGCCCACCGACGGTGGTGCTTGAGGACCGTTTTCTACGTGGTCCCCCACCTTCAACCCATCCGGCGCGATAATATAGCGTTTTTCCCCATCGGCATAATGCAACAGCGCAATACGGGCACTTCGGTTCGGATCGTACTGAATCGACGCTACTCGAGCCGGTACCCCATCCTTGGTGCGATGAAAATCGATCAGCCGATACAACCGCTTATGACCACCACCGCGATGGCGAGCCGTGATGACTCCTTGGTTATTGCGACCACCCGTCTTGTGCAACGGGCGCAACAACGAGCGCTCCGGACGAGCCCCCGGAGTCAGCTCGGAAAAATCACTCACCGATGCTGCACGACGCCCCGGCGACGTCGGCCTATATTTGCGAATGCCCATGGAAGGGCCTCCTTACGCTCGCCGTCTTCGGCTACTGTACCCCTCGGGCTTCCTCAGTCCCCAGGCAGCACAGCTAACTTCCAGTACGGCTGGACGACACAACGCGTGCCTTTAACTGATCAAGGCAATTCGATACTCTTTGTCCAAAGTAACAATTGCTTTTTTCCATGACTTGGTGCGGCCCTGGCGAAAGCGATACCGCCGCGGTTTGCCGCAACGATTCTGCGTACGGACTTCTACCACTTTTACATCAAATAACTGTTCGACTGCTTCTTTGATTTGAGGCTTTGTTGCCTGCGGATGCACTTCAAACGCATAGTGATGATAGCGCTCTGCCTGCGCTAAGGCCTTCTCACTTACCAACGGTCGAATGAGGATTTGGTGCGGCAGCAGCCGATTGCCCTCCGGAGATTTGGTTGTTCGAGGCTTCGCCATATGTTGTTTCCCCTACGAGCTTCGTCGCTTCCACAATGCACGATTGAGTTTACGCGCCGGCAGGTACGGCCGCTGGCAACAACCGAGCTATCAAAGCATCCAATCCGGATCGCGTAAACAGTACCCGTTTCGGCAGCAATAAACTCAGAGCATTGACCTCAGCAGCCGGCTGCATCGAGATGCCCTGGATATTGCGAGCGCAGCGCCACAGCACCGGATCGTGTGCTGCAGGTACGATCAAGGTTTTCTGGCCTGCGATGTTCAAATTCTTCAACACCCCGATCACTTCACGTGTCTTAGCCTCCGATAGCGTAAATTCCTGAAGGACCACGACCTGCTGGTCGCGGACCTTGCCCGCCAGCGCGATGCGCGTGGCAAGTAACAGTGCTTTTCTCGGCAAACGGTAAGAAAAATCGCGCGGACGTTTGGCGAACGTGTGCCCTCCGCCGACACGCTTGCCCGTACGGCGTGTCCCCACCCGCGCACGGCCTGTGCCCTTTTGCCGATAGAGTTTGCGCGTCGAACCGGCCACCTCTCCCCGCGATTTGGTGCGGAACGTCCCCAAACGCTCATTGGCCTGATACATCACCACAGCATCATGCAACAACTGTTTATTGATGCGAGGAGCAAGCAGCTCAACGTCGATCGGATACTGGTCAACCTGTTGACCTGTTGTATCGAACACCGGCAAGTAGATCATGCGTGTATACCCTTATGTGCCTCGTGCCCGAAATTCCGTGCACTGTTGGATCAACCCACCTTGTTCGTCTGACGGATGATAACAAATCCACCATTGGGGCCCGGCACCGCGCCTCGCACGACTAAAAGGTTACGTTGCGGATCGATCTTTACGACCTTCAGGTTTCGTACCGTCGCCCGACAATTACCATAATGCCCCGGCATGCGTTTGCCCTTCTTCGGACGCCCACCTCCTCGCCAGGCCGCCAAGCCACCCGTAGTACCCATTTGGCGGTGTACTTTTTTCGTACCGTGACTTGCCCGCAAGCCGGCAAAGCCATGCCGCTTCATGACGCCGGCAAAACCTCGGCCTTTGCTGATGCCGGTCACATCAACAGCCGCAACCCCTGCCAAATCACTTACCGTAATGACCTGACCAACTTGATAACCAGTCGTATCGCCTCGCAGTTCGCGAATAAACCGCTTCGGTTCACAGTTGGCTTTGGGCAGAAGCTCAACACCAGCCTCGCGCAAACGACGCGAACGAGCACTTCCAATATCCGCTACATGGCCACGTTCGGCTCGCGATGCTTGACTGGGCCAAATGCGCTTTCCGCGGGGACGTTTCTTATCGAGAAAACCAAGCTGAACCGCCGTATAACCGTCCCGCTCCATGGAACGGATCTGAAGCACGTGGCACGGACCTGCTTGAATCACGGTCACCGGAATAGCCGTACCCGACTCGTCGAATAGTTGCGTCATGCCGATTTTACGGCCGAGTATCCCTTTGACCATCGTTCGTGCCCTTCGTGCTTGCCCCACCGGACCTTCCGTCAATGTGCGGCGTTACCGGCGGGACTTCCGTCCCATAGTCAATTCGCTTCCGATGGAGAAACTACCAAATCAGGTTTCTGAACCCCCCGCCGCTGCCCCGAACAGGTGGCTATCGCTCCGATAACTTAGCTTTGATCTTGATATCGATGCCCCCCGGTAAGCTCAATTTGTTCAGCGCTTCAATCGTTCGAGCTGTGGCATCGACAATGTCGATCAGTCGCTTGTGCGTTCGGATTTCAAACTGCTGCCGAGCCTTCTTGTCGATGTTGGGCCCCGACAACACGGTATAGCGTTCGATCCGTGTCGGCAATGGTATCGGACCGTAGACCTTCGAGTCCGTACGCCGGGCCGTATCCACGATCTCTTGAGCACTCTGATCGAGGATGGCGTGGTCATACGCCTCCATCCGTATGCGTATCGTCTCGCGCATCATTGTCGTTCACGTTCCGCTTTATTCTCGCGCGGCACCAAACCGAGCCACTTTGTCTTGTTGCATGCTGCCCACGTGCTGGTAAACAAAACAGTGTAGGCGAGCGCAGCCAGGCGGTCAAGAGCCGTATCATCTACACACAACCGATCAACCGGCTCGTGCACCGAACGAGCCCCCAGCTACCCTCTCGTCCACGCGACTCGTCGCAGCTAATTCATTCAACAGTAACGCAAACACTTCGGCTTGCAAAGGGTAGAGCACCTTCAGCGCCGTATGACGGCCTTGCACGACGCACGACGTTTGGGGGTAAATATTGATGTAACGCGAAGGCGCAAAGGCGAAATAAACAAGTAGATCAGTCAGCTAGTCACACCGATGCCGATTTGCGGGAAAAGACTCTTTGTGCACTCCGGCTTGGTCCAAACTAACCAAAAACTCCACAAGAGGATGGGTTAGTGCTTGTTCCCTCGGGTCGCGATCGGCATCACAGGCAAGCACATCGCCGCATGTCGAGCATGCTGCACGATAGTTGTGCTCGATGCGGCAACAGCCTGGGAAGTACTAGGAAGCTGACGAGCCGCTGACCTTTTGGTCTGGATCGAAAAACAGCATGCCGTGAAAAACATCGGGGGAAGTATAGAAAATACCGATGCACTAGGGGGTATCCCCAGTGAAAGAGAACGGCGAAAAGGCAAGCTCAGTAACGGAATCGCTCGATATCGGCTTCCGGCGCGGGGGCATATTCTAGTGGTTCGATTGAGCAGCTTGCGCGGCCCTGACTGAGGCTCCGCATGGCACTCGAGTAACCGAACAATTCCTTAAGCGGTGCGCGGGCTGAGATCACCGCCACGGGACCGCGGATTTCGGTTTTTTCGATGAGAGCCCGCCGTTGTTGAAGGTCGTTCACCAGGTCGCCCAGAAACTCCTCCGGAGTAGTGACGACCAATCGCATGATCGGTTCCAGGAGCACAGCCCGGGCTTCCTGCAGTGCTTTATCGAATGCATCGCGTGCGGCGATCCGAAATGCCACTTCGTTGCTCTGTTCCGTGAGCTCGGCGTCCAAAAGCGTCACAACAATATTCATCAGAGGCGAACCGCTGATCGGCCCACTGCCATACGTAGCCGTCCGCAACTCATCAAGGATGGCCGACAAATACTCAGGTGGTACACGTTCGGCCGGACACTCATTGCGTACGGCACCCGGCGCACCCTCGACGCTGCCCGGTTCCAGCCGCAGGCGTACACGAGCGAACAACGTTTGTCCGGCCATTTGTCGGTGGCATTCACCCGTGGCCTCGGCTGCGTGCGCCACGGTTTCCCGATAATTTACCTGCGGCGGCCGGAATCGAACATTAAGCCGAAAATCCCGGAGAAGACGATTCTTGACAATTTCCAAGTGCAACTCACCCATCCCGGACAAGACCGTCTGGCCCGAGTCTTCCGTGCGCACGTGAAGCGTCGGATCTTGCCGCTTGAGCATTTCCAAGGCTTCACGGAGCTTGTCGCGTTCCAACGACGTTTCCGGCTCGATCGACATCGAAATCACCGTGTCTGGGAATTGGATTGGCTCTAAAAGAATGGGATGCTTCGGGTCACACAAGGTATCGCCCGTAACCGAATAGCGAGGGCCAATCAGGCCCACGATGTCCCCAGCCGCGACTTGGTCGACCTGTCCATCCCGCTGTCTTTTCGTGGCATGAATTTGCCAAAGCTGAGAGACATTTTCCTTCTTATCCTTACCGGGATTGAGGACGCGTGAGTTGGCTTTGAGCTGTCCGGAATAGACGCGCACCCAAACCCAATCTCCCGTTTTTGCGGGGATCACTTTGAAGACCAATGCACAAAACGGCTCGCTATCCAAAGGCTTGCGGATTAGTTTTTTGGGAGAACGCCGATCCAAGTCAGTACCTTCCACGGGGGGCAGATCCAACGGACTGGGAAGGTAATCCACGACCGCGTCGAGCACGGGTTGTACGCCAATGCCGTGCAAAGCCGAACCACAAAGGACCGGTTGCACCTGATGATTGACCGTACACTGACGAATTACCTTTCGGATTAATTCGTTAGGAATCGGTTTTTCTTGGAGGGCCAGCTCCATTAATTGGTCGCTGTAGTTATAGAGTGTTTCCACCAGAGTAGCACGCCAAATTTGCGCTTCCTCCTGCAGGGAAGCAGGGATCGACTCATAATGAATCAATTTTCCCTCGGTGTGGGGGTCGAAAACGAGCAATTTCTGCTCAATGAGATCGATGACGCCTCGAAAGGGGTCGGAGCCGTGCGGGGGACCTTGCCCCGCCGGTATTTGCAGGACCAGGGGTTCGGCATGAAGGCGTTCTCGCATTTGCCCCAGCACCGCATAGAAATCCGCACCTTCGCGGTCCAGTTTGTTGATGAACGCTAACCGGGGAACTCGGTAACGATCGGCCTGATGCCAAACCGTTTCACTTTGCGCTTCGACTCCCTCCCGGGCACTGAATACCACCACGGCTCCATCCAGGACGCGGAGACAGCGTTCGACTTCTGCCGTAAAGTCTACGTGTCCGGGAGTATCGAGCAGGTTAATATGGGCATCGCGCCACCGGAATGTAACACAGGCGGCATAAATTGTGATACCGCGTTCTTGCTCTTCGGGATCTTCATCCGTTTCCGTCGTACCTTCGTCGACATAACCGACTCGATGCTTGGCGCCGCTATAAAAGAGCATGCGCTCGGTGAGCGTCGTTTTACCTGCATCGATATGGGCGATGATCCCAATGTTGCGAAGCTTTTCGATTTGCCGTGCCATAGCATGGCTGCTCCTGGAAGCGGCACGATAACATGCGCAAAAAAAAACCGCACGCAATGCTGTCGCAAAGCACCGGCGCGGTTGCTGGGCTGAGGATATTTACCAGGCAAAATGCGCGAATGCCTTGTTTGCCTCCGCCATCCGGTGAACCTGTTCGCGGCGGGCAATCGCCGCTCCCTCCCGATTGTAAGCTGCTAGAAGCTCATCGGCCAACTTCAAATACATCGCGCGCCCTTTTTTCTCGCGCGCTGCCATCACAATCCAGCGGATCGCCAGCGATTGCTGCCGGTTCCGACTTACCTGCATGGGTACCTGATACGCAGCCCCCCCGACCCGCCGGGAACGCACTTCAATTTGGGGTTTGACGTTTTCAACGGCCTGTTGAAATACTTCCAGTGGATCTTTGTCCGGAGCCTTCCGGCGGATTTCGTCCATTGCCTGATAAAACAGTCTTTGGGCAACAGATTTCTTGCCGTTATGCATCAAACAATTAATGAATTTGCTTACCAATAGCGAGCCGTACTTAGGATCGGGTTTCAATTGTATAGCACTAGCAGTCCTGCGTCCCATAGGACAACCTCCTCGGTCACCGGGCCGGCCGAGTTGATTTACAGCCGCAAAGCCACGGAGATCTATTTGGTGGGTTTCTTGGCTCCGTAACGGCTACGCGACTGTCGTCGCCCTTCGACTCCTAACGTGTCGCGGGTACCACGAATTACCTGGTACCGCACACCGGGCAGATCCCGTACGCGCCCACCCCGTACCAACACAATATTGTGCACCTGCAAATTATGTCCTTCCCCTGGGATGTAAACGGTGACCTCCTTGCCATTGCTGAGCCGCACTCGAGCAATTTTACGTAATGCCGAGTTGGGCTTTTTTGGCGTCATGGTTTTTACCTGAAGGCAAACTCCCTGCTTTTGCGGGCAGCCTTCTAGAACCGGGGACTTGCTATGTTTGCGTTTTGGCCGCCGTGGACGGCGTACCAACTGGTTGATCGTGGGCATAATTTCTCCTGATGCAGTTCTTTAAACAGGCAGCCAACGAGCTACCACCGGTCCAGGTAGGAACATGTATTTTGAGCACGACGTGCCTGCACGTCAATGCCCGCGTTGGATCAACCGGCTACATTGGTTAGGTTTCACCACCGAGCAAGCGATCCAAAGCACCGGTTCCTTCGACTGCCTGAGTGCTTTCGGCACCATCACCGTTGCCCGGCTGCAACAGCGGGAAGCTGGCATGCGATGGGCGCGACACCGAGCTGGTGAGTGCCTCGAGCGCCTCGGGATGGAAACGCACATCGGCCTCTTGATAGAGTCGGAATCCTGTACCGGCGGGAATCAGGTGGCCAAGAATCACGTTTTCCTTTAACCCGACCAAGCGGTCGACTTTTCCAGCCAGGGCTGCCTCGGTAAGCACTTTGGTGGTCTCCTGGAAGCTAGCGGCCGAGATAAAGCTGTCACTTTGCACCGCGGCACGGGTAATTCCCAACAGTTGGGTGCTTGCGGTAGCTTCTTGGGGCTTCGTACCCTTAGCCGGCTGGCCTCCGAGCGCCGCAATCTGTGCATTGCGCTGCTCGAAAACTTCACGCGGCACAATAGCTCCCACCTCGAAATCCGTCGAACCTGGATCCGTTATCTTCACACATTGGCGCAAGCGCTCATTAACCGCTCGGAATTCAAACTTATCCATTTCACTGCCCGGCAACAAATTGGTGTCTCCGGCGTCGTCAATGTGTACTTTGCGGAGCATGCGAGCAATAATGATTTCGATATGTTTATCATTGATATCCACGCGCTGGCTGCGGTAAACTTGCTGGATTTCATGCAACAGATACTGTTGCACGGCTTCTTCACCGGATACGCGCAAAATGTCGTGCGGCTCAAGTGGACCTTCGATCAACGGTGCACCGGCGCGCACATAGTCGCCGGAGTGCACCAGGAGCCGTTTGCCATATGGCAGCAAGTGCTCGACCGGTTCCCCCACTTCAGGAATGATCTTGATCGATCGCTTTCCGCGTTTCTTTTCGGTAGAAATCTCTACCCGTCCGTCGATCTCAGCCATTACCGCCGGATCTTTCGGTCGACGAGCTTCGAACAATTCGGTTACCCGGGGCAAGCCGCCGGTGATATCCGTAATACCGGACACTTCACGCGGCGTCTTGGCTAACACATCACCTGGGCTAACCAATTGGCCTTCTTCGACTTCGATATGTGCTTTTTCGTGTAGGAAGTAGACGTCCAGCACGACTCCGTCGGGGCTTTCCACAACGATCTGCGGCTGGTAATCGCCGCGGAAATCGATGATGCGCCGGCGGATGTGTCCCGTCGGGTCTTTTTCCATCCGCACCGTCACACCCTCGATAACGTCCTCATAACGCACCTTACCGGCCACTTCGCACAAGATTGGAACACTGTGCGGGTCCCATTCGCACAACTTCTGGCCAGCTTGCACTTGCTGGTTTTCATCGACGAGCAGGGTTGCGCCCATGGGGACATCGTATTTTTCCAGCTCGCGCCCTTTGGAATCGAGCAAGGCGATTTCGCCATTTGCCTTAAGGACGATGCTGCGTCCTTCGCGATTGCGAGTGGATTTGATGCGCGTAAAGTGCACCGTCCCGGCCCGTTTGGCAACGATCTCATGTTCTTCAAGTTGCGTTTGTGCGGAACCGCCAATATGGAAGGTCCGCATCGTCAATTGGGTTCCGGGTTCGCCGATGCTTTGCGCAGCAATAATGCCAACGGCCATCCCTTCTTCGACTAAGTCGCCCGTCGATAAGTCCATGCCATAGCACAGTTGGCAGACCCCCAAGGGCGCGTCACATGTCATCGGACTACGAACCTGGATTTTCTCCAGACCAAGGTCTTCGATACGCCGAGCGATTTCGGCCGTGATCAATTCGTTTTCTCGAACAATTACCTCGTCGGTGACCGGGTCGACAATGTTTTGGCGACTGACACGACCACAGATGGCATCCGACAAGCGTACCTCGACTTTCTCGCCGCGGTAAATCACTCCTTTGGTAATGCCCTGGGACGTACCGCAATCGTGCATCGTGACTACCACGTTCTGGGCGACGTCGGCGAGCTTTCGGGTCAGGTAACCGGAGTCAGCGGTCTTAAGCGCCGTATCGGCTAGCCCTTTACGGGCACCGTGTGTGGAGCTGAAATACTCCAGTACGGTCAGGCCTTCCCGGAAATTCGACTTGATCGGTGTTTCCAAAATCTGACCGTTGGGTTTGGCCATCAGACCGCGCATACCGGCCAACTGCCGAATCTGTTCGATGCCGCCTCGGGCACCCGAGTTTGCCATCAGGAATACCGGGTTAACATAGCCTCCTCCGCGATCGTCCCGTTCCATACACTCGAGCATCTCCTTAGTAATCTGCTCGCGCACGTGCGTCCACTGCTCGATCACCTGGTTGTAGCGTTCCTGATCGGTAATTGCCCCGCGTTCGTAATTGCGCCGCAATTTCATCACCACCTTATCTGCCTCGGCGATGATATGGGGCTTCGACGGCGGGGTGAGAAGATCGTCAGTGGCAAACGACAAACCGCTTCGCGTACTTTCACGGAAGCCAAGGCGCATCATGTCATCTAACAACTGAATCGTCGCTCGGCGACCTAGCCGCTGATAACAATCTGAGATTACGTTGGCAAGGTCGCCGCTTTTGAGCGGCTGGTTATAAAAGTCCATGCCCTTGGGCAACATCATGTTGAACAGAATGCGTCCGTACGTCGTTTCGATGACCTGGCCGGGTGGCAACGGAGTATCATCTTCGGTCTTGACGCGCCGGTCCTTGGGCAAGCGGACTTTGATCCGAGCATGCATATCGATGATGCCCAACGAATACGCTAGATCCGCTTCTTCCAACGAGGCGAAAACCATCCCGTCGCCTTTACGATTGGGCAACATCAGCGTGATGTAGTTGCAGCCCATCACGATGTCTTGTGAAGGACTCATGATCGGGCGTCCGTTGGCGGGAGCGAAAATGTTGTGAGTCGACATCATCAGCGTGTGGGCTTCTACCTGCGCTTCGATCGACAACGGCAGATGCACCGCCATTTGGTCGCCATCGAAGTCCGCATTGAAACCTCGGCACACCAGCGGATGCAAATGGATCGCATTGCCTTCCACTAACACCGGCTCGAACGCCTGAATGCCCATGCGGTGCAGCGTGGGAGCTCGGTTGAGCAACACGGGATGGTTGCGGATGACCTGTTCGAGAATATCCCACACTTCCTCGTCCCGCCGCTCGAGCATCTTCTTAGCGCTCTTGATGGTATCGGCATGTTGGAGCTCTTTGAGTTGCCGGATAATAAAGGGCTGATAGAGTTCCAGGGCGATCTTTTTCGGCAAACCACATTGGTGCAGTTTCAACGTGGGCCCCACGACAATGACGCTGCGTGCTGAATAATCGACGCGTTTGCCGAGGAGGTTTTCGCGGAACCGCCCCTGCTTGCCTTTGATCATGTCGGTAAGCGATTTCAGGGGACGATTGCTACTACCAACAACCGGACGTCGACAGCGCGCGTTGTCGAACAAAGCATCGACCGACTGCTGAACCATCCGTTTCTCGTTATGGATGATCACTTCGGGAGCATTCAGATCGATGAGCTTGCGCAGGCGGTTGTTCCGGTTGATGATCCGCCGATACAAATCGTTCAAGTCGCTGGTGGCAAAATGGCCGGAATCCAGAAGTACTAAGGGGCGAAGGTCGGGCGGGATCACCGGAATGACATCCAACACCATCCATTCGGGACGATTGTCGCTGTCGCGGATCGCTTCCACGAGTTTCAAGCGATTAATCAGATCTTTTTTCCGCTGCTTTGCCTCGGTCGAGGCTAACTCCTCTCGCAATTGGCGCGACAAGGCCACCAGATCTAAACGTTGCAGGAGTTTGCGGATGGCCGATGCGCCGATGTCGGCTTCGAATGCGCCTTCACCGTATTGAGCCCGCGCGTCGCGATACTCTTCGGCCGTCAGCAACTGTTGGGATTGAAGCGGTGTATCCTTCGGATCAATGACCACGTAGTCCTGGTAATAGATCACCTTCTCCAGACTACTGGTTTTCATCTCCAACAGGGTACCCAAACGGCTGGGTATCGACTTGAAAAACCAGATGTGGACTACCGGAGTTGCCAACTGGATGTGGCCCATGCGCTTGCGGCGCACACGGGAGTGGGTGACTTTCACGCTGCAGCGGTCGCAAATCATCCCCTTATACTTCATTCCGCGGTATTTGCCGCAGGCGCATTCCCAGTCCTTCTCCGGTCCGAAAATCCGCTCACAAAACAACCCGTCTTTTTCCGGACGGTAGGTGCGGTAATTGATCGTCTCGGCCTTTTTCACCTCGCCGTGCGACCAACCCAGAATATCCTCCCGACGCGCCAGGCTGATTTTGACAGCCGTGTAGTCGTTGATTCGGTCGTAGGAACCTTCATTAGCCGACATGGTTCCAAACTCCTTGTGAGAATGGGTTACCGGGTTGGGTGAACCACATCGAGCGTCGGCGGCCTGAGGAACGACCGCCACGCTCCGTGCCTTGTCCCCGATCAGACACGCCGTTTTTCCAGTTGAATATTCAATGCCAAACCACGGATTTCATTCGTTAACACATCGAAGCTGGCGGGTGTGCCGGCTTCCAGCGTGTTTTCACCTTTGACCATGGCTTCATATATCTTGGTGCGCCCTTCCACATCGTCGCTCTTGACGGTCAATAACTCCTGCAAGATATACGCGGCACCATACGCCTCCAACGCCCACACCTCCATTTCACCAAAGCGTTGGCCGCCAAACCGAGCCTTACCACCCAACGGCTGTTGCGTAATCAACGAGTAGGGTCCCGTACTGCGTGCATGAACCTTATCGTCGACCAAATGATGGAGCTTCATCATGTAGATGTAACCGACCGTGGTCTCCTGGCTCAAGGGTTCTCCGGTGCGTCCATCATACAATCGTGTCTTACCATGGCGTGGCAGGCTGGCCTCCTCCAGACAGCGGTTGATGTCCTGTTCGGTGGCTCCGTCGAAAACCGGTGTAATCGCTTGGAAACCAAGCTTCGCGCCGGCCCAACCCAAGTGGGTCTCCAAAATTTGACCGACATTCATGCGGCTGGGAACTCCCAGCGGGTTGAGCAAGATTTGCAAGGGCGTGCCATCTTCCAAATACGGCATATCTTCGATCGGCAGGATTTTGGCCACGACACCCTTATTGCCATGCCTACCGGCCATCTTATCTCCTACGGAGATCACTCGCTTGGTCGCGACGAATACTTGAACCATTTGCAGTACACCGGAGCGCAGCTCTTCGCCACGACGCAAGCTGTTGACGCGGCGATCGCGAGCCTCGATAGCCAGATCGACCGACGGCCAATGCTTCTTATACAGCTTCTCTAACTCGGCGATCTTCGACTCGCTCCGCAAACGCGAGGTTACCTGCTCGAAACGGAAACTTTGCGCTTTTTCTACCAAGAACTTTAGATCTTGGTCGCGTGACAATGGCGTGCCGTCTTCATCGGTGATTGGTTTGCCGACTACTTTCTCCATGGCTTCGATCATTTCCAGGAAAGCATCGGCAATTTGGGCGTTTCCTTGCTGTTCCGCTTCCTTTAACTCCCTGTCAAATTTCTTGCGTTCCTCCTCACTCAAACTGCGCCGTTGTGAGAACCTCTGCGTGCTGATCACAATTCCTTCGACGCCCGAGGGCACTTCCAGCGACTCATTTTTCACATCTTCGCCAGCTCTTCCAAAGATGGCGTGCAAGAGTTTTTCTTCCGGGGTCAATTCGGTTTTCGATTTAGGGGCTACCTTGCCTACCAGAATATCGCCGGGCTTAACGTAAGTGCCGACGTGTACGATACCGTTGTCATCCAGGTTGCGCAACGCCTTTTCGCTGACGTTGGGGATATCGCGCGTGAATTCTTCCCGGCCCAGTTTCGTTTCCCGCATTTCGATGTCAAACACTTCGATATGGATCGACGTGTAGACATCGTTGCGCACCAGTTCCTCAGAGATGATAATCGCATCCTCAAAGTTAAAACCATCAAAGGACATAAAGCCGACCAAGACATTGCGGCCCAGGGCAAGCTCACCCCCATACGTCGACGCACCATCGGCAATGACCTGTCCGGCTTCGACTTTGTCCCCCACGCGAACGACGGGCTTTTGGTTCAAACAGGTGCGCTCGTTGAGACGAACGAACTTCTTGAGCGGGTATTCGTCTTGTCCAATAACAATTCGCTCGGCATCCACATAGGTGACCTTTCCGGCTCGGCGTGCCTTGACCACCATACTGGAGTTGCTGGCCACGATCTTTTCCAAGCCGGTGGCTACCAACGGTGGTTCGGAAACCAAAAGGGGCACAGCCTGACGTTGCATATTCGAACCCATGAGTGCTCGGTTCGCATCATCGTGCTCCAAGAATGGGATCAAGCCGGCCGAGACGCCTACCATTTGATTCGGCGCCACATCCATATAGTTGATCTGTTCGGGGGTAACCAATTCGAAATCGGCTCGGTGCCGGGCAATCAGATGCGGACCCGGTACGATACGATTGCCGTCTAATTTCGTGTCGGCCGGTGCCACATAGGCTTCCGCCTCTTCGTCGGCTCGCAATCGGACGATTTCATCGGTTACCACACCCTTTTTCACCTTACGGTACGGCGTGGTCAAAAAGCCGTATTCGTCAATGCTGGCATAGATGGCCAGGCTGGAAATCAGACCGATGTTCGTTCCTTCAGGGGTCTCAATGGGACAAATGCGGCCGTAATGCGAAATGTGTACGTCGCGCACTTCAAAACCGGCGCGTTTGCGGTTCAAGCCGCCGGGTCCTAAAGCCGAAAGCCGCCGCTCGTGCGTTAACTGCGACAACGGGTTCGTCTGGTCGACAACCTGCGATAGCTCACCGCGTCCAAAGAAATACTCAATGGCTGCCGAAACACTCTTGGGATTGATCAGGCTCTTAGGAGTCAGTTCCTCCAGATCCTTCTGGTTCATGCGCTCCTGCGCCGTGCGGCGCATTTTGAAGAGCCCTTTGCGGATCTCTTCACAGGCCAATTCGTCGATGGTGCGCAAACGCCGATTCCCCAGATGAT
Organism: uncultured Pirellulaceae bacterium; assembly: GCA_964425225.1. Taxonomy (GTDB): domain Bacteria; phylum Planctomycetota; class Planctomycetia; order Pirellulales; family Pirellulaceae; genus BPJU01. The sequence continues at coordinate 53,892 of CAYRMD010000010.1, read as the reverse complement.
CAATATCATCAAGCTGAGCCGAGGAGCCTTGTTGCGCTAAGTGCACCAGATGCTTAATGGCGCAAACCAGGTCCTCCGGGCGCAACGTCATGACGGTTTCGGGCACATTGAGCCCCAACCGACGATTAATGCGGAACCGCCCCACCTTGCCCAGCCGATATCGGTTCGGATCGTAGAACTTCTCATGGAGCAGAGTGCGTGCTTTCTCCAACTGAGGCGGATTGCCGGGCCTTAAGCGCTGGTAGATACGGAGCAAAGCATCCTCATGGCAGGTCGACGGATCTTCCAACAAACTATTGAGGATCAAAGGACTGTCCGGTGCGGGCATCACTTCGACTTTTTTCATCCCGCTGGTACAGATAATCTCTGCCGCATTTTTCGTAATGCGATGCCCGGCCTCGACAATGATCTCGCCGGCCCGTTCGCTATCCGGCGGATAAACAATGTCGTCGACGGCCACCTTGTTTTCAATTTTGGCGGCACTGCGTCCATCGACAATTTTTTCGACTGTTGTTGGATAAAATGCGCGCAAAATGTCGGCATTGGTACTAAAAGCCGGATCCATCGCCCGAAGAAGCGTCATGACCGAAAACTTACCGGTCTGATCGATGCGTACAGCCAAGGTCTCTTTTTTCGTGATGTTCAGCTCGATCCAACTACCCCGTTCAGGGATAATCCGACAACTAGGAATATCGTGATCCGCCTGAACCTCCTCGTCCTTGACAAAGTCGATTCCAGGACTCCGGTGCAATTGGCTGACGACCACGCGCTCGGCACCATTGATGATGAATTCACCACCTCCCAACATTATCGGGATTTCACCGAGGTAGACAGACTCCTCGATCACTTCATGGTTCGGTTTGGTTAGTCGCAAGCGTACGTGAATGGGGCGTCCATACGTCAGACGCAACTGGCGACACTCGTCGGGTGTGTACCGCGGCTTTCCTAGAGTGTAACCGAGGTAGTCCAAACGAATCTGCTTATCATAGCTTTCAATGGGAAACACTTCCCGCAGCGCCGCTTCTAGACCGATGTCTTTGCGTTTATCCGGTGGAACGTCCGGTTGGAGGAACGCTGTATAGCTTTGCGTCTGAAGTTGCGTCAAATCAGGCGGTACGGGATATTCCCGACCGCTACCAAAGCGACGGATCTCGCGAAACTCCAAACGCCTTTGGGCTGGGATAGCCATACTCCGCACCGCTCCTTAGAAACGAGCCATTGACCGATCCAAATCTGACCACACTCCAGATCGTAGAAGCCAGCTTCGGTCCATCGGCGCGCAACATCCACCTTGTGCCGCGGATTGACCGCCAGCTAGGATGCATCTTAACTGGCAAGCAGACTCGTGCATGCGATCGGTCCCGGCGCCGGCCTACCTTTGCCGACCGGTTACCCGTAGCAGCTCAGGCAATAACAACCGCTATTTCAGTTCGACGGTTGCTCCTAGCTCTTCCAACTGAGCCTTAATTTTCTGAGCTTCGTCTTTGGAAACCTTTTCCTTGATCTTCGGACTGGGGCTTTCGACCAATTTCTTCGCATCCAAGAGCGAAAGACCGGTGATATTCTTGACCACTTTGATAACGTCAAGCTTCTTGGGGCCGAAGTTCGTAAGAATTACATCGAATTCGGTTTGTTCAGCGACTTGCGGTGCTTCCTGACCTGCAGCGCCGGCAGCCATTACCACTGCTCCCCCGGCGACAGGTCGAATATTATGCACCTGTTCCAAATAGTCGCCGAGCTCTTTGGCCTCTTTGAGTGTCAGCGAGACTATTTGCTCACCCAGTTCCCGTATTTTGGCTGAAAATTCCGTGGTTGCCGTTGCCATATTGCCATCAACCCTTCTTCGAGAAAGACCCTGAAACTACGACCATCCTATCCTGCCCCCTAAGCTGAAGAAAGCTGTACCCCTTGTACGGAGACACTACATCATGTTCTCATTGGACACTTTACCATGGATCCTGCCAAGGTCAGTTGTCGTTCCTGATCGCAGGTGAACCTGCCATTTGTCGGCGACAGATCGTTTGTTCAACCGGTTATACCTTGTTCTTAGGCGTACCGCGGAGGTCGGCCTGATTTACCTACGGAGCGAGCTTTCAGGCAGGAGCCGAAGGTCGCTCCTCGGCCAACTGCTGAATCTGACTAGCCAATGAGCCTCCTGGGCCAAGGATCTGCGAAGCCAATTGGGCACCCGGTGAGAGGATCTGGCCGAGCAGCATCGCTAGCTGTTCTTGGCGGCTTGGCCATTTGCTGATCTGTTCAATCCGCTCCACCGTGAGGCGTTCTCCCTCGAAGACTCCACCCTTGGCCTCGAACTTTTCATATTTGCCTTCTTTGATGATGCGCGTAATCTCTTTGGCTAGCGAGACAAAATCGTCGCCTCCCCACACCAAAGCAATCGGTCCGGTGGCCCCTTCAAAAGCCGGTGCCAAACGCGTTCCCTCACACGCCCGGCGAGCCAAACTAGTTTTGACAACCATCAGGCGGATGTTTTTTTCGCGCAACTCCTTCCGCAATCGATAGGTCGAATCCGCATCCATTCCGACGACGTTCACCAACAGTAGATCTTCGACGCCTTGTAAGCGTCGGGAAATTTCCTGGGTGATCAAATTCTTTACATAACGACTCATCAGTGGAATCCCTACCTATGGAAAAACCGACTTAGAGGGCGATAGCAACTGCCGGACTCATGGTGGCTGCTACGTTAATCGAGCGGATAAAAGCACCTCGAACGGCCGCAGGACGCAAGCTATTCAAATAATCTAAGAACGTCTGAATATTTTCGATAAGCTGTTGTTCGGAAAAGCTTAACTTACCCACGACTGCATGCACATTTCCGCCCGAGTCGTTTTTGAATTCGACTTTACCCGCTTTATACTCACGAACGACCCGCGCCACATCCGTGGTCACCGTGCCAGCCCGGGGCGAAGGCATCAGACCTCGCGGGCCCAAGATCCTACCCAGAGGTCCGACCAGACCCATCATGTCCGGTGTAGCAATGCACACGTCGAATTCCAGCCATCCTTCCTTAACCCGATTCACCAGATCTTCTTGCCCTACGATGTCAGCACCAGCTCGACGCGCTAAATCGGCTAACTCGCCCTTGGCAAAGACCGCAACGCGCTGAGTACGCCCGATACCATGTGGTAGAACGACACTACCGCGAACCATTTGGTCGGCTTGCTTCGGATCGATTCCCAATCGCACGTGAACCTCGACCGACTGGTCGAAACGCGTGTTGTTGAACTGCTTGAGCGTTTGGATGGCTGAGGCCAGGTCGACCGGTTTTGCTGGGACTAGCGCAGCCAATTGGCGATAGCGACGTGAATGCTTCGGCATGCTTAGCCCTCCACAACCTCGATACCCATGCTGCGTGCCGTACCCATGATCATGCGTCGTGCGTGTTCCAGATCACGGGCATTGAGATCGGCCATTTTTTTGCGGCAGATCTCGTCAATCTGCGCCCGAGTCACCCGCCCGACCTTCTCTCTGTTTGGCGCTCCGGAGCCTTTCACAATACCGGCCGCCTGCTTGAGCAATTCCGAAGCCGGAGGGCTTTTCACGGTAAACTCGAACGTCTTATCGCTGTACACGTTGACGATTACCGTGACCCGAGTTCCGACCAATTCGCGCGTTCGCTCGTTGAATTGGGTCACAAATTGCCCCAAGTTAATACCGTATTTGCCAAGCGAGGTTCCCACGGGAGGAGCAGGCGTGGCCTGCCCGGCAGGTACCTGAAAGCGTGCCTGTCCAATAAGCTGTCGTTGCTTTGCCATTACCGCTGAATCTCCAGAAGTACCTCACGGGATATTCCAAGGGACCTCTGACCGTATTCGGCCATTAAATGCGCTCCATCTGCCAGTGCTGCAATTCTACAGGCGTAGACCTTCCAAAGATGTTAATCATCACCGTTACACGGCCATTCGTCTCGTCAATTGCCGCAACGTCCCCTTCGAAATTCTGAAAATATCCCTCTTTGACTCGGACACGATCGCCAACCGAGAACGGAATTGCCAGTCTAACCGCGGGTTCCTCCTGATCGGCAGGCCCCTTGGGCCTAATGATCCGTCGCACTTCGTCGGGAGTCATCGGCGTGGGGCGTCCGGCTCCCCCGGTAAAATCCCCAATTCCGGGGGTTTCACGAACCAAAAACCATGTCTCATCGGTCAGCGCCATGCGCACCATGATATAGCCCGGGAAAAGCTTACGCTTAACCGTACGCTTTTTTCCCGTCTTGGTAAACTCGACCACATCTTCGGTGGGTGCCACAATTTCCCCAAAATAGTCTTGCAAACCGGCAATTTGGATCCGCTTGCGCAACGCCTCCGCCGCCACGGTTTCCCGATTGACCATGACGCGAATGATGTACCATTGGAATTCGGGGATTTCTGGCGGGCTTACCGGCACCTCCTCAATTGGACGTACCGCTGGGCTGCCGGACGACTCGGACACGGTTTCTGACTGGACTTCTTCTGGTTCTGGCTGGACTTCGAATGCTTCTGATTCCTCCGCCTGCGGCCCAATCGATTCCACCGGACTAGGTTCTGTATCGCCCTGCGATGCATCGGGTTCGGTCGAAAAGCCACTTGGCTCTGCGGCGCGATTCACCGAATCATCCGCAGCACTGTTGGTAGCCTCGATGCGTACCAAGTTCTCCCGAGCTTCCGTGGTCATTACTCCCGGGATTGCGCAATTCGTCTCGGTGGCTAGCGGTTGTACGGTGCTGGCTTGCGGTGCGGGAGCGGCGCGTACGCTGTCAATCGGTTGCGGCGAACCGCCCGGCTGCTGCAGCTCATTGGACGACATGGAGTCACTGGGTTGCGTCATGATAGACCTATCAAGGTTTGCCGCGGCAGATACCAGCTCAGTTACTTCCTCAAAATGCCCAAGAACTGAAACACAACCGTCCAGACAAAGTCGAAAGCAAATAGTACCGCGGCCAAAAAAAACATCACGAAGATGACAACGGTAGAGCTGCGTACCGTTTCGGCCCACGAGGGCCACCAAACGGTTCGCATTTCCGCTTCCACCGCTATTAAAAAATCAGCAAACCGCGGCACATTCACCAGCCGATAGCTTGTCCACAGACCAACCAGGGCTACGAACATCGGCACGCCGTATACCAGCCACGCCGCCTGGACAGTTACCCGAAGCCAAATATAGAGTTGCCAAGCGGCGATCAAAAAACCGAGCGCTACCACAGCGCCGGTTATTTGGCGGACCAGCAAACCCTGAGTCCGCTTGTAGATGCCGACCTGGAATAACTCTCGAAAAATGGCACTCATGTTTCACCCGCACGCCGCTCACTCCAGCAGGTACATGCCGGGCCGAAAAAAAACAGGCGACCGTCGACACCTTGGGCGTGTGCCTGTTGAGCGAGGCAATGGCTGATTCGAGCAGGGGCGGCGGGACTCGAACTCGCAACCCCCGGTTTTGGAGACCGGTGCTCTACCAGTTGAGCTACACCCCTGTGGGCCGAATAACGCCGCTGTTGACTTATTGTAGCAGACCGTTCGGCCTTCTATCTATACGCCGGCCGGACACGGAGCCTGATCGCTCAACCTTACTCGAGGATCTTCGTAACGACTCCCGAACCAACCGTCTTACCACCCTCCCGAATGGCAAACCGCACCCCTTCGTCCATGGCAATAGGTTTGAGCAATTCTACTTGCAGCCGAACATTGTCACCGGGCATGCACATATCGGCCTTAACAAGGTTAGCTGTTCCGGTGACGTCGGTAGTGCGGAAATAGAATTGGGGCCGATACCCGCTGAAAAACGGGGTATGACGACCACCCTCGTCTTTCGACAAGCAGTAGACTTCGGCTTCGAATTTGCGGTGAGGTTTTACCGAACCGGGTTTAGCAAGCACCTGTCCGCGCTCGACTTCGTCTCGCTTGATACCCCGGAGCAGGCACCCCACGTTATCACCAGCTCGCCCTTCTTCAAGAACCTTGCGAAACATCTCCACGCCGGTGACTGTCGTCTTTCGAGGCTCATCGGTCAACCCGACGATTTCTACTTCGTCGCCGACTCGCACCACGCCGCGCTCGATTCGCCCGGTAGCTACCGTACCGCGACCTTCAATCGAGAAGACATCTTCTACGGCCATCAAGAACGGTTTGTCCTCTTCGCGCTTTGGTAACGGAATATAGTTGTCAATGGCCTCCAACAACTCTTCAATGCACTTGGTAGCTTGCGGGTCATCCGGTCGCTGATAGGCAGGCAGGGCCGACCCGCGGATAATGGGAACTTCGTCACCGTTAAACTCGTACTTGTTCAACAAGTCCCGAATATCGATTTCGACCAGTTCCAATAATTCTGGGTCGTCCACCAAATCACACTTGTTCAGGAAAACGACCATTGCTGGGACGCCTACCTGGCGAGCTAACAGCACGTGCTCTTTCGTCTGGGGCATCGGACCGTCGGCTGCCGAGACGACCAAAATCGCACCGTCCATTTGCGCCGCACCGGTGATCATATTCTTGATGTAGTCAGCGTGCCCCGGACAGTCGATATGAGCATAGTGGCGTTTCTCGGTCTCGTATTCGATGTGGGCTACCGCAATCGTGACAGTTTTCGTTTCGTCTCGAACCGTTCCGCCTTTGGCGATTTCTGCATACGACTTGAACTGAGCCAAACCCTTACGGCTTTGAACCGCCAAGATTGCGCCTGCCAAAGTCGTTTTCCCGTGGTCAATGTGCCCAATGGTGCCGACGTTCACGTGCGGCTTTTTCCGTTCAAATACCTCCTTTGCCATTGCTTACTCGCCTTATGTGTTACTAAGGTTTCCTCGAACCACTCTCCCCAATACCATTTCGTTACTAGCACACCTAACAACCGGTAGGTCGCGCCAACCTAGAAAACTCAAATTATGACAGAGTCTGCCAAGCGCGTAAAGTGGCATTGGCTGAATTGCCCCCACAGTCCGGGTCTTCAGCTCGGCGGCAGAACAAAGCTGCTGACGGGACTTGAACCCGTGACCTCGTCCTTACCAAGGACGCGCTCTACCGGCTGAGCTACAGCAGCCACACGCAGCGTCCGCCGGACCGATGGGTCCGAAGCGGGTGAAGGGAATCGAACCCTCGTCTTCAGCTTGGAAGGCTGTTGCTCTACCACTGAGCTACACCCGCAAAACGGATCTTCGTGGAACTCTACGGTACCGGCACCCTGGTGCCTGACCGTCGACTCGACGGGAGGCCAACACGACAGGGCTCGCAGCCAATGGGGGGTGAAGGATTCGAACCTTCGAAGGCTGAGCCACCAGATTTACAGTCTGGCCCCTTTGACCACTCGGGAAACCCCCCTCGGTTTTTATCCCTGCCGTAGTGTTCCCTAATCGTGCACTGGATCCATCCGCACGGCAACACCCCGCATCGCCTGACGTTCTAACCGTCGTACTTTACCGTTATAAAGCCAGCGGAGGGACTTGAACCCACAACCTGCTGATTACAAATCAGCTGCTCTGCCGGTTGAGCTACGCTGGCTGGTCGGTTTAGTGCGTGCTCCATTCAGGCTGCCGAAACCACTAAATATATCGGCGGGGCTTAACTTGGCAACCCGACTTTCGAACGCCCTGTGTCTATGTGCATAAGTCAGGGGCGCTTCTTTTTTATTGTGAGCCATTTGGGTCGCCAAGCGGCAGAACTGTTCCGTCCGGTGATAACCAACGTATCGGGTTGCCGGCGATGCTCCGCAACGGCTCCTCGATAATACGCCGATCCCCTACGACAAGTACAACGCGATCGTTGCGCGCTGTGAGCTTATGGGCCACCTTGCGCACCTCTTCGGTGGACAGTTGGGATAATTGCCGCTCAAGTTGGTGCCAATAGTCGGTTGGTAGCCGTTCGGTGACTAGCCGCACCGTGGCTTCCGCCAATCGCTCCAAGGTTTCAAATCGTTCTGGAGAAGCCAGGTGTTCGGCCTGTCGTGCCGTCTGGATCTCCTGATCCGTCAGCGGCCGTTGGTTTTCCGCTACTGCTTGCAGCTCGTCGAAAATCTCCAGTAACGCATCGGCCGTAACGTTAGCCCGAACCGACGTTGAACAAACCCAATGGCCATCACTGCCGAAGGAATGCAATACCGAGCGCACGCCGTAGGTGTAACCATGTTTCTCACGCAGGTTTTGATTGAGCCGGCTGAGGAAGTCGCCGCCAAGGATGCGGTTTGCCACTTCCGCCGAAGTCGAGCGGGGATCAGCGGCTGGCCACAAGCGTCGGCCCACGACCAAGACGCTTTGTACGGCCCCCGGCACATCCACTGCCCAAATGCCAGCCGCTGGAGAAAGCTCGCCTGCCGGCCGCGAGACGTTTCTTCGGGCCGGGACTCTGGACTGCCACTCACCAAAGCTATTCTCTGCCAAAGCTACGGCAGAGGCCAGGTCCACATCCCCAACCAGGACGAGTGTTGCCACACGGGGCACGAAGTTTTGTTGGTAAAATGCTTGGATGTCCGCGGATTCGATCGTACTTAACGTGTCGCTCCATCCCAAAGCTGGCCTGCCCAAAGGAGATTGCGGTCCGTAGAGCACCATCGGAAAGACGCGCGCCGCCACCCAACCCGGATCATTGGCACCCTGCCGCAATTGGTTCAACAGCCGCTCGCGCTCGCGTCGCACATCGCCAGGGTCCCAGCGGGGTTGGCCCACCATCTGGCCCACCAGTCCCATAACGTGTGGAAGGTGTTCAGTGGTCGCGGTAAAGCCTAATTGAGTAACATGTCGGAGCGCTATCGTACTTAGAGAAACGCCGTAATTCTCCAATTTCGCGGTAAACTCCTCAGCCGTCCACTCCTGGGTACCATGATCCCAAACCCGGGCAAGAAGCGATACTAAGCCTTCCTTTCCTGTCGGATCGTCTTGCGTGCCGACACCCACCACGAGCCGAGCCGTGACCAGGGGAAGCGTAGGTCGACGTACCAACCACAGTTCCATTCCGTTCGACAAGGTGGCTCGTTCCACCCGTGGAAGTGGATAGCTCTGGGCCGGCTCCGGTTCCGGAAGCATTTGCCAACGGGCATCCTCGGCAACGGCACGAGGCTCGACGGTTCTCGGATCAGCGTCCGACGCCTCAACCAGTACGGCGGGCGATTCTTCTTGCCCTGCCGATACCGGTTCAACGACGAGCACCACCGGCGGGCGACTCCAATAACTTTGGGCTGCACGGTGTAGCATCTGGGGAGTTAAAGTCAGATAGTCTCGAAAGGATCGCTGATAGTCGTGGGGATCGTCGTACTGAGCCGCTCCACTGGCCACGACAAAGGCACGGGAATGCGGGCCGACCAACTGCCGTAATAGGCGCAACTGATGTTTGGCTACGGCACGCCGAAGTTCCTCGGCACTTACCGGCTGCTCCTTCAACCGCTCGAGCTGCTCCTGGAGTACTTGCTCGACTTTCTGAATCGTCGCTTCAGGACTCAAGGTCACGATAATTTGAAAACTTCCATCTAATTCGCCGGTGCGTGATGTAGCCTCGACCTCAACAGCCCATTGAGGAACGACAAGAGCTTGATAGAGTCGTGAGGCAACCCCGTCGGCTAAAATGTCGGCGAGCATGTCGAGCGCCGGGGCATCCGGCGACTTTTCCGGACAGGTACGCCAAGCCCAATAGATTCGAGGCAATTCCACTTGATCTCGCTGTACGATTCGCGAAGGTTGACGCTGAGCACTGGGTATCGGCGGGACTGAAGGCTGAGGACCAGCCGGGATGACGCCGAAATAGTCCTCGATCCAACGCTTCACCTTCGAGGGTTCGAAATTGCCTACCACAACCAACGCTGCATTGGCCGGATGATAGAATTCGTAAAAAAATCGGCGCAGATCCTCCAACGTAGCGTTATCCAGATCCTTCATCGAACCGATCACGGACCAGGAATAGGGATGGCCTTTCGGAAACAAATGCGCAGCCAATGTCTCATCAGCCAGCCCATACGGAACGTTCTCCATCGATTGACGGCGCTCATTCTTGACCACCTCGCGCTCGGTATCGAACTTTTCCTGATCCAATGCCGAAGGTAAAAATGCCATCCGCTCGGCCTCCATGTACAGAGCGCGTTTCAAATACGTGGGTGGGACCGTTTCGAAATAGATGGTCACATCCTCGGTCGTAAAAGCGTTTGGTTCACCACCAGCTTCTTGAAGCGGCACGTCGAAGTTGGGGACGTGCTGGGTACCCCGAAACATCATATGTTCGAAGAAGTGCGCAAACCCGGTCAGCCCTTTGCGTTCGTTTTTCGAGCCCACATGATAGGCAACCGCCACCGTGACCCGCGGTAGCTGGGGATCCGGCAGCAAGGCTACTTTCAAGCCATTGCTCAGCCGATAGTACTCGATCTCGAATCTCGGCACCGTCGCGCTTGGGGATTCATTGCCCCACAGTCCTGCCGCACCCAGCAAAACAAGCGCCGCACAATTAAGTGCAGTGATGGAAATGCTTTTGGCCTTTCCAACCCATACGTTCCAGTTCTTCGAGCAGGCCTTTAGCCAACAAGGGCAGAACCGTAGTTGCGTCGGCATAAACTTCGGCATAGCGTCCCCCTTCAGCCGGCGGTACGAACTTGCCCCAACTGACACCTTCCGAGTAGGTGCAACCGGAAAGGCCACCCCAATGGGCCGGTTCAGGGCAGATCCGCACGCCATATTGGAATCGCCGCACGGCCAGACCAGTTCCCAGTCGGTGGTTGAGAATATCGTAATAGGGCCCGATTTGCTGGGCCCAATTGCGCGGCACTCCCCCGCCCAACGTCAAAATGCCAAGCCGTTTCGCCTGATAGATGAGCCGTGCATAATGCTGCAAATCCAGGAACGGATTGAACGGCGGCACGGCTCGAAATAACTCTTCCGGTCCTGGTTGCCCCCCGCTTGGCAATGTGCTCAAGCGGCGAGTGATCGCCCAACAGGCCACATCCAGCCCCATCTCGCTATCGGTAAACGCGGGAATAAATACGGGCACATTGCGCTCGAAAGCGCTGCGTAAAATGCCCGGCCCCTCACCGCGCTCACTCAATCGCTCGCCCAGTGCCCTGCACAGGCTGGCCGACGACCAAACACCATCAGGCGGTGTATGGTCGTTGAGCACTTGACGCACTAAACGTTCCACATCGTTCAAATTGGCTTCCATCTCCAAGGTGTCATAGACTCGGTTGTATCCTTTTTCGAAAAGTTCCTGATCCGACATCGACGGGTCGTACCGGTAATGGGTCAATCCGATCGATTCCGTAAGACCATGTGCAATAAGGGCACCGGTAGCAACCAATACCTGCACAATCCCGCGATCGATCAACTCACATAGGATGCGACCCTGCTTAGCCACGGTCATGGCCCCCGAGACAGTCAGTACCACCAGACATTCCGGATCCGTGGCCATCTGGAGCAGAATATCCAGGGCTTCTCCCAATGAGCGGCCAGAAAAAGCCGTTTTGGCCATGGCACGCAAAAGGTCGGCGAAACGGGTCACTTCGCCCAGATCCAGGCTTTCTAACGGCATCAGGCCATCGCGACGACCGTCATGGAATTGCCGACGTTCCATAGCTTGACCCGTGCCTATCTTTCAAGGAAGCTAACGCCCAGAACCGGTTACTTAGGGCAGTGTATCGACATAGGCCAATCATCGTCCAGGCCACTCCGAATCCAGGGCAGGTTGCCGAGGATGGTCTGCGGACGGATTTTCGTGGAGAAACCTGGTGTCTATCGAGCGAACGGAGCAGTCGCTAGGCTTGTCGCAACGAGTGGCACGGGCTATCGCCCATGCGCAACAGCGCGGTGCCCGGATCGAGTTGGCCACGCGTTCCGCTCTCGTATATGACAGCGAGTTGACTTTCGTGGTGCATTTGGCTGAGCCTTTACGGCAAAAAGCCTCGCATGCTCAAAGCAAGGATACTCCGGCCAACCCGTTCCTTCCGTACGATCCAGATTTATGGGTGGCTGATCTGGCCCCACGACACGTGTGCTTACTCAACAAATACTACATTGTTGCCCAACACGTGTTGATCGTCACACGAGAGTTTGAACCGCAAGAGGCACCACTTCAAGCCGAAGATTTCCAGGCGTGGTGGGCAGTTCTGTCCGAATGCGGCGGGTTGGGATTCTACAACGGCGGGTTACTCGCTGGAGCGAGCCAACCGCACAAACACATGCAGCACATCCCGTGGCCTGCAGTACACATTCCGACGGGAAAGCTGCTGGTAACGGTTTACGAACAACGAGCCGAACCGGGCAAGGTGATTCAGATTCGTGAACTTCCGTTCCGCCACGCCTTGGCCGCTTGGGCCGCAAACGAGCCATCGCAAGCGCCGGACTGGCCGCGATGCCTGGAACGTTGGTACCAAAGGTTGCTTGGAGAACTGGCCGTTGATTCGGTTGGGAGCGATGGTCAACGGTGTTTAGGCCCGTACAACCTGTTACTCACAAACCGCTGGATGCTGCTCGTACCTCGCCAGCGTGACGGCTTGTACGGCATTTCGTTGAATGCGATGGCGTATGCCGGTTCGATTCTCGTGCCGGATGAAACGGCCTTCGAGGCGCTGCGCCGTGAAGGACCGCTTGCACTCTTGGCGGCCGCTGCCGCTTAATCACTGCGTAATAACTCGATGTGCGACGGATACGTTGGCGTGTGGTAGACACGATGAACCGCCGGAACAAAATCGCCGTCGTCAGCGGTATAAATGTTCTCAACCCACTTTTGGGGATTTCGATCCACCAGGGGAAACCAGGTGCTTTGAATGTGGATCATGAACCGATGGCCGCGCCGGAAACGGTGCAGTACGTCCAGAAGTGGTATACGGATGCGTGTTACCTCACCGGATGTGAACGGTCGCGGTCGCGAAGGGTCTTCGCGAAAACGACCGCGTAGCACCTCGCTTCTTATTAACATCTGGTATCCACCCATGCTTCGACCTTCCTCCAAGAACCGCCCGGGATCAGCGCGGTCCGGAAAAACATCGATCAGCTTGACGATCCAGTCCGCGTCCTGTTGCGAGGTCGAAACCCACAGTTCTGCGGATAACGGACCAGCAATTACCAACTCTTCATCGAAAGGCTCCGTCACAAAAACCAACACATCCGGCCGGCGCGCTGCAAATCGCTGATCATCGATCATGTATTCACGCGTCATGGCCGGCGAAATCTTCTCCGTAAACGGAACCGGCTTATTTGGGTCGCTCACGAACTCCGAATACGCCACCGAATCGGATTTTGGCTCATCCCAAGCGAGTTTTCCGCCAGGTTGCAAAAAGAGTTTGCGAGAAACGGCTTTTTGCGGAGGCCATTTGGCATAATAACGCCAGCGATTGCTCCCGGTTTCGAACAAGCAAGCCTCGGGTAACGATGGTTCCCCTGCGCCTTTCAGATACGACCGGAAAAACACCGACTCGATCCATTCTTGATAGAATTCCGACGTGTTGGACTCAAAATCGATATTCCCTAGGTGATCGCCCGGCAATCGTGACCAATCGCCGTGGGCCCACGGTCCCATCACCAGCCGGTTCTCACACTGCGGCTCGCGCGCTTCGATTGTCCGATAGATGCTTAACGGCCCATACAAGTCTTCAGCATCGAACCAACCCCCAACAATCAACACGGCGGGCGCAACACGGCGAAGGTGAGGCAACAGGTTTCTGGCTTGCCAAAAGTCGTCGTAGTTCGGATGTGAAACAATGTCGTTCCAAAAAGAAATGCGATCACGGAAATATCTTTCATTGACATTCTTGAGGCTCCCAATTCTCATGAAAAACTCATACCCGTCCTGCGTCGGGTGTTCGAATCTTACCGGCGACAAGCTTGTCAGTAACGGCCGCGACTGGCCGAAGGAGGACAGGAAATTAAAGGCGTGTGGTAAGAACAGAGCCCCGTGATGGTGAAAGTCGTCGTACCACCAATCGGCAATGGGTGCTTGAGGAGAGACCGCTTTAAGAGCCGGGTGGGCATCGATCATGCCTGCGGCCGCGTAAAAACCAGGATAAGAAATCCCCCACATGCCAACCCGACCATTATGATAGGGAAGGTTGTCGACCAACCATTGGATCGTATCGTACGTATCGGAGCTTTCATCGATATCGTGGGCAGATTGCTTCTGAGGAACATGGGGGCGCATGTTGACGAAGCTTCCTTCGGACATGTAGCAACCGCGCACGTCCTGATACACGAAAATATATCCTTCTTTCTCCAGGTGCCGGTTGGGTCCCAGTCGATCAGGATAACGCTCCTCGCCGTAAGGGCGCACGGAATAGGGCGTACGCATCATGAGGATAGGATAGCGGCGCTCCGGACCAGCATCGCGCGGCGTGTACACGGCTGTAAACAATCGCACTCCGTCGCGCATCGGGATGCGATATTCACGTTTGACGTAACGATCTTTAAGTTCCTGACCGAACGACGCGCTGGTTGGCGAAACAACGGAAATGGACAAAATTACAAATGCCGTAAGCAGCCGGACGGTACATCGAAGTGCAAAGGTGTTAGCCATGTTGTCCTCCCCAAGCAAAAGCGGCAGCGTCAACCAGGAATATGCCGACTTTCTATCGTGGCTCTTCATCTGAAGTATGATGATTCGTGCATGCGATGAGTGCAAATTCATGGGTCACGGTGTCGGGAGCAACAGGGGGTTTTTCGAGGCAGTTCTGAGGCTGGACGTTATGCGTTCGTCGAGGCTCTCAGGTAAAGGCGCTCGACCGGAGTTTGCTATTCGCAGGAAGATGCTCTAAGACAAAGGCGAAAAAGGAAGTAGGTCACGAAAAGCTGGGCGGGCCGCAACGGCCAGCGCGTCGTGGAGTCGTTGTGTCTTCGTTAAGCGTTTTTTTTTCAGCTTCTTTAGGTAACCAATTGCCGCTGTCTGTTGATGTGGGTGCGTCTTAGTTTTGGCGCAAAGGGCAGGCCATCGGGAAAGTTTGCCTGTTTTTCCGCGGCACGAGTGTAAATGGTGTGTCCGTCGTGGTGGTAGCGGAAACGGTTCCTTCATTTGCCGAGCTTGGCGCAGGTCTACCTTTGTCCGGTCCAGCGGACGCGGCCCGATACGTGCCCTTTTTTGGCAAAGGCGTCCTTACAAGCCACGGCTCACCAAAGCTGCTATCGTAAGGGTGCAGTGAAATCGGTTCAACGCAAAGGCGCTAACACGGAGTGAGGCGATGGGCGCTGGGAGTGATGCTCGTTTTGCCTTTGCCCCTTGGCGCTCCATTACTCCACTCACTCAATAAAACCCGTTTGCCACGAATCGCGTACCGAGACACGCACGGGCGCACATCGGATTAAACGGAAAAACGGTCGATCTACGCTAGGCCAGCCCAACGAAGCAGTGATCTCGCCTACAATTACAAGGGACACATAGCACAATCCCTCGTTGGAAAAGGCGAATCAACATGGTGCTTCCGGGTGGCTTGGGTATCCTGTTGCTGATTGTTCCGGGTTGGTTGTGCCTCTGGACCTTTGTTATGTGGTGCATTTCCAGGTTCGGCTGGTCGCTTCTTGCCCGTCGCTACCCGGTGCCATCGCGGCAGACTGCACCCGGCTCGATTCTCGGTTTTCAGTCGATTACTATCCGCGGTGTCAATTACAACAATTGCGTGTGGGTGGAAGTACGTGAGGACGGAATGGCACTGCGCTGCCACCCGCAATGGTTGTTTCTTTTCCACCAGCCCATATTTTTGCCTTGGAATGTGGTGGAACCGGTAAGTATCCGCCAGTTCGGACCACTATCCTACCTTGTCGTAGAAGTTCCTCTCGATTCGTCACGCTCGATACGGATAATACTCCCAATGAGTGTTCTTAAAGCAGCCGAAAAGCTACGAGATGCTGGCGATTGAGAGGAATCTTTCGTGAGGCGCGCTCCCACTAGGCACATCCGGATAATGAACCTACGGCAATGGCTTTTCCCAAAAAGCCATGGGCTATTGCATAGCTCGACTTTTCTCGCTTTCCCGCGTTTTCCCGAGTAGCTCA
Source organism: uncultured Pirellulaceae bacterium (assembly GCA_964425225.1). Taxonomy (GTDB): domain Bacteria; phylum Planctomycetota; class Planctomycetia; order Pirellulales; family Pirellulaceae; genus BPJU01. Next base: position 37,967 of record CAYRMD010000010.1, on the reverse strand, counting down.
ACAGTCTCTCGGGATTCGTAAGTGCCGCCTGGTTTTCGCACGGCCCGACCTATTTGAGGCTGCGAGAAAACTCGCCAAGGCACCGCATTGTTACGATTTCGTTGCCTGTTGCCGCACAAGAATCGAAAGAGTTCAGGCGAGCCAGATCGGTTGCCATCTTCTGCCCAGCAACTGGCTCGGCGAACACACAGGAGCCGAGAATACCGTATCGTCTTGCCGTTTTCATGCTTAGGGCCAAGCAAGCTTATGCGAAAAACCGTGTTTTACCGAGCCGGCGCGCGATCTAGCCTTTCGTATTGCTTGTTACTGCGCCCCTGCGCCTTTGCGTTAATACGTCTTTATTCTGAAGGGACGAATCGGCAACGTGCTTCAAAGGTCGAAAAACAGTTCAGGACGAGCTTCTCATGTAGAAAGTTAATCCTACCTCGGCTTGTCGATAGGCTACACAACCGGTTGCGGTTCCGGCACTTCTTGACGCCGAGCTCCTACGAAGCGCGTGGCAACCAACGTTTCGAAGATTCCAGCCTGCAAAACGATGCCTGCCTGGTTGATCACCTCGCGGCGCCACTGGATCAATCCGGCACGCCGCCCACTGGCTTTCTTATCGGAAACCGAACTAACCACATGCAATGTATCGCCGATATAAATCGGCCGGTGAAACTCCCAACTGCGCACAGCTACGAACGCTACCGTGTGGACTCTCGGGCACTGACTGGCCAACCCGGCTGCCCAAGCTAAGCCAAGTAACCCGTGGGCGATAGGACGGTGGTAGGGTGTACGCCGCGCGAACTCATGGTCGACGTGCAACGGGTCAAAATCTCCGGTGATTCCCGCGAAATTAACGACGTCCGTCTCGGTCACCGTCCGCGACGGGCTAACCCATCGATCACCAACGTGCAAATCTTCGAAGAAATACTTGTCGGCCATATGCGAATCACTGTTACACTGGCGTTAGACCCACCATGCCCATTTACATCCCTTTATGACACTTTCCCACTCAACTGGCAAGCGTTGCGACAGTGATTCTTCACGCAAATCAACCACGGCCATGGAAAACTTTAACGCTTAGCAAATGTGGCAAAAATAGTCGAGCTTTGCCGGGGAATATCGTTTGGAACTTGACTCGCAGGCCTTTACGGCGTATCGCTTGCGGAAAATCTTCTTGGGTTGCCAGTGCAGGCTGTGGTTCGGGGGCCACACGAGCCACGAGGCCCTCAGCCGGACTACGAGCAATAAGAATATTAGCCGCTTAGATGATCTGCCGGGCCGAGCCTTATCGGCGACAACCCGCTCCCATAGATAAAATGATATTTACCCAAAAGTTAGGGTACACTTGCGTAGGCAACTTGGGCTATTGGACCGCGGGTTTTATGCTTTTACGAAGAACGCGGTCGTGCTTACCCACTAATTGGAGCAAGGCTCGGGTACCAGCATCCCCAACGCGAGGTTGAGCCAAGCGAAGCACCCGGACATAGCCACCGGATCGATTTTCGTAACGCGGGGCGATCCGTTCGAAGAGTACGCGCATGGCATCCTTGTTGCGCAAGAGGCGCAACACTCTGCGCCGAGCATTGACAACGGCTGCCCGTGCTTGAGCCCACTTTTGCCACTGTTCGCTTTCACGCCATGCGCGCCACTGCGGGGTACCGCGCGCGGCACTCGTAGCAAACTGTTCCGCCTCGCGCGCTGCCTGAAGACTCTGGCATGCAATACGGATACAGCGTTCGACGAGCCAGCGCACTTCTTTGGCTTTGGCCAGAGTGGTGACAATTTGGCCCGGAACGCCCGGAGGATTTGGATCCAAGTCCTTATCGACCGACCGTTCGGTCAAAAACAGAGCACTGGCCAAATTCTGTAGCATCGCCTTGCGGTGGCTCGATGTGCGTCCCAGGTGGCGTCCTCGCTTACAATGTCGCATGATGGTATTCCTTAGGAATGGGGGTACGACGAACTGGGGCCCTCCTTGCCCTGCGGAATTTATCGATCGCAGGTATCCGACAGCTCAACGCAGCGGCACTGTAGGCAATCGCATGCCGAGTCGCAGGCCGAGTTCAGCAAGTTTTTCTTTCACCTCATTTAACGACGTTTCACCAAAGTTTCGAACTTCCAATAGTTGATCCTCGGTCCGTTGTACCAGATCACGCAACGTATGGATGTTTTCATTTTCTAGGCAGTTCGTAGCACGCGAGGAGAGTTTCAGTTCGGAAATTGACATATTCAGTTTCGACTCGAGCATCGGATCGAAACCAGCCAACTGGCCACGCGGTTGGGCAAAAACACGTGGCCCGAGCTCTTGATACTGGATAAAGGGATTCAGATGCTTCCTTAAGATTTTGGCGGCTTCAACCAGGGCCATTTCTGGTGAGATGGAGCCGTCGGTCCAAATTTCCATGGTGAGCTTGTCGTAGTTGGTTTTTTGGCCGACTCGGGTCTCTTCCACTTCATATCGTACACGCACTACCGGGCTAAAAACGGCGTCGATCGGTATGATTCCGATCTCGTGCTCACCGGCACTGTGTTCATGAGCTGGTACATAACCACGGCCGTTTTCTACCACCATTTCCATCATGAAGTCGACATCCGCCGTCAACGTGGCCAGTACGTGATTCTTGTTGATGATCTCGACATCCGAGTCGCATCGGATATCGGCACCTGTCACAACACCGGCGCGATTCTTTTCAACTGTAATGACCTTCGTGCTGTCGGAATGATTTTTGACGACGAGCGATTTTACGTTCAGTACAATATCTGTCACATCCTCGAGCACACCGGGAATGGTGGTGAACTCGTGCTGGGCACCGCGGATTTTGATCTGCGTTACGGCGCTACCTTCCAGGCTCGACAGCAAGATGCGCCGTAAACTATTGCCGATCGTGTGACCGAAACCACGCTCGAATGGTTCGGCGATGAATTTGCCGTACGTGGGACTGAGCGTTTCTTTTTCGCAAATGACACTGCTGGGCAGTTCCAGTCCGCGCCAACGAATGTGCATAGATGCCTCCTGTGTTACGGGCAAGCGTCAGCCGCCTTGATTTTCCTGGTATCGGACAGGCCCGCTAGACGCGACGTCGCTTGCGGGGCCGACAACCGTTATGCGGGATAGGGGTGACGTCTTCGATTACTTTGATAGTCATACCGGCCGATTGCAAAGCCGTAATAGCACTTTCGCGGCCAGCACCAGGGCCTTTTATTCGTACTTCCAACTCTCGAACACCGAATTTTGCGGCTTTTTCCGCTGCTTGCTGTGCCGCACATTGACCAGCAAAGGGCGTACTCTTGCGGCTCCCTTTAAAGCCACAGGTACCGGCACTGGCCCAACAGAGAGTATCGCCCTTCATGTCGGTGATCGTCACCATCGTATTGTTGAAGGTGGCTTTAATATGGGCCACGGCTTGCGTGACATTTCTGCGAAGTTTCTTCTTTTTGGCTTTTGCCATGCATTGACCTCCGGCATCCCATCGAACCTAACGCAGATCTTTTACGCCTTTCTTGCCGGCAACGGTCTTTTTCGGACCTTTGCGAGTCCGGGCGTTGGTACGAGTACGCTGACCGCGCACGGGTAACCCCAAGCGATGACGAATCCCGCGATAACATTTAATGTCGCGCAAGCGGTTGATATTCTGCGCCACCTGCCGACGTAGTGGGCCTTCGACCATATAATCCCGCTCTAACAAAGCTGCCAAGCGGCCCACTTCGTCTTCGCTCAACTCCCGAGCTCGACGCTGCGGATCCACTTTAGCCTTTTGGCATAACTCGCGGGCTATCCGGGGTCCAACCCCGTACAGGTATTGCAACGAAATAACAGTCGGCTTGTCACTTGGGATGTCTACCCCCAGGATGCGCGGCATAAGCTAGCGGGCTCCTTAATGTTTACTGGGTGTCTGGGCTTAACCCGTCGAAAACTCTTAATTTAAATCGTTGATTCGCTGGGCAGTAAGCAGTCACCGACCAAGCGAACGCTCCAAGCGAAGCAACGGGCTGGTTTGCACCCCAAAAGCCTAACCCTGGCGTTGCTTGTGGCGACGGTTCTTGCAGATAATGTACACGCGGCCCTTGCGACGCACCACACGGCAGTGCTCGCATATCCGCTTAACGCTTGCTCGTACTTTCATCGTCTCGTTCCTCCCAACCGGGGAATTATGCAATATACGCAGCTTGGTGGAAGTATGGCAAGGGGAGTTTGTGCCAGGCGCACAGGCGTTTGCTTCATGGGGGCATCCCATGCAATTGACCCGTGAGCGGCTCGAGATGATCCTGCAGAACCTGCCAGGGCTCACCATCGGCCTTCTTGGTGACCTGTTCTTGGATCGGTACCTAGAGATTGATCCGGAACTAGAGGAGCGTTCGATAGAAACAGGTCGTCCGGCTCATCAGGTGGTTCGCATCCGTAACTCTCCGGGAGCCCTCGGCACGATCATGAACAATCTGGCGGCCCTTGGAGTCGGCCGTATCGTGCCGGTGACGGTCATCGGGGACGACGGCCACGCGTACGACCTACTTCGTGCCATGGACGGACTGCCGGTGGATACAACGAGAATCCTACGCCTGGCAGACCGGATGACGCCTACGTACACGAAACCGATCGAGTTACGCACGGGCCAACCGCCGTACGAGTTGAATCGTTTGGATGTTCGCTCGCGCCATCCGTTGTCGGAAACCGCCCAACAGATGCTTACCTCAAGTCTGCAAACGGCGTTTGCAGAATGCGACGGGTGGATCGTGTTGGATCAAGTTCCCGAGGAAGCTAACGGAGTCGTAAACCCACGTACGCGTCAGGTCCTTGAGCAACTCTGTCACTGGATGCCGGACAAGCTAGTGTTGGTCGATAGTCGCGAGCGTTTAGGATGCTTTCGCGTGGGTATGGCAAAGGGAAACCGTCGTGAGTTTCTCCAGGCCACTGGCCGTAACGAGATGTCCAGTCGGCAGCAGTTGTGGGAGTCCGTTACGGCTCGCGTACATTGCACGCAACAGCCTGCCTTCTGCACCTTGGGTGAAGAGGGCATCCTGGTAGCTCTACCTGACACCCAGCCCGTCAAGGTACACGCTGTTCCGGTGACAGGACCGATTGACATTGTCGGCGCCGGAGATGCCGCCAGCAGCGCTATTGTGAGCGGCCTGTTGGCGGGCGCTTCGCCCTGGGAAGCTGCTGCGTTTGCCAACCTGGTAGCGTCGATCACCATCGAACAATTGGGTACCACGGGCGTTGCTCATCCAGATGAAATTCGCCGGCGATTTCTGGAGAAAGGTGCACCCTGCGTAACCCGGTGGCTAATCGACTGATCCTGGAACCAACCGGCATGCGGGCCGACTCGGTGAGCTGATCGACTCGATCAGCTAATCGACTCGCCGATCCGCTGGAATGATAACTCCGTCACACGGAAACCTAACTCACCCAAAATATAACGGTACCAGCGCTCGGCCTGCTCGACATACCAAGCGAACGCCCGGCAACCCCAAATCAGTGTCAAGGTGACTGTGGTGGTGGCATCGGTCTTGACGCGCTGCGCATCTTTGACGGCGTTAGCACAGGGTCCCATCGCATCGTGCAAGCAGACCAGGCCCGACACATCGATTTGCTGACCCGAGGGGTTAAATGGATACGCACTTCCGGCAGACGCGATTTTCACGATAAGGGGCGGACTCAGCCGACCCAGATCCACTAAGCTGATGGGTAACCCGGAATGCAACGAGACGCCGTTGGCTAGATCCACCAGGAGGTTGACTTGAGGAAAACGGCCTGACTGTGCTGCCGCCATCAGGTATTCGGAAGACGGTTTGCTTCTTCCGGACGGTTTGAATCCCCCGTAACGTAGCATGTCGCGCACCGCCGGTTCCAATCCCGGTGGTCGCTCGATGGGAGCCTTAAAGTCAAGACGCAGCAGATCCTTGACGCGGGCCGGCGTCGATAGTTGTCCCAGCGGTTGGGATAGCTCCGTGAGAAACCCCCTTAAATAAAGATGCGGGTGGGATTCGACCAATACTTGCATAGGGTGCCTAGCCGGATCGCGGAAGCAGACTTAGAACGGAGGGACTGGGACGTGCAATCACATGCGCAGCGATGAGCTTGCCGAGCCCTTCGACTCGTTGGGCACCGGCTTGCACCGCTGCTTTAACCGCAGCCACATCGCCTTTGAGAATCACGGTGACATAACCTCCCCCTAATTTTTCCTTGCCTATGACTTCGACGTTGGCAGTCTTGCATGCCGTATCGACGGCCTCGAACACCGCAGTAAAACCTTGGGTTTCAATGAGCCCCAGCGCGAATGATTCCGGTTGACTCACTGGCTGTGCCTCCTGGACAATTTGCCTAGCCGCTCGTAGAGAATCGGGCTGAAATACGATGGGTTGCTGAATAAGCGGATTGTACTCGATAACACTTCGTACGCCTTTCCACGCGTGACGATCGGGGGCACCGATTTGGTGAACGATGGGATGGCCACCCATTTGCTCGGCTACCGTTCGAGCTGCCTGCAAGGCAGTCGCAACGGCGGGAATCGGGCCGACGATCTTCAGCACGTACCCGCGGGCGTCGTTCAGCTCCGCTTCGACGACCCGTACCGGAGCCGACTTCTCCATCACATCTAGCGCCACTAAAGCCGGCGTCAAGCCATGGGTTTCTAAGATACCAAGCGCAGGGGCCGGTAAAAACGGATCGTCCGACACGGCACGTTCCTTGTGCCCTTGGTATGAACCGAAATCACACCGGGAGGATGACATCTTCAAGCAACAAACGCTTGATTTGCTGAACCACTCGGATGAATTTTTCTAGGTTGACGGGTTTCACGAGGTAGCAATCCACTTCGTATCGCTCACACTCGGCACGCATGGCTTCATCTTCGCTGGTAGTCAACACCACAACCGGCAGGTTGTGCAACTCCGGATCTTGCCGAATTTCTGCCAGTACTTCCAAGCCACTGCGTTTCGGCAAGAAGAGATCCAACAAGACGATGTCCGGACGAGGCGCACGTTTGAACCGACCGCATCGTTTCAAGAATTCTAGCGCCTCTTCGCCGTCGACGACTAACGTCATTCGGTGAATCACCTGACCGTCCCGCAGGGCTCGGATAGCAACCTGGGCATCCATCAAATTGTCTTCGATTAGTAACAACTCTAACGGCCGCCCAACCGCAGGACTTGACATAACGCCTCTTCCTTTCTACGGCTACCTAGCACCCACAGGCGGTCAACGCCCTGACCACCTACACCCCTCATGCTAAACCGGCTCGGAGTCCCGTACAAGTCTTCGAGGGAATTCTAGACTTTCGGAGGGAATTCTCAGCTTTCGGTTTGTCGAACAAGAGCCGAACTCAATAGGGGCCGCCAATAATCCGCTCGAGATTTCCAGAGTGGTGCCGGTACCCAAATGGAGCGACCGACGTCGGCCGGATCGATCCATTGGCCCCCGTCAAGCAGATAGCGGGAACCGATCCAACTTTCATATTGCCGCAGGTTAATCGGCGTATCGGAAGTCCACAACATGCGGGATCCTTGCGGAGAAACAGAAAAGACGATTAAACGCTGCTCGGTACCGAGTAGCCAGGCGGATCGCCCGAAACGCGATTCGAGGACAGCTTGGGCCATTGCGCTCGATTCTCGAATGACACACGGATAAAGGAACTCCACACCAGGCCGATCCGCGGTAAGCTCCAGCACGGCACGTACCACCCCTGATGGCGGATCGCAGCGCAAGGCGTCCGGCGTGGCAAGGATAGTTTCCAGACGGCGGCGCAGAGCCTGGTCGAAGCGGTACCGAACGGCAGATGTTTCGCGGTGTAAATAAGCGGCTGTTTCCGCCAGCAAATCGTCCAAATCAAATAAGTGCGGCGGTACGGCCACGGCTAGCTCCACCAGGTCGGCCCAATAGTGTTCCACCTCCGGACCACGAACCTCGAGCATCGGCAGGAGGAACACATACGGTGGATTCTGCAAAAGCTCCTCGCGCATCGCAGCCTGTTGTTCGGTGCTCAGGCGTTTCCAACACTGGGTATTCGTCAGCCACGTTTCGATAGCTGACAGCTCGCATTCTTTTCGATCCAGCAGGTAACTTGCCAGGGAGCGGACCGCCTCGATCCGTTGCTCTTCGGGTGGCAGAGGCTCCTGGCAGGGAAAACTGAATCGAACTCCCAGTCGCTCTTCGGCACGTTGAGCCCAGCGAGTCCATTGCGAAAGGTCTCCGTGAACCCAGAACGCGTGTGCGAAGTTTTCCAATCGACGCCCAATTGACTGGCGCTCTTGCGGGGTGAGCAATTCGCGGGGACGATAGCGATCCGGATCCGCCGATTGTCGCACTGCCACCGCGCGATACAAAAACACGCGATCATATTCGCTGCGCAGAGGCAATCGGCCTAACTCATTCAACGCTGCTCGAAAACTATCCGGCGCCAATGGGACACTTCTCATGAGTTCCACCAGTTCCACGCCATAAATCCAATTGGCGTCACGGTGGTAAAAGTCGCCTCCGTATACTGCCGCTGCTTCATACCCAATCAGGTGAACCACATCCCGCAACAATGCCAGTGCCTGACGCTCGACAAAGCGTCCGGCCCATTGCTTGACCCACCGTTGACTCTGCCGACCCACGAGCCACCAAGCACTCAACAGCCACGGGTTGGCTCCCATGGCCGCTCGCCCAAGGTAATAGGCAGAACTAACGTAGGGCAAATACGGCTCGGCTGCTTTGTAGATACCGTATGCCTTCACGGCCGACCGAATGTAACCGTACAATCGGTTAAGATTGTATTGTTTGACATCCAGTGGCAGCCGATCCAAGACGATCAGCATTTGCAGACACACACGGCTGGCTGAGCGCAAGATCTGTTCGACACTTACCTCCAAGAGCGGTTCGTCGACCTCCGGGCGATACAGGCGTGCTACTTGGCGTATCAAACCGATGGCATCGTCACGAATGCGGGCCCACTGTAACTGATTGTTCTCCAAGTATGCATTCGCCAATACTTTCTGGAAGAACGCTTCAGTTTGGCGTTGGAGCAACTCCACCAATTGACGGTCTTTCTGTATCCAGCTCGCCACATCATTTTCAGCCTCGGTCAGGCTAATTGGTTGGGGAAACTCCATCCATTCGTGGAAGGTGGTCAGGCGGTTGATCAGTTGTTTTTCGCGCGAGGTGATTTGGGCGGTCCATTGTTCGAGCGATGCTGTCCAGTCAGCTCGTTCGGCAGCCAGTCGGTGCCGTTCGGCACGCAGCCGCCGCCGCTCGGCGCGCCAACGCCGATACCATGCCCATCGCCCTTTGCGGCGTGCGACATACCACCATGAGAACGCCGCAGCGCAAGCGGAAATAGCGACAGCCAAGAACAGGATCGATAGATGCGCTGGAAGAGAACGGTCTGGCACGAGCACAACAAGCGCTAGAATCGCTCCTGAGGCACTTACCAGACTTGCGGCCATCGCCCATGTGGCAGGCCGAACCACTGCGAGCTTTGCGATAAGCGCGCGGCGAGCTTTGCGGAAAATCTGCCGCGGGCTCAAGTATTCCAAGCGTTTTTTACCAGCAAGCGGTGGCAAGCGCGAATCCTACCAACGAGTTTTTCACAATCACCCGTAGCCAAGCTTGGCTACGCGGCCCGTAGCTTCTTAAGCTAATTATTGCATTTTTACCATGCAAAAAAGCTCTTGCCGGTTAGATAACCCTACCTCAAAGTTTTAACGAACTTGACAGATCGCGACAGGCGGTCGAAAACTATGCTCCGCGCGACTCGGAAAGCCACCGCTGTCGGTCAGCAGTCGGTCGGTTCGCCAGTCGCGGTGACCGAAACCGTTTTGCCACCAAGGTTCGCAGCGCAATCGCGCAGGATTAAGCCGAGGCGGATAGGTTGTTTCCTGGGGGGCGGCGACTGAGGGATGCGACAGCCGGCGTAGCCCGCGGCCTGGACGCCCACCCCAGTGTTTTTCTCGAGCCAGGTACGCGAAAAGCCGCGTGCACCTCATTATACCGGTTCGCCGTGTGCGTCCTCTATAATCATGGTTGCGCGTCAACTCTGCGGATGCATGGCCCTCCGTGCTTTATGAGTATTCATTATGGCCGCATTGTTGCTGGGGCTCGGCTCGAATCTCGGCGATCCTTATCTTCAACTCGAAACCGCCGTGGATTTACTCGCTACGCGCGTCGGCCAACTACATGCCCGTAGCCACTGGCATCGTTACTCAGCCGTCGGTGGTCCCCGGGGACAGCCGGATTACGTCAACGGTGTGGTCTATCTACACACCGATCTGCCGCTCCACGAAACGTGGCAGGAGTGTCAACAGATCGAAAAACAAATGGGACGTCAACGGACAGTCCGTTGGGGCCCTCGCACGTTAGACATCGACATACTGCTGTATGACCAGAAGACAGAAGAACGGCCCGAACTGGTCGTTCCTCATCCGCGTTTAGCCTTTCGTCGATTCGTTCTGGAACCGGCGATCGAAATCGCGGCCGATTGGCGCCATCCTCGGTTTGGCTGTACGCTTGGCCAACTTTGGCAGCATTGGCATAACTGCCAACCACTAGCGCGGCTGGTGGCACGGCAATGGCCGCCGCGCACCAAGGCTAAGTGGCAATCGGCCCTGGCCGGATTAGTTGTGTGTGTCGAGCAAGTAGAAAAGCTTCAGGCTCGGGAACGTTGGCAAGTTGTTTTCCTTACGATCGACGAATTGTTAACTCCAGAAACACGTAGGGAATCGTCAGCGACTGCCACTGTCGATCCTCCGTTACGAATTGCCGCCCACTTCTTTTGGGGTTGTTCATACTCGGATTTGCAGATGGAGTTGGGTGAGAATCTCAAGAGAGTGCATCCGCATGCCTTGTGCCGATGTGCGCCATGGCTCGAATTGCCGAGCCACTTCCAACAGGCCACTGAAGAACTGGTTGCCGCACTGGGCATGAAACCGGGTTGGTATGAGAATTCGCCTTGACAAAGTAAGACCGCTTCGGCAATAAGAGGGCCCACAACGCGAGTTAGTCCGCTCGTCCGGCTGCTAGGAGACAACGCGGGCCGTAAGGCCGACAGATCAACTATCTGCTAGCGGCAAGGGATGGCAAGCAGATTTCGGGCGACCATTAAGGGATCGACGCGCGTGGCCAATATCCATCCAACGGCTTTGGTTAGTCCCCAGGCGGAACTGGGCAAAGGAGTTCGGATCGGAGCATTTGCTCTGGTGGAAGACGGCGTCGTCATCGGGGACGATTGCATTATCGAGGCGCGCGTTACCCTAAAGTCTGGTACTATCCTCGGTCCGGAGAATCATATTTTCGAAGGTGCATGCCTAGGTGGTTCTCCACAGCACCTACGCGCCGGACCCGTGATCGGTACGGTGCGAATTGGAGCCCGCAATCAAATTCGTGAATTCGCAACGATCCATCGCGCCGTCGCTCCCAATGGAACCACCGAAATCGGCGACGATAACATGATCATGGTCGGCGCGCACATTGCCCATGATTGCCGCATCGGTAATTGCACCATTCTGGCAAACAATGTCCTGTTGGCCGGTCACGTCCAGGTACATGACCGCGCGTATCTTTCGGGCGCGGTGGCCGTACATCAGTTCTGCCGTATCGGACGTTGTGCGATGGTCGGAGGCCAGGGTCATATCACACGCGATGTGCCTCCTTACGTCACCGTAGATGGCGAAACCAGCCGGGTCGTCGGGTTGAATTTAGTCGGCTTAAAGCGCGCCGGTTATACAGCCGAGCAGATGGTTGAATTGAAACAAGCTTACCGACTCATTTATCGCAGCGACAAACCTTGGCTCACGATTCTGTCCGAATTGCGCCGTCTGTTCCCAGACGGACCGGCGGCCGAATACAACTCGTTTTTTGCATCCTGTGCACGGGGTATCATTCCCGAACGGAGGCGGATGCCGACCATGCTGCGCATTGCCGATTTTCGTGACGACCCGGAGCAGGACTCTTCGGAAAGGCTGGCTGGATAAGCCGTTCGTCGGCCAAACCGTCCGCTAATCCAATGCAACGCAAAGGCGCTAAGGCGCAGTTAGGCCATTGACGCTGGATGTTATCTTCGCTGCGTCTTGGTGCCTCTGCGTCACATCACTCCATTCGCTTAACAGAACGCCCTTTTCAGGAATCACGTATCGACCGTATATGTGGTGGCAATGGGTTGAGCGGAAAAAGGTACACGGACACTATACCTGCGAAACTAAGGAATAATCTCATCAACAAGCAAGACACACACATCGATCCGTCTGCCCGCTACAAGCATTCAAGACGCTTGAATTGGCGAATGTCTTTGGCGCCTAGCCCAAACGGTCGCAACTGCAGCCAGCCCAACCAATACGCTGGCTGCCAGCGTAACACCAAGCGCCCATCGGGTAAGTTGGGTCGCCACAGCCCAATTGCGGAGCGGTTCAGGAATCGGTTCGTGCATTAACCCTTGATCGCGATAGTAGCGCCATAACGCCAGTGCTTCCTCGGGTGTCATGCGATCAATGGCATTTCGGCCCGCCTGAAGATAATCTTCGGGTGTGCGACGCGTGTCAATTTGAAACCGAGCGAACCACAGGGCACCGGCCACGGCAGCGCAGCCCATCGCTGCCACAGCCAAAACACCCGAAAACACTTTAGCCATCGCAGTCGATGGTGTCGACCGCGGGTGTTCGACCTGTTGCGCTGGCTGCGGCGTCGGACCGGCGAGCTGTTGGAGCACGCGCAGTGCTGGTACCTCGATCATCGAGCCACACGTACAGATAATTCGGCTACCGGCCTGACTGCCTTCCACCCAGTGCTCACGACCACAGCAGCATGCCAGTTTTGTCCGAACAGCGACCACAGCATCTTTCCTTTTTTCCAATGTCGACGGTCGATGTTTGCCATTTTCCCGACGTGATAGAACGGCCGAGGCCCAATGCAACAGAAATTCCCCGTGCTTCTCAGGGGGTTTTTCAACGGCTGCTTCCAACCTCGCCTGTGCAAGAATTATTCGCCCCTAAGTTGCCGCTCCGAGCACTCGACCATTTTACTCAATTGGAAGTCGGCCTATCAGCTAAGCGGTTCGACTTCCCATTTGCGGCGGCCGTAGGGGGCTAGGCTAGAAGGCATGGCGCCTCAGCGACGGCAAAACGCAAAAAGCCAGGGAAAACCCGTGTTACGGAACACAATGCCGCAAAGCCCCACGAGCCGAAGCACTTACTAAAGTTATCCTTGCTACTTGTGCGCCGCTGCGTCTTTGCGTTAAGCCCTATCCGCTCTCAATACCAAAACCCGAACCATGGACTTTGCCCCAGTGGGGCACCCTCCACCGTGTGTGCGCCTTTTTTGTCGGTAGGACGTGGCTTCAATCGAGTTGGCTATCACCGGGGTTCTCCGTATTGCTTCCGAAGAGGGATAGCTTTCGAGAGCCGCGACCGTTAGGCAGCCGCGGCCCTTAGGAAGCGGCACTATGCGCATCGGGCCAGCTTCTTCCACCGAGTCGGCTTGTAAACCCGCTCCGACAGGTCGTCTATTCCCCGGGTGGAACAGGTTCGCCGGGCCACGGCTAGGGGATGCACATTAACTTATGCAGTAGGCTTTCTCAAAAACACGCGATTTTAAGGTACGTTGCTACTCCCGATGACGCACGTACCTACTGCAATCCCGACGCATACAGCGTTAACGGTTCGTCACACCGCACGCCACATCTCGTGCTAGCAATACCCGGAAGAAAACGTGCCTCGAACGACTGCGTCGAACACGCTAACCCGCCATGTAGCGCGACGTAAGCCATGTCAGCACCCGCTTGCCGCCGTATCGCGACAATGGCTGTTTTATTTGCGTTACTGGAGGCCGTAACAGATTTTTTCCAATATTACTGTGTTCTCCAAAATAGCCAATCTATATTTTTCGCGACTCTTTCTAGGTGTCGTAGATTACCAAAGCCGAGGGCCGCGGTGCCTGTCCCCTTGTCCATGGTGCCTGTCCCTGGGACGGCATGGCCTGTCCCCGGGCTCGGTACCACCATCTTTGATTCACGACTATGATTATCGACACACTTGTGTATACCTCGTTCTCCTGGAACGGTTACGGTGCTTTAAAACACCTTGCCCTTTGGGGCACACTACGCCGACGTCGCTGGACACGGGCGTTTGGAAACCTTTTTACTATCGAGATTGCTGAGACGCGGTGTAGCTTATTGGCGGAGATAATCGCTAGCTGCCGAAGCCCAACAAGATGTTGTAAGACGCTAGCAAAAGAAACGCTGCCAAATCGCTGTACGGCAGTTTTCCGAATGGGAATTTGCACCGGCGGCTAGTGGGTTAAGTAACCGTTTGGCGGCACCGCACGGTCGGTCCACTCAACCAGCTGCTCTGATACGTCGCTTGACCGCCAACGTTGGTCGAACCCGAGCGTCCGGCAACACCGCCAGTCGGGCGCCCCGGCACACAGACAGTCATAGGTAGGTTTCGACGAACCGGCATAACGCAAAGAGGCGAAGGCCACGTAGGCGATCAGAAGGAACCTACACGAAGTCTTCCTGGCGCTCATGCGTTCAATTGAATTGGCCGGTCCCGCGGGGTCGTGGCTCTCTCGGCCCCTGCCTCAAGGAGACGCCTTTGCCAAGATGCACCCACATCGGCCCACATTGGGTCCAGTCAAAAAAGGCATAGCGACGCCAGGCCGGGCAAATAACCGATAATTTCATCTACCATCAGGATAGACACCTTGTTTCCATTCCTGTCGCGGAAAATAGGGAAACTTCCGCGATGGCCCGCCTGCTACACCAAAATCCCACCTACAAGCAAGACGCACACACCCGTTCCGCTGCCCACCCGGGTTGCGGTTTTCCTCTTGGGTTTATGACCACTCGTTTACTATACTTGATCGACCTTTCCGATGCGGAAGCTCTATTTCAAGCGCAGTGGGTAAATCGACCCTGTGAGCAAGGAGGGAAGCATGCACGATGTGTCAGGTGGAAAATGGCTAAATCCAGAGGCAAGGTCTTCTCGAATCCGGGTGTTGTATCGCGGAGGCGCCTGTGCTGTGGCGGCCCTAGCGGCGATTGTTCTTGCGCTAACCGTTGGCGCTCGAGGACAAGACGGTAGTACATTGGTTCGAACCCCTGTCGGTAGTGAACCGCCACCGATTTCCTCGCCGGCGGCCTCGGAATTTGACCAGCGCTGTGCCACCGAGGGCGAATTGTCCGTGGTCGAGACACTGTTGCGTTTGCGTCGTGCTTTGGGCAGCCCCATTGACCAAGCAAGTATAGCTGCTGGAGCCACTGAAGAGGACTTCATCGACGCCTTGCGCCGCATTGCGATTTCTTCCCGGCAACACGATCACAATACCCGAAGTGAGTCGCTTGCTCCGGAAACCGGTGCACGTCGAGAACCGACGGGCAGCGTGCTCGCTGGCGGGTTCAAAAGTCAGATCATCCAGCTTCGGCTAATCGCACGTCAGTTGGAACAATGTGCAGCCGACCTCGAAGACTTAGCACGCTATGCCGATGCGGACGATCTGCGCCACTTAGCCGCGCGACTGCGTCAAGCTGCACGTCCCCCCTATCCAGAAGCCGAACAAGCGGCGCGAGAAGCTGCAGAACACGCTCTTCAAACCGCCTTACGACGCGAGTGATACGTATCGTGTGGACTCCCGAAGGCCGAACAAGAATGTTCCGAGTGCTGCTACCCTTATTGTTCTTTGGGACTGCCACCGAACTCGGCGCTGATTTGCCGATTCCGATGGCCGTATCGAACAGCGATGTAACAAGTGCCCCGCTCGCTCTCTCCCCGCATCATTTTTTACTTGTCAGCGATCCGGGGCATTCTATTTGGCCATTGCCTATACCTTCTTGGGACGGAGCTCCTGTTTTCGCCTATCGCCGGTGGCTTGGAATGACGTACACGGACCCCGATGCGCCGGGTAAAGACGTCGGGTGGGGCAAGCCGCTGCAGGGAACCAGTTGGTTAAATCGACCACTTCACGCCGGTTGGCTCGTGGGTTCGATTTCCGGTGACGAACTGATCAAGGGAAAAGAAGCACAAGAGACCGACGTCTTCGGTGGTTATCGCATCGGCTGGGATCATGATCATTACTGGGGCTGGGAATATCGGCTCGCTTTTGCCCGGCCCGACTTGGTTGATGAGAACGCCGCCCGCGAACCACGTATAGCGCGGCACTGGTACAGCGATCTGCACTTGATGCATTATCCATGGGGTGATTCGCGGTGGCGACCGTTTCTATCGGTTGGTCTTGGTTGGGCAAGTTTTCGCTTTATAAGTGCCGACGGTCAAGAATTCGATGAAACTCTTTTACACCTGCCGATTGGAGCCGGATGCAAATACTACGTGGGGCGTTGGCTTGCCGTGAGGTTTGATGCCACCGACAACATCGCGGTCTCCAGTTCTGGCCTGGACACAATGCATAATTGGACCTTTACGCTGGGTGTCGAGAACCGTTTTGGACCTGGCACTCCCAGCCGTTACGGTTACGGCTATTAGATTTTGCTTTGTAGAAATTTGCGCAATAAGTATGCTCGTTATCAAATAGTAACCGGCCAAGAACGACTTTGAGCAGGGCCACGCTTACGAAGCACCGAGCTACTTTCGTTTCCGTTGATTCAAGTCGCGGGGGGCACCGGTTGTCCAACCAACTGGTCGAGCACCGCACGCACCTCGTGAGTTGACTGTACCGGAGGCTGACAGACGTATTGACTGCAAAAGTAACAAGCGGGCTCAGGACCTTCGAGCCTGCCTGCAAAAAGATGGTTCAGACGCGGGGCCCAGTGCTCCTGAAGTCGAGGGTTGCGAATCGCCAACAGCCGCCGCATCCACAGGCTACGGCGAATCTGGGTCAACCAATCTTGAACGGGCGGTCGCGATGCATCTCCAACGATGACGACCTCGTGCATCGGCCCGACAAGCCAATCTAATGCCAGGAGCAATTGGCCAGCAGCTAACGGCCACTGTCGCAGGATCGGTACGGCGCTGCCCACGGTTCGGCGGGCCGCCTCCAGATAGCGCGGCTCGTCGAGCAACTGGCCCAATTGAATGAGCCCCCAAGCGGCTAACCCGTTCCCGCTGGGGAGGCTCGTATCTTGAAAATCCTTGACACGCACCAGAGGTGAATCGTGGGAAGAAGACGTGTAGAAAAACGCACCCTCGGCGGCGTCGTGGAACTCTCGTAACAGTGTCTCGGCAAACCTTTGGGCGTGCTGAATCCACGTTTCATCCTGGTCCGCATCGTGCAAACTCACGAGTGCCACGATCATACCGGCATAATCTTCCAGGAAACCGGGCACAAAGCCAGTAGGTCCCTGTCGGCAATGCCAGAGGTGGTCCTGTGGGCCCGTCAAGTGTTCCAGGATGAAGTCTGCAGCCTTCTGCGCCGCCTCAACGTAGGGGAACCGACCCAGGACAGCACCAGCTTGGCTCAGTGCGTCGATCATTAAACTATTCCAGCTCGTCAAAACCTTCGTGTCGCGTCCGGGACGGACTCGCTCGCTACGGCGTTCAAAGAGCAGCCGCCGAACATG
Organism: uncultured Pirellulaceae bacterium; assembly: GCA_964425225.1. Lineage (GTDB taxonomy): Bacteria > Planctomycetota > Planctomycetia > Pirellulales > Pirellulaceae > BPJU01. The sequence goes on along the minus strand of CAYRMD010000010.1, from coordinate 20,505 downwards.
GGCCATGCGCGCTTTTAACTCGTCAACGGGGATGCCACATAGCGCCGCATACTGCTCCCAGGTCTTGGACAAATTGAGCACATTCTTGCCTTCGAAGTTTCCCACGTCCGTTACGTCATAAATGCGGCAAAAAAGTTGAGCGGTGTCGGGGTCGAGAATCTCGTGCACCTGCTGCGGGGTCCACAGATAGAATTTCCCTTCCTCCCCCTCGCTGTCGGCATCCTCCGAGCTATAGAACCCGCCCTGCAAGTCCATCAAATCGCGTAACACGTAGTCGCATGTCTCTTCGACGACCCGCCGGTACTCCTCATTGCCCGTCGCCAGATACCCTTCCAGGTAGGTCATCGACAGGAGTGCATTGTCGTAAAGCATCTTTTCGAAGTGGGGAACTAGCCAGCGATTGTCGACGCTGTACCTGGCGAATCCGCCTCCCAGATGGTCGTAGATACCGCCGCCTGCCATCCGGTCCAGGTTGAGCTCGACCATTTGCCGATAGCGATCGTTGCCCGAGCGTGGGCCGTAGCGCAGCAAGAAGCGAAGCATCAGCGCATGCGGGAACTTGGGGGCAGTTCCGAATCCTCCGTTTTGAAAATCGAAGTGCCGCTCGGCTGTGCGCGCGGCCTCTGCCAAGATGGTGGGCTCCAGTGGTTGCTCGGGGGCCGTAGCCGCCAGCACTTCTCGCAGCCGCTGCGCTACCTCCGAGGCCACATGTTCGACTTGCTCCCTGCGCTTTTGCCATGCTTCGGCTACGGCCCGAAGTACCTGATCGAACCCGGGCATCCCGCGGCTCGCACGGGCTGGCCAGTAGGTACCGGCATAAAACGGTCTTAGCTCCGGCGTCAGAAACACGGACATGGGCCACCCACCATGGCCGCTAAGCAACTGAACCGCCCCCATGTATACCTGGTCAAGATCCGGACGCTCCTCGCGATCGACTTTGATGCTTACAAACCATTCGTTCAGCATGCGGGCGATCTCCGGATCCTCGAAGCTCTCGCGCTCCATTACATGGCACCAGTGACAGGCCGAATAACCCACCGAGAGAAAAATCGGCTTTTGTTCGCGCCGAGCTTTTTCCAGGGCTTCTTCACCCCACGGATACCAGTCCACCGGGTTGTGCGCATGTTGAACAAGGTATGGGCTTGTTTCGTGGATAAGGCGGTTGGCCATAACTTCCTTTCGTTTGAAAAGGAGAGGTTCCCTGTGCGGCCGTTGGTCCTAAAGCCGGTGGCAACCAATACAAATACAAAAGGATCTCCGACAGCCTATGATCCGTCAGAACCTGGTTGGACGGTACATTATACGCGTTTTGCTCGGAGAAGAGTACTTAACTGCTGTCGGCAAAGTTCTGCGGCTCAACAATCGGTACATTTCGCCAAAAACGCAAGCCGATGTTTGGGAAGAGTTCCTATTGCCGCCCTTGGGAACGAAAATGCGCGGTCGATGTACGGTTCAGGCACTCCATCGGTTTAGGGCACCCCGTCGGGACTTATGGAAGCTGCTTACCGGCACCATCGACGTTCGTGCTCGTTCTCCGGAAGCGCAACCGAATATCAAGCGCACACCGGTTGCCTGTGAATCCTGATGTCTCCCGCGCTAGCTACGCGGTTAGCGAAGGATGCTTTCCGAACGAGCTGCGACTTGTAGGGTAACAGTGGTTCGCGGACAAGCACGACGCACGCGAACAGCGACTGGAGCACTAGGGCATGGAGCTCTGCAGGATTTCACCGGCCAATTCCTTGAGTTTTTCGCGCGCCTCGCGTAATAGTTTTCTGCCGACAGGAGTAATCCGGTAGTTCTTGCGCCTGCGGCCCGCAACAACCTGGGTCCCGCAACGCAAATAGCCGCGGTGGGCGAGTTGGTGCAGAATCGGGTATAGCGTCCCCGGACTTAGACGGTAGCCATGACGCGCTAATTCCTGGATCATGTATACGCCACAGATGGGTCCCTCGGCGGCATGATGTAAAATATGGAGTCGCACAAAGCCGCCCCAGAGATACTTCATCAGGTTTTCATCCATTTTCGGCTCGCTCCGTTCGTCGTAATATCCGGTCTCGATATTGACTTCCGATATCATGCTCACTAGTTTACGGTATTGCAAGACGCGGTGCAGTTGACGGCGAATTCTGGAAGCTGATGTTCATAGAAATAACCTTCCCATGCGTTTGATCGTTTCTGCGCTACCCGATAACGGTAATGATCGCAATTGCGGGGCTGATGCTGGGATTCCTACTGGCTACCGGCAAGCCGTTGTGCCAAGCGCTCGGATGGCGGTATCCCGATGCCATGCCGCGGGGAATACCAGTCGACATTTTTCCAATACTGAATATGCCCCTTATCTATGTTTGTCAGCCATACGGCGGCATGGATCCTGCTCAGATGGAAGGTTATTTGACCAATTATTACGAGTATCACTTTCTTTACATCAGCGGCATCCATCATGTCGAGTCGCGCAATATACATAGCGTAGCGTTGATGAAACTGGTGTTTCATCCGGGCACCAATATGGCGCAGGCTATGGCGGAAACGATTAACTACGTGAATCGTTCTCAAGCCTTTATGCCGCCCGGTACCGTATCACCGTTCGTGATGCGGTTCGATACCGGGAGTGTGCCGGTAGGTCGGCTGGTGTTGTCGAGCGAAACCCGTTCGATTGCGGAAATACAAGATTTGGCTTTGTTTCGCGTGCGGCCCATGTTTGCGGCACTTCCGGGAGTTTCTGCGCCGCCGCCGTTTGGGGCAGTCAGCGCACGGTAGTCGTGACGCTGGATCCTGAGCGAATGCAAGCTTACGGCATGTCGCCTGAAGAGGTAGCGGTTGCGTTGGCCAATAGCAACCGTATCAGTCCTTCCGGCAATATGCCATTAAGACAAGTATCCGGTCGTGCCCGTCAATTCTGTTGTGAAGGAGGTAGCTGAATTAGCAACCGTACCGATTCGTAGCGAGGCGGGGCACACAATTTGTTTGCGGGATATTGGCACGGTGCGGGATTATATGGATCTTCCGGCAGGTTATGCTTTGGTCAACGGCCGGCGTGCTGTGTACATCTTGGCGACCAAACGGGCCGATGCTTCAACCCTTTCGGTTATCCATGCCATCAAAGCCGCGTTGCCGCAGATGCAAGCGGTTCTGCCCGACGACGTGCGCGTCAGTTTTGAATTCGACCAGACACCGTACGTTACCCGCGGGGTCAGCGGTGTCGTGACCGAAGGACTATTGAGGGCAGTTCTCGTGGGACTCATGATTCTATGGTTTCTCAAAGATTGGCGCAGCGCACTGGTCGTCGTGCTCAACATTCCCCCGGCCCTCATGGCGGCCGTTTTTTCCTTGTAGATCACGGGCCAGACACTCAATTTGATGACCTTAGGTGGCCTTGCATTGGCCATCGGAATCCTGGTGGATGAGGCTACTGTAGCGATCGAGAATATCCATTCACATTTGGAAAAAGGAGCTCCTTTGGCCAGAGCCGTGCGCGATGGAGCCGTCGAAACGGTTCGCCCAAGATTCTTGGCGATGGTTTGTATCTTGGCGGTGTTTATTTCGGCTTTTTTCATGCGAGGAGCTGCACGGTCGTTGTTCGCATCGCTGGCTCTGGCAGTCGGTTTTTCCATGGTCGTCTCGTATGTTCTATCCAGCACCTTTGTTCCGGTGATGTCGATTTGGTTATTACGAGGTCGCGCGGAACAGGCGCGGCGTCACGCACGCTTTCTGGATCACGTTCGTGCCCTTTATCGCCGTTGCCTAGCAATACTGCTTCGCTTCCGCACACCGCTGTGCGTACTGTACTTGGCTACCGCGCTATTGGTGATCGCGGTTTTTGGGAACACGCTTGGGATTGGATATTTTTCCGCGAGTTGGAGCTAACCAGTTTCGTCTCCGTTTGCGAGCCCCGGACGGCACGCACCTCCAGCGCACAGAACAGCTCACGCTCCACGTCATCCAGCATCTCGAACAACTAGTCGGCAAGCAGAATATCAACATGACTCTGGCTTGTGTGCGTACCAATCCGTCCAGCTATCCAATTATCCAATCAATGCCGTACACCATTGGTCACGCGGACCGGAAGAAGCCGTCCTGTGGGTGGATCTTCAGCCTGAAGCGGGACGCACCGTTGCCACTCTCCAGGAGCAACTGCGACAGCGGTTCCAGTCCGATCCCGAATTGGCCGGAGTGCGATTCTCGTTCGAGCCGTCGGATATAGTGAACGAAGTGATGAGTTTCGGCGCTCCGACACCCATCGAAGTTGCTGTCATCGGTCCGGATCTAGAGCAGAACCGAGCCTATGCTGGAAAGCTCTATGCGGAATTGGCGAAAATACCGGCGCTGCGCCACCTCCGATTTGCTCAATCTTTGTATTATCCCACAGTCGAAGTGCAGGTGGACCGCCAGCGCGCCGGCTTGGCCGGCGTGACACCCAAAGATGTAGCCGATGCACTGGTCGCAGCTACATCCTCGACCCGATTTACGGTGCCCATCTTCTGGGCCGATTCGAAGAGTGGACGGGGTTATCAGGTGCAGATCGAACTGCCACGGGCCGTCGTGCGTCCCGACTCCTCGATGGAATCGATCGATTCGGTCGAAGAACTGGCGGCACTTCCGGTGCGCATGTATCGACCGCATATTGCGAATGGAGAAGTCAACGGTCGAGGTACCACACCCACTGCGGTACGTGTACGTGACGTGGCGAATATCCGCCAGGGGACCATGCCGGGGCAACTAGACCGATACAATATGCAGCGTGAAATTGGCCTGACAGCCAACGTGGCAGGTACCGACCTGGGCAGTGTGGCACGGCAGGTGCGACGTGCCCTGGAACGTGCTGGCCAACCGCCTCGAGGGGTAAAAGTCGAACTCCGGGGACAAGTCCCGCCGCTTCAAGAAATCCTGGCCGGCTTGACTGTCGGGTTACTTCTAGCGGTCGCAGTGATTTTCCTTGTACTGGCGGCGAATTTTCAGTCCCTCCGCCTGGCGCTGGTAACGGTTAGTACGACGCCCGCCGCGATTGCCGGAGTCGTTTTGATGTTGTTCGCCACACGAACTACCATCAACCTCCAGTCCGTCATCGGTTCGATTATGGCTGTCGGTGTTGCAATGGCAAACGCGATCCTCCTAGTAACATTTGCGGAGAACGATCGGCGGCAGGGAATCGACGCAGTTCAAGCCGTGACCGAGGCGGCCGGCGCCCGATTGCGGGCCGTGTTGATGACCACCTGTGCGATGATCGCTGGCATGTCGCCAATGGCCCTGGCTATTGGCGAGGCGGGCCAGCAAAATGCCCCGCTAGGCTGGGCAGTTATCGGCGGCCTGGCAGCCGCAACGGTGGCTACCTTCGTTGTCCTTCCTTGCGTTTTTGCCCTGGTGCAACACACTGCCTCAGGTAGAACTGGATCTTTAGATCCCGATGATCCCACGAGCGCGTATTTCGATGCCCACAGGCCTGCCACCGGGCACGCTCGTGGAGGACAAATCGGATGAGAGCCGGCATCGCACTTTTTGCTCAAGCAGCTTTGGTCGCCTGCATCCTGTTTTGCACTGGCTGTCATGGACCGGCTGCAGCGACAACCTCGGAAAAACAGGCATCCGATGCTATAGTGAGTCCCACTACCCAAGCTTCCTCGCCGTCCGCTCAAACATCGGACGCTCTTCAACCCAATTCGCAGCCGGCCAGCACCACGCAGCCTGGTCATATTGAACCGTACGAACAAACTCCGCTGTTCGCCAAGATCGATGGATATGTGCGGAAAACCCGAAAAACCATCGGTCCTGACGGCACATCAAACGAGCTACCGCTGGTCGATATCGGTGATTCCGTTGCGGAGGGGGAAGTGTTGGCCGAATTGTCGGTACCTGAAATGGAACAAGAATCGAAGAAAGCCCAGGCCAGTTTAGTACAAGCGGCAGCTCAGGTGCTTCAGGCGGCCCAAGCACAGCGGGTGAGCCAAATGGCCCAGAAAGGTGCAGAGGCTCGTGTGGCGGAAGCCCAAGCCGGATTAGAGCGCGCCGAGGGTGAATTCGAGCGCTGGAAAGCGGAGTTCGAGCGTATCCGTGAATTGGCCCAGAACGGATCGCTGAGCCAATAGCTCGTCGATGAAACCCGCTACCAGTACCGAGCTGCCCAGGCCGCGCACCAAGAAGCGCTCGCTCGCATACAAGTATGCCAAGCCCAACTCCAGGAGGCAGAAGCCCAGGTCGCACAAGCCGAAGCAGATCACGCCGTTGCTCTGGCTCGCCAACAAGTGGCCGAGGCTGCTCTGCACCATATCGAATCCCTACTGGCCTACCGAAAGATTGCTGCACCCTTTGCTGGGGTCGTCACACAACGAGCGGTCGACCCTGGACACCTGGTCCGATCGCCTCAGAGTAATGGCACTCGCCCCCTTTTCGTCATCGCACGTACAGATCGAGTCCGAGTCGTAGTGGAGGTTCCTGAGCGGGAAGCAGCTCGCGTCGCCAAAGGCAACCGTGCTCTGATACGCATCCCGGCTCTGGCCGACAAAGAAATTGACGCCAGGTATCCCGTACTGCTTGGCTGCTAGATCCGGTGGCACGTGCGTTGCAGAACCAAGTCGAGCTGCAAAACCCACAAGGCACTATCCGACCGGGTATGTACGCAATCGTCACTGTTTTCTTGTCGAATGGACCCTAGTTGCCAACCACGTCGCGCAGCACCAATGCTACGATCTCAATGTCCGAAAGGGTGACGAAATCCATGTCTTTGGTGATTCCCTAGAGCGGCAGTCATGGCTAGGCCCATAGTGGATACGTATCATTTTGCTCCGCGTTTTCGAACGCGTAACAAGATCAGTTATTAACGTCCATGTACCGCTTAGTCGATGCACGTGTGTGCGTCTTGATCAGCGGTGAGATCACGACGAACTGTCGGAACGCCAAGGCGTAAAGACAGAAAGGCGCGCGTGGGCGATCGAAATGTACACGCAATCTTCATTGTGCGTTAGCGCTTTGCGTTTAATCATTTTGCCTACACATGTGACGCAAACGCCACCCATTTTGGCGAATTGAGCTAAGGATTTACCGACTGTACTCTTACGCAAGCTTTTTCTCATCCACCAAATTTCCGATTTTGACTCAGTGTGAAAATTGCGCCCTTCCTTTAGTCCATCACCAGCCGTGCTCAGGACAGAACACGTCCGCAATGGTGTGTGCGCTAAATATGTAGGTAAGCAATAAACTCAATTGGTACCGCGACAACTTCGTGCGGCGGCTGTGACCTGATGAAAAAAGTTTTGGTGTCAACCGCCTGTCCCATCCACGACTAGTCCCGTCGCGAGGCGCACGTATTGATAGCTAAACTCGTAAAAAACTGCGGTCCGAACGATAGCACGCGACCGCCTCCGCGGCGGTTCTCGCGACCTAACGACTTGATACCGAGGAGGCTCACCAAACTGCCGGCCATGGGCAGCTCAGGCGATGTAACGGGGTCTCACGTCGAACTCTTTTCCATAGTGCGTTTGTTGTCCATCATCACCAAGTTAACTTGTTATGCTGTTTTTCCGAGTTCCTGCAAACTGCCAAACCAAATTAGCGAGGTGCCTGTCCCCGAGCCCTAAGTGCCTGTCCCCGGGCTCGTGACCCTGTCCAGAAGCCCTAAGGGCCTGTCCCCAAGGTCGTGGTACGCGCCATCTAGATTCCTCATTATGTTTCTGATCTTACCTTTGTTTTGTCGGTTGATCAGCGGCCGGTGTGGTGGTACACCTTCCCTATCCGGAGGGGATTCGTTGGCGAGCGCATTAGCGCCGGGTGTTTAAAAACGACATGGCTAAGTGGACTACCCCACACCCCGTGCATCTTTGGCGTAAACGAACGCTATCAGCTAATGCCCAATGAGCGGGTTCGTTACGCTAGCAAAAGAGCGTGCGTCACTGGAGCAGTAACGCACACAGGTCGTGAGCCTTAAAAAGGCAGGCCCGGCGCACAAGTGAATCTCCATCCGTTGCGAGAGCCCTGCGAGCTGAGTGCACCTGGGTAAAGCGCGATCTGTAGAGGTAGGTTCGCAACCCGATCCAATGAAAGGAGGTGGTTCGTAGAGTGCCGCTCCTTAGCGGTTGCGGCTCTGAAAAGTTAGAGCCCGATTTCGACTCACTACATCAATCGCCATGTAGAGCACGCGCCATTCCATTACCCGTCTTTAAATGCGATCGAGCGAAAAGAAGCGATGCGCGACTAAATTACAACTACGTCCCACCTGCAATCGAGGCGCACGCACGGCGTTATGTGTCCTAATTTACCACGTTGGGATCAACGGACTGAAGTTTGAGTGCCGATAATGAGCATTAGCGGAATTGTGACGGTTTGGTAGAACCTTCTGCACGCGACCATTCTATGGATTTTACCAAATGTCAAAAACTTGCTGGTGTGTGCTGGCTGGATCGGTTTTAGCAGCGGCTAGCTGCGCGCACCGCGACGTCGTTTGTCCGCCAAAAGGGCCAGAGGCCAACGCGTGGACCGAAGAAATTCCCCTCCACAAGTTAGATCACGGGGACGCAGTTGCCGCGGTCACAGAGGTGCCGCAGCGACGTGAATCGGCCACAGAAGTCAGCACCGAGTTACCAACGGCGGACAAAGGTACCAAGTGCGATCTACACGTGACTTCCGTCGGGGGCGTCGATGCCCAGCTACTCGATCCGGACCAAACCGGGGAACATCAAACGCTCCGGTTAGACCTGGCCCGGGCCTTAGAGCTTGCTGGCGGTCAAAGTCCCCAAATAGCGTTGGCGGTAGCACGCTATCGCGAAGCCTATGCTCGATGGGAAGGTGCCAGGAGCTTGTGGTTGCCGACGTTACGGGCGGGGACGAGCTAACAACACCATGACGGGAATCTCCAAGCCTCCGACGGCAGAATTGTGAATGTAAACCGGTCTTCTCTACAAGCCGGGCTCGGGTTAGGTGCCGTTGGAGCCGGAACGTCTGTGCTTCCGGGCGTAGCTGCACAATTTCAAACGGCCGATGCACTTTTCCAACCACGGATTGCTGCGCAGGCTGCCTCGGCCAGCGCGCACGCCAGCGACGCCGTGTTCGAGGACACTTTGTTGTCTGTGGCGCTTGCCTATCTGGAGCTGTTACGTGCTTTACAGGGTGAGCGTATCGCCGAGGAGACCTTGAAAAAAGCCGAAACGTTGGCCAACCTCACGGCTCAATTTGCACAGGCTGGACAAGGAGCACCAGCCGATGCCGATCGAGCGCGCACCGAGTTGGCACGTCGGCAAAATGAGCTATTGCGGGCCAAGGAGGCAATCCGCGTCAGTTCGGCTCGCTTGGCCGAGCTGCTGAGCGTGGACCCGTCCGTGATGATCACCCCTGAGGAGCCAGCTCTCGTGCCGATCGATCTAGTCTCTGGTGACACCCCGGTTGCTCAGTTGGTCGCTACAGGTTTAGAGAACCGGCCTGAACTAGCCGAAGCCAGCCATTTAGTGCAGGAAGCCCTTTTGCGTTACCGCCGCAAGCGGTGGGCACCATTGCTGCCGAGCGTGGTACTGGCGATTAGCCAATCGGGTTTCGGGGGAGGAATCGGCTCATCGGTGGACAACACGGCAAGTCGATTCGACCTCGATGCTGCTGTATTTTGGGAGATTCGGAATCTGGGATGGGGCGAAAAGGCTCGCCTGGATGAAACCCATGCCCGGTATATGCAGATGCTTTTTACGCAGACGCGCCGTATGGATCAGGTGGCTCGTGAGGTCATGGAGGCAGCAACGCAGGTACGCTCGCGATTATCGCAGATTCAGATAGCCGAACGCGGCGTTGAAACAGCCATTAGCTCTTACGAACGGAATTTGGCTCGACTTCAGGGAGGCCAGGGACTGCCCATCGAACTGCTTCAGTCGTTGCAGGCGCTGGACGAAGCGCAGCGGGATTACTTGCGCACGTTGTTCGATTACAACGAGGCGCAATTTCGGCTCCAGCGCGCCTTGGGATGGCCCATCGCATTGCACGGCTCTTAGTAGCTGTGCAGCACCTATGGAAACGGCGGTGTACCGCGCCCGGTAAGGGGTGGGTATCAACGGCTCGCGGTGGCTCTTAACCGCCGCATCTGCCGTACCCCACCGGCTAGCCATCCGGTTCCGAAGACGGCTCACGCACGTCGCGACCAACGTCCGAACAGGCAGTCGATGTCCCGTTCCCCTGCTCGTACCGGTGTACCTCCACGGTTGCATGCACCAGGCCCAGCTCGCGTGGTAGCAGCGACTTGTAGTAGTCAGGAGCTTGAGGTTGGGTGGCTACGACGACTAGCTCGACGGCCCATATGCCGGGCCCGATGGACCACAGATGGAGATCGGTCACCCGCGCTTGCTCGGTGCCTTCGATCGAACGCCGCACGAGCTCCTCAAGAGATTTGGGACCTTGGCGATCCAACAATACTGCGGTTGTTGTGCCCAACAGGCCCAAGGACCAGCGACCCACGAGCAGCGCGCCGACAATACCCATGGTCGAATCGAGCCATGTCCAGCCGAGCCATTTGCCGGCCAGTAGCGCGACAATAGCCAGCACCGATGTCATTGCGTCTGCTACCACATGCAGATACGCGGCCCGAAGATTGTGGTCGTGCCCAGTAGGCTGTTCTGTTTCTACCGGCAGATGTGCTGCGCGGTCCTCATATAAGTTCTCATCACCTTCGGCACTCTCATGCCGCAGAATAAGCGCTGACACTCCGTTTACCACTAAACCTACTACCGCGACGACGACCGCCTGATCAAACGCGATGGGAACCGGATTCAGCATCCGCATTAGGCTTTCCCACACCATGAGGGCAGCAAAGACCAAAAGGAGCACCGCACTGGTGTGGCCTCCTAAAGCGTTAACCTTGCCGGTACCAAAACTATAGCGACGATCATGAGCATGCCGTCGCGTATAAATGTAGGCAAATGCCGAAATACTAAGCGCGGCGGCATGAGAGGCCATGTGTAGCCCATCGGCTAACAAGGCCATTGAGCCAAACCACCATCCACCAACAACCTCGACAACCATCATCGTGCTGGTGAGCACGATCACGACTATGGTCCGCCATTCTCCTGGCCTAGGAATCTCTTGGCCAAAAGAATGACCGTGGTGCCATGCATCCAACGCGTCTTGCATCATCGGTCTAACTCCCTGAAAGGCGCGTTGATATTCTATCGCATCTTTCGTTGGTTACCCTATACATCGTCGGCTGGCCCTATCGCTCTCCGACAATGGGTAAGGAAATCCTATGTGTTCCGCGTTTCGCTTTGTCCAACGAGAGTATATCCCGCCACTACTTCACAGTAGCGGCGACCGTAAGGAAGCGGCACCCCAGCAGCGCCGCAACCGTAACGGAGCGACCCCACAGCAGAGCCGCGACCGTAACGGGGCGGCCCCTCAACCCGGCATGAAACGCCACGGCGGCGAGTCGCAATGAGACCATGGATTTGCCTATGTCATTATTTCATGCGCCTCTGCGTTAAACCTCCTTGCGCCGTTGCGACTCGGTGTCTTTGCGTTGAATCATCCGAGCCGTCCGGCGATGGCACGAGTCGAGCCTGATGGGTCGTGAAATCAGCCATAGGAGGGTACTAACGAGCCCCAATGGGATCTTGTAGTTTTTCGCTCGAGGGCGGCTCCGTACCGTACTTAGCACGGTAGATCGCAGCAAATCTTTCTCGAAACTCCGGGTGGCAATCGAAGCATTGTGAATCAGCTCGCTCGTGCGCTTCACACCAGTCACCGCGCGCCTTACATTGCTCGGCCACCTGCTCACTACATATACTGCATACTGCTTCCGGGACCGCATGTTCCACACACCACCAATTGTCGGCCTGAGATAACTCGTCCCGCTCTTCGGGTACTGAGACTGACGGTTGACTGTCGGAGCGGCTCGTCCGCAGACAGGAGGCTGCCGTCCCGATAAGCAGGCCAAAAGCGACAAATAAGCACGCAAACCGAATAGTAGACTGCATAAATAGCTCCTATTTACTACAACCTCCAGAATACTATCCCATTTCTAACACGGGCATAACAGTAAATTCAGATAGTCATGGTTTCCTCTCTGAGATTGTTCTGTTCGGAGGGGTTATGATCTTCCTTGACGTGCGTAAAGTGTGAAATTTGACGGTAGTCGCCGACAAGCCACTGTAACTGTTCAGCTCGAATGCCCAGTAGGGTTGTGGCTAACCACACAATGCCGACGGCTACACCATCAAAAATGATATACAATACCCGGATTACTAACAGCGACATAATCATGGCACTTATGACCCCGCCAATAACGACGGTGGCTAAAGGACGTTGGACTTCAGCGCCGACTCCGGTGCTGAGCGCCATGGGGACAAGTCCGAGAGTGGCGACTAAAGTAGTCATAAGCGCGGGGCGGAGGCGGGTTACAGCCGCGACGCGTACCGCTTCGTCTGCTGCCATGCCCTGTCGGCGAAGTTGGCGAATGTAGGAAACCAGCATCATATCATCCAGTACAGCCACACCCGACATGGCGATGAATCCAATCGCTGCTGAAATCGAAAACGGCATTTGCCGGACTGCTAAAGCCAAAATACCTCCTACCCATCCCAAAGGTACGCCGGTGAGGACGCGGAGTGCATCTAGTACGTTGCGGTAAGTAAGGAAGAGCAAGCATAGAATTAAACCGATGGCGATCGGAGTAACAATCATCAGACGTTGCCGGGCGGCTTGATAGTGTTCAAATTGGCCCCCATATTCGATCCGGTATCGTCCCGGTGGAAGGACCACCGACTGACTGATTTTTTGTCGGGCTTCCTCCACAAAGCTAACAACATCTCGCCCGCGCACATTGCACGAAACCGTGATGCGCCGTTGGCCCCATTCGCGTATAATAGTCGCCATGCCTCGAACAAATCGAATCTCTGTCAGTCGGCCAAGCGGAATTTCTTCTCCGGAAGGCGTCGTGATAACCATAAAGGCAAATCGTTCTGGTTCGGTACGAAATACCTCCGGCAAACGAACCACGACAGGAAAACGCAACTGACCCTCGACAACGTCGCCAAGCGGTTTTCCGCTGAGCGATTCGACCACATCCAGTACGGTCGAGGCGGAAAGACCATAACGAGCGATTTCTTCCTGCTTGAGCTTGATTTCAAGGACGGGTTGGCCCGTCCACTGTTCCACCGTAACATCAGCGCTGCCGGGTAGGGACCGAAGAATGCGCTCGATCTGCTGGGCTTTTGCCGTAAGTAGTTGAAAATCATCTCCGAAAACCTTGACTCCCAGGTCGGAACGCACGCCGGAAGTCATTTCGTTAAGCCGAAGTTCAATGGGCTGAGAAAACACCAGCCGCTGGCCTGGCATCTGCCGGAGTTGTTTTTTGATCAGCTCGGCGAGTTCCTCTTGAGTGCGAGCCTTTTTCCACCGATGCCGAGGCGTCAAGCTCACAAAGATGTCCGTTAGTTCCACTCCCATCGGATCCGTGGCAGTTTCTGCCGTGCCGATGCGGCTCCAGACATGCCGCACTTCGTCGGGAAAATTCTCCAGAATCAGTTTTTCCATCTGGGTGTTATAACGGATCGATTCTTCCAAGTCGGTACCTGCCAGACGTACCACATTGATCGCCAGTGCCCCCTCGGAAAGACGCGGTACAAACTCGGCCCCTAGATGAGGAGCCACGAACCCAAAACTGAAAACAAGCACAATCAGCGCAAGGCCGACAATAACTGCTTTTTGTTTCATACAAAAACGCAGCATCGGATTATGCACCGCGTGCGCCAACCGCATAAGAATAGGAAGGCGATCAGTCACGTGTGCGGGTATTATTAGACTGGTCAAAACTGGAACCCACGTGATCGACAATACCAATGCGGCACCAAGCGCCAATAATACGGTTATTGCCATGGGACGAAACAGTTTTCCTTCGATGCCCACCAGCGCAAGAATCGGTACATAGACAACCATGATGATTAATTCACCGTAAACGGTGGCACTGCGCACTTCGTTAGCGGCTTTGCAAATAAGCTCTCGCTTGTTTTGCCTGACGGCGCCGTTTTTGCTCAGGTATCGCACGCAGTTTTCAACCTGCACGATAGAGCTGTCGACTAACAGCCCGAAATCGATAGCACCGAGGCTGAGCAAACTGGCAGCAATTCCGAAGTACAACATTCCTGAAAAAGCAAATAGCATCGCTAACGGTATAACAAGAGCAACAATAAGTGCCGCACGAAAATTTCCAATGAGAGCAAACAATACGGCTATGACGAGAATTGCTCCCTCATACAAGTTCTTGCGAACCGTTTCCAGTACTTGATCGACCAGTTCGGTGCGGTCGTAGACTATTTGGATTTGTACGTGCGGAGGTAGGCTTGCTCGGATATCCTCGAGGCGCTGGATGAGACGGCGCGTCACACGATGCGCACTCTCTCCCATCAACATGAATCCAAGACCCAACACGACTTCCCCTTGCCCATTAGCCGTCACCGCGCCATGCCGTAAGGCATGACCAACGGTTACGTCGGCAACGTCAGCTATCCGAATGGGAATCCCCTGATCAGCTGTGACGACAATGTGTTGAAAATCTTCAATTCGTGTAGCCCGTCCCATGCCGTGTACGAGGAGCATTTCTTGACCGCGCCGGACAATCCCACCACCAACGTTCCGGTGATTCCGCTCGATGGCTTGCACCACATCGTGAAAGGTCAGGCTGTACTTGGCCAGCCGTTGGGGAGCGACACGGATTTCGTACTGTTTTTCGTACCCACCCCAACTGTTGATTTCTACGACACCCTTGACACTGCGCAGTTGTGGTTTAATGACCCAGTCGTGGACGGTGCGCAAATACGTCAGCCACTCTTGTCGCTGCTGCGGTGTCAGCCGGCTTATGTCCACGTCTTTGAGTGTGACGATATAATGAAGTACTTCGCCCAGTCCGGTGGAGACCGGCCCCAATCGCGGTCGTTCGACTCCCGGTGGGAGCTCGACCACAGCCAGGCGCTCATTAACCAGTTGTCGTGCCCAGTAGATATCGGTGCCGTCTTCGAATGTGAGGACAACTTGAGATAATCCAAATTTGGACACCGAGCGCAACTTTTCCAATCGGGGCAAACCTCCCATCACTTGCTCGATAGGGAACGTGATTTGTTGTTCTACTTCTTCGGCTGCCAACGCCGGAGCCGGGGTATTAATTTGCACCTGTACGGGAGTGGTGTCAGGGAAAGCATCGATATCGAGATACGGAAGTGCGGCCAGGCCAAATGCTGCGCCTGCCAAGACGGTCGCCATAACAAGCACTGGGTGCCGTAGGGAGAATGCAATGATGCGTTCGAACACCAATCGATCTCCACCACCTACTGCTCTTATGCCAGCCAGCAGTCCAAACTGGACTGCTAATAATGGCACTCCGTACACCCGACACCGAGATTATTTTTCAGGAGCGCTGCGCGAAGAACGTCGCTGCCTTTCGATGCCACCACCTCTCCGGGAAACAAGCCGACGATGATCTCAGTCCAGTCGCTGCTCTGCGCCCCAAGTCGCACGGTGCGCGTTTGGAACCATTTCGGAGCCTGTGGTTGGAAAAAGTCCTTATTCCGCACAAAAACCACGTAACAGGAACCGTCCCAGTGAACCGCCTCTTTGGGCACCACCAACGCTTTTTCCTCATGACGCAATACAATTTGACCCGTTCCAAACAGGCCGGCTGACAGTTTACCTTCTGGGTTGGCAAGCACGGCTCGAACAGGCACGGTACGTGTTTTCGGATCGGCTGCGGCGCTAATCCACAAGACCTTTCCAAAGATGCTTCGCGTTTGATCGGCGACAGTGAACCGAACCGGCTGTCCCGGTCGGACCAGAGGCAACTGTTCTTGCGGAACGTGGAGGGTAAGCCACAACTGGCTGACGTCGGCAATCACAAACAAAGTCGTCAAGCTGTCGATGACCTCGCCCGGAACAGCTCGCCGCTGGACGACAATGCCATCATGAGGTGCAAGAAGTGGATAAAGGTTGGCGGTAGCGACTTCGGAGCCGAACTGTTCGATGAATGTCGCAGGCAGCCCAAGGAGCCGCATCTGTTTGGCAAGCGATTCGATCGGCAAGCCGTACAACTCGTCGGCTCGAACCGCGAACCCGAGATTCAAAAGAGTCTGCTCGGCGCTTAAGAGGTCAACTTCCGCTTGTCGCAAAGCCGCTTGAGCCTCGATCTGTTTTGCCGCTCCACTCTGGTAGACGCCCTCGCGCACTAAGGCGAGGGTATTTTCATAGAGCTTTTTCTTTTGTTCTAACATCGCGAGGGCTCGAATCAGGTCCGATTTCGCCTTGCCGACTTCCGCGGCATCGATCAAAGCAAGGAGATCACCTCGATGGACCGGCTCACCCTCGCTCTTTTCCACTCGCCACACGCGCCCGTTTACCGGAGAGCCTAGCTGCGTGACGCGTGTTTGATCATATTCCACTTGACCGTTGACCTCGATGAACTCGATCACTGGCTGCTGCTGGGCGACCGCCACATCGACACCGGCTTTCTGCATAGCCTGGGCTGATGCAAATTGCACGCGGCGCCGGTATAGTTCGCACCGCGAGTTGTTTTCGGTCCGCTGTCGTAGAGCCAGTGCTCGTTCGATACGTTGCCGGTCGTCAAAGGTCACTGCTGGTGGCTCGGGTAACTGCGCAAGATCCGGATGTTCTAACACGCAGTTATGTACGCCGTGTGTGCGACACCAACCGTAATCCGGTTGTGGATACTCATCCGGACGACACTCGACGCATACCGATGATGGACAATCGTGAGCCGCACACCAGTTGTCGTTGGTGCTCGTGGCCGATCGGTTGCTGTCCAAAACTTCCGGCCACTGCCAGCCCGTATGGTGTCCCCAATAGGCCAGGCCGCCAAGCAGCGCAAAAACAACGACTGTTGCCAGCCACTCCCTGAGCCATTTCCAACAGGCGCGACCCAAGAGTACCACTTTGTTTCCCAATACCGCTGGCGTACCGGATAGGCTTTTGGGCAAAGAGGCATGAGCCAATTCTATGTCCTGGGCACAGTGCTCGCTCATAGTAACACCGGCATCTACTGCCGCTCCTCGCACAACACGACATGTGCTCGCTTTGGGGCCGCTCGCAAGCCAAGATGTGACGTACAGAAAGCGACCCGCTAATTCGGCTTCATTTGCTACTCAGGCGACTGAAGACCGTCGAACTTTCCGAAGTAAGATTCGTCTGCTGCTTTAGACTCTATCGAGGAGAAAATCATCCATTAGCAGCGTAAAACGGTCGACCGAAGATGGCACGAGCAGCCCGCAATGAACTCAGTACACAACAGGGACTCACAAAACGTGCGTGAAACGATTGGTGCAAGATCGCCACAAAAAACAAAACTTTCGCCCTGCACGTGGGTGACCCGCGAAAACACGCCGTTTCGACTATTAGCATCCGTAGCTAACAGTTCGACGACAAGTAGGTAATCCGTGCATGGAAGCGGCGATCCAACTTCCGATCCAAGATATCGTTCGAGCAATCGCCAACCGGCGCTCGGCGGGATTGAGTACCAATTAGAATGCTGCATCGACTTGCGTTCGCAACATCCGCCGCCGGCGCTCGGCGGTTCAACCGCTACCGGCCGCGCCGGAGCGGTGCGCCGATGGCGAGGCATCGAAAAATCCCAACCGTCATCGGCACAACAGGCCGCCCAAGCAAATTCGACCCCCGATTGGCCATCACCGTGCACGCACAAAACAAAAACGCCATGCGTGCACGTAGCCAAAATGTGAACCAGCAGTGTGCCAATTATCGTAATTCGATGGAACATGGTAAATCATACACGCCGGTACCGGATGCGTTGACAAGTAGTCATCAGCAGCTCGCATCTTTGATCGGCTTTCCGCTGCCTGCTCTTGTGGACCGTAGTCCGCACCGCTCTAACCATGGAATTCTTACCCGGGTAGGCTGATTCAATTGAAGTATACCTCCTAGTATTTCGCCCAATTCCGTTCCGACACACTCCTAAGCGTTTGCCTGAATGCTCATTCCGTTACGATAACCGATTGCGAGTGCTCCAACAACGCAGATCGAAACGCGTGTATGCGTTTGATTGTAGGTGCTATTTTGGTGTAAAAAGCGGGCCATCGCAAATAATTGCGTTCTCTCCGCGGCAGGAATCGAAACGAGATATCGGCCTAATGGTAGATGAAATCATTTGGTGATTTGCCGGGCCCGGGGTAGGTATGCCTTTGGCGGCCCAACCCAATGTGGGCCGATACGGGTGGTTCTTGGTAAAAGGCGTTCCGTCGAGCAATAGCTCAACAGAGCCGCCACCGTAAGGGAGCGGCCTATTCCATTCAACGCATATGCGCAAGTAGGCAATTGACATGTACGTCTTG
This sequence comes from uncultured Pirellulaceae bacterium, assembly GCA_964425225.1. GTDB lineage: Bacteria > Planctomycetota > Planctomycetia > Pirellulales > Pirellulaceae > BPJU01. The sequence goes on along the minus strand of CAYRMD010000010.1, from coordinate 2,203 downwards.
TCGTCGTTAGCGCTTCTGCGCCTTTGCGTTAAGATTATTTAGCTACAAATGAGACGCACACGCCTTTCCTTTTGCGCCTCTGGGCCTTTCCGTTAAGACACCCGTGCGACGCAGGTGGTTCGTTCAACGCTAAGAGGTCAAGCTCACGGAGTCACCACGATACGCTGATTTGTTTTGACCTGCTGCCGCGTTATGGTACCGCGTCCGTGAGGAAGGACGATTTCAAGGTCCACGACCGACACGGTGCCGAGACCAAAATGCGCAATTGCAGGCTGGCCGGATGCGTACCCAAAGCCAACACTCATCTCGCGACAGCCGAGCCACCCGGCAGCATTCCCGAGTTTCCCTGCCTGGTATACGTTGATCCGAGCGCCGATCCCCATGCGGTTTACCTTTTTATTGGGTGCAGCAGGCGTACCGCCGTCGCGCAAATCGATTTGTACTTGAAGCCAGTTGCCACTCGGTGTCTCGTTGCGCAATAACAGGGAAGGTGCCTCGATCCACCAATTAGGCAAGAACAGATCAAGCCGGCCATCATTGTCGTAATCGCACGAAGGTCCTGGAGCGGTGTAGAGCACTTTCCGATCACGAATCATCTTGTCAAAAAATGCGCCGACCTCGCGAACCGCGCGGTCCTCATCGTTCGGAAAATCATTTACGCCGAACGTGGTTTGGCGAAAGCGTGGTAGGCCGTTCTGCACCCCGCAATTGCGGAAAATGAGCGGGTGCACTTGCTCACCAGCGAACGTTACCAAGCTGGCATATAGATCCGGCCAACCGTCGTTATCGAAGTCCTGGATCTCCACATGGGGAGCCTTCATGGGGAGCGGAACCAAACCCACTTGCTCTGTTACGTCTTCAAAATAGGGCATGCCCTCCTTGATGCCCCGGTTAAGATAGAGTCGATTGGGAACCGGTTTTAGCCACGGTCGGGAATAATGTTGGCCAAGGACGATATCTGGTAGGCCGTCCCTGTTGACGTCGCCGAGGGCAACGCCGCAGATCATATTGTCGCCGCCCTCTTGGCCGGCCGCTTCCCAACGAAACAACTGAGGCGAATCGGGAGCCTCGCGATACCGTCCTTGGCCATCGTTGACAAATAGGCGGTTACCGTCTCCATGGCAAGCGATAAACAGATCAGGCCACCCGTCGTTGTTCACGTCGCCTGCAGCGACGCCCAAGCCGGGAATATCTGCGGGAATTCCGGCCTGTTGGGTTACGTCTTCGAACTGTAAGTTGCCCCGGTTTCGAAAAAGCCGTGTGCTATGGGTCGTTGAACCGTTGTACCCAGGGTAGGGATCTTCGCCCACCAACAGATCCAGCAACCCGTCGCCATCGAAGTCGAATACGGCTACGCTTCGGCCCCCAAATTCCAGCGGGCATGCAGCGTTGTCTTGCGAGATGTTGGTAAACGTTCCGCTTTCGTTCCGCAACAAGCTACAGCCAGATAACGGCTGACCAAGTTGCATTGCAAGCCGACTGCCAACGGGGGCCGGCATGCTGCCTACATATAGATCCAAATCACCATCGTTGTCTAAATCAGCAAAGACGACCCCCGTGGCACGTGTTGACAGCCGTAGACTTTCTTGGTCGTCCAACCGGAAAATGCCGTTCTTATTTCGGAAAAACAGATTGGGTTTTGAACCGTCCGTGCGGAAAGTGGCAACGTACAGATCGATCCAGCCGTCGCCGTCCACATCACCCCAGGCGGCGCCATGGCCGCGTATTCCCGAAACATCCGGGAGGAGTCCTACGGCAGATGTAACATCGCGGAAAGTGAAAATAGCTAGGGCCGCGTTCTCACAAGGGTGGGCACCGTCCCGGGCCGAGATGCACTTGTCGTCTACGACCGTCATGCATACGAGCAGGGGCAAGTGGTACATTGCGCGCCAAATCGTACTCGCTCGAAACATTCGCATACTTACTTCTTCTCCGTTTACTGTGGCTCTACTAGGGCGCGACACGAATTGTCAACCAGGCCCGTGGCCACGCCTTAAGTGTAGCGAGTTTATTCTGGACTAGTTAGAAAAGCCATTCACCGCACAATAGAACGCGAAGTTGCGCGGGCGCCAACCACGTTATTGACTTGTTTTCGTTGCGCCTCTACGCGGGTGTGTACGTCATGTTTGTAGGTGAAAAATTTTTTAACGGAACCTCTGCATAATTCGCCCGTATTGTACGGAACCTTTTAACAAGTCGTGAG
>CAYRMD010000009.1:0-85574 GCA_964425225.1 uncultured Pirellulaceae bacterium | reverse complement strand
TCTGCGTTAAATCATTCCACCGGCTTGCTGACGGCCGCGGCGCTCTAGGTTGCCTTCTCTGCGTCTCTGCGCCCCTGCGTCTCTGCGCCCCTGCCTCTCTGCGTCTCTGCGTCTCTGCGTTAAATCAATCCAGCGGCTTGCCGACGGCCGCGGCTCTGTAGGTTGCTTTCTCTGCGTCTCTGCGTTAAATCATTCTGCCGCTTACAATGGCTTCGTTCACGTCGTACGTGAACCTGGCCTGTGGGATCGGGCGGTTTCTGGATAGGTTCTAGCTGGTGTGACACCCGAAGGTGCGCAAATTCGGCAGCGAACACGAAGGATCGACAGCCCCGAGCCACTTCCATCATGACTAGGGCTTGAGAACCATCTCAACGGGAAGCACCTCGTTCAGACTTCCTGATCGGAAACCTTGTAAGTCAACGGTCACGTATCGGAAGCCTATTTTTTGTAAGTGCGCGACCAGTGCGGTTGCGTGTGCCGTGTTGACTAGCCGTGACAACTCGTCCTGCGGCACTTCGATGCGGGCAAGGTTACCCGGGTGTAAACGTACCCGAACAACAGGAAAGCCGAGTGACTTTAAAAAGCTTTCGGCGTGCTCAACCATCTTCAATCGTTCGGCTGTCACTTCCACGCCATAAGCGATGCGGCTGGCCAAACACGGAGAAGCCGGCTTATCCCAAATGGGCAGGTTCCAATGGTGAGCCAGTTGCCGGACGTGAACCTTGCCGAAGCCACATTCGGCTAAGGGGCTCCGTACTCGATATTGCTCGGCGGCCTGTAATCCAGGGCGGAAGTCCTTCAGATCGTCTGCATTGGTTCCGTTGACCAGTACCTCGACCGGTTCATCGGCTAAGGCTTCGGTCATGCGCTGGTAGAGTTCCGATTTACAGTGAAAGCAGCGGTCCGGGGCGTTGCGTTGATAGAGCGGGTTTTCGATTTCGGAGGTTTCGAGGATTCGATGGCGGATACCGATCTGTCGAGCGATCTGACATGCTGTTTGCAGTTCGCTTTCAGCTACACTGGGGCTTGACGCTGTTAGAGCAATTGCTCGTTCACCGAGAACACGTTGCGCGGCTTTGGCCACAACGGCACTATCGACACCACCGGATAAGGCAACTGCGCAACTTTTCCATGGTGCAAACCATGCTTGGAGCTGCTGTTCGAGCACAAGTACGTCCTGTGGAGCCGTGTTCATGGATAGACGCTCACCCACCACATTGGGCCGAAGTACTCCTAAGAGGAATCGTTTATCCGTGCTTCTTGTGTTGTGACTCGCCCCCGGTGAACCGCGATTTTGCCTGCAATTAGAAAAAGAGAAGGGTGCATCCATCGACGTGCCGTGGCGATGCGTTTTGCGAGAGCCCGCAAAACAACGTGGGAACGTACGACGTGGGTTGTGTTACTAGACGGCCAGCCCTCGATCAACGATAGCTGCGTCTAGCCTACACGCCGCCGCGCCGGAAATTTCCGTTCCCCTGCGGACCTCGTATCGGCTCCCCCAAAAAAACACCGTCAACACGAACACCGCAGACGCGCCCCTCCCACAAAGCATCATAGCCGCGAACGCTGGGGGACTCAATCGGTCGGCTCGTGTACGATCGGTTCCATAATTTTGGTGTTGCGCTCGATGGCCAACACGATCGTTCGTTGTTCCGAGCCGTCGGGCGTGCAGGCGACGATGGGCAGAACCTGACGGCGATCGGGCAGATTCATGCGTACGGTAAAAGTCCCGTCGTCTTTCACTTTGACAGGCTCACCGGAGATCGTCACCTGGGCATTCGGCTTCGTGCGACCGAAGATGATGGCTTCGACATCGATTTCAAATTGGAAATCGCGCGCTTTGGATATAAGTCGATCTGTGGGCATCCCGAAGCGCGAGGTGGAAGCCGATCCCATGGGTCTGCGCAAACGATCTTCGAACATTTGCTGCAGATCCCCGGAAACGTGCTCGTCGGCATAACCGCCACTCAAGGCATAAATCCGCTCGTAGTCGTCTGCCACATCGCTCCAGTGAGCGTCAGCCAATCCAGTTATTCCCGGTGTGGGGGTGGTGACGGTGTTACTTCGCGCCAGACTGTAAAAACGGCCGGTGGCAGCCAAATACCCGATTTCTACACGGAACTTTCGCGGCGGGTTTCTTACGTCGATATACCAATTCCGGACGCTACCGTGGATGTCGATATCGCGTTCTACGCGTTCGGCGGCACTGGTGGTGGCGTCCGCCTCCAATTCGTACAGTCGCAGTATTGGCCGCGCCGTGTGCCAGGCCTCCGCCATGGCGGCACGCGCCCGCTCGACACTATTACGCGTGATGTCCCACGTCGCTTGAAGCCAATACGAGTCCCGAACCAGAAGCACAATTCGGTCTTTGGCTGGACCAGCGTGCCCAGCCTCCGTCAACCGTGAACCACTGGACGACAGATCCATTTGACGTTCCCGCGCGGCGAGCAACTCCTGAATCCGCGCCGCATCTTCGCCAGCCAATCGCCGACGCCGGATTTTGGCTGTCGCCGTCCCCAAGTTTTGCTTCGCGGCAGGCTTTTCACGTGCTTCTGTGTCACGCCCGGCACGTGATTTGCGACTCGCTACCGATGCTCGAACCAACCTCTTAGATGGCGGACGACCCGTCGTAGAATGATTTGCAGTTTGTCCGCGGCGAGCCGGCGCCAATTCGCTACTGTGCCGAGCCCGATTCGCCACTGACTTCTTATTCGCCGAGCCTTTTGCAGACCGGCCGGCCGAGCCCCGAACGTTTTTTGGAGTTCCGGATGACTTCTCTGCCAACTTCACCAAGGCTTTGATTAGCTCTGCTTTGCGCAACGAACGCCAGTTAGTCAACCCGAGCCTGGTTGCCCAAAGGCCTAGCTGGCGAACCGTCGACTGCTCTAACACACTGGGCGACGGTAATCGAGTTGCTTTTGCCAAAAATAGGTCTCCCTTTTTAGTCTCTCCGGCCGAATAAAACGGCCGATGAGACGATCAGCAAACAACGCCCGATATCTGCTATTTTGTATAGCTCGGTATCGATTATCTCCTTATGATGTCCGCAACAACGGAATGAATTCCATTATGTCAGGCTGTCATCGGCCGCCGTGCGGTAGGGTTGGCTTGGGGGCCCGATCACATCTAACAAATTCAATCTAACTGATCGAGAATAGCAACGCAATAAGCTTCCCCCTCATAGGTGTTAGATGCCTAGGTCGGTCCGAAGCGGACCGCTCGGCCGGTCTGCGTCAATTCGCCGCAGGGGGTGGTCGCGGCTTCTCCGATTAAGATATTTTTCTTCACCATTGTACTTGTAAGGACTTACACAACTTTTTTCTGTACACGAGCCACACCTTTTTTCAGTTGATTGACCACCGAGTCGGGCTGTATTAGATTAGCGTCTTACGATCGACAAGACGCCAGCGATCGCGCCTTGGTTTGTCAATACGAGCCGGGGCGCGTCTGCCGGCGCCGCCCATCAAGGAGCCGTCTGTGGCAGCCAGCCCGCCGGAGCGGTCGCCATTGGCTACGGCTATGGAATGGCTCGCCGTAGCTTCCACTGTGGCCGGTTCCATTCTGGTGCTGGGTTGGCTTGGTAGCCGACTGGACCACTGGCTGGGCACTAAGTTCTTCACAGGACTGGGTTTTGTCATCGGCTTGGTGGCCGGCATAGCGTATTTGTTAGCAGCGGTCAAGCGCCAAGGCCAAGTATCACGCCGTGCCCCACACCAAGACAATAGTGATCGTAATCACGGTGTTTAATGAGCGGACCCAAGGTATCGGATCAAACCGTGTCATTGCGACCGAAGGCCTCCGTGCGTATGACGGTGAAGCTCTCGTCGGCGATTTGGGCCACCGTGTGGCTCACGGTTGGCCTGGCAGGGGTACTTCCCTTGTTTGCCTACGGTATGACGCGGTTTGTCGGCGAGCTTTCGTTGCCGGTGCTCTTTGTAGGGTTTGCTGGCTGCTGGGTGGGTGGTACCGCGGCCTTATTTGCGCCGTGGTTAACTCAGAAGTTTCACCCGGTGACGGGAGTCTTGTTTGGCTCCTTGTGTCGAACAGCGATTCCGTTGACCGTAGCCGTGGTGGCAACAGTTTTTTGGGGGCCATTTCGCCAACTCGGTGGATTTGGCATAATGGTGGCCTATTTCCTGTGGATGCTGCTGTGTGAAACACTGCTGTCGCTGTGGCTCGTGCAACGTTCGAGCTACGGGACATGGACAAAGTAAGGGCAATGGCGGATCCAATCTTACACTTAAAAGACGCGTATTTCTTCGAAGTGCCGCGGTTCCTGTGGCCGCGTCACTATCGATCGCGCACCGAGTTTCCCGACGTGTGGGTCCGTCTAGACGATGATTTTCAGCAGTGGGAAGCCCGACGACTGGCCGATAGTTTGCTCCCGTGGGCTACGAACTTCTCGGCAAGTGAACCAAACTTGGTGCTTCCAACTCCAGATCAACTGTTGGCACGATACTTCCAATGGAAGTCCCATCACGCGCATTTTGGCAAACCGCTCCGCGTATACTTGCAAGAGTGGCGTGATCGGTTCGAAGCCGATTACCGCAAATGGGTGGATAGCTCCCCGCAACGAGTAGACCGGTCGCTAGAGGCATTTCTTGCGGAGTGTCGGTCAACGGGGCGCGATGTGTCTGAGGTGTGGTTTGTCCAACTGTCACGGCACAAAGAGTTTGCGGACCATTGGCAAGAGCTTTGTGATCGAGCAGGCAACGTAGCCGAATACAAAGCCGATTCATCCGTAGGCGAATGGTCGCGCGAAAAAATAGATGCATACAACTTCCACTTAAGCGGCAAGATACTTATCCCTCAGCCGTTCGGCAAGTTGCGGAATTTGCACGAACCGGAGGCCGGCATCTGCATTTCGAAATACATGGTTATCCAGTTCGTGGTGTTACTGGTACTGATTGCTGCGTATCGGTGGGTAGCCGTACGAGTCGCTAACGGGGACCGTCCCCGGGGGCGCTTCTGGAATTTATTGGAAGCGTTGCTCGATTTTGTCCGGAACCACATTGCTCAGCCGGCATTTGGTAGTCATGATGCAGACCGGTTCGTGCCCCTACTGTGGTCGATGTTCCTCTTTATCTTGTTATCGAACCTGTGCGGTATGATTCCCGGTCTTGGTGCCCCGACTTCCGTGTGGGGGAATACGTTTGCAGTGGCTGTGGTGACTTTTTTTACCGGCACGGTCTGTGGGATGCGTCGTTTTGGAGTCCTGGGGTTTTTCCTAAATCAGGTCCCCCATATGGACATACCGATTTACATTGCGGTGGTCATTAAACCAGCAATTTTTCTCGTTGAAATGCTTAGTTTGGCAATCAAGCACCTTGTATTGTCGATTCGTCTTCTTGCCAATATGGTAGCCGGACACCTGGTGTTGTTAGGTATTATGGCACTGGCTTTTGGTTTGGAAGCCGCCTGGCAGTGGTACAACGAACCCGGGTGGAAATGGAGCATCGTGGCGGGAATTGTGGTGGTGGGCTCGGCACTTTTTAGTGTGCTGGAGCTGTTGGTAGCCTTCCTGCAAGCTTACATATTTACGTTTTTGTCGGCCTTGTTCATCGGCGCTGCCATTCACCACCATTAGCGGTCTGCTAGAGCCTGAACAAGTGTTGCCGGCAAGGTGGTAACTAGGTGGTCGATACTAGAAGAAGGAGTCGTTTTCGTGGATAGAGCATTACGGTTGGTTTGTGGAGCGGTGCTGGCTGTGTTACTCATGGCCAGTGGGGTATCAGCTCAAGAAGCCACGCAGCCCCTTCGAATCTTCGGTAGCTCTTTTGGCGTCGGCTTGGTTGTCATTGGAGCCGCATACGGTATTGGGCGTCTGGCCAGTGCTGCGTTGGACGGAATGGCTCGCCAGCCCGAGGTAGTCGGAAGCATTCAAGTAGCGATGATTATCGCAGCAGCCTTGATAGAAGGATTCACATTCTACGCTATTTTTGTTTGTTCGACGGGAATCTAGGAGTGATGGAGCTGTGGTCCGGCAATGCGGCGTTCGGTGCCGTGCAAAGTAGCCAGGGTGGTACAATGGCAGTGGGCAGGTTAAGCGGCTGTATCATAGGGTTGGCTTTCTGGCTCGCTTGGTACGCAGGCGTCTGCACGGTTTCTTGGGCCGAAGAGCCGAAGAGTGAGAGCTCGGCCCAGGTGGAACATAGCTCCAAGGGCGATCATGCACACCATGATCCATATGACCTTACCCATGCCAATGCCTCGCCGAAACTAACCGATGTTACGGAACTGCGATTCGACCATATGCTAGGTTCCTGGTTAGTGTTCTTGCTGTTGTTCGGCGTTGGCGGGAAATTGGCCTGGAAACCGATTGTACGTGGCCTGGAGAAGCGTGAACAGGCGATTGCTGCTAAGATCGAGGAAGCCGAGCGCAGTGCTCGCGCGGCCGAAGAGCGGCTCAAGCAATACGAAGAAAAGCTGGCTCAGGCGGCCGAAGAAGCTCGACAACTCATAGCGCGAGCGCAGCAGGAAGCCGAGCGTCGCGGTGCGGAAATCCTGTCTGCTGCCGAACAGGCATCGCGGCGTGAGCGTGCGCGGGCCCTGGCCGAAATCGACGCAGCTCGACTCGCAGCGCTGGAGCAACTGGCGCAGCGCTCCGCCGAACTCGCAGTAACGATGGCAGCGCGCATCCTCCAACGTCAGTTGAGTGACGAAGAGCATCGCCGTTTGCTCCACCAAGCCATCGAACAACTGGGAAGGCATCAGTAAAGCGAGCCAGCGTGCCAAGCAATGCTCCACAGGTTTCCCGGCCATGGCATAGCTGGTGAGCGATCCATTGGAACCAGTTCAAACCATGCCCGAAGTTGCCTCGAAACAGGACCGTCCTTGGAGCTACGACGTATCGCGCCAATATGTTGGCAACGTCTACGCTCGAGCTTTGCTCCGCGTCACGGAAAAGCGTGGCACGAGCGAATCGGTTATCGAGGAGTTGGCGGGTGTGGTTGAGCTTTTGGGGCAATTGTCTGCTTGGCGGGCAATATTAGCCTCACCGCGTGTGCCACTGGATCAGAAACTGGGCATGCTCGATAAAGCGCTCGGTGGCCGGATCAACCACGACCTGTTGTGTTTCCTGAAGGTCACGGCGCGTCGAGGGCGCATCGATTGCTTACCGGAAATCCTGGCGGCTGCACGGCAACAATGGGATCAACTTCGCGGTATTCAAAAAGTGGTTGTCGACGTTGCCGCACCGCTACGGGCTGAAGAACAAGAACGGCTCAAACAGCAACTGGAACAATTGCTCGGGGTTCAAGTGCGCTTGGAGTATCGGGTGCGGCCTGAGTTGGTCGGCGGTTTGGTCGTCCACGTAGGGGATACCGTCTACGATGCCAGCGTACTGAATCAACTGGAGCGATGGAAACAAAGCGTTGTCGCACGCATGCGTCAGGAAATGCGCCAACAGATGGCGCGCTTTGCCGAGTGAATGGAACAGCCAAAGGTCGCTTTCCAGTCCAAACAACCTAGGGACCATCAGGGGAGACAGAACCGATGAGGTTCAATTCCGACGAAATCGCTTCGGTGCTCCAGCAGGAGATCGAGCAGTTCGAATCTGAGATTGACGTCCGTGAAGTGGGTACCGTGCTTGAAGTGGGTGACGGTATTGCACGCTGCTATGGCCTAACCGGTGTTATGGCTGGCGAAATGGTGGAATTCGTCAAGGCCGGAGTGACAGGGCTGGCATTCAATCTGGAAGAAAACAGCGTCGGGGTCATTATTCTCGGGGATTTCCTCAAAATCAATGAAGGCGACGAGGTGCGGGCCATGGGCCGACTGTTGTCCGTTCCGGTCGGACCCCAAGTCATCGGCCGCGTGCTCGACCCCCTGGGCGAACCTCTAGATGGGAAAGGACCGGTGCAAAGCACCGAACGGCGAAATGTCGAAATCATTGCTCCAGGAGTCGCCGAACGCCAGCCGGTGTGTGAACCGCTTCAGACGGGAATCAAAGCGATCGACGCCATGACGCCGATCGGGCGGGGTCAGCGCGAGCTTATTATTGGGGATCGTAAGACGGGCAAGACGGCCATTGCCGTCGATACGATTCTTAATCAAAAAGAAAGTGGCGTAAAGTGCTTCTACGTGGCCATCGGTCAAAAGGACTCCTCCGTCGCCGGTGTGATCGATGTTCTCGAACGCTACGGAGCCATGGAATACACGACGGTGATCGTCGCTGGGGCTAGTAGCCCAGCGCCCTTGCAGTATGTGGCTCCGTATGCCGGCACGGCAATGGCCGAATATTTTATGCATCGCGGCGAACACGCGTTGATTATCTATGACGACCTTTCCAAACAAGCGGCTGCATATCGGCAATTGTCGTTGTTGATGCGGCGTCCACCGGGTCGCGAGGCGTATCCGGGCGACGTGTTCTATTGCCACAGTCGATTGTTGGAAAGGGCCGCCAAGTTAAGCGACGCCAACGGCGGTGGCTCGCTTACGGCGCTACCCATTATTGAAACCCTGGAAGGGGAAGTTTCTGCGTACATTCCCACCAATGTGATTTCGATTACCGATGGCCAGATTTACTTGCAGCCCGACCTGTTTTTTGCCGGTGTGCGACCGGCCATGAATGTGGGTATCTCCGTGTCGCGCGTCGGAGGCGCGGCACAGATTAAAGCCATGAAAAAAGTAGCAGGCGGTCTCCGCTTGGACTTGGCCGCTTTCCGCGAGCTGGAAGCGTTCGCTCAACTCGGAACCGAATTAGACCCAGCGACTCAAAAGCGGCTGGACCGAGGCTACCGCATGGTGGAGCTGTTGAAACAACCTCAATACAAACCGATGCACGTTATCGATCAAGTTGTGGTGATCTATGCGGGTACGCATGGGTATTTGGATGAAATTGCGGTAAGCGACGTGCGGCGGTGGGAAGAGTCGTTCCTGGAGTTTTTCCACCGCGAAAAACAGCCGTTGTGGAACGAGTTAAACCAGTTGAAGGATTTAACGCCGGAATTGATAGCGAAAATGGACGCGGCGATCCGCGAGTTTAACGAGCAGTTTTGCCGTCAATCTGCGGGTGTTCCAGCCGGGGCTGTTGCCTAAAGGTGGGTTCCGGCTGCCAAGAGGAGTGAAAACGACGCGATGGCCAAGGCTCGAGTTCTTGATAAGCGCCGACGCTCGATTCGCAATATCCGGAAAATCACGCGAACGATGGAATTGATCGCCACGGCGCGCTTCAAAAGAGCGATGGATCGAGCGACAGCCGCGACGGCTTATACGCAGCGCATCACGTACGTCGTGCGCAGCTTGACGCGAGCTGGTCTGAAAGTGCAACACCCGCTTTTGCAACCACATGCTTCGATGCAACACGCGAAGTTATTGGTGCTGACCGCCAATCGCGGTTTGTGCGGCGGTTACAATGCCAACGTGATCCGCGTTGCCCTCAAACGCCTCGGTGATTGGCAGCAAGAAGCAATTCCCCGAGTCACTCTGGAAGTTTCCGGCAAACGAGGCATCTCGGCATTCAAATTCCGTCACATCCCGATCGACGAACGGTTTACCCACTTTGAAGATCAACCGAAATTCGATCAGGTTGATGTGTTGGCTACACGTTACTTGGACCAGTACGCTCTTGGCCAGTTGGACCGGCTGGACGTGGCCTACACGAAATTCCTTAATCTGTCCAAGCAAATCACGGTGGTCGAAACGCTGTTGCCGCTGTCGGCACTGGCCGACCCAGACCAGAGTCCCGAGGCGGCCCAGACCGGCGTGGGCTTGGAATATGAATTTTTGCCATCGGCGGCAAGTATCCTAGCCGAAGTGGTCCCGATGAGTTTTAAAGTTAAATTATTCAAGTGTTTCTTGGATGCTGCGGTCAGCGAACAAATCGCAAGAATGGTAGCCATGAAGTCGGCTACAGAAAACGCTGGCGAAATGATCCGAATGCTGTCGCTCGCTTACAACCGTGCACGTCAAACCCAAATTACCAAAGAAATTATGGAGGTAATCGGTGGTGCCGAAGCACTGAAGTGATCCCGTGGCGCACGCGGCTTTCCCTTCGCCCCGCCGATCGCTTCATCGTATCGAACTACCGAAACCATAGGTCCGTCACAAACTAGCGTGGCTTTAGCGGTGGCCAGAATGAGTTTTGAGTGAAGCAAATTCTACGCGGAAGTTCCAACCATGGATATTACAGCTCCCAACGTCGGTCGCATTACGCAGGTGATCGGATCGACGTTCGACGCACAGTTTCCCGAAGATCGGCTTCCGGCAATTTACAATGCGGTGCGTGTTTGTGCCGAGCACAAAGGGCTGAAGATTGACTTAACCGGTGAAGTGCAACAGCACCTCGGTGGTGGCCGCGTCCGGTGTGTGGCCCTCGGTAGTACCGACGGATTGATCCGCGGCTTGGAATGTGTCGACACCGGAGGACCGGTCACCGTGCCGGTCGGCAAAGAGACCCTGGGCCGGGTATTCAATCTGCTTGGAGAACCGATCGATGGACGTGGTCCGGTTCATGCTCAAGAGCGTCGTCCCATCCACCAGCCCGCACCACCCTTGAAGTCGCTCTCGACCAAAACCGAAATCTTCGAAACCGGCATCAAAGTCATCGACCTTCTTATACCCTTTGCACGCGGTGGTAAGGCCGGATTGTTCGGTGGAGCCGGGCTGGGAAAAACCGTGATTTTAACCGAACTCATTGCTCGAATCGCTACTTCCCATGGTGGCTATTCGGTGTTCGCAGGTGTGGGAGAACGAACGCGTGAAGGTACCGATCTTTGGTTAGAGATGCAAAAAACCGAGATTGGCCAGACAGGTCGCAAAGTCATCGAGCAAACCTGCATGGTGTTCGGCCAGATGAACGAACCGCCGGGAGCCCGCTTGCGCGTGGCGTTGTCGGCCCTGACCATGGCCGAGTATTTCCGGGACGTTACCGGTGCCGATACGTTGCTGTTTATCGATAACATCTTCCGTTTCTCCCAGGCCGGGAGCGAGGTTTCAGCCTTGTTGGGACGCATGCCGTCGGCAGTTGGTTATCAACCAACGTTGGCGACGGAAATGGGCGCTTTACAAGAGCGCATCTGCTCGACGGAAAAAGGGGCAATCACCTCTGTGCAGGCGGTGTACGTTCCGGCAGATGATCCAACGGACCCGGCACCGGCAACGGCCTTCGGCCAACTGGATGCCTTCATCTACCTGGAGCGTTCCATCGCCGAAAAAGGGATTTACCCCGCAGTGGACCCGTTGGCCTCCTCCAGCCGCTTGCTGGATCCGCAATACGTCGGCGAGCGTCATTACGCCATTGCCCGCCGTGTCCAGCGTACGTTGCAGCGCTATCGCGAATTGCAAGATATTATCGCCATCCTAGGCGTCGATGAATTGAGCGAAGAGGATAAGCTCGTCGTGCACCGGGCACGGCGAATCGAGCGGTTCCTATCACAGCCGTTCTTGGTGGCAGAGGTCTTTACGGGCAAGAAGGGAGAAATCACCCCATTGGCCGATACGATCCGCAGCTTCGAGGAGATCTGCGACGGCAAATGGGATCATCTTCCGGAAGCTGCCTTTATGTACGTTGGACCGATCGAGCAGGCCGAGGAACAGGCCAAGAAAATGGCACAAGGATAAGGACCATGGGCCAAGTCCACTGCGCGGTTGTTACCCCCGAACGCCAAGCCTTGGAAGCCGTCGGGTCGTTCGTGGTCGTACCGTTGTACGACGGGGAACTTGGAATCGGGTACAACCACACGCCTCTGATCGGGCGCCTTGGTTTTGGCGAATTGCGCGTCGTGGACAACGATCGGGTGCTGCACCGGTACTACATCGACGGTGGATTCGTGCAGGTCGAGCAGAACCGCGTTGTGCTGCTGACGAACCGCGCATTGCCCATCGAACAACTAGACGTCGAAGCAGCACATGCCCACTTACGCCGTGCTCTGAAAATGCCCAGTTTGACGGAAGAACAGCGAATGATCCGCGACCGACTGCTGAACCAGGCGCGAGCCCAAATCCATCTTGGTTCTCGAAGAACCCAACATTGAGGCGTTTTCTCTGCGCCTTTGCGCCTCTACCTCTTGGCGCTAATTTCGTCTCAATCCCTTACGCTGCTAGTACGCTTAACGTTCGCGGCTTGGTTCGAGCAAAAGCTCACGAAAGCTCTCGATTTCCGGGTGATCGTGTCGACCCGGATCGGCGTTACCCGGTCGGCGGCAAAGAACGGTTTTTAGACCTGCCTTGCGTGCTGCATCCAGTTCGGCGCACACGTCGCTGATAAATACGATCTTCGAGGCATCCACCGCCACATCTTGGGCAATTCTCCGATAACTATCCACGTCGCGTTTGTTTCCCACGGCCGTGTCATAATGGCCTTGGAAAAAGGACAAAAGATCCCCGTAAATGGTGTGGCTGAAAAACAACCGCTGCGCGTGGACACTTCCCGATGAATAGACCCGCAGATCGAGGCCGGCCTCGTTCCAGCTTCGCAGAGCTTCGGGCACATCATCGTAAACATGGGCTCGAAGGTGCCCGCCAACAAACGCCTCTTCCCAAATCAAGCCCTGCAGGGCTTTGAGTCCGGTCAGTTTCGCATCGTGGTCCATCCAGGATAGGGTTTGCTGGATGATGCGTTTGCGAGCTGACATTGAATCGAGCGACTCCAGCCACCGGTGTCGATCCGGAAAAGACAGGTCGCGTGCCATCAAATCCAGCGCGCGGTTCAGAGCCTCTTCTTCCCAGTGATTCTCCAAGTACGCCTCCAGGTGCCGGCGCACATAGGGAAACATTTCCTCGTATACAAAGCGGATCGACGACGTCGTGCCTTCGATGTCAAGTAATACAGAGTTCACCCAGTAGTGCAACACCACAGCTTATCCGTTCGCGAACCAGTCGATGCTGCTTATCTTGGTAAAGTTACAATTCGATCGGGGGCTTTATATCAGCCGCCGCTACAGGCAGGTAGGCCGGCCCGAAACAGAGCGGTTGGTATTGATCGTGTATACCATCTTGGACGTAGTGAGGTGTCCAACCCGAAGGATCCATAAACAGCCGGATGCAGCGGATGGTACGATCTTCGCAAAGATTAAACCAGTGTCGCGTTCCGGCTGGCACATTGATAAGATCTCCGGCTTCCACTTCGATCGAAAACACCGGACCCTGCTCCGGATGGATATGAAACAGACCGCGGCCCTTAACCGTAAAGCGCACTTCATCCTCGCTGTGCGTATGCTCCTTGTTGAATTTGTTCAGCATCGCTTCCAGATTGGGTGTTTGAGGGGTAACTTGCACCACATCGACTGCCTGATAACCGCCGCGCTGCTTGAGGCGTTCGATTTCCGGAGCGTAGGCTCGCAACACCTGGTCGTCCGTCGCGTCGCCTGTAATCCGGCCCTCGACGTCCCATCGCTCGTACCAAATCCCGAATTGCTGAAGAAACCCTATGATCTGGTCCGGTTCGGTTAACTGTCGATTCTCGGCAGGAATGAACACGCGAGCCATACGACGGTTCCTTATAGGGATCTCGATTGTGCTGCACCTACCGTAGATTTTCCGCAGATTTCCACAGTGCACTTGTTTCCGAGGGCGGCTGCCCGACGCGAATCGACTGCCGGCCGATACATTCCAGTAAGAATTCCAGTACCTCTAAATGCCGGCGTGCTTCCGCCAGATCTTTTCCCCAAGTATACAGCCCATGCCGCCGGATTAAGTAACCATAGCGAATGGGCCGCTCAGGATGATCCCAGTTCTGCTCGACACGACGCGCCAAACTCGGTATGTCCTGAGTGTTGTCGAAAATAGGTAACCAGACGGCCGTTTGATGGGTGGAAATGCCATCTAAGCCTTTGAGCATTTCGTAGCCATTGAGCCACATGCCGCCCTGATCGAAAAACCAATCGGACAACAAGGTGGACCAGATTGAGTGGGTGTGCAAGACGGCACCGACCGCCGGGCGGCGAGCGGCTACCAGATGAAGCAGAGTTTCGGCCGAGGGCCGAGCAGCTGTGGATCCAACGGGCTGTCCTTCGCCATCGACGCGCACGAAGTCATGTCGAGTTAAAGCCCCTTTGTCCTTGCCACTGGCGGTAATCAGGATTTCCAGCGGGTCGCGCGACAGTACTACACTGTAATTGCTACTGGTTCCGAGCGACCAGCCTCTCCAAAAACAATAGCGTCCTACTTCCTGAAGCGCTTCAACCGCCGATCGAAACGCAATCAAGGCCTCAGGCCACGGCTGCTCATCAGATCGAACTGATGCATCCCGTACCGTTAATTCGTACATCTTCAGTCCCCGCGTTGAACATTTAGAATAGCTAGTATACTGGATCGGCGCGGAGGTAAACAGACTGGGAGAGGTTTCTGCCGTGCTGTACTTAAAGCTACCGACACCCGACCGGTGGTTGGAACAGGTGCGAAGTTCGCTGGACGAGATACTGATTGACCATGCACACTGTGAAAAGAAGGCCGCCGGCACTGCGATGAATTTGCTGTTCGCCTATGTGGAAAACCGATCATTGTGCGAGGCGATGACGGAGATTATTCACGAGGAGCTTGCTCATTTTCATCAGGTCCTGCGGCTATTAGAGCAGCGTGGTATTCGGTTTCGGCGGTTACCACCCAGCCGATATGGTCGGCGCTTGAATGATCTGGTTTCGAAGCTGGAGCCGCAGCGGGCCGTGGATCGATTGTTAGTTGCCGGATTGATCGAAGCCCGTTCCTGTGAACGATTTGATCTTTTGCGAAGGCATATTCCGGACGCCGAGTTGGCTGCTTTCTACGACGGCCTGTTTCAGTCGGAAGCCAGGCATGCAGCCACGTACGTGCGATTGGCTCACCAGTTCGCTGATGAAGCGAAGGTATCGAAGCGGCTCGAGGAATTAGCGGCTGCTGAGGCAGCCATCATCCAAGAGGGTGAGCCGGTGGCGCGGATGCATAGCTAAGCTGAAGGACAAACTGGCCGATGATCCTCGTTGCGGCGCGACAACTGCAAAAAGCCTTTGGCTCCGAACCCATTTTGGACCACGTCAGTTTCGAACTCTACAGCGGACAACGGATCGGGCTCGTGGGCCCCAATGGCTGCGGTAAGACCACACTCTTGCGTATTGTGGCCGGTCACGACACTCCGGACCGGGGCATACTGGAGATTACTAGTGGCACACGCATCGGATTCGTCGAGCAACATCTAGCGTGTGACCCGAATGTGACGGTCGAACAATTCGCCCGCCAGGCTTTTGCCGAAGAGCTCAAGTGGATCGAGCAGTGGGAACAGGCCGCGCGCTCCTTGGCCAAGCCTCAAGCTCCCGAACAGCGCATGGCTTGGGAACACCGCTACGACGAACTCGCGAAACTACTCCATCAGCGCGATGCCTTCCGAATAGAGCATAAGGTACAGCGTGTGCTACATGGATTAGGCTTCAACGACGAGCAACTCCAGTTTCCGGTGCGTCAGTTAAGCGGTGGACAGCAGAACCGATTGGCTCTTGCGCGGTTGCTGCTCGGTAATTATGACTTGCTCTGTTTGGATGAGCCTACCAATCACCTGGACCTAGAAGCCACGAACTGGCTGGAAGAGTATTTGTCGGAAACCAATCAGGCGATAATCTTAGTCAGTCACGACCGATACCTTTTGAACCGTACCACCGAACAAACGTGGGAACTATTTCGTGGAACACTCGAGGTATTCCCGGGCAATTATGCAGCTTATCGCCAGCAAAAATCCGAACGCTTATTGGTCGCGCAGCGGACCTACCAGCGCCAACAGCAGCAGATCGAGCGTTGGCAGGAATTTATCCGCCGCCACCATTACGGCCAAAAACACGCACAGGCTCAAGACCGGCGGCGGAAGCTCGAACGCTTAGTACCGATCCCGCCGCCGCGTGAAATCCCCATCCCAAGATTCGGATTTCCGGATGCGGATCGTTCCGGGGATGTGGTGCTCCGCGTGGAACGTGTAGCCAAACGCTTTGACCGATCGCTGTTCCAGGACTTGTCGTTCGATGTATTACGCGGCCAAAAATGGGGAATTATCGGACCGAACGGTTGCGGTAAAACCACTCTGTTGCGAATACTCATCGGCCAAATTCCACCGGACGCCGGCAGTGTACAACTGGGAACCAATGTGCGCGTCGCCTATTGTGACCAGCATTTACGCTTCTTGCGGCAAGAGCAGACGGTACTGGATGCCATCGCTGCGGCACGCGCTGGCAGCTTTCCGGAAAACGAACGCCGGGCACTTCTGGCACGTTTCGGCATGGAAAGCAGCTTGATGGAATTGCCCGTAAAGAGCTTAAGCGGTGGGCAGCGGACCCGCGTAGCATTGGCGTTCTTGGCAGCTTGCCACGCCAATCTTTTGGTACTCGACGAACCGACCAATCACCTGGATCTTTGGGCTCGCGAAGCGTTGGAAACGGCGTTGCGGGAATTCAAGGGGACGATTCTTTTCGTGACTCACGACCGCTTTTTGCTCGATCGCGTCGCCGACCACTTGATTGTCTTGGAACCAAAACGTATTTGGGTGGTGGAAGGTAACTACGAGCGCTTTCGAAATATGGCACAAGCTCGGCAAGTTGCAGCAGCCGCCTCCACCTCGGCTACAGCCGGCGATGCAGCCCAGCAAACAACGGGCAGACCTTTGAACTGCCGTACTGGCAGCCCTCGCCGATCCCGACGTTTTCCCTATCGTAAACCGTTGGAGATCGAGGCAGACATTCGATCGTGCGAGGAGCGCACGCAAGAGATCCAACGAATGTTGATGGATCCAGTAGTACTACGTGATGGCCCAAAAGTTCGAGCGCTAAAGGAAGAAATGGCTCTCATAGAACAGCGACTTCAAGAACTGTACGAGCATTGGCAAGAAGTGCTGGAACGCTAAAAGCTTCTTTAGGTTCGCCACGTAGCTTGGGTAGCGGCCTTACGTGAACTCAGGAAACGAGTCGTTAGTTCGACCACGGATGGCCAACTCGATCCCAAGTGCGTGCGTCTTGATTGTAGGTAAGTTGTTCGCGCTGAGTACTCCGTTGTGATGCCTGTGTGGCATTTGCCATTTCATAGGCGTGAGGATGTGACGCCAACGAGCAAAGCCGGAGTAAGACAAACACTTGGCAAGATCCGGCAGCGGCTAGGTCATGGATTCTTCGCATCACCCAGGTGATTTGGTGAAATTAGCTAACCCAAGCCGAGGCATTATCATCACTGCGGGCCCACACAGTGACCTTGGGCAAAAACAATTCTTTCTCAACCGGCACCGGGTGTTGCCAGCTTACTTATTGTTTCCCCCTGCGTCTCTGCGTCTCTGC
This sequence comes from uncultured Pirellulaceae bacterium, assembly GCA_964425225.1. Classification (GTDB taxonomy): domain Bacteria; phylum Planctomycetota; class Planctomycetia; order Pirellulales; family Pirellulaceae; genus BPJU01. The sequence continues at coordinate 68,352 of CAYRMD010000009.1, read as the reverse complement.
GTTAAAAAATTTTTCCCTTTCAAACGTGACGCATCCACCCATCGCGAATCCGCGTGGGCCATCGCTTGACCTGGTGTCGACCTCTGCCACCCAAAAACGCAACACCGTCGCCCGGTGCGCCCAAGTGCGTCTGCCAATGTGTGTGCTTCTGGAGGGCGAGTGGAACGTATGCCTACCGCAACTGGCTATCGTCCGGGTCTATTTTCTTACAGAGCCGCGACCGTAAGGTGTGATTCAACGCTCGGGGAGCTTTGCGCCTCGGTGCCTTCTGGTTAATAAAACTCTCCCCACGAAACGAAACGCTTCCAGCAATAATCATCTATTGTCGAGCGACGTGGTCGTATCGCGTCGAGCGAAAAAGTTGGATCAGTGCCAGTGCCCGCTAAACGTCGGAATAGTCGCACCGAAGGATACCGTGCACACACTGCGACGACTACTTCGGTATCAAAAAGAAAGGCGTCCTCGAGCATCGAGGGCGCCTTTGGTTCTTTTAATCGGCTATACCGACCACGAACGATCAAAAGCCGAAGTAAAAGCCACCTCGCGGGCCGAACGTTCCGAAATAGAACGATGGTCGATACCCGTAGGGGTAGCCGTAGCGGTAATAATAGTTAAATCGTACCCCGTACGGTGCACCAAAATAGGGATTGTAGTACCGATGGAGGCACCGGCACGGAGCAAAGCCGCACCGCGAACAGACCCAGCGTACTCCTACCGGGGGACATCCGCGCCACGCGTGTCCGTGGTCGGCCCAGACGGCGTTTACCGGAATGGCAAACAGTACCAACGCGGCAATAGCTAACAACCATTTCTTCTTGCCCATAGACCTTACCTCCTCAAATGGTCCCCCACTCTTCTGACCAGATGCCGCTTGTACCATGTTACCAGGCGGTTCTAAGACGTCGTCCCCGCGCAGTTTTGGCGTCCGGGCCCTCTGGCCCGAAGCCGGTTCGATGTCGTTGTCTCCGCCCGGTATGGCCATTGGCGGCATTGACAGGGGCTATATGATGCAAGAAGTGTGCCGAATGAAGACCTTTAATCACAAAGTATTCGAATCAAAAGACTTACGTCGTGAATGCGCGCCATCTATCCCAAAAAACAGCTCGCAGAGTGTTATCAAAAGCGCAACGTGCGTTGTAAAATAGACTACATTCGTATAATTCCGCACCGCTGCCTGCGGTCCGGATTGTGCGGTTCGTGCGGTACGATCGGGTATCGTTTTGGCTTACCCACTGGGATTGGCCTCCATTTAACTCATCGGCTAACTCACCGGCCAAATCTCGCTTTGCTGACGGTACAATACGTGAGTGGTTACCCAACAACCTGCATGGGCTGAGAGGTATCGGAGTCGCGTGGCTATTTGCAAGCAGAACGGTTAGAAAAATGGGTGAAATTGGTACCCATCGTGGCAGGCCGCATATGGCATAATTTAGAAATCGATCACGGCACAGCGCTTGAGCTCTCTGGTTGGGCTATGGCGCTTCGCTGAAGGAATGAGGTGGTCTGGAGAGAACCGAATAGCGTCGTAGAGGGCAGGGCCAATGAGTGGGCAGTCGGGGCATCTTCCGGAATCTGTTTCGGTGCTGATGCCCGCGTACAACGAGGAGTCCTCTATCGAACGCGTGTTGCGCCGCGTCTTGCGGTTAGTCGACGGGTTGCGCGAAGTAATCGTCGTCGATGATGGTTCGACCGATCGCACGGCAGATATCGTCAAACGTGTGGCACGGGACGATCCACGCGTGCGACTTTTCGTGCAACCTTATAATCAAGGAAAAACCGCTGCAATCGCTCGTGCGATTTACGAAGCCGAGGGTGATATTCTCATTATTCAGGATGCCGATTTGGAATATGATCCTGCTGAGATTCCCGAGGTAATTCGACCTATTCGCGAGGGAAAGGCCGATGTAGTTTATGGAAGCCGCTTCTTGGTGCGACGTGCTGCTCGTGTGCTCTATTACTATAACTATTTGGCAAATTGCTTTATCACTTTTCTATCTAATCTCCTTACGAATCGCAATATGACAGATGTGGAGACCTGCTATAAGGCTTTTCGCTCGGGAGTGATTAAGCCTTTACGTTTGACCAGCCGCGGATTCGGCTTAGAGATCGAGATCACGGCGATGGTATGTAAGACGCAAGCTCGCACCTACGAGGTGCCGATCTCATATCATGGTCGTACTTATGAAGAGGGCAAGAAGATCGGATTTGGCGATGGCTTGGCAGCGATATACTATATTTTCTATTACAACTTAATTCATCCGTGGCGTGCTGAATCGCGACGCTACATTACTGAGGTCAATCGCTTTCTTAAGCAGAATCCGACTCATGCGCGCGATGACTGTTGGGAAGTCGAAGCTGTTGCGAATGCAGATGATGCGTTTTCTGGTGGCTTGGATGTTTGACTCTGCGTGCAAATTCGAGAGTTTCAAGTAACGAGCCGCCTACTTGCGCAACGGCTCATCGTACCGGAAAACCTGCTGTCATTCTGTCGGCTCTGGCGGTAGTAAATGGGTAAAGCGTTGACAGTTTTTCCGCTGTTGTCGCCATCGGACCACGTGCGTGACGATGGAGGCTCTTGATTTGTTCGAAAAACAAGGTTCGAGCCGTGGTGTGAGTCGCGCGGCGCTTTCAGCCACGCTCTAAACCAGCTTGTGGCGCACGAACAAGGCCCACCACACGCCCACAGCCTAGTGGCGAAGTAAGCCGCTGTAAGTGACCCAAGAAAAGCAGGGCTTCGCGGTGTGGAACGTTAGAATGTACAGCTGCTCCGGTATGAGCTAGCTGGATAAGCGAGGCCGACGGGACTCGAACCCGCAACCACTGGATCGACAGTCCAGTACTCTAACCGATTGAGCTACGGCCCCGACCATCTCTGATCGATTGCATTATAGTATTCGTCGGCTGGTGATCAAGAGCAGGAGTGCCCAGCGGCGCTGGCGAGCTACGGACCACCCCCGTTTATCATTACTTATTTAGCGTCAAGCACATGCAGCGCAAGTTCACCTTGCGGCTTATCCTGGTCCATACATGGAGTGTAATTCAACGGCAGGCGGCAAGAGGCCTTCCCCACGGCCAGCTACGAAAGTGGCAGTCTCCCGAGCAGAGTGCCTCGATTCGGCCTAGAACAGATCCGGGCCAGGGGTAAAGCCCAGGGTTTGGATTTCCCAATAATCTTGTTGGGCTCGTGCCGCATCAAACAGATCCTGAACTAGGGCGCGGTGGTAGAGGATTACGGCGTAGGACCGGCGTACTTCGCTTAGTTGACGGTCGATTGCTCGAGGGTCAACTCGTAGGTCGCGTAATTGTTGGAGTTGGAATTCCTGTCGTGATCGCTCCTCCTGAGCTAGTTCTACAGCCCGGTTCAGATCTGCTAATGCTTTGTTGTAAAGACCGAGTCGGTAATAGATATAGCCGCGCGTATCGAGGTACGCCGCATTATCGGACTCTTGGGTAAGGGCCAAGTTGATTTCTTCCAGAGCCTGATCCAGGTTCTCATTGGCTAGGGCTCGCATATAGGCAAGGCTGTTCAGCAGGCTATGTTTGGGCGGTGCTCGCAAAGTCAAATGTGGCAATTGAGCTAAGCTCGCGATGTTCTCCCAATCGTGAACGGCTGCGCGCCAACGGTGCATTTTCAAATGCAGATCGCTCCGTACAAGGTAAACCTGCAGGCGTTGTTCGGGTCGGGCAATGTGGATTGCTCGATCTAGAACCTGTTCGCACAGGTCGAGTCGTCCGGTACGGAACAAGATTTCAGCTTGAAGGAGGACGTAATCCAACTGAGCTGGGTTGATCTCTAGGGCACGCTCGATCCAGTGGCTCGCTTGTTCAAGTCGAGAGGAATCCAGCGCGCTAACGGCGGCCGCAAAGTACCATCGGCCTAATTCGTGAGGCAACTCGCGCACCGTAACCGGACCGAAGACCAATAGGAGAAAGCTTCCGTACCAAAACCAACGCGCAGTGTAATGGCGCCGCGGTGCAGCTAGCTGCCGTTGCTCGGGCTGGTTCTCTACCGGTCCCAAGTTCGACTCGCTACGGTCGGTCCGAGGTGATAGCGGAGTTTGCGACATCCCAGGCTCTTTCGTAGTCGTTGTCACATCGGGCCGGTTAGGCCCGTTAGCTCTAGGACAATGGCCAATACAGCAGCATAATGGCGCTCGGTGGATCCAATATTTTTATCGCCTTCCATTCGTTCCTGAATCCGGGTCAACCCTAGCGTGAAACTCTCCGCAAGGCAAGCACCGGAGACTGTTTCTAGCGGCCCTACCTCCAGAACCCAATAGGCCAATGTACCTCATGGGGTCGGAATACGTTAAGATACGCAGTAACAACGGGATGGTAGCCGGTGGTTCACGGAAACGCGCGGAGATGAAAGGGGAGGATGTGCCGATGCCGCTGTATGAGGTCGAGACCAACGCACACATTATTATCACGTGGGCCAGTGATGAACAAGCCGCTCGGAAGGTGGTCGAGTCTGCTTATCCGCATGACACGCTCATCCGTTTGACGCGTAGGCCGCGGGATACCTGGGTCATTTCGAAAGCAGCGTTAGGTATCACCGAAAAGACCAACCCCTGTGCGACCGCTCGCGATTGTTTGGCCAAAGCCGCGGGGGACAAGCTGCACGCCATCCGGCTTTACATGCACGAAACGGGCGTGGATCTGGAACAAGCACGCAAGGTAATCGAATCCAATATGGTAATGGGCTGGTAAGTACCGTGCGACCACATAACACAACGGCCTTTCCTGGGCGGAAAGGCCGTTGCGCGCAACAGAGGAGGCAGTGAAGGAACTGGCGGTCCGGAAATCACTCTGGTTTTCAGTAGCCGCTACCGGTATACGTGCTGCTCGATGACTGCTGCTGATAGCCAGCCGGCTGTACGCCCTGGGTATCTAATTGAATGCCCGTGTTACGCGCGGTGCTGCCCGGCTGGTAGCTCTCGGGCGTTGACCAGGTGCTCGTTGGCGCTGAGGTCACACCCGATTGGGATGTACTGGCGTTAGGCCACGTGGAGCTTGGCGTAGCGGTTCCATTATTCGTGGTCGAAAAACCACTCGGGGTCCCGGCAATATTGGGCGCAGTTGGTACGGAGTTTCCCCAGTTGTTCTGAGTTTCGGTGCTGCGATAGGCGCTGCTCGACGAGCTGTTCCAGTCGACCCGGGCTCCTGCTACATCTCGAGTGCTCGATCCATAGCCGTCACTGTTGGCCATATAGCTCGGAGCGTAACTGGGTGCGGACGTCGGGGGATACGCCCCTGCCGCTTGCGCTGGCTGGCTGTAAGGGGAAGAATTCGTGGGTGAAACTGCCGGCACGCTGCTGTATTGGCCACTACCCGCAGATGGGTAAACCGAAGTCCCCGATCCGTAGCCTGTCGAGCTGCCGGTTGGACCATAACCGGGCACCGTATTGTAACCACTGGATGTCGTGCCGTAGCCAGGCGCCGTGCTGTAGCCGCTTGATGCTGTGCCGTAGCCGGCTGTACCAGCGTAGCCCGAGCTGGCCGCATAAGGCGACGTCGAGGGAGCAGCGGCGCTGTTGGCTGAAGGTGACGAAGCCCCTGGCGTTACCGACCCATAAGTGGAAGAAGTCCCTGGTTGACCAGAAGAGGCAACATACGTTCCGGTTGCCGACGGAGGCGTGGGTGTATACGAGGCTGATGGCGGTGCCGGCAAATTGGGCGTGCGATTGGCTAAGTTGCTCGGCGGTTTCGGCTTGCTCCAACTAAACCAAGCCGGAGACCAACCGCCTGTTGTCCTGCATCCGCCGAGGAGCAACCCCACGGCCGTTAACCATAAACACCACGTCCTTGACCGCCTGAAATGGGCTAGTTCCATGACCGTCCGACCTCCATGCCGATGCTTCCGTGTCTCCACTTAACCTCGCCTGCGCGGCGATTCCGCGGAAGAGTTTCGCTTAAACCAGGAAAGTCTCCTTATGACTGTAGCGCCTGGTTTTTACCCTCCACACTATAGATCGATCCGCATAACCCATTTACTTTAAGTAACCGGAAAAGTTTATCCGTGCTGCGTCGATCAAAGGTGGGCCAATACTAACGGGAGGCGCCCCGGGGGTCAACGCCAAAAAGTCGCCGACGCAGTTAGGCAGTTAGGCGATTAGCAATGGGAGTTATCCAACGCAAAGGCGCAATGACGATCACTCCAGCGTCCGTGTGTGCGTCTTGGTTGTACGTGGAATTTTCGTGTACGCGGCTGGCCATGGTGGAAGTTTGCCTGTTTTCCGCGGCAGGAATGGAAACGAGTTATCGATCTTCATCGTAGATCAAATGCTTCGGTGGTTTACCGGGCCTGGGGCAGACATGGCTTTTCGGCCAAGCCCAATGTGAGCCGATGCGGGTGCTTCTTAACGAAGGTGCACCGTCGATCGACGGTTCAACAGAGCCGCGGCCGTAAAGGAGCCGCCAATTCAAATCAACGCAAAGGCTCAGGTAGGCATAAGTTCTTTGACGCTTGGAAAATGGGAAAAGTCGATTTGAGGTGATTACGGATCGACTCGAGCGCCCACACGTAAATCAAAATGTTCTTGGACAACGGTTTTCTTGGATAACGGTTCGCGCAGTTCGGCTGAAGCTCACATCAACCTCACCGGCGTATAGTGCTTCGGAGGGCCAAAAACCCGATTAAGACCACCACAAAGAAAAGGTAAGCCCACTCGTGGCTTTCGACTTCCAAATCGGTGCGGATAACTGCCTTTGCCACCGTGAAGAGGATGTTTTTCAGGTAATCGATCATGGTTCTTGGTCCCGTCGGCCACAGCGGTTTCCGGAGGGCTCTTTAAACTTTAGGTTAGCCTACGGGAGTGCGACGCGTCTTTACGCGAAGCTGCTTACCATTCTTAGAAATCTTTGTACGGTGGTTCCGCAAGAGCGGAAAATCCGGTATTCTTCTGAGTATCCGATGATCGACGTTAATGAGGTGGTGTTGCGCGTGTAACAGTGACTTTGCATCGTCGCCAGAGGTAAATGACTGACCAGGGGCACGTGATCAAGCTGGTTTTTAAGCGGTACGAGGAGCTTTGTGATGACATATGCACTTCCGCAGTTGCCATATGCCTATGACGCACTAGAACCACACATCGATGCTCGTACGATGGAGATCCACCATACGAAGCACCATCAGGCCTACATCAATAATGTCAATGCGGCCATTGAAGGCACTCCGTTGGCCAACAAAAGCGTCGAAGATTTGATCGCCGATTTGAATGCCGTGCCGGAAAACATCCGCATGACAGTGCGTAACAACGGAGGCGGACATTTGAACCATTCACTATTTTGGACGATCATGGCACCCAACGCAGGTGGAGAGCCGTCGGGTGAGTTGGCCGAGGCAATCCGCGGAGCTTTCGGTAGCTTCGAAGCGTTTCGCGACCAGTTTACCAAGGCTGCTATGGGTCGATTCGGGAGCGGATGGGCTTGGTTAAGTTACGACAGGGGCCGACTCATCGTCGAAAGCACGCCCAACCAAGACAATCCATGGATGGAAGGACGGATCCCCATTTTGGGGATAGATGTGTGGGAACATGCGTACTATCTCAAGTACCAAAACCGCCGCAACGAATATGTGCAGGCCTGGTGGAATGTAGTCAACTGGCCCGTGGTTGCTCGTCGATATGCCGAGGCTAAAAGCCGCGGTGCGTGAACGGACAGCAGGATCGGATTGAGTTTGCTAGCCGGCGGCTCGTATGAAACGCTTGCACGCTGCTTAATGTTCGAGTTAAGCAGCGTGTTTCTTTTGTAGCCGACGTAGACGACGGCGCTCACTCCGTGAGCGCTGGCTGGAATGCACAGGCTTCTGACCTACAACCTCGGACGGCGATTGGGTGAGTTTTGCTCGATCGGTGAACGAATCGGGATTCGCATCCCGGCTAGCCGGTGCCGTGGTGCTCACCACACTCGGGATGGTGGGCTCGTCTTGACCGGATGCCAGTGTATCCTGTTGTGTATGAGCAGCCTTGTCGGCATAGGATGGTTTGTTCGGCGTTGGTTTGTCGGCAAGAAGGCTGGTTGCCGTGTGATGGGCTTCCACTTCTTGGACGACGTGGCGAGCATAAAAAAGCAGGCTCAGCCAGATGCTGTTTGCAATGGCAGCATCTAAAGGGAAACCGGCTACGGGAGCGTCCCCCGCTAAAGGAATCCCGATGGCAGCAAGCAATGCGACGCTAGCGCGTGTGGTTCCTAGTACAACGGCAAGTAGTCCAAGTGCTAGGCCGGTAGGGCACTCGCGTACCTCAAGCAAGTAATAACCCCCGAGGGCAGCGCAGAAACCGGTAACGATCGCTCCACACGCCATGCGGAGATACGTCTCGCCTTGCGGCAGCAGTGATACGAATAGGTCGTGTCCGACTTGTAATAGATTGGTCATTCTGCCAATAGCCAACAGGGTTGCTGAACATACAAACCACCACCAGCGCCGATAGGTGCCTCGATAATCATCCAAGCGGTGGCGCCGCAGGCGTAGGACCAACCAGGCAAAGAACGCCCAGACCCAACACTGGACGGTAACGACGCATCCGGGAGCGGAATGAGCGTTCTTCGGGTCGCAAAAGTCAAACACACTTCGGGGAACATGCCAGGATAGTTGCTCTAACTGGTAGTGGATGGCCGCCGAGCCCAATACGATACCGACGGGGACTATACCGGTGCATAAAAGCGATGGCCAGGTTACAGGAAGGAAAGCGGTCAGTGGGGGCTGAGAGCGGCTACATGCTTGGCTAGAGTATTTGGCCGGGGGTGGGCGATCTGCCGTTGCAAGAGCGCCGGAGGTCGGCACGTCTGTAAGCTGTTCAGCAGTCCCCAGTTCCATCAAGACTCGGCGACGTCGTTGGCCGGCTCGCCGTTCCATAGCGAGTTCTCCGGATTTTCCGGTTGCGCGGGAATGACGGTTCCTTAACGGGCTATCGGTAGTATGTAGAGGATCGGGTGGTGCCAGTGCAACGCAGCACTGCCAGTTTTTTCGGCAGAAAATGCCGGGGGCATTTATCGAGATGTTTTGACACAATACCGTTTGAGGACTAGGTTTTTATAGACCGCTCCTTGTAGGGTGACAGGCTACTCTGGGTGAGGACTCTGACGGACATGTCCGATTCAGTTACTGCTCCGGATACCCCGGTTTCGGCGCATACGTCAGCGGGAGTCGGTTATTTGGGTGCACTGGCGGACGTGTGGCGGGATGTGCACCAGGCACCTGGGGGCAAAGAGGTCTTGGCCAGTCACGAAGAGGCCTACCTGGTCGGAAAGCGGCTGGTTGTAGCCTCGAGTCTTTATTATTCGCTGCGTGCTCGACACGCACCCACCGCAATGCATTGCCTGCGGGTTGCTCTCTGGAGTTCTTGTTGGGCGAGCGTTGCGCGCGTATCGGACGAAGATCGCGATGCATTAGAAATTGCCGCATTGCTCCACGATGTAGGCAAAGTAGGGGTGCCGGACTACATTTTGCTCAAGCCGGGCAAGCTCACGACTGAAGAGCAGTTGACAATGAGCCGTTACCGGCTATACACACACGAAATCGTGGCAGCTTGTTGTGCGTCGACCCGCGTACTTGCCATTCTCGCACATCAAGGTGCGTGGTATGACGGCAGCCAGCCCGGTCAGGTCCAATCTGGCAAGAGCCTGCCGCTCGGGGCCCGGATGTTGGCGATTGCCGATGCCTATGATTCGATGACGACCGAACATGTGTACCGCCGGGCCATGACCCGGGAGCGCGCCATTGCCGAGCTTTATGCCCATGCTGGGACTCAGTTCGATCCGGACTTGGTTGCAGAGTTTACCGATTTGGTAGAAAGCAACCTCCTGGATCTCGAAGGCCCGATGGTGCGACGATGGTTGCATGAACTGCAACCTGCCAATATGCACGGCCTGTTACGTGATGTGACGATAGCTAGCGTGCAGCAGGTTTCGCCTCCGCCCGAGCAGGACTTGTTGCGAGAATTCCACGACCAATTGCTCAATTCCATGCACGACGGAGTTTTCTTTGTCGACAATGCGCTTCGCGTCCTACATTGGAATCGTGCCGCGGAACGTATCACCGGTATCCAGGCGGGAGCAATCGTGCATCGAACCTTTGCACCGAGCCTAATTGGTATGGCGGATGAGACAGGAAGTCCGATTCCCGACGAGCGGTGTCCGATCGCCGAAGTCGCTCACTTCGGTTCGCAGAGGCTCCAGCGGGTGATGATTCGTGGTCGGACTGGTGGAGCATGCTTGGTGAACTTGCACGTCGTTCCGGTCTATAGCAAAGAGGTAGAACGGAAAGGGGTTGCCGTGCTGTTGCATGATGCGTCGTCCCAGGCCAACCTGGAGCAGCGGGTGCAACTGCTCCAGGAACGCGCCACACGGGATTCCCTTACCGGCCTGGCAAACCGAGCGGAGTTTGAAAGGGTTTTCCCAGACTTTGTCGCTTCGCATCTCCAAACGAAAACGCCGTGCAGCTTGCTCATTTGCGACATCGACCATTTCAAACGAATTAATGACATCTACGGGCATCAAGCAGGAGATGAGGCACTGCGTACGTTTGGCGAGCTGCTGCAGAGCGCGTTGGGCTCAGGGGAATGGGCAGCGCGTTATGGTGGCGAAGAATTCATCGTGCTTTTTCCGCATACCACAGCTGCCCGTGCGGTCCAGTGGGCAGAAGATTTGCGGCGCAGGCTTGGCACGCGCCCCATTCGGGAAATGGGAGGACAGTGTTTAACTGCCAGTTTCGGCGTTACGGAGCTTCAGCCGGGAGACACCCCGGAAACGATCCTGCGGCGAGCAGACCGAGCACTGCTACAGGCCAAAGACGCTGGGAGGAACCGCGTTGTGCAACTTGGCTCTGGTTGGTTGGATCTTCCGGAAACCACCAGGGAGCGGCGCAGTTGGTGGAGTCGGCTAATCAGTAGTGGCGAGTCCGAACAGCTAGTCGTGCGGCACTTAGTGACCGATGTTCCTCTGAGGCTCGTGGCCGAAAAACTCAAAGGTTTTGTTGCCGACCATCATGCCGTTGTCCTCGAGGTTCTGGACAACAAATTGCGTTTGCGGCTCGATGGCCACAACGTCTTGTTGCTCCGCAGGCGTAGCGACCGACCCGTGGCACTTGAGTTGGCGATCGAACTTCAAACATACCCGCCGTCGTCTAATTCGGAAACGGCACGTCCACGCAGCTTGATTCGGGTAGAAGTACGCCCTGTGCGCAAACGGGATCGACGCCGAATGGATCTTCAAGCCCGCGCCGGCGAGCTACTTGCCAGCTTACGCGCCTACCTCATGGCCGAAGAAGCTGATGCGCCCCACGACGTACCGCCAGCCAGGTAACGTACAAGTCATAGGCACTGTGCAAAGCCACGCAGCGCGGGACAGGTTTTTTGTGAACTCGACTTGTGCCATTTTATCTAGGTTACATGCTCGGGCTGAGCCAATCGAGACGAAGTCGACGCTTCTTCCTACGTTTCTTAAAACGGGTCGGCCCGGCTGAGCTCCGTACCGGGCACGACCTCTCAACATGATGATGCTATCGGGTACGTGCCTGGTTCGACGCGGGTTTGCTTTTCCCGCAGCCATTTCCGTTCCCGGTGGCGCGCCGAAGAAAGACGTTTGCGACGCGTGACGCTTAGCTACCCCCAGACGCGAAACTAGCCTGGCATAAAACGGCCCTCCAATACACGTGCCAAAACGCTCCTACGCCATACGCCCTATTCCATTTATATTGCGCCTTTGCGCCTTCGCATTCGATTACTTTGCTTGTTGCCCGCCCGCGAAGGCAGCGAAAGGCGATCTTCACGATCAAGCACGCCGACCTAACCAGGAAGAACTCACGCGTCTTCCTTCCATTGACCCCTTGGACAATCTGAAGCGATACTTTTTAATCTAGAAGGTGATGGGACATAAGCGACGTGGAGGGTCGCTGGTTCCAAGTAGGCTGTTTCCATCAGGCGTAAGGAATGGTCCGCACGCGATTTGCTCCTAGTCCAACTGGTTATCTGCACATAGGCGGTGTGCGGACAGCTCTTTATAACTGGCTTTTGGCTCGCCAACACGGCGGACAGTTCATATTACGAATTGACGACACCGATCGCAGTCGGCACGTGGAGGAAGCGCTAAGGCCGATTTTGGAAAGTTTACGCTGGTTGGGGCTCGACTGGGATGAAGGGCCCGACGTCGGGGGACCCCATGCGCCGTATTTCCAGTCCCAGCGATTCGAGCGCTATCAAGCGGCTGTGGATGAACTGTTGCGACGCGGGGCGGCATACCGGGATTATGCATTGCCCGAAGAGTATGACCAAGAACGCCAAGAAGCCCAAGCTCGCCACGAGCCTTTCCTGTATAGCCGGCGCTGGATGGCAGACTCCGACCAGCAAGCACGCCGGTGGGAGGCCGAGGGGCGACGCCCCGTGGTACGGCTAAAAATGCCCCGTGCGGGAGTGTGCCGTTTCCATGATGTGATTCGGGGAGGGGTCGAGGTTCCGTGGACCAATGAGCCAGACCATGTGATCCAGCGCTCCGACGGGACTTTTGTTTATCATTTGGCGACGGTGGTCGACGATTTCGATTTCCGGATTACGCATGTGATTCGAGCGGTCGAACACCTATCGAACACGCCGCGACAAATTTTTATTGCTCAATCTCTTGGCTATCCATTGCCGACCTATGCGCATTTGCCCTTTGTGGCGGAACCAACCAGCCAGAATAAGTTGAGCAAGCGCCATTTGGAAAAGTATTTGAAACATCCCGAGTTCCGAAAATTATATGAATTGGGGGAGACGATTCTCCGAAAATTGCACCGCGACGGCGATCCGGTTGTGCAGAATCCGGTACTGGTCGACTTTTATCGCGCGGTTGGCTTCTTACCGGATGCGGTACTCAATTATCTGTTACTGCTCGGTTGGTCTTTGGATGACAAGACAGAGGAGTTTACGCGCCAGGAAATGATTCAGCGCTTCGACCTGGCACGCGTCAATCGTGCTCCAGCCAGCTTCGATCCTGCCAAGCTGTTGGCGTTCGAAGAGCGCTACATGAAACGTCTGTCTATCGACCAGAAACTATCGCTGGTTCTTCCGTTTCTTGAGCAAGCTGGCTGGACTGTCTCGGACTGTGGGCTAACCAACGACCGCCTACGGCGCTTGGTGCATGCAATCGGTGATCGGCTGAAAGTGGCAGGCGATGTGTTGCACTATGAGGAGTTCTTCTTGGCCGATAATGAACTCTCTTACGACCTTTCGGCCGTGCAGAAGCACCTGGCATCGGCCGAGGCTATTCAGATTTTGACGGAGTTAAGGCGGTGGATAGCAGAGGTGGAACCTTTTGAGGCATCAAGGCTCGAGCAGTCGTTGCGCGATCGCCTGCAAACGAAAGGTTGGTCCCTGCGGCAGGTGGTGCATCCTTTACGCGTGGCGGTTACCGGCAAGACCATTGGGCTCGGGCTGTTCGACACCTTGGAAATCCTCGGACGCTCTGCCTGCTTGGCTCGTCTGGAACGAGCCTTACATGTAGCCGAACAATATCTGCCCATGAGTCATTCCAACGAAAAGTCCGATGTCCAGCAACCAAATCAACAGGGCGGGAAGTAAGTTAAGAACGCTTTGCCGAGGCGTTTTCGGGAGAATAAGCCGATGACTCACGAAGGAAAAACGGCACAAACGGATTCGGGAAATGAAGCATCCCAACGGCAGAATTTTATCGAACAGATCATCGAGAACGATTTGCGCACCGGCCGATTCGGTGGGCGGGTCCACACGCGGTTTCCGCCGGAGCCGAACGGATATTTGCACATCGGCCACGCAAAATCGATCTGTTTGAATTTCGGTTTGGCGCAGAAATACGGTGGCAAGTGCAATCTGCGCTTCGATGATACGAACCCATCCAAAGAAGATGTCGAGTATGTAGAAGCCATCATGGAAGATGTGCGATGGCTGGGGTTTGACTGGGAAGATCGGCTCTATTACGCCTCGGATTATTTCGAGCAGTTGTATGAACTGGCGATACAGTTGATTCTCAAGGGCAAGGCGTATGTGTGCGATTTGTCAGCCGACGAGATTCGCGAATACCGGGGAACCCTCACCGAACCTGGACGTCCCAGCCCGTATCGAGATCGATCGGTAGAAGAGAATCTGGATCTATTTCGCAGGATGCGGGCCGGCGAGTTTCCCGATGGGTCCCGGACGTTGCGAGCCAAGATCGACATGGCTTCCCCCAATCTTAACCTCCGCGACCCGGTGATGTATCGCATCTTACGAGTGCCCCACCATCGTACGGGCAACAAGTGGTGTATCTATCCGACCTACGATTGGGCTCACGGTCAATGCGATAGTTTCGAGGGAATTACGCATTCGATCTGTACTTTGGAATTTGAGAATCATCGTCCCCTTTATGATTGGTTTCTCGATGAATTAGGCCTGTATCATCCGCAACAAATCGAATTTGCCAGGCTTAATCTTACTTATACGGTAATGAGCAAGCGGAAGTTATTAGAGCTGGTACGGGAGGGGCATGTCCGAGGTTGGGACGATCCCCGTATGCCCACCCTTTGTGGCTTGCGACGGCGCGGCTATACTCCGGAAGCCATTCGGCGGTTTTGCGAGCGTATTGGAGTGGCCAAGTTCAATAGCACGATTGACGTGGTGGTCTTGGAAAACGCGGTACGCGAGCACTTAAACCTCATCGCTCCTCGCCGCATGGCAGTACTAAGGCCGCTGCGTGTCGTGTTGGTCGACTACCCAGAGGACACGGTGGAATGGGTCGAAGCGCACAACAACCCGGAAGATCCTGCTGCCGGCGTGCGGCCAGTGCCATTTAGTCGCTACTTGTATATTGAGTCCGATGACTTTCGTGAAAACCCACCTAAAAACTACTATCGGTTGGCACCCGGCGCTGAAGTGCGCCTGCGCTATGCCTACTGCATTCGCTGTGTCGATGTGATCAAGGACGCCCAGGGACGTGTTGTGGAATTGCATTGCACCCACGACCCGCAGACTCTGAACCAAAACCCTGCCGACGGACGGCGCGTCCGGGGGATCATCCACTGGGTGTCAATTCCTCATGCCGTTTCGGCGGAAGTTCGACTGTACGACCATCTGTTTTTGAAGCCCGATCCAGACGATGTTGCCCCGGGCCAGACGTATCGAGCGAATTTGAATCCCCATTCGCTGGAGATTATTGCGGATGCGAAGCTGGAACCCTCTTTGGCTCAAGCCCGCCCGGGGGATCGATTTCAGTTCGAACGGCTCGGCTACTTTTGCCCCGATCCGGACACCACCGCCGGCCGGCTGGTGTTCAATCGTACGGTCACCTTACGCGATACATGGGCCAAGATTGAAAAGAAACAGTCAGCATAGAGTGCTACCTCGTCCAAGGTTTGCGAGGTGTTCCCAGAAGGAGTACGCATGGTAGACGTCCTGGTGGTAGGCTCGATCGCCTTCGACAGCGTCCAAACTCCTTACGGGGCGTGCGAGCGGGTGATGGGTGGGTCAGCGGTGTATTTTGCCTTTGCCGCTAGTTTTTTCACCCGTGTAGCACTGGTAGGGGGCGTGGGCGAAGATTGGCCCGAAGAGTTCAATTACATTCTTGACCAACAGGGGATCGATCTTTCGGGTATCCAACGTTGCCCCGGCGCGAAGACCTTCACTTGGCGCGGTAAGTATAAGCCGAATATGAACGAGCGGGAAACGTTGGAAGTACATCTAAACGTGCTGCGAGATTTCCGACCACAATTATCGGATGTTCAACGTCGTTGTCGCATCGCCTTCTTGGCCAACGGTTCGCCGCGCATGCAGTTGTCGGTGCTCGAGCAACTGCAACAGCCTAGGCTCGTCGTGGCCGACACGATGGATTTGTGGATCCGTGAAGAAACAGATGCACTCCGCGAATTACTGCACCGTATCGATGGCGTGGTACTGAACGAAAGTGAAGCAAAACTGCTTTCACAGGAAGAGAATTTGTTATTGGCGGGCAAGGCAATACAGGCTATGGGACCACGCTTTGTGGTTATCAAAAAAGGTGAACACGGCGCGTTGTATTTTTCCGAGCGCGAGACAGTGGCTCTGCCGGCGTTTCCCACCCCGCGCGTCATCGACCCGACAGGAGCCGGAGACTGTTTTGCCGGCGGTATGCTCGGCTATCTAGCGTCCTGCCAACGGTGGGACGCACGAGATTTCAAACGCGCCTTAGCGTATGGAACGCTTGTCGCCAGCTTCGTCGTCGAAGATTTCAGCCTGGATCGCCTCCGCCAAATCGACCGCAGTGCTATCGAAAAACGATTCGAATCGTTTCGCAGTATGCTGGAGATCTAGGAACTGAACCACAACGCAAACATCGTGATAGGCTTTGCGCTGATCGAGAGATACACGTATGCTCCGCACGTTTGTTGCCGTAGAAGTTTCGCCCGAAGTGCGCCGCCGAGCAGCCGAGTGGATTCGGCTGCTGGAACAGAATGCCATTCAGGCACGGTGGGTTGACCCAAATCAACTGCATGTGACCCTCCAATTCTTGGGACAGGTTCCTGAAACCCAAGTGCCTCATATCTGTTTGGCCCTGGCTCGAGCTGTCGCACCGCTTGCTACCTTTGACGTAACGTGCTCCGATTTGGGTGCTTTTCCGGATTGGGAACGACCTCGCGTTCTGTGGATGGGTATCCACGAGGGATATGACGAATTGGTAGCCCTGCAGCAAACCGTTGAACGAGCATTGCGCCCTTTGGGCTTTCGAGGAGAAGCACGCCGTTTCGAACCTCACGTGACCCTCGGCCGCCTGCAACAGAGCCGTAGCATACCCGAGAATCTTCGGCACCTGATCGAACGTACCGAACAGCAACGAGGCCACGTGGCGTTTGATGTGTGGGAAGTCGTCGTGTTTTCCAGCCAATTATCGCGCCAAGGTCCACGGTATGAGGCCTTGGGACGAGCCGAATTGAAAGGCTAACTCCCACAGTTTGGCGACGTGACTCCGGTGGACAACCCCTGGGCGATATGGATATGGTGTCGAGAATTCGCTTACTGGCGCGCCACAAGACCGCAGCCGGCTTCTGAAGTAGAACGTGCGCTTGGGTTTAGCTGTTCAGTACGGAACACATGTAACGCAAAGGCGCAAAGGTGCAACAGGGAGCCGAAGAAAGAGCTAGATGAACTGCTACAGCTCGTGTCTCGTTGCGGCGATGTGTTCCATACAGTGGACTTTCCCCGGCATTTTACTTATTCCGGGAAGACCGACGCCATTGCTTCGAAACGGCACGCGTACGGCCGCAGATGGCGAGTCGAACCGCTGAGAGAATAGCTCAACTTCTGTTGCGTGAAACGGTGGCCGAGGGCGGGCCTTTTGCCCGGAAAACGCGAAAAGTCGCCCGAAAAGCTTTACGAAAACGAAAGGCGGCACAAGCGCACGCACCGCGTTCCGCTTTCTATACTCCGTACCCTTGCGCCTCTACTCTTTGCTCCCTTGCGTTAAAGCATTTCTCTTTTCAACGGCAAAAGTCGAGCCAAAGTAAAATGGTCAACGAGCTGTTCTGCACGTCGCTTGAGCGGTATCGGGTTCATTCCCGGGGCGCCATGGCCGCCGCCGGCCTATTGCCCTGTGAACGACAGCTCGATAAAGTATACTGTTGTACATGATGTGTGCGTCGCTTTTTTTCATCCAATGGCAGCTTGCCCCTTTAAGGGCCAGTAGCGCAACAATGGATGGAAGTGGCGCGACAACAGGGCAAGGTTTATTTAACAGAAAGGGAGTTCGCGATGAGTAGGCAGGCTGCAACAGGAAAGAAAGCCGGCAAGACGGCACCGGCGAAAGATGGAAAAACGCCATCGACGCTGGAGGAAGGGGGCTTGAGCAAGGAACGACAGGCCGCGTTGGCTCAGGCACTAGCCCAGATCGAAAAGCAGTTCGGCGAAGGGGCCATTATGCCGCTAGGCGCCGAACAGATCGCGCCGATTGAAGGGATTTCCACCGGAAGCCTTGCTTTGGACATTGCTTTGGGAGGTCGAGGTATTCCGCGGGGAAGGATTATCGAGATTTTTGGTCCAGAATCCAGCGGTAAAACGACGCTGGCTTTGCATGTGGCCGCCCAAGCCCAGAAACTCGGTGGCGTGGCCGCGATGATCGATGCCGAACATGCGTTCGACCCGACGTGGGCTCGCAAAATCGGAGTACAGTTGGACACGCTTTTGGTCAGCCAGCCCGGCAGTGGCGAAGAGGCGATGCAGATTACCGAGATGCTGGTGAAGTCCAACGCCGTAGACGTCGTCATCATCGATTCAGTGGCGGCCCTTGTGCCCAAACAAGAACTCGAAGGGGAAATTGGCGACTCGCATGTCGGCTTGCAAGCTCGGTTGATGAGCCAGGCAATGCGAAAGCTGACCGGTGCGATTGCCCGCACGCGAACTGCGGTGATCTTCATCAATCAAATCCGCGAGAAAGTAGGAGTGATGTTCGGCAACCCCGAAACGACTCCTGGTGGACGAGCCCTGAAGTTCTATGCCTCCTGTCGCATCGACGTTCGCCGTATCGGCCAACTGAAAGATGGCGATCAGATCGTGGGCCAACGCGTCCGTGCTAAAATCGTCAAGAATAAAGTAGCACCGCCGTTCCGCGTTGCCGAATTCGATATGATGCACTCCAGTGGTATTAGTTACGAAGGCGATGTATTGGATCTGGGCATCGCCTATCGCGTCTTGCAACGAAGCGGTGCATGGTTCAAGTACGGCGATGTCTATTTAGGTCAGGGAAAAGAAAAGGCCAGGCAGTTTCTCATCGAGCATCCCGAAGTGACCGCTAAGATTCGCGACGAGATTTTGGTGGCAGCAGGTCAGAACCCCTTACCTACTGCTGTCGACGAATCCATACCGGTCGACAGTTAAGCGAGAAAGTAATGTAGTTCGCGCCGCTACGACGAACGAGTGCCTGTGCACCATCGAGCTCCTTGTTTGGCCTCGCTGCCTGTTGCGTCGTTGCGTTGAACTATTTTTGCCGCTCCCTTACGGTCGCGGCTCTGTGGCAAGACTGCAAAGACGCCGATGCACATTAGGTGATCACTCTCGCTGTGTTCTTTTCTTAGCGACTCTACGCCTTCGCGCCTTTGCGTTAAACCATTCCCGCTGCTCTTTTACGGTCGGGACTCTGCAAGAAAGGGTTGCGTTCTACTTCCTACCGGTCTACACACGATTGTCGCATGTACCGGACATCTACGCTCATTACGTGCCATCCCCACCTTAAGCCGACGGAGTGGCAGCAGAGGAGTTAAGTGTTTGCTTAACTGCTTTGATTTTGGCTTGCAGTCGCGACTTGCGACGCGCCGCGGCGTTTGGGTGCAGGACTCGGTGGGTGGCCGCGCGATCGATACGACTGGCAAACTCCCGGTACTCCGTTTCGGCCTTAGCAATGTCCTTCGCTGCGAGTGCCTGGAGAACCCGTTTAGCATAGGTCTTGATTCCAGATTTGATGGCACGGTTATGCAACCGTCGCTTGATGTTTTGACGGAGTCGCTTTTTTGCACTTCGTGTTGTGGGCATACGTGTACTTAGTCCCTAAAACGATCTTGACGCTGGGTTACGTGTCGCGGAGGAAAATTATCTCACTACCTGTTCTTCGTACCCCATCCGAGTGGGAATCCTATTTATCACTAATTTCACGAAGCTTGTCTAGACGGGATTTAGCATCCTTAAAGTTTGGATCGATGGCAACGAGTTGCTCAAGACACCGCTCGGCAATTGCGTGTTCCTTCATGGCCGCGGCCAGGACCCCGGCACGATAGAGGCTGGTTTTTTGTATGGCAACTTGTCCGGGCTGTTCCACGGCTTTTTCAGCAGCCCGTTGATAACAATGCAAGGCCTTTACATATTGTCGCAAATGCTGGTAGCACTCGCCCAGCTCCAACGTTGCTCGAGCCGCCAAGTTCGGATCGCGGCGTGCTTCGTGCAATCGTTCGGCAGCCGCTTGAAAGTTACCGGCACGCTTCAGAATCGCGGCTAGCTCAAGTTTCAGTTGATGGTCCTCGGGAAATCGCTGGCACCGCGCGTCCCATACGGTCAACTGCCGTCGTAGCAGCTCCTCTTCACACCGTGCCACTAATTCTTCGGCTTGGGGCGTACGTTGCGCAGCGGCTTGCTTTTTGGCCACGGCCAACTGATGCTCGGCGACAGCCAACAGCAGCTCTTCACCTTTGGCAATCACTTCCAACGCAGTGGGGGCAATTTGGTGGACGCGTTGCCAAACCCGTTCGGCATCCGTGAATCGCTGGCTTTCCACGTACAGGTCGATCAGCTCGAAGTAGTTCTCTAAAATTTCGGGTTCGTCATGAATTGCCTTTTCCAGCCGTTGGATAGGAGATAATTCCACGCTGCGGCGGCCACTTGTACCATCAGGCGCCCGTTCGGCAGCTGCACCATCGGTCGGCTCGGCAGAACTGACCTCGGGTGCGGAGACTGCCGCTTTGCCGGCTGCGCTCGGAGCGGCTTCGTGCGAGCGAGTAGCCGAGCGGCGCGCCGCTGTGGCTCCACTTATTTGCGGCCGAGCCCGCTCGACAGTTAGCTCGGCAATCATACGTTTGGCTTCTTGATCATGCGGGCGTAATTCTTCAATACGATGCCAGCACGCGATCGCCTGGCCGAATTGGCCCATGCGCGCCAGGGATTGGGCACAGTGGCGATTCACCTCGATGTCCTTGGGGTTGGCATCCAAGGCGTTCTTCAAGTATCGAAGTTCCACCTCGTTGTAGTGATACGCAGCACATGCCTGCGCCATGCCTCGCAGGACTCCAACATCCCATGGATTGCTATACAGCAGTTCGGGGCCAAGTTTCAGAACCTCGGACCAGCTACCCTTTGCAACCGCCCTCTTGAACTCGCTACGGTTTCGACCTCCGCCACCGAAGAGCGACCAAGCTCCGCGACGATTATTGCCGTATTTTTCCTGGAGATTCTTGAGAAAAGCTTCGACGTAAACCAAATTGCCCGGATCGGCTACGACACACTGCAATAGCAACGTGTGCGCATAGTCTCGGTCCGGTTTATCCTGTTCCAGCAATTTGCATGCATGGTCGTAGCATTGCTGTAATTGGCGGCGCACCGCAGGCGAAACCACGTGTGGCGGCAACACATCCGACTCGACCTGCGGACCGGACTCCGGCGTTTGACCCGACATCATCTTCTTGACGCCGTCCAATACCATTGACTTTGGCTCACTGCTGATTTCGCCTCCCAGGCTAACTCTTCGTAAGGCCTGCTTACGGTTATACTTTCCCGAAGAGCCGTTGGCAAACGGCTCAGCCCGATTTGCGGTGCCCGTCATTACACTTTTATTGTATGGCTTAAGAGCGATCCGTAGAGTACAAAACTCCGCACGGTGCACAATATTGAGTTTCGAAGACCAAGCAACGAGCTTAGGAATACAGAACCGGATGGAACATCAAGAAACATCCCCAGGCCCGTGCCCCACTCCACCGCGTGGCAAAGTGTACTTAGTGGGAGCAGGACCAGGTGCTCCGGAGTTGATTACCCTGCGTGCGGTGCGCGTGCTGGGGCGTGCCGATGCCATTCTATATGACTACTTGGTCAACCCTCGCATACTACGTTTTGCCAAGCCTGGCGCAGAACTCATTTCGCTCGGTCGACATGGAGTCAGTCGCATCTGGAGCCAGCAAGAAATCAACGAAACCATGCTAAAGCTAGCCCAAGCCGGTAAGGTCGTGGTGCGGCTCAAGGGAGGAGATCCGGCTGTCTTCGGTAGGTTGGCCGAGGAGCTGGACTATCTGTCGGAGCACAGCGTAGCGTTCGAAGTTGTACCGGGTGTCACAGCTGCCAGTGCTCTAAGCGCCTATGCCGGCATTGCGTTGACCGACCGTGATGTCGCTTCAGCCGTTGCTCTAGTAACCGGGCAGTGTAGCGATATTGCCGAGGGAACACCGCTCGACTACCGGGGGCTTGCCTCGTTTCCCGGCACGCTGGTTTTTTACATGGGAGTGACTTCCGCCCATCGGTGGGTCCAGGAGCTCATTGCCGCGGGCAAGGATCCTGCCACACCTGCTGCCCTTGTACGCCGCGCAAGCCTTGCAGATCAGTTGGTAATTCGCTGTACGCTCGAGGAAATTCCGCACCAGATCCAGCGCCGTCGCATTCGTCCGCCGGCACTGATCGTTATCGGATCCGTTGCCGCCGCTTCGGAGAAACGATCGTGGTTCGAACGCCTGCCATTGGTGGGGCGCAGTATTCTTGTGACGCGACCCGAAGAACAAGCCGACCAACTAGCCGAACCATTAGCCGAGTTAGGGGCCGAAGTCTTGGTGCAACCGGCGATCCGTATCGAGCCACCTGCTTCCTGGGAGCCGGTCGATGCGGCCATCGGACGGCTAACGCAATTCTCTTGGATCGTGTTTTCCAGTAGCAATGGCGTCCACTATTTCCTCAATCGTTTGCGGGACTTGGGGCGCGACTGGCGTGCATTGGGCCACTGCCGGTTAGCTGCTATTGGACCGGGAACGGCACGCGCACTGGCAACTTACGGACTGCTGTGCGATCTACAGCCGGAACGCTACACGGCGGACGACCTGGCCCAGGTACTAAAGAATTGCGTTGGGGGTCAGCGAATTCTCTTGGTGCGAGCCAGTCGCGGACGCGAAGTGCTGCGGCAAGAGCTCAGTAGTGTCGCGGCGGAAGTCGTCCAAGTTGTGGCTTACCAAAGTATCGATGTTCAACAACCGGACAGCGAGGTGACTCGACGCCTAGCCGAGGGACGAATCGACTGGATTACGGTCAGTAGCTCTGCCATTGCTCGTTCGTTGGCAACCCTGTTTGGCTCGAATCTTGCGAACGCCAAATTAGCCAGCATAAGTCCGATCACCAGCCACACGTTACGCCAACTTGGTTATGCACCGACTGTGGAAGCAACGGCCGCAACGATGTCCGCACTGATCGATGCAATACTCCGTTATGAGATCGCAAACCGGGCTGTCTGAGAGTAGCAAGCTCGACGTTTGCTTTTGGTTTGGTAATCGAGTTCAGCGTTGAACTAGTTCCACGCAAATCGGGGCTCAGAAGGAATTGAAGCTCCCAAAACTCGAGCTTGCTCAGCGCGGTTTGCTGCAGCTTCCTTGCACACAATAGGCTCATCGACTCGTAGCTTGACTTTGGCTGTGATAAAATAGGCCTCTCAAGTACGGATGTCAGGTCCAAATCGTGAGGAGCCAATCCACGCGTCGGCGTCGAGGCGGATGGCCGTGACGGTTTCTCGAAGACGATTGCTCGTAGCGCGTCACAACCGGTGGGTGAGCCTGCTCGTTTCTGCGACCTTCCACGCTACAGTTTTGATTGGTCTAGGGTACGTCAAATGGGGGCGACAGCTTGGCCAACCGATGGGCTTGTGGATCACCGCGCCTCCGTCAAAAACGTACGAGGCGCTCGAGTGGATGGAAATTCAGCCCGGGGCGTTGGAGATGCCACGGAACTTCGTTGATCAGTCCTTTCTTGACGGGCATCAGCTCATCATTGAGGACAGCTTTCAAACACCGATGCGTCTTTTTGCTGACCAGGACCTGCGGTCCAGTCCGTCCACGCGTTTATTCGGGGCTGGCCTTTCCGGCGACGTGGCGGAGCTGCTGGTTCCGATAAAGGGACGTGCGTCGGGCACGAGTGTAAGCGGTGATTATGGCACCGCATTTACGACGCTGCGAAATGCGCTTGGGTCATTATTGGCCGAGTCAGATTTGTTGTTGATCTGGTGCTTCGACGAATCGATCAGCATGGTGGACGATCACCAAGCAGTGGCTCAGCAACTGAGCGACCTATACGGCTATTTGTGGGCCGAAGCGCGAAACTCCGGCCGAAAGGTGATGTCAGTAGTGACGAGTTATGGCGCACGATTCCATCGACATCTTTTGCGTCCCACGGAAGACTTGAGCCTAGTGTATCGCGCAATCCAGCGAATCCCGGTGGATCCGACGGGACGTGAACGAATGTGCGAAGCCTTGTTAGGGTGTTTGCGGCAATACGTGCCCAACGATCTGGCCGGGACCCATGTAGCCGTGATTGTAATTACCGACGAAACAGGTGAGTGGGACGACACGTTAGCGTATATGGAACAGGTGATCGAAGCGGCACGCCGTTCCCATGTGCGATTGTATTTCTTGGCGCGGGAAGCTGCTTTTGGAATGCGCCAGGCGTACATGCTGTGGCAAGGAACTCGGCTGCTGGTAGATCGCGGTCCGGAGACTGCGATGGCTCGGCGTTGGCCATGCAACGCATTCGGGGAGAGGGCGGACCTGGTACCCAGCGGCTTCGGTCCGTATGCACAGTGCCGATTGGCCGAGGCGACAGGTGGATTGTTCCTTATGTTGCGAGGTCAAGAAGCCTTGTTATTGGATTGGCAGGATCACGAATTGGATCAGGAACGCATGAGCCAATTGCGACCTGAGTGGAGCAGTTGGCAAGAACAACAACAAATGGTGGTCGCCGCGCCATGGCGAAAACGAATGGTGGAATTAGTGGCTGAAGCCGAGCGCTTAGTCGCCGATCGGCCTGCTGGATTGATCCTCTGGGAGTTTCCATGGGAAGCGCAAGCGCGTCGCGCTGCCTTCGAGGATTCTTTAAGACAGGCCCGTCGCTGGCTTGGCTTTTGGCACCATGCGAGAACCGAATTAGAAAAGGTGGCCGTTTTGCAGCAGCAAGAGTTGGACCTGCGCTGGCAGGCCGATTGGGACCTTATGTACGCCGAAACATGTGTATTCCAACTGCAAGTCGAACGCTATATCGAACTTTTGGAACAAGCACGGCGCAATCAAGTGCCGTTTGGGCAGAATTCCATCCCACGCATCGTCCGATGCGATCTTGTGTTAGGAGCCGATTCGATGGCCTGGCAAGCCGCGTCGCATCGACTCGACGCCGTTGCGCAAAAGTGGCCAGGCACGCCGTGGGGCTTGGTCGCACAATTGCATCGGCAAAAGGGCTACAATTTGCGATGGGCGGATTATTCGGAATCGGTTAATCACTGAACTTTTTCGTTCCCCTTGGTAACCCAATGAATGAGGCAGCGGGCGAGCTTTCTGTGAGGACAGCTCGGGCTGTGGAGGGGCGGACCTTCTACGGGGACCCCTCGATTACTTGCTGCGAACGTGCACTGGTCGGCTCGCCACGCTGCTTGCGGCTCATTCGAAGCCGGCTTCCCTGCAGGCAAGGCCTTGAATTGCAATAGACGTTTTTGGTGTAGCGAACGACAATAGGAAATGGAACTTTTTGTAAAGTGAGGCGCAGGTGGGGAGGTTCCAGCAGATGACCCGCGCGGGTTGGCATCGACGCCGGTGGTTGCGTGCCGTGGCAGGTGCGGCTGCTAGTGTTCCGGCAGCGGTTCTGATGAGTAAACGCACCCAAGCAGCTCGGCTGGATCCCAAATGGGAAACAGCCATTAAAGCTGGGCTCGACTGGGTGGCACGCACGCAGTCGCCGACATTGGGACATTGGACGGCAGCGAATTATCCGACTGCAATGACCGCGTTGGCCGGCATTGCTCTATTGTGTTCTGGCTCGACGACGACTCAAGGACCGTATGCCAAGAACATTCGCCGGGCGGTGAATTACGTGGTGAGCAAATCGCGCGGTAACGGCTTAATCGGCGATCCGCTCACAGACAATCGTTATACGTATGGGCACGGATTCGCCATGCTCTTCTTGTCGCAAGTGTTGGGTGAAGAAGAAGACGAGGACCGTCGGCACGAGCTGATCGACGTGCTCAAACGTGCCGTTGAGTTTAGTGCCAAGGCGCAGACGACGGCTGGCGGTTGGGGCTATGTCAGTGCAGCCGATGGCAACAATTTCGATGAAGGATCCACCACGATCACTCAGGTACAAGGTCTACGCGGTTGTCGCAATGCCGGGATTCCCGTACGCAGTGAAGTAATTGAGAATGCCAAACAGTACATCTACAACTGCAAGAATCCTGACGGTGGCATCTCCTACAGCTCCCGCAATCGCGGCAACTCGCGTCCTGCCATCACGGCCGCCGCCTTGGCAGCCCTCTACAATGCCGGTGACTATGACAGCCGCCATGTTCCGGATATGCTCAAGTACTGCAAACAACATCTGTATCGCATTTCGGGCGGCCAAGAGTCGTTCGGGCATTGGCATTATACCTATTTGTACTACTCCCAAGTCGTGTATCGCCAGGGCGATGAAGAGTGGTTGCCGTTCCGCGACGCCCTGTACGAACGGATCGTCAAAGAACAAACTCCGGCCGGAAACTGGACCGGCCAAATTGGCGAGATTTATGTAACGGCCTGCAACCTCATCATGTTGCAACTGGACAAGGGATATTTGCCGATTTACCAACGCTAAAAAGATAGACGCGGGCTATCGGAATGCACTAGAGTTGACGGCAGCGACGAGAATCCTCTCGATCGGATTCTGTCCTTGCCGATGGCTGCAGGATGAAGCCTCGAGCCGCCGGCGGCTCGAAAGGTATGGTAACCTACGCTGTGAGGAGCGACACGGATGTTGAGCTTTTCGGTAAATGTTCCATTTGGTGCTCTATCCGACGCGCACTATCCAAAGGCCCAAGCAGTACTCGATTCGTTGCTGGCGCTTGTCGATCGCTTTAGCGTGCCTGTTACCTGGTGTGTTGCGGACTTCCGGACCAAGAAACTCATCGACGGCGTCCTAGGAATGCCCACCGAGCAAGAGTTCGCCTTGTTGCTTACTTCGACAACCTGGGAAGACCGAACGTCGTTGGCTCATACTTTGAATGTCGCCGTCAAGGATGCTGCGGAACGGGGAATCCGTTTTGAAGTCCTAGCCTTGAGCGCTCACAAACGGCTAGCCGACTTCGACCTTCTGGTGCGCCATCGCATTCGAGCTGTTCGCGGACCTACCGAATGTAAGCAGCGCTTCGGGCAGCGACACAACCTTCGGCCTCTTTCAGCCCGATTTGGGATTTGGTACGTGCCGGTGAACTTGGCGATCGGATATCGTATCCCGTGGTGGACAGGTGGTTATCGATGGATTGACGCCGCGGTTTTACAAGGGCGTTCACCCGAGTCCCAGTTGCATGTAGTTTTCGATTTGGATGCCGCCTTAAAAGACGAAGTGGACCTGGTGCGGCTTGCCCGTCGGATATTCTCCCGGCTGGAAGCGTGGCGTCGAGCCGGACATCAGTCTGTGGCACTTCTCAGCCAGCTGGTTCGCGAAAAAGCAGCTGTGGTGCTGCCCAATTACGGATTACAATCGGTCTTGCGACGCTCCGCCTAACGGGTGGGTTGCCCTTGGATATCGGCTGCGTTAGCTTAGCCAATCGAGGCGCCTTCGAAACCAGCTAATGCGATCGGCACCGCCCCCCTTGGCTAAAGGGTCATCGATGGCAGAACCGCGAATTGCCGTCTACAGCGGCTCGTTCGATCCAGTAACCTGGGGCCACCTGGACATTATTGAACGAGCGAGCCGTCTGGTGGACAAGTTGATCGTCGGAATCGGGATTAACCCAGAGAAAAAGGCACTGTTTACGCCGGAAGAACGCCTCCAGATCGTACGACACGTAACCGCCCGGTTTGCTAATGTGGAAGTAGCCACGTTTAGCGGACTGGCCGTATCCTTTGTGCGCCAGTGTGGCGCCCGAATCATGTTTCGAGGTGTACGTCCGTTAACTGATATCGCTGCCGAATTTACGATGATGATGGCAAACCGACGCTTGGATCCTGAGATTGAAACGGTTTTTTTAATGGCCGATGCCAATGTGGCTCATGTTTCCAGCTCGTTAATCAAACAAATCGCCCCTCTAGCCTCGGATGAATTGCTGGCAAAGTTTGTCCCGCCGGAGGTAATTCCGTGGCTCCGCCAGCGGATCGGTGTCAGTGCTAGTGCAACGCTCCCATGATGTTCTACCCGAATTGATGGGTGACAGAGTGCAAGGTCCAATTATAATGGCAGCTTGTGAGGTAGACTGCGCAGCGAGAGAATCACCGTGGGGACGGTTGGCATGCCAAAAGTCTTGTGCATGACGGGAATCGTTGTTTCGATTCTCGTTTTTCTTATCTTCTTAATTCACCTAGTATTACAATTTGTCGGCGGCTCCCTAGCTCCGTACTCGACGATGAACGTCATTGCGGATGTGGTTTTTATGCTGTGTGCAGCCGGGCTTGGCGTATTAAGCTGGATGACGCTGCGCGAGCAGGATTAACGAAGCGGGGGATTATCACGTATCGTCGAAAGGCCAACTGGCTCGTGCCTATAGAGCCGCGACCGTTAGGGAGCGGCAATCCGCAAATTCGGCCACCTACCTTCCGTAGCACGGGCTGCGAACCTGCCTTTACCGATCGTGCGTTGCCCGGGTGCACCGAGTTCGCGGCGCTGTGGCATGGCATTGGCGCGCGTCTCCATGGTGAGGAAATCGCACAGAACGGTACGTTATCCTGAAGGTTGGACGTTTCCGTGTGCGCTTCCTCATGGTCGGCACGATCAGTGGACGCACTTGAGAAGGGCTAAGGGCAGAGACAATAAGACGCAGCGAGACTCTGGAGGCTGGATGCGACCCTCCTTACGCCGAGCATTATTGCGTTGAATTTGAGTGGCCGCTCCCTTACGGTCGCAGCTCGGTTGCGCCATTGCTCGAGACAAGCCCCCAGCCAAGTGGCCTCCGCATTGGGTCACATCGGTTGAAACGCAAAAACGCCAGACCTGCGCCAGGCGCGGCAAATGCAGGAGCCATTAAACCTGCCATCAAGACGGACCCAGCGTTTCCCCACGTGCCGCGCGAAATAGGCAAGCTGCCGCGATGTCCTACTTGTACAGCAAAATCCCACCTACCATCAGGGGGCACACGCTTGCGTCCCGTTTGGCCAAGGGATGACGAGTGGAGGTTCACCGCCGAACGCTGATTCGTAGCCTACCTTTCGGGCAGCGTTTTTGCGATACCTTGACCGCGTATTGGCAACGGGGACGGGTGCGTGCACGTCAGCTTTTCCCCATGGGAACCAGTTGCAACCGAGCTATGACGTTTCGTGCCTAAGATCATTCGATGCAAAGGCGCAATGAAAACCAGTCGTTGCCAAACTTGCCTTTTTATCGAGAGGCCGGCGCAGCGCAGAGTCTCGCCAGAGCGTCCGCAAAACGATTGATGTCCTCTTGATCGCAATAGGCGTGAGGGCTGATACGAAGAGCCCCGTTGCGGCAACTGAGCACCACTCCTTGGGCCAGGAACGAGCGGCGGGCAAAATGCGGATCTACCTGCGGCAAATGAAACGCCAAGATTCCCGAGCGATGTTGCGGCGCCCATGGTCCAACGAGTTGTCCGCCGAAGTGCACAATGCGTTTAGCCAGTTCATCTAATATCTCCAGGACATGCTCAGCCAATGGCGAACGATCTTTGCTCAGACCGAACGATTCGAGTAGATCAACACTAGCTCCCAACGCAAGGCAGCCTACCATATTGGGCGAGCCGCCTTCATAACGTGCCGCATCGGGACGGAGTGCCAATTCGATATGTGCGAAGTCGTGTCCTTGTACCACACTGTGCCAGCCGACATTCAGCGGTCGCAGAAAGTCAAGGTGCTCGTGGCGAATGAACAACAACGCGGCTCCTTCTGGTCCGAGCAGCCATTTATGTCCGTCGGCCACCAGATAGTCAATCGGATATTGTCCGACATCGATCGGAAGGAGACCTAAACCTTGGATTGCGTCCAGAAGGATGCGAACCTGGCGGCGTTTGGCAAAGTCGACCAATTCTGCTAAATCGACGCGCCAACCGTCACTATAGGAAACCCAACTCACTGCGATCAGCCGCGTTCGTCGGTCCGAGGCTGCGGCCAACTGAGCCAAGAAAGACTGGCGCCGGTCGATGGGAACTAACCGAGCCTCGACACCTCGGTGGGCCAGATTCATCCATGGGTAAACGTTAGATGGGAATTCGTTGGCCGGCACCACGACATTGTCGCCCTCGCGCCAGGGAAAAGCCTCTGCGACCAAGTTAATGCCAGCCGTAGTGTTGGGCACGAATGCGATTTCATCTGGGCGAGCGCCGATCAATTGGGCAGCGTGCCGGCGCAGTTCTTCGAGGCGGGCAGCCCATTGCGGCCACCGAGTGTCGCCTTCTTCGCTTGCCTCAGCCGCCCACTGCTCGACGACTACCCGCGCCGGTTGGGGCAGCGGAGCCACCGCGGCATGGTCGAAATAGGCCCACCGCCCTGCGACGGGCATCTGTTGTCTAAAACTCGCAACGTTCATAACCCAACGATGCTCGCGCCGCCTAGCAAACGTGCCATAGCATCTTGCGAATCCCAACCCTCGTGTTACTGTCTGCCCAAATGTTCCTTAAGATAAGAGGCCCTTTCGATGTTTCGGTCCGAAGTATCCAAACGTGTACCGCGAATCTTTTGGAGGTGGGCTGGCTGGATCTGAAGGAACAATTTGTTAAGCGTAGTGATCGCCACATTCTCGATTAAACCGAGACTGACACCCATGCGCACGCGAGACAGCAAATCCATCGTCTCTTCACTGCTAATTGTATGGGTGGTACACAAAATGGCAAAGGCTCGGCTTATGGCGTCTTGCAAAGTTTTGTCACCGCTGCGCATCAACGCCTTTCGCGCCCGCCGCTCCCATTCGACACAATACTGGGCAACTTCGGTTACTTGATCGATGAGCTCCCGTTCACTGCGTCCCAAAGTGATCTGATTGCTGATCTGGTAGAAATCGCCGCGCGGTTGCGTTCCTTCTCCATAAAGCCCGCGCACGGCTAATCCCATCTTCTGCAAACTGCGAAACACCCGTTGAATCTCTTCGGTCATCACCAACGCCGGCAGATGGATCATCAGGCTTACCCGCATTCCGGTCCCGACGTTCGTCGGACAGGCCGTCAGGTAGCCCAGTTTGCGGTGAAACGCATATACCACCTGCTGGTCGATCAGATCATCGACGCGGTTGATCTGTTCCCACGCGGCCTGCGGATTCAATCCGCTGCACATAACCTGAATCCGCAAATGGTCTTCTTCATTGACCATGATGCTAAACCGCTCATCCGGATCGATCGCCACGCCGCGCGGACCTTGGCCTTCGGCCAATTCGCGGCTGATTAGTTGTCGCTCCATGAGAAATTGGCGGTCCACATCTGGCAATTCATCGACATCGATATAGACCAGCCGTTGGAATTCCGCGATACGCTGGAATCGGTCGCGAATCGTCCTTTCAATGGTAGCTCGGTCAAGAGATGAGCAACGGCGGATGAAAGGGAACTGGGCGAGATTTCGGGCAAGTCGGATACGTGTGCTGACGACAATATCCGACTCTGGGCCGTCACCTACAAGCCACGGACCACATTTGCTCGCCAATTCTTGCAATATTGCCGCCCTGTCCATATGTTGGGTCCGGTACCGTAACGTCGCCGATCAACTTCCGATTGCACGGACCACTCATTTTTTCATTGTACGCCGGATTCACGAAACCGTTAACGCCACTTCGCCTAATCCCGTAGCTCGCGGACCTAGCACTGCTCTTCAATTTGTCGAATTTGATCGCGCAAACGGCTGGCTTGTTCATAATCCTCTCGCTCGACTGCTTCCTGCATCTCGCGCCTCAGCCGAATCAACTCCGTCTGCGCTTCGGTCGTTACGCGTCCCAACCTTGGTGTTTTACCTTCGTGGCGCGTTTTACCGTGAATACTGGCCAAGAGCGGCTCCAGTTCTCTCTCAAAATAGGTATAGTCGTGCGGGCAGCCCAAGCGTCCCATCTGCCGAAAATCGTAGAACGACAGACCGCAGACTGGACAGGTGCGCTGGTCTAATTGCGCCAATTCTTCAGCCGTTTGCACCAT
Organism: uncultured Pirellulaceae bacterium; assembly: GCA_964425225.1. Lineage (GTDB taxonomy): Bacteria > Planctomycetota > Planctomycetia > Pirellulales > Pirellulaceae > BPJU01. The sequence continues at coordinate 36,603 of CAYRMD010000009.1, read as the reverse complement.
CTTGAAGGTATGGGATCCGATGTCGTGAACGCCGACCGCGCCCGACTTACCCGAAGACGGATCCTGCAAATAGTTGCGAATGCACTCTTCACACAAGTGGATCTCTTTTGGCCCACCCGGACCGGTCAATTCCGTAATATGGAACGTGGCTGCTCGGTCGCATCGCTGGCACTTCACAGCAATTCTCTCCTCATTAGTCGTCGGTTTCCTGCAAGTGCCTGTATCAGAACCTGGACGCTACACGGCATCGAGTGGTCGCAGCTGACGCATCCCAGGCCGTGAATCATGTATAAAAGTCGTACTATCAGCACTCTGCTGGATTCTATTACGGGCACCCTAGCTGTCAAGTTCACTCAATGAGCCGGTAAGCCACGCCCCTAATTGCTCCAGACCTAAGGATGCCGAACGCGGATTGTGAATCGACGTTGCGGTTGGTACCTTGGCATCAAGTAGCAGCAACTCCGTCTGGACTGGGAAGGTACTGCAGTCGCTGTGAGCCGATGACGGCAGAGCGTGAGTGGGTGCCGATGACCTATTACCCGACCTTTAATCAGTTTTCAGCCCTTGCGCGGTCGTACTCAGCCGTTCCGGTTTATCGCCGACTCTTTAGCGACGGGCTAACTCCCGTGTTGGCGTTTGTCCGGTTGGATCGCGGATCGCCTGGCTGTTTGTTTGAGAGCGTCATCGGCGGCGAAAAGGTCGGGCGTTATAGTATTCTCGCGACCGAGCCATACGAACAGTTGGTGGCTTATGGGCATCGGCTGGTGGTGCGATCCAGCGGAGGGACGCATTCCCTGGAGTGTCCGGATCCCCTAGAGTACTTGAGATCCAAGGTGCATCGTTGGCGAGCAGCGCCTTTGCCGGAACTTCCCCCGTTTTGTGGTGGGGCAGTCGGTTATGCCGGATACGATGTAGTACGGTATACGGAACACCTGCCACATGCTCCCCCGGACGATCGAGGTCTACCCGACTTATCGTTTGCCTTTTATGACCGGCTAGCGGTTTTTGACAACGTCCAAAAGACATTATTCGCAATAGCTTTAGCTCGCTTGCCGGAAGATGGAAAAGCCAGTGATTTTCAACTGCAAGAAGCGTATAGCAACGCATGCCGCTCGGTCGATCAACTTGTGGAACGCTTGTCGCGGGGAAACCAGGAGCTTCCACCCGACGACATCGATTTAGACAGTCCTGTGACACTCTCGTATAGCTCGAATTTTACCCAGGCCGAATTCGAGCAGGCGGTGCGCCGGTGCGTCGAGTACATTCGAGCCGGTGATATTTTCCAAGTAGTCATCAGCCAGCGCTTGGCAGTAACGTTGCGCTGTGATCCGCTGGAAATCTATCGGACCTTGCGTGTTGTCAATCCCAGCCCCTTTATGTTCTACCTCCGAACCCCGGAAGTCACTTTGGTGGGAAGTTCACCGGAAATCATGTGTCGCGTGGTCCACGGGAAGGTTACGGTACGCCCGCTGGCTGGAACTCGCCCGCGTGGGGCGACACCGGAAGAAGACCGACGGCTGGAAGCGGAGTTACTCGCTGATGTCAAGGAGCGTGCTGAGCATGTGATGTTGGTGGATCTTGGGCGCAATGACGTAGGGCGCGTCGCACGCTACGGCAGCGTGAAATTGTCGGACGTGATGGTCGTCGAGCGCTACAGTCATGTAATGCACATTACGTCCAACGTGTCCGGCGAGCTGGCTGAAGGTAAAGATGCCTTCGATGCCCTGCGCGCGTGCCTTCCGGCAGGAACGGTTTCCGGAGCGCCCAAAGTCCGGGCTATGCAGATCATCGATGAGATCGAGCCGCACCGTCGGGGACCGTACGCGGGCGCGGTCGGCTATTTTGACTTCAGCGGCAACATGGACACCTGTATCGCATTGCGGACCATTGTCGTTCAAAACCAGACCGCCTATATCCAGGCCGGCGCCGGGATTGTAGCGGATAGTGACCCGACACGCGAATATGTCGAGACCCTCAATAAGGCCCGCGGCTTGCTCAAGGCGATCCAATTGACCGACCAGCGTACGGCCAAGTGTGTGCGTCTTGATTGTAGGTAAGTTGTTCGCGCTGAGTACTCCGTTCTGATGTTCTGATGCGTGTTCGGCATTTGCCATTTCATGGGCGTGGGGATTTGATGCAAACGGGCAAAGGCGCAGTAAACCGGACAATTGGCAAGATCGGGTAGCGGCTTGGTCACGAATTTTTCGTACAACCCTGGTGATTTTGGTGAAACTAGCTAACCCGAGGCGTGGGATTATCATCACTGGGATCCCGTACAGAGGCCTCGGGCAAAAATGGTCCGTTCCCGACCGGCAGCAGGTGTTGCCAGCTTACTTACTCTTTCCTCTGCCCCTCTGCATCTCTGCGCTAAAAAATTTTTCACCTACAAATGTGACGCACACACTACTGCCCAGAAACCGACCTAGACAACAAATGACGTATCGGCTACTTTTCGGCACCTGATTTCGCCCAGAAGGGAAGCTGGGAAGTCTGAAGCGGGCCGGTGGGCGCGGCACGCTAGCAGTACGCTTGCGCCATGACGGATGCCATGACGCGCTACGCTCAGTGGAAAGATCTCGTTCTACCCTTGGGGATTATCGCCAGCCTGCTGGTGATCCTGATCCCGCTGCCCCCACTGTTGCTGGATTTCTTGTTGGCGGCCAACATCGCGGTGGCCGTACTCGTGTTGCTCATGACCATCTACGTGCGAACCCCCTTAGAGTTCAGCATCTTCCCCTCACTGCTGCTGGCAACCACGATGAGTCGCTTGGTACTGAATGTGGCATCCACCCGATTGATCCTCACCCGAGGTCAAACCGAGCAGTTGATGGCAGCCGGCGGAGTGATTAAGGCCTTCGGTGAGTTCGTTGCTGGTGATCACGTGATCGTGGGGATGATCCTATTCGTGATCATCGTGGCGATCCAGTTCCTAGTGATCACCAAGGGGGCAACGCGTATTAGCGAAGTGGCCGCTCGTTTCGCCCTGGACGGTATGCCCGGACGGCAAATGGCGATCGATGCTGACTTGAACGCGGGGATTATCGACGAAAAAGAGGCCCAGCGTCGGCGCGAAGAGCTCACCCAACAGGCTGACTTTTACGGTGCCATGGACGGTGCCAGCAAATTTGTCCGAGGTGATGCCATCGCCGGTATCATCATTACGCTGGTCAATATCCTCGGCGGTCTGTTTATCGGCGTGTTCGAAGCCGGCATGCCCATATCCGAGGCGGCCCAGGTATTCACAAAGCTCACCATCGGCGACGGCTTGGTTAGCCAAGTACCCGCTTTCTTGATCTCGTTGGCAGCCGGTTTACTCGTTACCCGTAGTACGAAAGCGGTTAATCTGCCCGTGGAATTCTTGCACCAGCTATTTGCTCGCCCCCAAGCCTTGTTCGTCGCCGGTGGATTCCTCCTGTTGCTGATTTTCACACACCTACCGACGCTACCTCTGCTCGGCTTGGGTGCCGGCTGTGTCGGGTTGGCATTGATACTTCAAGGTCAGGAGCGACGATTCGAGCGACAACAGCAACAAACTGAGGCAACTCGCCATAAACCGGTCGAAGATCGTATCGAGAACTACCTGGCAATCGATCCGATGGAAATCGAGATCGGTGTGGGACTAATCCGGTTAGCCGATCCGGCACGGGGCGGGGATCTTTTACCGCGGATCACCGCCGTACGGCAAGCAGTGGCAGCCGACATTGGTATTGTGTTACCCAAGGTCCGAGTGCGCGATAACCTGCGACTTGGTGAGTACCAGTACTCGATCAAAATCGTCAACAATCCTGTCGCCTCAGGAACCGTATATCCCGACCGATTTCTCGCCATACGCGGCCCGCAGGCTCGAGGGCCCATTCCCGGCGAGGAAACCCAAGACCCGGCTTTCCAACAACCGGCCGTATGGATCGAACCGGCGGTACGCGATCGCGCCGAGATGCTGGGCTATACGGTGGTAGAACCGACCGCAGTGCTGGCGACGCACTTGCAGGAGATCGTTCGCCGTCATGCTGACGAGTTGTTGACGCGCGACGCGACGAAACAGTTGATCGACGAGCTGAAAAAGTCGACGCCGGCAGTAGTCGACGAACTGATCCCGTCGGTTCTGAAGTTGAGCGAGGTGCAACAGGTCCTCCAGATGCTGCTGCGCGAGCAGGTTCCGATCCGGCAATTGGCGTTGATCCTGGAAACGTTGGGCGATTACGCTCCCCGGATCAAAGACCTCATTTGGCTTACGGAATATGTCCGGCACCGCCTAGCTCGCACCATCTCGACGCGCTTGCGCGATGCTGGAAACCGGCTGTGGGTCATAACACTCGATCCCGCTTTAGAGGACCGCATTGCAGCGGGTATCGAACATACGGATCGGGGATTGTTTGTGCGTCTTCCTCCACAGACGGTGGAAAAAATAAATGAGGCGATTGCCAGGGAAGTGCCGCGTTTGATTCAGATGCATCGACCGGCCGTGGTCCTGGTGAGCCCGCGCATTCGGCCTGGCTTAAAACAAATCACCGCAGCGAATCTGCCCAGGTTACATGTGCTTAGCTACAACGAAGTTACCCGCGATACACGTGTTGAAGCCGTGGCCATGGTAGCCGACATCGATAGCCCACAGTGAAAAGCCGGGTGAGTAACCGCTCACAACCACAGCACGGGAGTTGACAATGGAAGTGCGAACCTTTCGAGCTCGAACCTTGCAGGAGGCTTTGGTGCTGGTACGGCGTGAACTCGGACCGGAAGCCGCGGTGCTCCAGACTCGCGAGGTCCGTCGTGGGTGGTTTCCCTGGCTGACCGGTCGCACGGAAATTGAGGTGGTTGCCTCATCCGATGTGGCGGTTCCCAGCCGCTTCGCTGGAGTCGAGCGAGCCGCCGGTTCCCAGGTAGCTGCCCATGCACCTGTCAATCGAACGTTGCGACAGCAGGGGGGTACCGTTACTGTTGCGACAAACCCCGCCCCACTGGAACATCGCCTCGAACAACTGCAGCACATGGTCGAAAGGCTGTATGAACAGCGGGCCAACGCATCAAATAACGCCATGCCCGAAGAACTCTTTCAGCTATTCACGGAACTCATCGATGCGGACATGCAAGAAGAAACAGCTCGGGAGCTAATCGAGCAACTACGAAAAGCAACGCGCCCCGAAGACCTGTCCGATTCAGCTATCCTCCGAACGCGATTGGCACGGCTGGTGGAAGAACAGATTTTAGTTGGGGGACCGATTCGTCTGTTGCCAGGCAAACGACGTTGTGTCGCTTTAGTCGGGCCGACCGGTGTCGGGAAGACGACAACGATCGCCAAGCTGGCTGCCAATTTTCACCTGCGCGATCGGCGCCGTGTGGGATTGATTACTGTGGACACTTACCGGGTAGCGGCCGTCGAGCAGCTCCGGACCTACGCCGACATTATCGACTTGCCGATGGAGGTGGTTGGGGCGGTCGGTGAAATGGCAGCGGCCTTGGATCGGCTTGGACAAATGGAGCTTGTATTAATCGACACGGCCGGCCGTAGCCCATCGGATGAAACACAAATCGGGGAACTAAAAGCATTGTTGGCGGCGGCCAAGGTCGACGAAGTGCACCTGGTGGTAAGTGCTGCCGCTAGCCTGGCCCATCAACGTCGTGTTACCGAGCGATTCGCCGAAATTGGACCAACAGCGATTCTCCTTACCAAACTGGATGAAGCCGGCGGACTGGGTTATTTGTTGCCCCTTTTACGCAGTTGCCGGCTGCCATTGAGCTACCTAACGTACGGGCAAAACGTGCCAGATGACATCCTTCCGGCCAATGCCCGGATGCTGGCTCGCATCCTCCTTGGTTGGGAACATCTGGTACCTCACCGCTCGTCCTCGTCGGCCGAGCGCCGCACACCCTAAGGAGCGTTGACCATGGTGGTTGACCAGGCGACCCGCTTACGCCAGTTAGCCCGGACGGTCGGCCTTCGTTCGGCGACTCCGCGAGTGGTCATCGTTCGGGGCGCTTCGCCCGGATGCGGAGCTACTACGGTTGCTAAGCACCTTGCTACGGCGCTATGCCGCCGCGGAGTGCGCATCGCCCTGGTCGATGCGCCGGCACAATCGGAAAGCGTACCACCGGCTGCCTTTCACCAAGCGGTCGGCTCGCCAAGCGACATTCTCACCGAGGCAGATCCGGCGGATCTGCTGGCGCTTGTAAGAGTATCGATTCATTCGTCGATCGGCCAAACGCTTGTCGAACGAATGCAGGAACGTCGAGCTCAGTTCGACGAAACGGACGCCGTTCCAACCTTTCTGGTGGATACCGGCAGTTCCCCAGAGATTTTCGGGCAGTGCTGCGACGTAGCTGACGAGTGGCTACTGGTTACCCGGTCCGATCCACCGTCGGTTCTGTCGTGCTATGCCGAGGTGAAACGGATAGCTCAGGGTAGCCCGGCACCCATCCGTGTGGTATTCAATCGAGTCGATCAGGCGGCAACGGCGCATCGAGTGTTCCACGGCTTAGCCCAGGTTTGTCGCCACTTCCTCGATCGGCACGTGGGTTACGACGGCTGGCTGCCCGAAGAAGTTCCGATCCTACCGGCAGTTCCGCGACCGAACCCGGCTGATACGCCCTTTGCGCGAGCCATTGAGAGCCTGGCGGCCCGATGGATGCCGCGGTTAGAGCCTTTGCAGGATAGCGAGCCCACCTGTAAAGACCTACCAAAAGGTTGATCCAGGCGATAGACCAGGAAAAAGGAGGATAATTTTTAATTTTTCCGCGGATGTTGGTCGATAAGTTACCGCGCACCTTGGGATGGACTGTCGCGTAAAAAAGCAGTCGATCTTCCGGCTGCTCGACCGCCAAGGACCGAAAGCATGGCCCGAGCCTATGCCGGTATCCTAGGGATGGGTGGTTTTGTGGCAAGTGTGGTACGGGGTGCAGTTCACGGAGTTACCCCCTGGCCCCTGTTATTGCACGCGACCTTGGCATTGCTTGCTGGCGTAGCCGCCGGTTTGGTAATCGGCACGATCGCTGCCGCCACTATACGCCACGCGGTATTGGATCGGTTGAAATCCGAGTTGCTCCAAAGACAAGATGGGGCCACAACACCAGCCTAATACCAGTGCCAAAGAGCATTGGCCGATACCGCCGTTACGACCATCACAATCATGGAGGATTGAATGGCGACAACGACAACGGACCTGGCCGCAGATATCCAACAGATCTGGATAGCCTATAAACAAGATCCGACGCGCATCGATCTGCGCAACCGGCTCATTGAACACTACCTGCCTCTGGTGCGGTATAACGCCGAGCGGATTTGGACTCGGTTGCCGCAAGGTGTCGATTTAGAGGATTTGGTTTCAGCCGGTACCTTCGGCCTGTTGGACGCCATCGAAGCCTTTGATCTAGATCGCGGCGTCAAGTTCGAAACCTATTGTGTACCCCGTATCCGTGGGGCAATGCTCGATGAGCTCCGTACCATGGACTGGGTCCCCCGACTGGTACGATCCAAAGCGAGCAAACTAGCCGAAGCCACCAAGGCCCTGGAAAGCCAATTGGGGCGGCATCCTTCGGAACAAGAGCTGGCCGAGCACCTTGGTATTTCGCTCGACGAGCTAGAAAAACTCATGGTGGAAGCCAGTGCCGTCAACGTCGTAAGCCTCAATAAAAAATGGTACGAAACGGATAGCTATAAGGACGTGCGTGAGATCGACATCCTCGAAGATAAGAGAGGCGAAGATCCCACGAAACGTATCCAAAAAAGCGACTTAATGCGGCTGGTTACCAAAGGCTTAAATCGCAATGAACGGCTTATCATTATCCTGTACTACTACGAAGAACTGACCATGAAAGAAATCGGTGCAACGCTCGATTTGAGCGAAAGCCGGGTCAGTCAGATGCATAGCAGTATCGTCCAGCGACTGCAGGAACAGCTCGCCCGCCGTCGCTCCGAATTCGGAACTTAAGCGCGATGCTTGCCCTGTACGACCTATCCAACCGGAGAACGAATACAAGCTACAGGCGGTGAGTGAGCCATTTCATTGCGCCGGACCGAGCATGAAAAAGCAATAAACGCAGAGGCGCTGCAAATAATAAGAGAATGACGCGGTCGCGTGGCGTTTTGGGGAAGAACCTGTTTGCGCCGCTCGGCTTGGACTAAACCGGGAAAGAATTCCGCACGACAATGCGTTATTCTCAGTTCCAACGGCTCGACAAGGTCGCTGAACTACAGATAACGCCGGCACTCTGACTTGACACTTTTGCTTGACGACGCGGGACAGGGGACTGGTACTGGATCGACCCGGCAACTAGTCTAAAAGGATGCAAAGTGCATCCGTTGTTTCGTTGCCGTGTCCCTCGACCTTCGGTGAATACCCGCGCCGTGCTTTAGAATGGTGCGCATGGATCGCGTTAGCCCTGATCCTGGCACTTTGGGATGAAGCCACCACCAGCATTTTCCTGGCCGTCTTGGTTCCGATGCATCTGGTGAGCGTCCGGTTGGTTCTAGGTTGCTCACCGGAACCACTTCACCCAGGCTTATGGACGTTGGCTCGCTGCATGCTGCTTGTGCCGATCTACGTGGCGGGCAGCTATTAATAAGGGCCTTGAGTTGAAGCGGGTAGCGCGCCGGTCAACCTCGGCGTCGGACGGGTGCTTTCCTCAACCCACCAGCGCCGGAAATCGTTCGGGGCGCGTACCACCGGCCGATAAAGCGTATCGCGTTCAACGGGTTGCCGACCTGCTTCTTGAATCAAGTAACGTATTTGTTCGACAGACAGCATTTGCGGCGTCGTGGCACCTGCGTCGTGGTAGATCAGTTCATGCCGTACTGTGCCGTCAAGATCATCCGCGCCATATGCCAAGGCCACCTGAGCCACGTCTACGCCAAGCATCACCCAGTACGCTTTGATATGGGGGATGTTGTCTAAAAGCAGCCGGGAAATGGCTAGGGTGCGCAGATCCACGAGCACCGAAGGCTTTGGCAAATGTGCTAGCCCCGTGTTGACCGGATGAAATGCCAAAGGAATAAAGGTCTGAAACCCACCCGTTTCGTCCTGCAACCGGCGCAAGCGCAACAGGTGGTCAATGCGGTGAAACGGCTCCTCGATGTGCCCATAAAGCATCGTGCAATTGGTCTTTAAACCGAGTTGATGAGCTGTGCGGTGAATGTCCAACCACTTAGCTGCGTCGGCCTTGTGCTCACAAATCCGATGCCTCACCTGAGGATGAAAAATCTCAGCACCGCCGCCCGGCAAACTCCCTAACCCCGCATGAATCATATCCAGCAGGACTTCACGAGCCGGTTTTTTGGCCAGGAATTCAAACCAACTGATTTCCACTGCTGTCCATGCCTTCAGATGTACGCGCGGGAAAGCCTCGTGCAACAACTCAATTAGATGCACATACCACTCATACTTCCTCTGGTGGTGTAATCCCCCTACGATATGCATTTCCGTGCAACCGTTGTCGACTGCCTCGCGACCCCGCTCCAGGATCTGTTCGTCGCTCATCACGTAACCCTTCGGGTCGCGCAAATCCGAACGAAATGCACAAAACGTGCAACGGTAGACACAAATGTTTGTGGGATTCAAATGAGTATTGATGTTGTAATACGCGACATTGCCGTGAAGGCGTTCCCGCACGAGGTTTGCCAACTGACCGATTTCTTGCAAGGGTACCTCCGGCCGATATAGATATAGGCCGTCCTCGAATGACAGCCGTTCTCCGGCCTCGACCTTGTCGCGTATCAATTTCCAATCAGTACTTACTGCCATAACTTGCCTTTTTTGTATATCGATGGCCTTTAGGTTTGCTTCGAAAAATGCTATTGTTCCCTATCGACCTTTACCAGTCACCTTGCCGCACGCCTGGATACCAGGTGACCGCTACCGTCCACGCCTTACAGTTGCTCCCCATCGACAAACCGCTTTCCATCGTTACAAGAGCCAAGGCCGCCAGGTAAGCGTTAGGCTCGCCCATCGGGAATTCTTCTCAGGCCACCCTGCGGTTCGCCGTAGGGAAGTTTTCGCCCCCAATTCTACCATCAGTGTCGCTCACACGATCCTGTGGATCCTTCGCATTTTTCTGGTTCACGATTCGACGCCTTGAACCAAACGTACTCCCAACCACGTTTATCGTGGCGGATCGATTTACGTAAGGGGCTCATGGGCACCCCGCATCGATACCAGGCTGTTTACCGTTTGCATCCATGGCAGGAGGTTGCAACTGAGCTGCGGTCCACCAAAGGCTCCAGAAAGTGTTCAATCAAGTCGGCTCCTTTTGTGGCTGCACACACTCGTTAGTACTACCGGCAGGGGAATGTTCGCGGCAGTGCAGCATCGGCCAGTCTCTGAAAGCCCCTGTCTCAAAGCGAACCTTGGTAAGGACACGAAGTCCAAGCCTTCTACAACCATGTGTCCAGGCTTCCTGCCACAAAAAGTGCCAGACTCACCGCCACATTGACATGGAAGAACGCGACATTGACGCGCGATAGGTCATCGGGTTTTACCAACCAATGTTCCGCCAATAGCAAGACGGCAACACCCGCCAGAGCCAGGCCATATACCCACCCGAGGCCTAACTGGGGAAACCACCACGGCAGCAAGGCCAGCACCAGAACGGTAACCAGGTGACACACGGCCGCTGCCCGCAATGCTTGGCCCGCACCCCATCGTGCCGGGACACTGTAAAGCTTTGCCCGCCGGTCGAAATCGATATCCTGACAGGCATAAATGATGTCAAATCCGGCCACCCAGACCAATACCGCCACACCCAATACGAGAGCGGGGGCGATATCCATCGGGGCTTCGAGGAGCCACAGCCCACGCAGCGCGATCCAAGCTGATACCGGTGCCAACATCAGCGAGGCTCCTAACCAGAAATGGCACCAGAGTGTGAATCGTTTTGTGTAGCTGTACAGCAATAGGAAGGCCAACACCATGGGAGCAAGCACCACAGGAAGGTAGTTCGGCAAAAACAGCAGGGTGCTTGCCAGGAACCCAAGCGAACAAGCCACCGTGAAAGTAAGAACAGTCCGTTCACTGAGCACGCCGGCCGGCAAATGGCGCTGGGCCGTACGAGGATTAGCGGCATCTAAATCCCGATCGGCCCAACGATTGAAGGCCATCGCTGCGCTGCGAGCCGTAACCATACAGAGCACGATCCCCAGCAGATCGCGCCACCGAAAATCGGATGATTTCCCCGCAGGTCCTGGAACCGTCCACGCCATGACCGCCGACCAGAGGGCAAAGGGCATGGCAAAAAGGGTATGGCTAAAGCGGATTAGTTCTAAGAGGTGCCGAATCCGCCTCATGCTTCGTCTCCCCAACGGCGTATCAAGCGGTGTTCGATGTCCAAGTGATCCAGAATGCGTGCCACAACAAAATCGACCAGATCATGCAATCGTTGCGGTCGGTGATACCAACCGGGAGAAGCCGGCAATACGACGGCTCCAGCTTCCGTGGCTGCCACCATGTTTCGCAATGCCGGTAGCGACAACGGCGTTTCGCGCGGAACCAGTACCAATCGCCGGCGCTCTTTAAGATGTACGTCGGCTGCTCTCAGGATAAGGTTATTCGATGCGCCGTGTACCAAGCCGCTCAACGTGCCCGCAGAACATGGACAAATGACCATTCCACGCGTGCGATGCGAACCACTAGCAACCGGTGCAGTATAATCCTGGTGGTGGTAATAACGGAAGCGAAAGGTTGCCTGCTGGGAAGTTTCATCTATCGCTGGCTTGGCTATCTCGGTAAAGGGTTCGCCCAGGCGATACCACCAGGGCTGGCCATCGGGCGATCGCCACAGCGACTCGGTACTAAACCGATCCACGTTCCAAACCAATCCTAGTTCCTGATGGGCAACTTCGGCTGCGGCCGGACTGATCAATAGCTCGACGGGACAATCGTTCCTACCGAGAACCTCAAGTAGACGCAGTCCATAAACCGCGCCGCTTGCGCCGGTAAAGGCTACCACCAAAGGCCGCGTATCGGTCGCATTATGTGCAGGTGGGTTCATGGTCGATCGGACAACCAAACTCGCTTGTTAAGTACCAGGCTGAATTCCTTCCTGCTGGCTAAGCGGTTCCTAAATACATAGTAGCGACACCTCCGGTCATGGGTCGAAAACTGACATTTGCCAATCCGGCTTGTTCCATACGACTGACCAGTTGCGCGCCCGAAGGAAAGTGTCCTACACTCGTTGGTAAATACTCGTAGGCCTGATCCGCATTCCGGGCGAGCCACTGTCCGACTCGGGGAAGAACATGGCGAAAATAACATTGATAGATGGTAGCCCAGGGTTCTCGGAGCGGTTGGCTGAATTCCAGTACCAACACGCGCCCACCTGGCTGACATACCCGACGGAGCTGTTGTAAGCCTTGGTCCAGGTTTTCCAGATTCCTTAAGCCGAAAGCGATGGTTACCATTTGGAAAGTGCGGTCGGCAAAAGGCAAATTCAGTGCATCGGCTTCGATTAACCGCACGCGATCCGCGTATCCGAGCCGCACGAGTTTCCGGTGTGCTAAACGCAGCATGGGGCGGCAAAAATCGACCCCGTAGATAACAGCCCGCTGGCTGGCCTGGCGTGCCAGAGCGATGGCTAGATCCGCTGTACCGGTACAGACATCCAATAACGGTCCGCACAGACCACGGGCCATCCGCGCGGCTCGCCACCGCCAATAGCGATCGATCTGACACGACAGCAAGTGGTTCAGCAGGTCGTAGCGCGGTGCGATCGAGGCAAACATGCGCCGCACGCGAGCTGCCGACTTGTCCAACATTTGACTCATGCTTCCAACTCCCGACGGAGCACGAAACCTCACGATCGCTAGCGCGCTAAAGTCACAGCTACACCTGTACTACTACCGCAACAGTTGCCTTATCGTAACGCATGGCGTTTTTCCGAACATGGGCCCAGCAAGGTGGTCCGGTTGTTTCATATTAAAGCGCCAAGTTATAATGCGCTTGCCATTTGGACAGTGTGTAGCGATCTAACACTACGCCGCGCTGGTCTTGTCGCCGGGAGACTTCGCCATGGTGCAGCATATGCTCATCGTACTGAACGGCCCTTCGGCCGGACAAACGCGGTATTTGAGTCCCGACTCTCCGGTGACGATTGGACGGCATCCGTCGCGGGAGTTGCAAGTGGACGATGATCGAGCCAGCCGCCTTCATGCGCGCATTTCGTATAAAGCCGACTGTTGGCACATTGAAGATTGTGGGAGCCGCAACGGCACATATGTGAATTCTCAACCCGTGCAGCAGGCGGTCTTAGAACCGGGTGATTTGATCCGCATCGGCGAACGGCTGATTCTGTTCGCTGTGCGGACTCAGGAGGGATCCTCCGTTTGGGACAGGCCTTCGAAGCTGCGCGCAACGACAATCTATGAGCAGGCGGATCCGTCGCAGGTCTCGCGATTGATCCAGGAACAGAGTGTGGCGGATGCGATGAAGCGCGCCGTGCGCGATTCAGCGGTGTTGTGTCGCCTGGCTCATTCCCTTCATTCGCAGAATGACATCCCCAGCCTGGTGCGTGCGGTCCTGGATGCCCTGGTTGATGGGTTGGAGACCGAATCGGTGGGCGTGTGGCTGGTGGGCCCGGACGGTCGACTGCGTTGTGCCGGTTGGCGTGGGGAGAAGTATGATGAGCATGTCTTGGCAAGTTTGGCAGTCGAGAAACGCAAGGCGATTTGTTTGAACGATCAATCGCGAGTAGAAGGGGCGCGCTCCAAGAAAACGCAGCCCGCTGCGGCTGCTATGGGTGTTCCGATTCCTTCGCGCCAAGGTTGCATGGGCGCTATTGAATGCCATCGGTCGGCCAAACAAGCTCCGTTTTTGCGTCCCGATTTGGATTTTGCCATCGTCGTTGCCCACCAGATGGGAGCTGCTTTGGAAAACCTGGAACACCGCGAAAGGCTGGAACAGGCCAACATCGAATTGCGCCGGCGGCTGGACGAGCAGAATCGGCTGATCGGTTCCAGCCCAGTGATGCAAAAAGTGCTCGATCAAATAGCTCGCGTCGGACCGACCACTGCTAATGTGTTGCTGTTAGGGGAAAGCGGTACGGGAAAGGAGCTCATTGCGCGAGCGATTCATGATTTGAGTCCCTATCATGCCGGACCCTACGTGACTGTCAATTGCGCGGCGTTTAGCGAATCGCTCCTGGAAAGCGAACTGTTTGGACACGAGCCAGGGGCATTCACTGGAGCCGATCGCCGGCACATTGGTCAGTTTGAGCGAGCGCATCGGGGGACGTTTTTCCTGGATGAAGTGGCTGAAATGAGCCCGGCGTGCCAAGCCAAACTGTTACGGGTGCTCGAAGGCCATCCCTTTCAGCGGCTCGGAGGTACCGAGTCGATCCGTGTCGACGTACGTTTGATTGCAGCGACACACCGAGATCTGCGCGAATTAGTAGCGCAACATCGTTTCCGCGAAGATCTGTATTACCGGCTCCGTGTGGTGGATATTCACGTACCTCCGTTACGCGAGCGGGGCGAGGATGTTATTGAGCTGGCGATGGTATTTCTCGAGCGATTTCGTAAGCAGATCGGGCGCGGTCCTCGCCGCTTCTCCGAAGAAGCCCTGCATGCCATGCGCGCTTATACTTGGCCGGGTAATGTGCGCGAACTGAAAAACGCCGTCGAGCGAGCCGTGGTTCTGGGTACAGCCGATGAAATCACCCCAGCCGACCTCGGCTTGAATTTCGCTACTGCCGGCCCCCCTCCAGCAGCCGCATTGATCTCGTTGCGGGAAGCTGAATATCGACACATCCGCTATGTGCTGCAGCAAGTCGGCGGCAATAAATCCCAAGCCTGCCGTGTTCTAGGCATGGGCCGCGCTACGTTATACAGTAAATTAGCAGAGATGGGTGAATCGGTGGACGAGGAAACACTGTAAACGACAACAGGGGCTACTTGGGACAATCGGTCCTCTGCTGCAATTGCTGGGAAACTCCTCATGTACTGCGCCCGTTGTGTCTCAGGATGGTACTCCAAACTCTTGACACTCCAGGTAATTCTTACTGTCGGGCTTCATGTGTCTCTTGAAGCCTTTGCTCAGCCAGGTGAGCGAGTCGAATGGTTGCTGGTTGGTGGGCTGGTCTTTGATGGAAGCGGCGAACCCGGTCAGCCCATGGACGTAGCCATTGATAAGGGACGTATCGTCGCTGTCGCCCCCCAATTGCAACTAGCCGCTGGTCGACGGATCGATTGCACCAAACTAGTAGTCGCTCCCGGATTTATCGACCTACATAACCACAGCGATCGAACCCTGTTGGAACCGACCGGTCGAGCCAATGTCAATTACTTGCTGCAAGGGTGCACGACGGTCGTCACAGGAAACTGTGGCTGGGGGTCGATCCGGGTGGCTGAATACTTCGACGCCATCGACCAAGCCGGATCCGGAACCCACGTGGCTCACCTCGTGCCACACGGGTCCTTACGCAGCGAAGTCATCGGCAGGGAGAACCGGCCACCGACCCCAGAAGAACTGGCAAAGATGCAACAGCTCGTCGAACAGGCGATGTGCGAGGGAGCCTGCGGCTTGTCGACTGGGTTAATCTATGTGCCAGGCAGTTTTTCTCGAACCGACGAACTCGTTGCACTGGCACGTGTCGTGGCTCGCTATGGAGGCATCTACGCCAGCCATATTCGGGATGAGGGTGCAGGTTTATTGGAGGCATTGGAGGAAGCGATTCGTATCGGCCGTGAAGCGGGACTTCCTGTCCACATCTCCCATATCAAAGCTTCTGGTAAAGATGCCTGGGGGCTGTTGCACGTGGCTCTCGAAAAAATCGAACAGGCTCGTGCCGCCGGCTTCCCGATTACGGCAGACCAATACCCTTATGCCGCGTCGTCTACTTCGTTGGAAGCCACGCTATTTCCCACTTGGTCGCGAGAAGGTGGTAAAAAAGCGCTGGAGGCCCGATTGGAGGATCCCCAAACGCGCCAGCGCATTTTGGCTGATATCGATCGCGTGCTACCGCGAAAAGGAAGAATTCAAATTGCCTCCTGCCGGTACCGCCCGGAATGGGTCGGAAAAAGTTTGGATGAAGTGGCGGCTGCTGAGGGAATTACCGTGGCTGAACTATCCGTTCGGATCCAAAGGAATGGTGGAGCCTCCATAATCCATTTTGGAATGCAAGAGGAAGAAGTACGAATGGCGATGCAGCGCCCCTGGGTCGCTACGGCTTCGGATGGATTGGCCCGGATTCCCGGCGACGAACAGCCCCATCCCCGGAGTTATGGTACCTTCCCGCGCAAGATCGGCCGCTATGCCTTGCGTGAAAATGTCATAAGCCTCGCGCAGGCTATCCGGAGTGCTTCCGGATTGCCGGCCGATATTCTGGGCTGGCATGATCGAGGCTATCTACGGCCCGGCTATGTTGCAGATATCGTGGTGTTCGATCCAGAACAGTTCCTGGACCAAGCCACTTTCGACCAACCGCACCGGTATGCCTGTGGCGTGCGTTACGTGTTTGTGGCCGGGGTGCCAGCCGTCTACGAAGGAGTGCCCACTGGAGCCCTTGCGGGTCGATCCATTCGGCACGCCCGCCAGCCATCGGTCAACACCCGCCCCTAGAGTCCAACGCGCGGATCGACGTGTCTGCGTCTTGCCCGTAGGTGACTCGATCGCCAAGAGTATTAGATTCGCATGCACGTTCGACGTTTACGCGTGCAATTCTTAATTGTCGACAACATTTGGACCAACTGGAGAATTGCAGACGCGCAATAGCGATAAGGCGCACGTAAGCGATGGACGACCGAGTTATCTTCATTGCGCTGTTGCACCGGTGCGTCTTTGCGTTAAATCCGAGACGCGCACACCAGCAAAGCCTATGGCATCCTCCGATCAAACTAACGCATTAGCGGTAATCATCGCGCACCGGGTGAAACACATCCAGAGCTCGTACGGGTTCGGCGCCCGCTCGAACCGAATGCACCACACCGCCTGGAATGCGCCACATGTCGCCCGGCCGCAACGTACGGGTTTGGCCGTCGATCGTGAAGATCAATTCACCTTCCAAGAGTAAGCCCATCTGTTCGTGAGGATGCTGGTGGGCAGGTACCTCGGCGTACGGCTCAAACTCAACCAACGATAACATCAGTCGGTCACCGGAAACGGTATGGATCGTCACTCCGGGGAAAATCTCATGCCGGGCGCACTGTTGGCGTAAATAAAAGTACTGGGTCATCGCTGGATCAAGTGCTTCAAACACACAATCCTCGAAAGGCTCGAACCGACGTGAATCACTACCGCCTATCTAGTCCAGACTCACCGGCCGCCACGCAATTCACCTTGGTACCACAAAACTGCCATTTGGTTAGGCGTAGCACCATAGATCCGCGAGAATGCTTCATCGAACTTCGCCCCTTCCGCTAAGCTGCGCAGCAGATACGTTGCGCGGCGGGCGTCCCTTGCTAGCAAGAAATTGACGAAGCGATACGCGCAGAGATCAGCATCTTCGGCCGACAGAGTCCCGGTCAAAAATCCGTCGGGTTGTGCTAAGGTCGCCAGGATGCCACTGGTTTGCGCATCCCATGCTAAAACGCGCGGATCACGTGGGGCCAATCGAGCAGCAGCCGCGCGGGCCATGCCTTCGGCAAACCAGCGCGGCACGTCCCCCAAACTAGCCACGTACGCTCCGGCTGCCACTTGTCCCAACAGCGCCTGGTTGTCGTATTCATTGCTTCGCGTCACGGTCAGTACTCCGTATGCGTCCACCGTGTCGAATTTCCAGTGCCCACGCCAGTGGGACGGTACCTGGCGTTCCTCGACCATCCGTCCGAATTCACTGTAGTGATAACGACTATTCAGCGCAAAGAGCACGATCTTCCCTTTGACCTTCAGTTGCCCGCCGGGTACTTTTAGAAGCGTCGCCACGCGCCCAGCGGTTTTCTCTGCCTGTTGTGCCAATTCCTCGAGTGTTTTCGGCCCTAAATTGCCCAACACCGTGAAGTACTCGGTGGTCACCACATCGGGTTGGATACTGGGGAAAGCCAATTGCCAGTACTGACGGGCTCGCTCCAATCGCTGCGCTGCCAGTTCCTCATGAGTTGCTGCCAATGCCTTTGCCACGGCCGCCACACGCCGCGTGGCACTGTCGGCGGCCAAGCCGTCGAAAGGTGCCCCTTCTTCGATCCACTTGGCAAATTGAGTAATCGTCTCGTCCGGCAAGGGTGGTCGACCGCGCGGCATCCGCTCACCGGCCGTGCCACGTAGCTTCCTTACCAACAAGCTCTCATCCGGTTTTCCCGGTACCCAAGGCGGCCCACTTTGACCGCCTCGGACGAAATTGGCGAAAGTTGCCATGTTCAAACCGCCACCGGGTTGTCCATTTCCTTCCCCATGGCACCCCAGACATTGCTCAACAAGGATCGGAGCCAATTGGAGGGCGAACTTTACCGTTTCTTTGCCCGTAGCCGGAACTACGGTCAACATCGGCATCTGCTGGGTGTTTTGCTCTCGAGGAACGAATGTCACCAACGGCTGGTTCGGGTCCTGCCCGTCGTACGTTGCCCCTTCGTCGATCCAGTTTTTCAAAAGACTCAACTCTTCCGGACTGACGCGCCCCCCACCGCGCGGCATATCGCCCGCTTCGATCAATTCGATGAGGCGGCTGCCTTTCCCGTCCTTCGGTACGATAACTCTCCCGGCGTCCGACCCCCGCATCAAAGCGGCGTAGGTCGCCATGCTAAACATGCCACTTTGTCGCTCGATGTGGCAGCGGCCACATTGGGCAACCAGAATCGGAGCAACCTGTCGCGTGAAGCTCGTTGTCCCCGTGGTTGCTCCCTTCGGATCCGGCAACTTCGGAAGCTCGGGCAAAGATACGCCTTCCAGTTCCATGAAGGCATAGAGTCGTTCGAGCTGCCCGCGGACCGGCTCTAATAACCGGGTTAGCTCCGGTTCCTTGGCCGCTTCTTGCACCAGCGTTTGGTAGTCGGCGACCAGGCTGCGGATGGCGTCGGCGGATTCGTTGATCTTGCCGTCCCTGTAGAGTTGTTCGGCTGCCGTAGCCTTACGGCTCAACGTCCGTACGGCCGCCTGCTGGCGGGCCGTAGGAGCAGCCTCAAGGAAACACGAAACCAGACAAAACCCTATTGTCCACCCGAGGCCCCACCAAAGCGGCCACTTCATCGGCGTCTCCTTAAACTACTGGCACTCGTGCCCCGTCATTCAAGCGCCGGTAGCGCACAAGAGTACTCACTCTGCTCGTGTGCCACTATAGCTGAAAATCTGGCCGATTGCGACATGCACCGAGTCTATCCGTGCCGGCGCATCACCCGCCGCACGGCTCGCTCAGCCAATGCCTGACGACTGGATTTGTATCCAAACTGAATCGCGAACCATTCGGCAAACCGTTCGCGATCTAAGAACCGCCGGTTACGATCGTCAACAATGTGGCCTAACTCGTGGATCAACACATTATTGAGGTAATAGTCCCGAATTGCGGGCCATGTCCAGTGCAAAGCCCAGATCTGGGGCGATTCTTGGACCCAGCGCGCGCCGTACATAGCTGCCTCGCGAAGCTCGGCGGGACGAGGAGGCCGACTAAAATACTCAACCAGCGACTCTTCGACCGGGTATAGGTAAATGGCCGCTCCCCATTGCATCCCGTAACAGGGGAACGAGCGCTTCTTACGTGTCATCCGGCTTAGTTGCACAACTTCCAGCCGCCCCAAGAATTCGCTAGGCACCTTTGCCAACCGCTGGCGAATGTCCTCCGGAGTCAGTACGTGGACATACCCGTCACCCGGAGGGTGAACCACAATGCGATACTGGCCAGATTCATCCCCTTTGGGCTCGTACCATGTTTCCGGTGGAAGATGCAGTGAATGAGCCACCGGCTCACCACCGCGGCTACGCTTGCCCAGAACCGCCCCCGAACGCAAACGACTTACCGGAGGCAGCCGGCGCTGGCTGACCATGCGTTGGTCTTTTTGTACTGCCACAAGTCGGCGAGCCATACGTGCCTAACCAGTTTCATGATTACCCGTGAAGCGCCCTCGGCACAGCAACGACTAACCAAGAAGCGCCTCGCGATTGACTCGACAAGCCCATTCCGTTCGGCGGGCTATTGTGCCACAAGCAGCGGCTCAAGGCGACCGCATCACCCGTCGCACCGCCTCCTACATCTTAGGAAGAAATCGGCTTTTTGTTCAAGAACAAAACGCAAACCATTGTGTATCATAGATTTAAGAAATAAGCTCCATAAAGAACCCCTCGGGCCCGTCGAGGGATTCCTCGTAAGAAATGCAACAGACTGTGTATTCATCTATACATAAAAAGTATTATAATCGGTCTTGGCAACATCGCGACAGCAGCACTCGAACGGAACCGCGACCGTCAGCGAGCCGCCTTGTGCGAATCGAGCCCCATTGTTCTGTTTAAACGGGGAGGTTTAGGAATCCGCCCCAACGGATCGAGTTTTACCCAGGTGCATTAAATTCGTGGCGCTTTCGGCATGGAACGAAGATCCATTGGCCGGGCTCGCCTAAACTTTTCGGTTCCCATCGTCTGATCGCTCCGGGGATGCTTTCGTTTGCACGCAACGTGCGGTACTGTGGAAAGAGGGAATGGCGGTGCGCCACTCGCTACGGGGTGTAAACCAATACTCAGAACTCAACGCGGCGAAGCGCTTACCAAATGACTTGGATGGATTGGTTGGGTCGGCGACTGGGGATTCGCAAAGTACCGGAAGGCTCTTTGCCCAGTACGAAGGTAATTCTTTATAGTCGAGCTGATTGTCCATTGTGCCAGGAGGCCTACCACACGCTCAATGAACATGGCCTGCAGCCGGTGGTTGTGGACATAGACGGCGACGAGGATTTGCGGAAACGCTTTGACACCTGTGTGCCGGTGGTCGAGATCGATGGCAGAATTCGCTTTCGCGGCAAGGTCAATCCGCTATTGCTTCGTCGCCTGTTGCGAGATGGCAAATCGAAGGGTTAGGGAGTATTGCCCCTTGGTCGAAACGTTCTTAGGGGTTTTCGTAAAGCCCTGGAGACCAGGTTTGGTTAAGACGCGTTTAGCGTCGAGTGTCGGGCCGTGGTTAGCTGCTTCCTTTCATGCTCGGGTGGTCCGCTGGTTGCTAGTACGATGGAAAAGCTCGGGTGATGTTCGCTGGTTGTTTTGTGCCCCGGATGGTTCACGAGCTTGGCAGCCACGACGTGTTCCGCAATGTTGGCAATGTCGACAGCAACACGGGGCAGACCTGGGAGAGCGGCTTCGAAATGCTGTTCGTGAGGCGCAAATGGTTGCCCGACGAATCGTTATCGTCGGAAGCGACAGTCCTACGCTACCGGATGGTTGGTTGGACTTGGCTTGGCGATGGCTAGCCGATGTGCCGGTCGTATTGGGTCCGGCCTTCGACGGAGGCTATTACTTGATCGGAATAAGCCGGTCGGTGTGCGATTTATGGAGTGGGATCGACTGGGGTAGTCCAGAGGTGTTGGCCTGCACCATCGAGCGGCTCGAGCAGAGTCGCACCCCGTACCGTTTGCTGCCCATGTGGTACGACGTGGATCGACAGGAAGATTTGCAGCGCCTGGCGATCGATCTGCGGTGCGACTACTCGGCTGATCCTCTGGCTCGGCGTTTGTTAGCCATGGTGTGTCGTCTGATGGATCGAGCAGCATGACGACGAGCTGTTTTGATTGTGTGGTATTGGGCGGGGGGGTCATCGGGCTGGCTTTAGCTCGAGAGCTAGCACGTCGCGCTGTGCGCGTGGCCGTCGTCGAACGTGGCCAAGTGGGACGTGAAGCCTCGTGGGCCGGCGCCGGCATTCTGCCGCCGGCTTCGGAGCAGGCTGCTTTGCATCCATACGATCAACTCCGTGCCATGGCATTTCGACTGCACCCTGTTTGGGCCGAAGAGCTATTCGAAGAAACGGGAATCGATATCCAGTACCGCCGCTGTGGCGGCTTGTACCTGGCGGAAACCCCCGGTGAAGCCGCGGCTCTGTTGGGGCTTGCCGAACAATGGCACGAAGAAGGAATCATGATCGAGCGTTGGGACAGAAATGCCCTTGCCGAACACGAACCGGCTTTGCTTGCGGCTTGGGACCACGGCCGTTTGCGCGCGGTGTATCATGTTCCGGACGAGGCCCAGGTACGGAATCCTCGATTACTACAGGCGCTAGCAGCCAGTTGTCGCCGGCGGGGAGTGCAGATCCTGGAACAAGCTGGCGAAGGCCAGTGGCACATCGACGGAAGTCGCATCCGTGCCTGGTGCTGTGCCCACGGAGCAATTCGAGCGGATACGTTTTGCGTAGCGGCCGGGGCCTGGAGTTACCCCCTTTTGCGTCAACTGGGTGTAGCCACCGGCATCCTTCCCATTCGCGGTCAGATTGTCGTGTTCATGCTCGAACAGCCGCCGCTGCGGCACATATGGAACGAGGGTTCCCGCTACCTGGTAGCTCGCCAAGACGGGTTGCTCTTGGTCGGTTCCACCGAGGAGGAGGTCGGCTATTGTAAGGAAATAACTACCGAGGCTGTCGAGCAATTGACGCAGTTCGCACGAAGGCTCCTGCCGGCCATTGCCCAACTGCCCGTAGCGCGGGCCTGGGCAGGGCTGCGGCCGGGTAGTTTTGACGGGTGGCCCTACCTGGGACAGGCGACTCCGTGGGAAAACCTGTATGTCTGCGCGGGACATTTCCGAAGCGGTCTTTACTTGGCACCCGCTACAGCGCAAGTGATGGCCGATTTGCTCACCGGAGGAATTCCTCGGATCGACCTCGCACCGTTCAGCTTGAATCGCGCCGCTTGCCGTCCTGGCCGGACAACGTTAGCCGGTTTAGGTCACGTGGAGCACTAGGAGAAACCTATGCTGCCGGATAGGTGTCTGGATTCCTGGCACACGCGTCGCCATTTGGCTGGCTAGGGTCGGGTGTGCTGTTGGCCCGGCCGTTTGGCCCGTGGAAGCAACCTCCGTTTTTCATCTTGGGTTTGAAAGTACAATGACATTCGCTTTGGATGCACCCGCAAGGATTGCCGTGATAGGGGCTGGTCCGATCGGTTTAGAAGCCGCCCTGTATGCGCGATTTCTCGGGTATTCGGTGAGGGTTTTCGAGCAGGGCCACGTTGCACAAAACGTCCGGCGATGGGGCCACGTGCGCATGTTCAGTCCCTTTGCCATGAATCGCTCATCGTTGGGACTGGCTGCGATCGAGGCTCAAGAACCGGGATACCGCCCGCCACCGGCGGATGCGTGTCTTACCGGGCAACAATGGATCGACGAGTATTTGTTGCCCCTTTCGCGCACCGATCTACTGGCCGATTGTCTGATAGAAAATGTCACGGTGACAGACGTAGCACGAGTGGGCTGTCCTAAAGGCCATTGTTGGAATCGCCCTGAACAGCGCAATGAGTACCCATTCCGCGTCTTGTACGTGGACCATGCGGGAGTTGAACGGACAGCGGAGGCTGATCTGGTGGTCGATGCTACGGGCGTTTATCAATGGCCGCGGTGGATCGGTCCAGGTGGTGCTCCGGCTATCGGCGAGCGTCAATGTCGGCAGCGGATCGTCTACCATCTACCGGATCTTGAAGGAGGCGATCGCCAGCTCTACGCGGGGTGCCACATTCTGCTGGTCGGTTCTGGTTATTCGGCTGCCACAACTGTGGCAAGATTAGCCTCGTTGGCAGATCAGTCTCCTGGCACGCATGTGGTTTGGATCACCCGATCATCCTCAGGAAGTGACGGGCCCATCGTGCGCTTTCCTCAAGATCCATTGGCGGAGCGCGACACGCTGGCATCAGAAGCCAATCGCCTTGCACGCAGCCATCCGGCAATCGAGCATCGTCCCGACTGGCAGGTCGAGCAGGTTTTTTGGGACGGCGATCGCTTTACCGTTGAGCTTTCAAGCCCGATCGATGGTGCGATAAACCACACGACACCCCGCCGCAGCCGACAGACGTTGCAGTTCGACCGGATTGTGGCTCATGTGGGTTATCAGCCGGATTGGTCGCTGGTACGCGAGCTGCACGTGCACCAGTGCTACGCTACCGAGGGTCCCATGCGGTTGGCCGCTCAGTTGTTGCTAGAATCTGGATCGGATTGCCTGGCTGCATCCGGAAGCAGTATTGACGCTCTCGTGACTACGGAACCTAACTTCTATGTATTAGGAGCCAAAAGCTTCGGGCGCCTGTCACACTTTCTCTATCAGAATGGATTGCAACAAATACGCAACCTTTTCGCTATTGTCGGCGGAAGAGCTGATTTGGACTTATATAGCACAGTACGACCGATAAAGATTTAGTGACGAAATATGACTGATTCTTCATTGCGAGTCCCATTATTAGAGTTAGATCATCTTGATCATTTATGGATCCAGATAGCCGGGACACTTTGTAATTATCAATGTTTTCACTGTTTTATAAGTTGCCACCCGAAGAATCATAGTTTGCAGATGCTGTCTTATCATGACGTGCAAGCCTTGATTCAAGATGCACTTCGGTTGGGGGTCAAGGAGTTTTATTTTACGGGTGGTGAGCCGTTTCTCCATCGGGACATGGTCGGCATTTTGGAATACACGCTGGAATATGCTCCGGCCAGTGTATTGACCAACGCGTCGGTCTTGCAGGACGCGTGGATCGCGAGGTTGGCGGAAGCAGAGCGCCGTAGTTTGTATTCACTAGAATTTCGCGTTTCCCTGGATGGCTTTACCGAGGCATCGAACGACGCGGTACGAGGTGCCGGTACGTTTCGCCGTACGATGCGCGGGATTGAGCGGCTGGTACGCTATGGTTTTTTGCCGATTATCACAGCCGTACGCACGTGGCCCTTAGAACAGGAGCGCCAAATAGTCGAGGGCTTTGTGGCTCTTTTGCGCCAACACGGCTATGGAAAGCCGAGATTGAAAATATTACCGGCGCTACGACTGGGAGCCGAGCAATCTCGATCCGGTGGCTATCAGCCTGACGAAAAAGTGAGCTCCGACATGCTGGAAGGCTACCCGGTCGAACAACTGGTTTGTCGTACGGCGAGGGCTGTCACCAGCCGTGGCGTGTGTGTATGCCCGATTCTGGTCGAAATGCCGGACGCCTATCTGGGCAAGCGGCTCGATGAGGCTCTGGGACCGACAACTTTGAACCATGCGGCATGTTGGACTTGCTACCAATATGGTGCCATTTGCAGCAATCCAGGTGGTTCAGAAAACCTCATGTTGGGTAAGCCTTCGCAGCCAGCGGGACCCTTGCCATGACGCGATTGGCGATGATCGGCGGCGTATACAACAACTATCTAGCTCTAGAACAGGCGTTAACCGACGGTCGACGCCGCTCGGTGGACGCTATTTACTGTCTGGGAGATCTCGGGGGATTTGGGCCACATCCCGATCGTGTCTTTCCATTGTTGTGGGACTACCAGGTCACTTGTATCCAAGGAAACTACGACGATTCCGTCGCTCGAGGTCTGGACAATTGTCAGTGCGGGTACACGGACCCTCGTGACAATTACTTCGCTCAGATCAGCTATGACTACACGCTCAGCCACACATCGATCGAAAACCGGCGTTGGATGAAATCGCTTCCGGCACAGATGCGTTTGGACTGCGACGGGCATCGGATTCTGCTTTGCCACGGAAGCCCGCGGCGTGTCAATGAGTTTCTTTGGGAGTCAACCACTTCCACTGCCTTCTTAGATTGGTTGGCCGACCAGTACCAGGCCGACCTGATCGCCGTCACCCACACGGGCATCAAATGGAAGCGTCGTCTTAGGAACAACCGTTGGTTTGTCAATGTCGGCGTGGTAGGCCGTCCGGAAAATGACGGTCATACGCATGTTTGGTATACCCTGCTGGAGGTCGCCCGCGGTACTGTCGATATTACCTTTGTTCCCGTCGAATACGACTATCGAAGGTTGGCGGACGAGATGCGCCGTGAGAAATTGCCCGGAGAGTTTGTCGAGACGATTCTGACGGGATGGTGGACCACGTGTCTCGAGATTCTGCCTCAGAAAGAGCGACGTCGTGGAAAATGGTAGCTGACCAGGCTTGCGAGTTGATCGATGGAAAACGAGTAGGGTTGCTTTGCGCATTGCGTGCGGTTGGTTATCATAATCAGAATATGCTAGAAGTTGTAGCTTAGCGGAGGGCGAGCCATGACAATGCGCCGGCAACAACTCGACGGGTGGCGATCGTTGCGAGTCGCGTGGTGGCTGGTATGTGCTGGATGGATCGCGTATCCCGTCGCGGGTGATATTCCTAATTCCTCTTCGGCAGTGCCGCCGGATTCGGCTGAACAGTGGTTGGAAAAGCTCGGTGCGCCGTTATTCCGCCAGCGGCAGGAGGCGATGCGCCGACTGACCGATTTGGGATTGCAAGCATTGCCGCATGTGGAACAGGCCGCTCAGTCGAGCGACGCGGAGGTTCGTAGCCGAGCCTTGGCGATACTACTACGGCATTTCGGATCCGAGAGCGAGGAGTTGCGTCGCGAAGCCCGCGCTGTGCTTGAGCGACTAGCCAAAGGCGACGGCCCTGTTGCCCGCCTGGCGGACGCCATTCTCAACCCTCCTCCAGAGCCGTCGCCATTGGATATCCAAAAACGGTTGCTTGCTCTCCAACTGGCACAAGCAGGGCGAGCCAATGGCGCAGTGGTACCTATTTTCATGGGCCAAGTCCAAGTGGGTGCCAAAGGTGCGCAAGCCATCGCTAATCGAAGTGTGGCCATCCACGAAGCCGGCGGAAGAAAGGTCCGCATCCAGCAAAGCGGCGACTCGATCAAAATCGAATGGTCGGAACCTGCCGGTAACAATGGTAAAGAGCTTATCAATCGCGCAGAAGCCCGGAACGTCGATGAGTTGCGGCGCCAGCATCCCGAAGCCTACAAGGTCTACGAACAGTACGCACCTCGGTTCGGTTTACCGCTAGCAAAAAAGCGCGAGTAAGATCGATTTCTAATCCCATCCTTCGACTTATAGGGAGCCGATTCCGTCAGTTCAACTTGGCGGCTTCCATTAAGACCACACGAACCCGACCAAAATAGAATACCTGCCATCCGGTATTCCCTTCGAACACCGTGCGTGCCAAGTATTCTTGTATCCGATCAGCCGCCTCCGGTTCTGCACGCAGCACAATCCACACGCGCGGGGCCCTTCGGATCCGCATGAGTTGCTCAGCTTCAAGACGCGGCTGCCACGTGTTGTCTAACAAGTACGCTGTTTCGAGCGCCAAATTCGGACTGTAAAAGGTTCTCAGAGGAAACGTTAGGTACTCCACAAGTCCGGCCGCATTCCCCGTTGACCTGCAAGCTGTTTCCAGTTCCAACAGTCCTGGACGTAGAAGAATAACGTCACCCGTTTGAAAGTGCTCTTGCACTACTGCCAGGGCGTTGCGCCAGTTCTCATTGCGCCACGGCTGACCTTGCAGGATCATTTGCCAGCGTGGACCGTTGAGCCACACCACGAGACCTAGCACTACACCAAGCCCAACACGGTTGAGCCAGTGTCGTAACGAGCAACTTAGCTGCGCGCCGACTTGAGCCACCGCCAGCCAAGCGGCAGGCGCTGTCGCAACAAGATAACGCGGCAGCACAACGGGCAACAGTCCTAGCTGCATCGCCCCCCAGGCTCCTGCGGTCGGCACCAGCCAGAGCCAAACCGACAACGGCCACAGCCCCTGCTTTGCTCGGTGCCGTTCACCAACGAGTACTGCTGCCAGCACCACCAACCAAACCCCAAGGAGATACCAACCCAGATGCAAACTTGCCAGTACGTGGATCAGAGTGCTTGGCCCTCGCAGTGCGGTCCACTGCTCCCACCGCTCCCATACGAGAGTGACGGTTCGAAAGCATAGTAAAGCGCTAGCCAGCAAAACCGTTACTTTCAGAAGCACCCACCACAGGGTGCGCACCAGACATTGCCGTTTCCAAGCTGCTACCAGTACGACGGCAATCTCCCAGGCCAGATACCAGGAATTGGCAACGTGCAGGTGAAACATCAACACGCCTGTTATGATCCACCATGCAAGCGCGTATCCTGACCTGTTCGCTTTTGACCAGCGCCAAAGCGCGGCTACATGCAACACCGCCATCAATAGGACCAGTGCATAGGGTCGGGCTTCGGTTCCGAAAAAAACCGCATGGCCGTCCGTGGCTGCGATCAATAAGCAAACGAAGGCCCAATCGGTGCGTTGCGTGGCCTGCCTTGCTAAGAAAAAAATCGCCAACGCGGCTACTAGCGAAGCAATCAGCGAAGGAAGGCGCAGGACCCAATCCTGAGCGCCGAGTGCGCGAATCAACCACCATTCGATCCCGAAGAATACGACCGTTTGGTTACCGATGGCAGCTCGTCGATAAAGCTCGTGCCAAGGACCTGTTGCCACCCACGCCGTGTGGAGCTCGTCGATCCAGAGACTCTCTTGAACGGCTCTCCACCGCAGGACGATAGCCAAGGCGAGGCCTGCTCCGAATGCTGCCCACAACAATTGGCGATGCCATCGAAGACCAGAATCTTCAAGCGTAGGGTTCCAGGAGCTTTCCTCAGCGAACATCGGACTATCTTTCGTTACGTTCATCGGTTCTTCGAGTTGAACGACGTCGTGTCAAGTTCCATTGAGCCTTAATAGGATCGATTTTTCTGCCCATTGCCAACTTTTCGGCATGCCAACTCCCTTAAAACGAAAAGCAGTACGGATTCCTCTCGACTCTTGTCCCGAGCGTGTCCAAGATTTCGGAGCGTCTGCACCGTTTTTGCCGAAGGTAGAATACCGTTATTGCCTCAAGTGTGGTAAAAAATCATGGAGGATTCATTCGAAGTTGGTTGGAGGCTTCGTTGGATATCCAGCCGGGACCGTAGCTCAGTGGTGAGAGCAGCCGACTCATAATCGGTTGGTCGCAGGTTCGAATCCTGCCGGTCCCATTTTACCCACCGAACTGGCAATTCCCAAGCAAAGGTTAATACACGTGCAGGAAAACGGGAACCAATGCTGTTGGGATTGACCAGGCCCCAAGAACATCCCGCTTATCTGCGGTACAAATCGCGGTTCGTGACCAAATGCGGATCTGCCGTACGATCCAGAGTGCCGCAATGCCGAAGGGCAAGCGGCAATCAAGTTAGTGGCACTTGCTGGTGGTAGCTCGCACACGGTCGCGAAGAAAGGACGCCGATCCATGCTGAAAAACTTTTGCCGCAAGACGACTTCGATAACAGTGGTCGTGAGCCTAGGAGTTGTTGCGAGTGGCTTGTTGCTATCCGAGTGGTCGCGAACGCCCGCCTTCTGCACCTTTGCCTCCCAGCTCCCGGAGGTCCAAGAGTCCAACGATTCACTTCCGGGCGATTGGGCCGAAGGGTCAGAACAGGCCAACGACGGGGCAGCTCGCGAGTATTACAACCGGGGCGCGATGTTGCCATGGAAAAACTTCCTCGGAGATTGGGTCGACGCTCAAGGCCAAGCCCAAGGTAACGTGCCTTTTGCCATAGCTCGCATCACTCAATCCGCGGAGAACGGGTGGGTACCCTGGGATATCACGCCGCTTGTCCGACAATGGCAGAACGGAAAGATACCCAATCGAGGGGTGCTGTTACGGGTGATTGATGGAAGCGGACGGGCGGTTTTTGCCAGTCGTGAAGCATCCGATTCGCAGTGGTGTCCTCGGCTGCATTTGGTCGGGGAAGGGCAGGAACGACAGTTGCACGCCGTTGCCGACACGTACTTGGATCCTTCCACATATCGATCGCTCGGAGCACGCGACGAGCTGTCGGTATCGACTCAGCCGCAACATATCTTGGTTCGATTCGATCACAACGAGTTTTCCAGGGAGATATCACTTTGGCGTGCCGAACTGCGCCTTTATTGTGTGCGGCGGTCCGGGTCCATAGGTATCGGAGTTTTTGCTTGTTCGCCGCATGAGGTTGAGGCAGGCCAAATGCAGTACGGTCTAGCGTTACGTGCCATGTCGGATCAGGCCTTGCGAGGGCGAAAAGGGGTCTGGTTAGTCGAGGATTTCGAGTCACCGGAATGGCAACGCAACTGGTCATATTCCGGGCAAGGGGAAACGGTGAATCGAGTTACCGCAGATCCAGCTCTACGGTTCGTGCCGTTGGAGGGCCACGCGCTACGCGTACGCATAGCGCGCGGCAACCATTATGGCCTCAACGTTGGTTTTCGCTTCCGCGATAAGATCGACCGCGAGCCGGAAGAGATATATTTCCGCTATTACTTGCGGTTAGCGGACGATTGGAATCAAACCGTAAGCGGAGGCAAGCTGCCCGGCATTGCCGGAACCTATGGTCGAGCCGGCTGGGGGGGACGACGTACGCGCGGCAACGAGGGTTGGTCGGCTCGCGGATTGTTCCTGCCGACTCTTCCCAAAGGCAATCCTCTGGCCGGTCGTACTCCTATCGGAAGCTATGTTTACCATGCCAACATGCAGGGACAGGATGGGTAGCCGTGTGGAGCGGGTAGGGTTCGGGTGGGAGCGGGGGAGTGTGGGGCCGTCAAGCTAGCATCGGCAGACTTGCCAGGTACGGTGAGAGGGGGGTAGACTCGTGTGATACCAGCGGATCGCGGGATGACTGGAGATGGCGGGAAGGCATCGGGCTTCTGGGGTACGTCGCTGGCTCGGGCCGGAGCCCAGTGCCACTGAGCTGGTCCGAAACGGTCTCATAGACGTTCAATGAGGAAGGCAGAGCGTGTCGGAAGCATTGGCCGAACTGGCTCTGGACTATGAGTTCTGTAGGATTGGGCGCTCGCTCCTCGTCCATGCTGATTGCATGGAGTGGCTACCTCGAATCCCTGAAGGTCTTATTCACGCTGTCGTGACTGATCCCCCGTACGGCATAAAGGAGTACGACTTCGACCAGCTGAGAAAGCGCAACGAACGCAATGGCGGCATCTGGCGTATTCCTCCCTCGTTCGACGGGCATCAACGGCAGCCTCTGCCGCGGTTTACAGCCCTGGATAGCAAGGAGCGCGGTCGCCTCTTTGATTTTTTCCTTGAATGGAGTCGCCTTGCCACGCGAGCCCTTCGCCCCGGCGGCCATGTTTTCATCGCCACTAATGCCTTCATCGCCCCTGTCTTATACCAGGCTCTGATCGCGGGAGGCCTTGAGTTTCGAGGCCAAATCATACGGTTGGTCCGTACCCTAAGGGGAGGCGACCGCCCCAAGAACGCCGAAAAGGAGTTCCCCGACGTCTCGTCAATGCCTCGCGGTTGCTACGAGCCGTGGGGAATTTTACGTAAACCGCTGCCCCCAGGGATGAAGCTCAGCGACTGCCTGCGAGCCTTCCAGACTGGAGGTCTCCGACGTGTGCCGAGTGGCAAACCTTTCGAGGATGTCCTTCTGAGTGAGCGCACACCCAAGCGGGAGAGGCAAATTGCCCCGCATCCTAGCTTGAAGCCGCAGTCGTTTCTCCGCCAACTCGTCTACACGTGTCTACCGCTGGGAGAAGGGATCATTCTAGACCCATTTATGGGAAGCGGCTCAACCGTCGCGGCGGCAGAGGCAGTCGGGTTGACAGCGGTGGGAGTGGAACGGTTTCGGGACTACTACGACATGGCTGTCGCGGCTGTGCCGAAACTCAGAGTGATCGACTGCGAAATCCAGACCCTTGACCCGCAGCGACGGCTCTTCACTTGAAAGCGCCAGCGTCGGGGTCAAGTTCGCTATCGCGGTAAACCCAGTTTGCCTCCATTTTCTCACAGCCGGAAGGTAGAACTGTGGCGGTGATCGTTCTCCGACTGGTCGCAGACCGACCAGCAAATTGCCAATCCGTCTTCTCGAGTCTCGCCCCGACTACCTTGATGAACGAGAAAGGCCGAGGACTGACACCCTTTGACACGTCCCTTGGACGGTTGCTGTCGAACACAAAAACCAGAAGAAAACACTCTTCGGGATTGTGGGCCTGCCATCCTCTCAAGTACCGCGAACCTTTAATCTCAATTCCCTCGTCGGCGTGCAGAATTGAGTCACCCGGAAACATCCCTTTGGGCAACAGATCAGGGTGGCCGTTGTGATAAGCGTTCTTGACCAGCGTGTCGCAGTACTTCGGGACCGTAGCCGTCATAAACTCCCCAACGATACTGCTGAAATTGGCTGGCATGAGTAATGATTCGAGCCGCGGCACGGACTTCTCGCGTAGGCGCTGGTTGATCAGCCTCAAGAAATCCAGGAACTCCTGCATCGCCGACTTCACGTGCTCAACCGTTAAGCCATAGGGCAGCGTCGATCGCGGATTGAACCCTCTCGGGTCCAGTGGCCGCGGCGATGAGGCAAGTCGTTCAAGGTCATTACCCATAGATGGTTTCGTCAAGGGACTCGAAAACGAAGGGATCGCTAGCGTCGCTGGTGGCCCGCCGCTATGGGGCGGCGGCCTGTGCCTGCTGTGGGGGCTCGATGGCGGTGTAGTTGCAAGTGGAACAACGCCGAAGCTTATGGCCGGTGGATAGAGCCTTCACATTGTGCAAAGTAAGTTGCTGGCACCAAGGACAGGTATTTTCACGGCCCTTGCCCATGTGTGAGACAGGTTGGCTCCAAGGCCAACCGATGTAGCCGCACACCGTGCACTCAAGGTACGAACCCTTATCGCGATAGGTACGGCGCCCGCAATGCGGACAGCTTTGTCCGGAGCCTCGTGTCTGTGTCTTAGCCACCGCAGGTCTCCTTCGTTGTCTCTGGCCTGACGATACCAGCCTCGCCTGTCTTGCAGAGGAGTGAGCGGTCGTCCGTGGCGGTTCCCGCCCCCCTTGTGTCGATTATTCTAGCAAGGCCCCACATGGCCGCCTAGGAGACCGCATGAACGACGAAACCCAAGTCGCTGAAGAGCTTTACGCCTTCGCCCGGGCCATCGTGGCGAAACGTACCCGCCGGCGTGGGGGTAGACATTGGCAGGAGGACGCCGCGCAGGAACTCGTTCTGGCCGGGTGGCAGGTGTACCGGGACACAGGGAACATCGGCCTGGCCAAGCACCGGATGACCGACCGGCTGAAGAACCTGCTGCGCGACGCTGACTCGGAGCAGGAACACGAGCCGAAGCCCGAGTCGGCTTTTCAAGAGCCGAGCGGGGAAGAGCCGGGGCTTCTTGAAGCCGCGGCGGGAAACCGCCGCGACGATCCGGTGGAAACGGCGATAGTCCGAGAGTATCTCGCCAAGCTGCCCGAACGCCGCAGGCGTGTTGTCCAGCTTCGGATGGCCGGCTACTCGGCCCAAGAAATCGCAGACCAGCTCGGCGTCAGTCTAAGGACCGTCGAACGCGAGCTCGAGCTTGCTCGCAAGTACTATCTGGAAAAGTTCCAATAGGAGGACCGATGAACAACTCGAACGAACAATGCCCGAAACGGCACTACTGGCTGCGCGAGGACTTCGATCACCTGATGGACCTGGTGTCGCAGGTGGAGCGCAGGGCCATCGAAGAAGGCTTGGCCGAAAAGTACGAGTTCCCAGGGGAACGTTCCAGCAGTTCGTCGCTGGCCTATCCGAAGACCACCGAAGGGGCCTTCCGCGAGCTGCGCCTGCGGGGGCTGAAGTGCGATGCGTCCACGCTGCTGGGGTTGGTGGAACAGGGCGTCGTGCGCCCGGCGGGAGAGCTTTCCGACCTTCAGTGGACGAAGGCGGACATCGACGCGGCAGCCGAATGGCTGTACGAGAACGGCCACTGGGACTCCTGGACGCATTTCTGCTGGGTGTGCAACCTGCGGTTCGGGCAGTGCGTCAAGGCGTACCGCGTGGCGGCGGCCCGATTCGGCTGGGGTTTCAGCCTGAGCTTCGACCCGTTGGGGCGTGTGTTCGTCGTCGAACCGGCCGAAGAGCCGGAGGGCTACGCCTTCATCCGGTTCTTCCCGAAGGAGATGAAGCTCGAGCCGGCAGGGGAAACCCGATGAGCGTGGCGGAGCTGAAGCTGGCCCCTGGCCGGGTGGAGATTCAGGCGGCGGGCGACAGGCCGCCGCGGGTGCGGATCGTCGCTTATTCCGGCGGCCTGATGAGCGTGCCCGGCTGGGGCCCGGTGGCCATCGACTTGGCGGGCATGGAACTGCCCGCCGAGCAGGTGGGGATCCTGGCCGACCACGACGCCACGCTGCGGGGCATCGTGGGGCACGGCCGGGCGAGCGTGGCCGGCGGCAAGCTGGTGGTGGAAGGCACGCTGGCCCTGGCTACGGAAGCCGCCCGGCAAATCATCGAGCTTGCCCGCAGCGGCTACCGCTTCCAGGCGTCGGTGGGCGTGGTGCCCACCGAACACGCCCGGGTGAAGGCGGGCGAGACGGTGGCCGTCAACGGCCGCAGTGTGGAAGCCCCGGCCGGCGGGCTGGTGCTGGTGAAGCGTTCGATTCTCAAGGAAGTGAGCATCGTGGCGATCGGCGCCGACGCCCACACGTCGGTGGCCATCGCCGCCAAGGCGAAGGAGAAGGCTGTGAACGGAGAAGAAGGCAAGGTGGCGACGGCGGAAGAGATTCGGGCGGCCGCATTGGCCGAATCGAAGCGCATCGAGTCTATCCGGGAGATTTGCGGCGGAAGGTTCGGCGACTTGGAAGCCCGAGCCATTGAGGAGGGCTGGGACGCGGAGCGGACGAAGCTGGAAGTGCTGCGGGCGTCTCGGCCTGCGGTTCCGGCGATGCACGGCCGCCGCGAGCCGCCCACGCAGGTGGTGCTGACGGCGGCTATCCTGGGCCACATGGGCTGCGAGCACCTGGCCGAGAAGCACCTGGGGGCTGACGCGGCACAGCGGGCCCGGGACCTGCGGGCCACGAGCCTGGTGGACCTGTGCCGGGCGGCCCTGGAACTGGAAGGCGTGGACGCCCCGCACGGGCGCGACGGCATGATTCGGGCGGCCTTGAGCACGATGAGCCTGCCGGCAGCCCTGGGCGATGCGGCCAACAAGCTCTTGTTGGAATCCTACAGCGAGTCGCCCGCCACCTGGCGAGCGTTCGCGGCTATCAAGTCGGCGGCCGACTTCAAGCAGCACACGGGTATCCGGCCCACGCAGACGGGCGAACTGGAGCAGGTGGCCCCGGGGGGCGAGTTGAAGTACGGTTCCATCGCGGAAGCCACCTACAAGTTCCAGGTGGACACGTTCGGCAAGGTGATCGGCATCGACCGGCGGGACATCATCAACGATGACCTGAGCCTGTTCGACGACACGGCCCGCAGCCTGGGCCGCTCGGCCATGCGGGCCGTCAGCGACCTGGTGTACCGCGTGCTGCTGGCCAACGCGGGCGACTTCTTCAGCACGGACAACGGGAACTACGACGAAGGGGCGGCTACGGCCCTGTCGAGCGCGTCGCTGGGCGTGGGCATCGCCCGGATGCTGGCCCAGCGCGACGGCGAAGGCCGGGACCTGGACATCCGGCCGAAGGTGCTCTTGGTGCCGCCGGAACTCCAGCAAACGGCCAAGGAGCTTCTCCAGAGCGACTTCATCCAGCGGGCCAACAACGACGTGCCCACCGGCAACGCCCTGAAGAACGTGGTGGCGCTGGAAGTCGAGCCCCGCTTGTCCAACAGCGAGCGGTTCACGGGCACGTCGGGCAAGGCCTGGTATCTGCTGGCCGGGCCGCAGGACGCCCCGCTCATCGTGGCGTTCCTTCAGGGCAAGCAGACGCCCACGGTGGAGTTCTTCGGCTTCGACGCCGACCCGAACGTGCTGGCGGCCACCTGGCGGGTGTATTTCGATTACGGTGCGGCCCTGGCCGACCACCGGGCGGCCTACAAGGCCAAAGGGGAAGCGTGAGCTTGCCCTTGGGGGGCGTGGGGGTTCCTTGCTTGCCCGCGTCCCCCGTTCTCTTTTCTTCCAGGGACGGGAGATACATCTCTTTTGACGCCGTGACGGAGCGTATCGGCCGGTTCGAGTTCTCGATAGCTTTCCGCCAGCCCGGGCGCAGAGAAGACCGCGTGGCGGCCCTGCTGGCGTGGCTTCTGGCCCGGTGGCAGCGCGAGCGACGCAGCGACCAGGTGGAGCGGGAAGATGAGCACTGCCTGTGTCACTGAAGAGCGGGCGTACTGCCGCCTGTACGACGACACGGGCGACGTGCCACCCCAGGCGGAAGTCGAGCGGGCCTTCCGCGACGCCTTTCTGTCGGCCGCTCGGGAAGCGGCCGCGTGGGAGTTCCCCGACGCCCGCGCCATCGAGCGGGCGTGGCAAGAGCGCTGGGAAGCTCGCCGGCAGGCGGAATTGACCATCACGTCGGCCCAACTGTTCGGCGACGCCGCCTTCGACGAGTTCGACCCGCCGGGCACTCACGTCGTCTACCGCCCGGGCCATGAAGTGGAAGCGGCCCGCACGCGGGGGCGGGCGCACGCTTTCGAGTTCGCCAAGCGGGATTGGTGCCACTTGGCCGACCTGGGCTTGGACGATGACGAAATCCGCTAAGCGTTCATGCAGCCTTGGCTCGATGCGGTGGCCGCCTGGGCTGCCGGGCCGCTGGACGCCTGCTGGCCGCCGCCAAGGCCGCTGGATGCCTTCTCGGCCACGCAGTGGCGGCTGGTGCTGTCGAAGCAGCAGGGCCGTGAGCTTGCGCTTCAGTCCATCGAGTTGGCCGAAGCCTACCTGCGGGAGCGGCACGGACAGTGGTGGCAAGCTTGGGATTGCCGCGACAAAAGGGGGCAAGCGATCGGCCGCGTGTTCGAGTGGCAATGGAAACTGCCGCGCCTTGCCGTCCGGCAGGGGCAGCGCTGGACGGTGTACGAAGAACAACCCGTGACGCCCCACGCAGTCGCA
>CAYRMD010000008.1:0-86364 GCA_964425225.1 uncultured Pirellulaceae bacterium | reverse complement strand
TATCCATCGAGCCAATACGCTCGTTTACCGCCAGTTGATCAGACGTTCCTTAATGTTCCCGTGAAAAAAGCTGCTCTGGCGCCTAAGCGCCTTTTTTTCAATAAGCGTTCCTAGCCGGGCGAGAAAAATTATAGCCGGCAACGTTGACAGATACAAGGGCGCAAACGCGTTGCGGTGTGTGTCTGTGTATCTTGGTTGTAGGTGGAGTCTTGCTGTAAGAGGCAGGTCTTGGCAGAAGCTTACCTGTTTTCCGCGACAGGAATGGAGACGAGATATCTGTCTTAATGGTAGACGACATGGTTCCGTCATGTGCCGAGTCCGGCGTAGGTATGCTTTTTCGGCTGGATCCAGTGTGAGCCGATGCGGGTGTGTTTCTTGACAAAGGCGCTGCGTCGAGCGAGGGCCCAGCAGAGCCGCGACCGTTAGGGAGCGGCCTATTCAATTCAACGCAAAGGCGCAGGGGCGCAAAGGGATTTACGGAAACTTAGCTTACCCGATTGCCCTTCGGAATGTTCGTTCGATGGCGTCGTCGTTTGCTGGCGATACGTTCGCTGCGGGGCTTCCCGTTCCTTCAGGTCGTCTGTGTCTCTGCGGTGTTCTAATCGCATTCGAGTCGTTGCCGATCGATGACTTCTGAACGAAGCGGTGTATCGACGGTAGTAGGACGCGTTAGCTCGAATTACGATGCAAGTTAGTTGGTGATGGATGAGTATCCTTACGATGGAACGATGGGTTTCATGCGACTGTGGCACCATCATGGCAAAAGTAGCACTGGCTTTTTTGGGAATCGACCATCCTCACGGCGCTGCCTGGCGAGAATTACTCCGCCATTTCGAAGACCAGGTCGAACTGGTGGCGGTGCTGCCAGGGCTAGAGGGCGCGACGTGCAGTCTGGAAGAGCGGTTTGCGAAGCTGCCGTTATTCGAGACAGTCGATGAGTTGATCGAGTGGGGCAAGTTCGATGCTGCGGTGGTCTGCTTATCGAATCGGGATACTCCCCGTGCTGCTGCTGCTTTGGCAAGCGCTGGAAAACACCTATTAGTAGAAAAACCCGGTGGGAGAACGGCCCAAGAATGGCTGCCGGTAATTGACCTAGTCGAGCGACATCAAATCGCCTTTCAAAGCGGGTATATGTGGCGTTACGACGAAGCAGCCGAGCGGCTCCGAACGATGATCGACAAGCGCCGGTTCGGCCGTCTCATCAGCGTAGAAATGCTGTATGTAACCAGTGATATTCGGCGCCGAGGTGCTGACCACTATCTTTTTAGTCGAGAGCTGTGCGGAGGCGGTTTCTTCCATTGGTTGGGTTGTCACTACCTGGATCTTTTGACGTATCTGGTGGCAGAGCCGGTCGTTGGTGTCACGGCTCGATTGGATGTTTTCGGCGCTGCTGAGGTCGATGTGGAAGATGGCGGTGCAGTTCTTTTGGACCTTAAGAACGGCGCTCTCGTGTCACTCATCGGCGGTTATTGGTTGCCACGGTGGGCCGGTGAAGCTCATTGGACGTTACGCGGTACCGAACGGTGGGTCCACTGGAAACCACTTGCAGGTAGTGGACTGCTGGAGATCCACGGCCCGCAACCTCATTGGTATGCCATGGAAGAAACCTTTCGACTTCCGGGGGATTCGACTTCCGGATACGGCGGTTACCGTGGCGTTAAGTTGGTCCGTGACTGGCTCGATGCCATTTCCCAGCGCAGGCTGTGCCGCAATACGGCAAGGTCCATGGGAGTGACGCTGCAACTCTTGGATCTTATTTATCAGGCCGGAGAAATGAACCGGCGTGTGGAATGCCATGTCGAGCCGGAACTTTGAAAAACGGTGGCCC
This sequence comes from uncultured Pirellulaceae bacterium, assembly GCA_964425225.1. GTDB lineage: Bacteria > Planctomycetota > Planctomycetia > Pirellulales > Pirellulaceae > BPJU01. The sequence goes on along the minus strand of CAYRMD010000008.1, from coordinate 84,536 downwards.
TTCGGGCGGCGACTTACCGCCGGTCTGCCGGTGCTCTCGTAACCGATCTTCCGCTTTCAGCGGATTGCCTCGATTGCGTTTCGCTGCTCGTCAATCCATTGGCCCATAATCACCAGGTACCTTCGGCCGCAAGGCCAATCGCAGCCACCCTGTCCGCCGCATAGAATCTGCTATACTGGAACCGAGTTTGTCCGTACTACCTGCTTGAAAAAGGAGCTGAGGTTCCATGCGCCGTGGATTTGCAACGTTTTGGTATGGAGTGACGGCATGCTTGCTTTCCGCGTGGTGGACTGTGGCATGTGCGGATGTCGGTTTGCCAGCCCTTTTTACGCATCACATGGTATTGCAGCGAGACCAGGCCAATCCTATCTGGGGTTGGGCTAATCCGGGAGAATCGGTGACGGTCGCTATCGCCAATCAAACTCATCGGACTACGGCAGATGATCAGGGCCGGTGGCGGGTTGTCATTTCCGCCTTACCGGCCGGCGGTCCTCATCGCATGGTGATCGAAGGTAAGAACCGTATCGTGGTTGAAGATATTCTCGTCGGAGAAGTGTGGGTATGCTCGGGTCAATCCAATATGGAGTGGTCGGTGCGTGCGGCGAGCAATCCCGACTTGGAACGGCTGGCGGCTAAGTATCCGGCGATTCGTTTCCTTACCGTCCCGCATACCGGTACTCAGACTCCCCAGACTGATTTTGAGGCCCAGTGGGTAGTATGCACACCTGAGACCGTCGAGGACTTTTCGGCCGTGGGTTATTTTTTTGGCCGACAGATCCACAAGACGCTCGACGTGCCGGTCGGCTTGATCGACAACTCCTGGGGTGGCTCGGCAGCAGAGGCGTGGGTACGGCGCGAGTTGCTTGAAGCACATCCGGACCAATATGCTCCACTTTTGGCACGTTGGCAGGAATTGGAAGCGCGCCCGGATCTAGCCGGTCCGATGGCAGAGTTCGAGGAGCAGCTTGCCTCGTGGAATGACAAACTCCGACAGGCTCGGCAACAACAGACTGCCCCACCGGCACGTCCCGCACCGCCTCGTTCACAATTGGCTAACCAACACCGGCCCGGCAATCTTTATAACGGTTGCCTTCGCCCGATTCTTGGGTACGGTATCCGCGGGGTGATCTGGTACCAAGGCGAGAGCAACGCCGGTCGAGCGTATCAATATCGCCACCTGTTTCCATTGTTGATCCAGAGTTGGCGCGAAGAGTGGGGCCAAGGGGACTTTTCATTTTACTGGGTGCAGCTAGCGGATTTTATGGCGGAGAAAGCTGAGCCATCCGAAAGTAGCTGGGCCGAATTGCGCGAAGCTCAGACGCTTACCCTCCGGTTACCGAACACAGGGCAGGCAGTTATCATCGATTTGGGAGAAGGCAACGATATTCATCCCAAGAACAAACTGGAAGTAGCTAAGCGGCTCGCTCGGATCGCCCTGGCGCGCGATTACCACGTGCCGATCGTCTATCAATCCCCACGCGTGGAATCCTTCGAGCGGCAAGGTAACAAGATCGTCATTACTTTCAGCGACGTCGATCGTGGGTTGGTCACGCGAGACACGAACGAGGTTCGGGGCTTCGCCATTGCCGGAGAAGATCGCAAATGGGTTTGGGCGCAAGCCAAGATCGTCGGTCAAAACCGAAATCAGGTCGAAGTCTGGAGTGATCAGGTTCCGGAACCAGTAGCAGTTCGCTATGCGTGGGCGGATAATCCCGTGTGCAATTTATATTCGAGTGCCGGACTACCCGTGACGCCGTTTCGTACGGACGATTGGCCAGGGGTAACTGCCGAGGCTAAGTGAAGCGCCCTGAGAAACCGACTTCGGTGGACTCTGAATCGACTCGATACTTTAGTAAGGTGCGCGCCGTGGTACTCGATTCTTTCTTACGCGCAGCGGCGCTCAGCGCCATGGTTCTCCTGTGCGGAATTGGGGATGCAGTGCGTGCCGAGCGCCCGTTCGTGATCCGCGTAGTCGATGAGGCTACCAAGCGTGGTGTGCCGTTGGTTGAGCTGCGTACAACAGCCGGCGCACGTTATTGGACCGATAGCCAGGGTATCGTCGCTTTCTTCGAACCCGGGTGGATGAACCGGCGAGTGTTTTTTTATGTCGAAAGCGATGGCTATGAAGTTCCCCCCGACGGGTTTGGTTTTAGGGGCTGTGGATTGGAAGTGCGCCCAGGTGACTCGGCCACCATCCACCTGCACCGCACGATCCCCGCGCAGCGACTGTATCGTGTTACGGGAGCCGGCATATACCGCGATAGTGTCCTGGCTAACCTCCCCGTACCCATTCGACATCCATTGTTAAATGCCGGCGTTGTTGGGTCGGACAGTGTCGTGAATGCATTATACCAGGGACGCTTGTATTGGTTTTGGGGTGACACTAACCGCGTCGAGTATCCGTTGGGGAATTTTCATGTACCTGGCGCCACCAGCCTCCTTCCATCCGACGGAGGATTGGATCCGCGCATCGGCGTCGATTTGCAATACTTCGTTCACCCAGACCAGGAATTCGCGAAAGAAACGGCACATATGCCTGGCGAGGGCCCCACATGGATCGATTCGCTCGTCGTGCTGCCGGATCAAGACCAAAAAGAAACTCTGTTGGCCGCGTACGTAAAAGTCAAGCCGCCCATGGAAGTGTATCGGCATGGACTGTGCTGGTGGGATGACCAATCGCAGCAATTCACGCCGTTCGTGGTCTTTCCCGATAAGTCGCACGTTTATCCGACGGGCCATCCGATCCAAGCGAGCACGGGCGACGAGCGGCACGTTTACTTTACGGACCCCTTGGGCTGTACCCGTTGTCCGGCTCGGATTGACGCATTCGCCGACTTAACCAGTTACGAATCCTACACATGCCTGACGCAGGCCCCAGCTCCATCGGACCGTGATGCTTCGCTCCCAGAAGTGGACCGCTATCCTGACGGCAGCATTCGGTATCAATGGCGTACCGGGGCAGGCCCACTGCGAGCAGAAGTCACCGACCGATTAGTGAAGGCGGGGCGTGTGGCTCAACATGAGTTGCTCGTTGCGCTTCGCGACCGCGACAGCCTTCAACCGATAACCATGCATCGCGGCAGTCTGGCATGGAACGGCTATCGGCAGCGATGGATCTGCATTTTTAATCGATTCGGGGGCAGTTCGCTTTTGGGTGAAGTGTGGTACGCCGAGGCTGACGCACCCTGGGGTCCCTGGTGCTACGCGGTGAAGGTGGCGGAGCATCGCCGCTACAGTTTTTACAACCCGAAGTTGCATCCCTATTTTGACCAGGAAGGGGGCCGCAGAATCTTTTTTGAGGGCACCTATTCGCACAGTTTCTCCGGTAACCCCGACATGAAGCCCTGGTATGATTACAATCAACTGATGTACTGCCTGGAGTTAGATGACCCCCGAGTAGCTATTCCGGTGGCTTACTATGCGGCAAAAGCCCCGGAGAGGCCCCCACATGTCTGGCTCGCACGGCATGGTGAACAATTAGTCGGAGCTCCGAAATTCGAGGACTTTCAGCAAATCGAGTTTTTTGCATGGGACCGGCCTATCGCCAACGCTGTGGCCCTTACGTGGCACCCGGAGCGCGGCTACCGAGTCGCGGCGCAGCCGGCCACCGACGAAGAAACGGTGGGCTATATTTTGCCCAATACGTCGCGAAGGCCAGGGCTTGTGCCGCTCTTTGCGGAACGAGATGCCGAAGGTCGCCCGCGGCTGCGTGTGGGACGAGCCTCCGAAGACCATAAGCCGCTTTTAGGTTGGGTGTGGCCATCACCCTATCGAGGCCCCCAGGAATAGGGCGCAAGACCACGCGCTCGGGATCGTCATCGATGTTACCATACCCGAGAGTGCCTTACGGTGGGAGCACTCCAGGTCGACGGACTACAAAGCCACAACGGGTATCGAGGCAACTGGATGCGAAAAGGACAAGTCTTTCACGTTGGCCCACAACAGGCTAAGCACACTCTGGCCGCGGCATTACGATGCTGGCTTCCAGATCGCCCGTGGAGCAAAATCCGCCAGCTTATTCGGAACCGGCGGGTACTGGTAAGCGGGAATGTGTGCGAAGAGGAAACACGCCGATTGCGCTCGCACGACGTCGTCAAGATCTTAGACGCTCCGGTTCCGAAACCACCCGGTCCTGATGATATTCTGGTCGAGTACTGGGATGCGCATCTGTGCGTGATTATCAAACCGTCAGGGATCAATTCCACGCGCCACGCCGATGAGCTGTCCGGCAGACGGGTGCAGTTTCAGCCGAGTGTCCACGAGCTGCTGCCGCGAATTCTCAAGCGGCTCGATCCGCACCTAAAGCATTATCGAGGCTGGCCACCGGTGTTTGCCGTCCATCGACTGGACCGCGACACGGGTGGCCTGATGGTGTTCGCCCGAACCCATGCTGCCGAGCAGCACCTGGCAGGTCACTTCCGTGCACACACCATCCATCGCGTCTATCGAGCCATCGTTCATGGAAAGGCACAGAATTGCACGATTGACACGTACTTGGTGCGTGATCGAGGCGACGGGCGCCGCGGGACAGCACGTAAGCCAGGAACAGGGCGCCGCGCCATCACCCATGTTAAAGTGCTCGAGTACGTTGGCCCCTATAGTGTCGTTGAGTGCCGATTGGAAACCGGTCGAACTCACCAGATTCGTATCCACCTGTCGGAGGCAGGACACCGCATCTGTGGTGAAAAAACATACAACCGCCCGTGGCGCGGCCCAATATTGACGGATACCAGTGGTGCTCCGCGGCTAGCCCTGCACGCTACGGAGCTCGGCTTTCATCACCCGGTAACCGGCGAATGGTTAGAGTTCCGTGTCGATTGGCCCAAAGACCTCAAGCAGTTCCTCCGACGCTTGCGCCGCAAATATGGTAGCCAGCCAGCCGATCCCCAACCCGGCACGGAACTGAATAACTAACTTTTCGACTCAGCACGGTGATTCTGTAAAGATTGGCCTTCGAACTCTTCCAAAAGGCGGCGAATATGCGGCGGAATAGGGCAGGGCCGTTGGGCGCGGTAGTCGAAGATCACTAACACCGAACACCCCTCGACAACCAACGCCTGTTGTCGTTCGCTCCAAACTGCATGCTGCATCCGCATGCTGGATTTCCCCAACGCCACGACTTTGGCTCCCACCCAAATCCGATCGGGGTAATGGATCTGCCGGCGGTAATCGCACTGCAAGGACGCCAGAATCGGCTCAAGACCGCAATCGAGCAACCGTGCGCCGGCCCCGGACTGCTCCAAGTAGGCAATCCTCGCCGATTCAATCCACCGTAAGGGGACCGTATTGTTCACATGCCGCATCGCATCCTGGTCGCCCCACTGCACGGGAAGTTGTACGACGCAGCGATATCCTGCTTCGAACCACGGCTGGTAGGCCGGCGAACCGCTTGGTAACCGGGCGCTTTCGTCGAGCACTTGCCCGGTGGGTCCACCCTGTGCCGTAGTCGTGTCGCAAGATGCGCTAACTTGCGAAGCACTGGAGGGAGCGCCTTTTCGAGTCAAAAGACCCCATGTACAACCGGATCCCCAGCCGTGGCAGGATAAATAAATGGCCAACATTGCCACCGGTTCTAGCAATCGAGCATTGACTAACGGCCCCGCATCAACAGGAGCAAATCCAAGTTCCTGAGCCAAGTGACCCACACACCGCTTCGCCTCGAAATCATTCCCACAATACAAAAGCGCTGCGGGCTGGCCGTCATAAATCGGATCTGCCATGGTGGCGGCACTGACGGTGTTGAAAGCTTTGACTAATCGAGCCTCAGGAGCGCGCGCCGCAATTTGTTCGGCTGCCGAAGTGGAGAATCCTACTTCCAGACCCGAGAAATCCTCGTTAAGAGGATTCGTACAATCGATGACTACTTGGCCAGATAACAGATTCTTATAACACTCAGCAATCTCCAAAGCCGCTTGATACGGCACTGCCAAAACAGCCACCTCACCCTGTTCGAGCGCTTCATGGTGCGACAGCACCGGTGGTCCAGCCTCCCGCGTCCATTCGTGCGACTCAGCCACCCGTGGATTTCGGCTGCCAAATATGACGTCGTGGCCGACCTCGATCCACCGCCTTCCTAAGGTACGACCGACACGCCCTGTTCCCAATATTGCAATCCGCACAATCGGCAACTCGCTTTCTTTGCTTTGGCGATCGTTATCTCGAGCAATCAGGAAAAACCCGAATACGCTGCCTCCGTTGGCTTGACGCCTGGAAGCAAAACCGTTATCTACGTTCTAACCTCTACCCGATTGGGTCACAAGGTGCACCACTTAGAACGGTCCCCCATGCGTTGAAGCGCGTGCTATATCTTGCGCAGGTAGCAGCCTTTTGCAACGGAAGCTTAGCGTGGCGAATCGCGGCAACAAGAGTCGCACCAACGAGGCCGCTGGAGACGAAACCTTTGGATTGGCCGGGGAGTGATTTATGGCACACGGTAGCTCATCCCGTTCCTCAGTAATCGATTTCCTCTTCGAAAACTCCTGCTTTCTTTTGGCCGGAACAGTTATCGCACTTGTGTGGGCCAACATCGATGAATCATCGTATCGACGAATCGTCGAATGGGACGTGGGTCAATCGGTGCGGCAACTGGTTTGGCCATCCCAAGCAACGAGCGTGGCATCTCACGAAAGACAGTCGGCTACGGAGCACTTTTCGGACAACCAACACGTGGGCGCATCTGACCACGGCTCGGATGCTGCACACCATGGGATTACGCTGCACTTTTTAGTCAACGATGTGTTAATGGCGTTGTTTTTCGCCATTGCCGCCAAGGAAGTATGGGAATCCTTGCTTCCGGGCGGCGCGTTGTCCAACTTCCGCAAGGCTGCAACGCCGCTTCTGGCTACCGCAGGTGGCGTGATCGGGCCAGCCATCATATATATTACGGGTGCGTTGCTGACGGGAACCTTGAGTGAACTGGGTCGAGGTTGGGCCATCCCGTGTGCGACCGATATTGCTTTTAGCTACCTGTTCGCACGCATCATATTCGGAGCGGGCCACCCGGCAATTGCATTTCTCTTGCTTTTGGCCATTGCCGATGACGCAGCCGGTCTCGTAATTCTGGCTGTTTTTTATCCTACGGATCACGTAGTACCCGGCTGGTTCGCCCTCACGGCTGTAGCCATGGGATTGGCCTATATGTTTCGAAGGTTTCGGGTCACCAGTTTTTGGTGGTACTTGCTCATTCCTGGAACTTTAAGCTGGGTGTCTTTCTACATGGCCAATATTCACGCCGCCTTGGGGCTGGTTCCTATTATTCCTTGTATGCCGCATGCGCATACGGATCTTGGGATATTCGCGCGTCAGGAACTCGGACGACACGATACACTTAACGAGTTCGAACATTGGTGGAAGCGCCCCGTAGAACTTATTCTCGGCTTGTTCGGCTGGGCCAACGCAGGAGTGGTACTCAGCAGCATTGCCACGGGTACGTTTCTCGTTGTGTCGGGGCTTCTGATCGGAAAGCCTGTCGGAATTACGTTGCTCACCTGGATTGCCGAGAAGTGGCTACGTTTAGAAAAGCCCGCGGGCATGAACTATCGGCATGTAGTAAGCCTGGGTATGGTGGCAGCTATCGGCTTTACGGTTGCGCTGTTCGTTTCCACGGCAGCATTTCCGCAACCGGGACCGTTGCAGGATGCAGTCAAGATGGGAGCCTTGATGAGTTTCGTGGCGGCCCCCATTTCGATCGTGCTGGCGCGGCTATTAGGTGTTCGGCCTAAAAGAATGCATTCCAGTACGAATAGATCTCAGGACGAAGGCGACCTTGGCTTAAGTTCAACGCCCCTGAACGAAGCCGATCTTCATTGTGGGACAACGCCCGAATTCGAACCCGAAGGATACGGCGATGGGTGCCTAGCCGGGAGCTAAATGCCCATTCGAAGTGCCCGCCAGTTTGAAAGCTGGATCTAAGCAACTATACGCCTAGGGGCGATAGGGCCAGTGGATCGCTGCCCCGTAGGGAATTGATTGATTCGCCACCCAATTTTTGCCTCGCGTCCGTTGGTTGCTCGGACACCGGCCGAGAAGGGATACAGGGCAACGCGATCGATTAGCACGATGTTTATGGTAATAACGAGAGGGCCATGCACCGCGAATCGACTCGTGCACGATCGTCGATACTTTACCCAACACCTTCGAGACAACGTGTTTTTGTGTTTCGAAGAGCGGTCCCCTGTTGCAGGGGTCGCACGCGCTCCAGAATGGCCCTTCATTTGCTCGCCCTCCTCGCGCTGGGAGTAGACGATCCGGTCTTTCTTTTGCATCAGAAAGGCAGCTCTTGTGTTTGGCCCGATGAAAAAAGTTGGTGCAATAGATTGTGTTTTACTCACCCGCAATAACCAGCCACCGAGACTGGTAAACGCCGCTTCTAGCCTGAGCTTACTTTGCATTGGGATGCGCTTTAGGGCGCTACCGATCTGTGGCATACAGGAAGTTATCCCCGTCAGAAATGGCGCAGATCGTGCGATGTGTAGTATTTCCTGGTGATCGCTGCCGCAGAGTCTGACTTTTCGTTCAATCAACACTAGCTTATTTGACTTAGCTTTACGATGACCTAAGTTGCTGCAGAGTCCAAACGAACTACGCCACACGATGTGTAGGCGTTTGCCGCTAAGACTAGGAGCTGGATTCATGCTTTCGATTTTCATTCATATCGTCATATTGGCGGTGGCGGTGGCTGTGGGGGTTGCTGTTGGCTATTGGATGTTCCATCACGCGCCGTCTAGCACTTTGGCCGGCAATTACGGCGATGAGAACAAACGAACTGAAACGCGCGATAGGGCGACCGACCGGGAGCTGGGCGAGCGGTTGCGGCGATTGGAAAGCGAGCTAGCCGGATTGCGGCAAAAGCTAGTCAGTGCCGAACGGGCTGCCGACCAGTACCGGGCTGATGCGGAAAAATGGCGAGATGAGCTCGATAGATCACAACAGTATGCCGTGACGGTCCACCAGATCACGGAGCGCCTCCAGGAAATGGCGCTTGGCGTCTCCAAAGAAATTGCTAGCCACAGCGCAGAAGTGTCCGACGCTACTCGCAGCCTAACGGCTTCCAGTGCTCCACAAGATGTTCTCGACACGGTAGCACGGCTATTAGCCGCCAACGACAAAATGCGTACCCGCTTGGAACTAGCCGAAGCGAGGCTTAAGGAACAGGAGGCTCTTCTGGCACGGCAAATGGAAGAGGCCAAGACAGACGCGCTAACGGGTGTATGGAATCGTCGCGCGTTTGACATCGAGCTTGCGAGGTTGGAAAACGAATATCGCGAGCGGCAACGACCTTCGAGTGTTATGATGCTGGACGTGGATCACTTCAAGAAGTTTAACGACACCTATGGTCATCAGGCGGGTGACGCGGTTCTCAAAGGCGTCGCTCGAACTCTACGCCATTGTCTGTCGCAAGATGTACTCCTGTTCCGGTATGGCGGAGAGGAGTTCGCAGCCCTCTTTCCGGGTTGTGATTTGACGACAAGTCTTCCGGCAGCCGAGCGCGCTCGTGCCGCCATAGCCCAGCAGTCGTTCGCCTTTGAAGGCCAACAGCTCAAGGTCACAGCTAGCGCCGGCGTCGCTACGTTCCAAAAAGACGAATCCTCTAGCGAACTTGTCAAACGGGCAGACGAGGCACTCTACGCATGCAAAGCTGCCGGGCGCAATTGCGGCCACTATCACGATGGAACCAAGATTCTTCCCATCCCCCTCGGCACTCCAAGCGGAAAAACCGAACCGGGAAGCAAAACCGAATCGGAGCAGGAAGCACCGGCCACCAGCCCTTCCGTGCGCGATCCGTTCACCGGTTTATCCACCGAAGAAGCATTTCGTGACGATTTGGATCGTCGGTTAGCCGCATGGAAACGCGGTGGAGCGGGTTTCTCGTTGATCGTTCTCGAGGTGGACCGGTTTGCCCGGTTGGGAACCACTTTCGGCAACAATGCGCAGAAGCTCGTCTTGAAGGCAACCGCTCAGTTTCTGAAAGCCGCAATGCGCGATATGGATCACATTGCACGTCTGGGTAACGCGCAATTCGCTTTGTTGCTACCGAATGCCAATTTGGAAAATGCCTGCGGGGTAGCCGAAAGATTGCGATTGGCTATCGCGAAGTGTCGCTTGTCCAGCGATGGTGGCGTCTTGCAATTCACGGTAAGCGCGGGCGTTACGCAAGCAATGCAGCACGATACAACTGACACGTTGCTCACACGTGCTTTACAAAACGTCCAAGCCGCTCAGGAACAGGAGGGAAACACCGTCGTGTCGCAACCCACAGTCGAGATGCCCGCAACAACTCGGTGAGCATACCCTGCTTAAAGCTGTCGGATCCACTGTAACTCATGAACACCCAGCAGCCGACAATCGTCGGTTACTTGCTCGATGAACCGATCGGCGTCTTTTGGGTAGCCCGCAGTGGGCCGTAACCCGTCTATGCGACTTTGCCAAAACCGATTCATCGGAATCATCGCTAACTCACGCAGATACTTCGCCACCATGGAGGAGAATCCAACCAGAGAAAAGTGCGCGTCGGCTTTCACTTGAAACTCGAGGTCTAACGTCCGCCCGTCCGCTAAGAAAACCCGGTAAGAACTCACGCGATGCGTTTCCCGAAGTACCTGCAACCAATCTGCTCTCAAGTATTGTTGAATCACACCTGCGTAAAACTTACGGCCCCCTAACCGATCGCACACGACGGCAATCGTTCGATATTGCGCGATATCCGGTCCCGACACGAGCTCCGCCAGCAGCCGCAACGTGGATTCGGCCAGAAGCTCGGCCTTGTTCATTTCAGTCAAGCGTTCATTCCACTTTTGGGGAAACAATGCATACGCCTTCCATCCGATAAGATGAATCCCCGTCCGGTTTGCCAAAGCACTCCAGTGACTAGCTGCCCTTCGGAGTTGACTAGGATCCACGTGGACGGGTAGGTCACTATCATATTCTCGGTACCATGGCAGCCGGCGCCATTGTCCCCCGTCATGCGTAGCGATCTCAGACCACAAATGCGACCAGGTTGGGAACGATTCTCCGAGAAAACCCCATGCACCCGCAACGGCATATTCCAAATCGTGCAGCCGGGCCGGTTGCGACCGATAGATGCGCTTCGAATCGTTCAGTGCGAATCGACGATCCAGGTTCGCTGACGGATCGGCTAAAAAACGCTGCAGTCGGTTATTCACCGCGGCAGGTGATTCGCGCCGACCGGTCCGCCACCGTGTCGCGGCAACGACGAACGGGCCTAGCCGAGGGCCGTAGCCGGCTTCGTCGACAGCGATCCATAGGTGCATCGATACATCCCTCCCTGGTAAACCCGTGTCGCCCCTGGGTAACAGACTCCAGGTATGCTCAGCGGCTACGCACTTGCCGTTTGAGGCTACGGGTACCCCGGCGGTCGTGGTCCACCCGGATCGATTCCCTGCGGTTCAGGCGTCTGTTCAGTAATTATTTGCCAAGATGCCCCCATTTCGCGAAAGGCCCGGAAATCACGAGGCTGATACGTTATCTCTAAGTAGGGAGTCTCCAGCCGACGATTGCCTTGATACTTCGACTCGACAGCGGCAATTACCATCCCGGTCGTCAAGAAGGTTCGCTCAATCGGATACGGCGCCTCGCCATGCCGGATATGCCACTGGATAGCGTGGGCCAGCGCCGTGAATAAGTTACGATTTTGCCACGGACCAACGTAGAAACGTGTGGCACGAGTTTGACCATCGGCTAACCGGCAGGCAAATTTCCACCGAGTGGAGCTGGCCCCGATTCGTAAAACGGCGGCGCGCAAGCTGTCTTTGTATTCGATCAGGATTACATGTACCGGATGTACGCGCCCAGTCGCCGGCTCGACGAACCGTTCTAAATCGTCCACAGGCTGGCGTTCGCCGGCGGACATGGCAAGACGGGCAAGCTCCAGGTCCCAGCGTCCGTCGGCTGCCGCACGCCAAACCTGTTCATTTTCCAACAGTTGCACCGAACGCACCCCGGTCTCGCCCCCGCGCCGTGCCTCGACCATCGACTGAAGCACCTCCAAAGCGTGAAAATCGTACGACTCCAGTCCGCCACTGTGGATTGAGACAGCAGAGACGATTGGCGTATTGGGCGGCAGTTCCAGCGGTGGACGCCGTTCGGCAAGAGGCACCGAACTGCCGGCCATGAGCGGAATCCGGAGCTCGTTTGCCGTCTGGATCATTTCTGACGCCCAATCGAAACGATACGACAAATGCTTGTCATTAAATACCGGCACCACGCGGCCAGACCGCCGAAAAACCTTTACGATTTGATCGAAAAATTCTTTACGCGGATACATGATCTGGCCGCGTTCGTTGACCGGGTAGCGACCATGTTCGCCGATCGACAGCACGCCGTCGACCGCCAAGGTACTTCCTCCACAGCACAAAGCCGCTTCGATGGTTCCGTAAATGCGAAATCCATATTCAGCAGCAGCACGACGAGCCATATCGTGAGGAGGAAACTGATCCACGTAAAGGCTCACCAAATCCACGCCCGGATCCGTCACCCGCCCATTGAAGTAGTACGATTCTAGAAAGTTCTCCAGAATTACATGGGTGTGGCTGCGGAACGTGAATTCGGTTACTACCGCCGCAACTCGTGGCCGTTGCCGGTTTGCCCCACCCCACACAGCACCCGCACCGAATCCGGCAAGCGCAAGCCCAGCGAACCAATCGCGACGCGATATGCGAGGCGCTCCTTGTTTCATAACCGCATACTCCACGCAATAGCTCGGCTTCTGTCCATGTCAACCGGTCAGTAACTTAACGCGCCGCTAGCATGCCGACCAGTTCCTGCATCAATCGCTTGGATGATGTTCTCATACAACCATGCCGCAGAGAAGCTATGGCACGAGCATCGCTACACGGTGACAACTCCGCCACGGGGCATTCCACAATGACCCTTTCCGAGAGCCCATAGGCTTGGATGCCTGTCCCAAGGTGCGATCTGTCAATGGCCCATGTTATCCGCGCGGTCCATCCACCGCGGTTAGCGAGAGTTATTCCAATTCGTGGACGCGAAAGTGCGTATGTGCTTTTCCACCGTAGATAAGACTTAGACTGACTAGAGAAATGCAAAGGCGTAAAGACCAGGTTAGGCGATTGACGCTGGATGGTATTTTCGCTGTGCCTTTGCCCCTTTGCGTTGTAATACTTTTATGGGTTTATTGGCGAAGCCGACGCGAACGGGGCAGACGTGGGCCGCGCACGACCCGCCGCGGCGGGTACCGCCCCGATCAAAGAACGTGGCTCGATTCGCAAACTGCCGCTCCCTTACGGTCGCGGCTCTGTAAAGCGATCCCTCTTCGGAAGCGATAGGGCGGATCCGGGGCGATAGCTAGCTGTGTTACAGCTACATCCCACCTACAATCGAAAAGTACACACATCCAAGATGTGGACCAATATGGGAGAAACCACACCTCTAAAAAGATGCACCGAGCTCGATGAAGTAGACCCCGACTTACGGAACTCTGCCCTTCTCTCGAGTTGGCGCCTTTGCGTTTGCCATACCTTCATGCGGAATGGCTGCTTGAACGGCGAGAACGACGATTAGTTTTCCATGACTTCGGCTTCACGTTTTTTAGCAAGATCATTAACGATGTCTTCGTATTTTTTAGTAAGTTTCTGAATCTCCTCTTTGATCCGGTCACATTCATCTTCACCGAATCGTTTTTCTTTTTCGCCTTGATCGGCCGCTTTATTCCCGTCGCGTCGGATATTGCGAATCGAAATCTTTGCCTCTTCTGCCAACTCCTTGATGCGCGCAACCAGCTTGCGGCGCATTTCCGTGGACAAAGGAGGAATGACCAAACGGATAATTTTTCCGTCGTTCTGTGGATTCAAGCCAAGGTCGCTGGCAACAATTGCTTTTTCAATATCCTTGAGCAGGTTTGGGTCGTAGGGGCGGATGACTAATTGAGACGGTTCTGGGGCTGCGACGGAGGCAATCTGTTTAATGGGAGTTGGCTGGCCGTAGCAATCAACGCGCAACGAATCGACCAAGCCGGGAGTGGCTCTCCCGGTACGGATTCCGGAGAGTGCCGTTTTGAGCACGGCGATCGCCTTTTCCATGCGATCTTCCACGTCCAATAAGATTTCGTCGGCGTCCATATGGCGGAAGGTCCTGTCGATTAAGGCGTGCCGGCCGGGACGGCACGCGTGACTCGGTTGCTAATCAACGTGCCGACACGTTCCCCCAGTACAGCACGTTGGATATTTCCTTCCTTTAAGTAGTTAAACACCAATACGGGTAGCGCGTGCTCCATGCAGTGAGTGATCGCGGTTTGGTCCATCACCCGTAAATTATTTTCTAGGAGCGTGGTGTAGTCGAGTTCGGCATAGAGGACGGCATGCGGGTTTTTCTCCGGATCGTCACTATAAACGCCGTCGACGCGCGTGGCTTTCAGCAGAATATCGGCCTCCAGTTCGCGGGCTCGCAATGCGGCTGCCGTGTCGGTCGTCACGAACGGGCCGCCCGTACCTGCGGCCAGAATAATGATGCGGCCTTTTTCCCAATGGCGCCATGCACGGCGGCGGACATACGGTTCGCAGACTCCATCCATGCGTATGGCTGACATCAGCCGCGTTTGTGCGCCGAGCGATTCTAAGCAATCTTGCAGCGCCAGGCCGTTGATAACCGTAGCCAACATCCCCATGTAATGAGCGGTGGCTTCGTGGATAGTCGGTGCAACCGTGCGGAATTGGGAACCACGCAGGATGTTGCCCCCACCGATCACCACAGCCATGTGACTGCCCAATTGATGAGCCAGAAGGATTTGCCGTGCGATTTTTAAGACTTCATCGACGCAAATGCCGCGCTCGCCAGGCCGACAAAAGCTGGCTCCCGAAAGTTTGAGCACAACGCGACGGTATTTCGGTTGGGACCCATCCTCCTCAAGCATGCCTAGTCCTTTGCTCGCGTTTGACTCCCTCTTTTAGCTGGGGTACCGGCCCACGTTTCAGCCTTGGCCCACAATCCAGTGGACGAATTGAAGGATTTGTATCCCTCGTGAAGCAGCAAACTTGCCAACGGTCATCGAGCTGTCTTTCACAAAGGGCTGCTCCAAGAGCACCCGCTCGGCATAGAACGCCTTCAAACGCCCTTCAACCATTTTATCCACGATGTTGGCCGGCTTGCCTTCTCGAAGGGCTGCTTCCCGTAATACCTGGCGCTCCGCTTCGACTAAGGCAGGATCCAGATCGGCAATCGTCAAGGCCACGGGCGCCATAGCTGCGATATGCATACAAACATCGCGGACATTTTCGTCCGATCCCCCCTCGGCGCGCACCAATACCCCATGGATACGGCTCCCGACATGTTGATAGCCTCCACATCGGCCTTCGATGCGAAGGAAACGTCCTACATTGAAGACCTCTCGCACCTGATTGAACAAGTCGTCGCGATGCTCGCGCAACGTCTGCCCGGGACGCGCGGGTGAGGGCTGATCGAGCAGTTCGTCGATCGTGGAAGCTCCGGGACCCAAGGCCAACTGCCGCGCCAAAGCATTTGCTAGTTCGTTAAACTCGGCTAACTGGGCTACCGGCGCGCTTTCACATTTCAATTCGACCATCGCGCCGACGTGGGCATCGGCAAAAAGTCCCACCCTCCCAAACTCAGTGACCCGATCCGACCGGGAACTGAGAAGTTTCGCACCTCGTTCCCGCAACCAACGGATAGCAGCCTGCATGTCGCCTTGTGTTTCGAGCAACGCCCGCTTGCAGTCCATCAAAGGCAAGCCGGTTTGATCGCGCAGCTTTTTTACATCCTGTGCCGATACACTCATGGAACCGCTCCCTTTTGGCTTGATGTAATTTTATGGCCTTACTACTGGCCAACGCGTCCGGGCACCCACGATTGACCAACAGTCGGAAACCGGACCACGCTGGTACGTATCAATAAGGCACGTCATTTTACGTTTCGGCAAACACCGCAGCTTCCTGCGGGGCTTCCTTGGCCGCAGCGGCCAATGCCTGCTTAGCTTCCAACACGGCATCCGCTAAGTGCCGCAAAATAACTTCGATTGATCGAATTCCGTCGTCGTTCCCCGGAATAGGGATATCAATTTCATCGGGATCGCAATCGGTGTCGATTAAGGCGACGGTTTTGACGTTTAATTTACGAGCTTCGCGCACGGCGTTGTATTCTTTGCGTGGGTCCACCACGACCAGACATGCCGGGATGCGGTCCATTTGACGCAGTCCGTTGAGATTCCGATACATCTTGCGGTATTCGCGATTCAGGGACGACTGCATTTTTTTCGAATAGGTTGCCAGTTCGGGGCTGGCCCGCAATCGTTCCAGCTCATCGAGGCGCGACAAGCGGGAACGAATCGTGTTGAAATTCGTCAAGGTACCGCCTAGCCAGCGTTCGGCCACAAACGGCATCCCGCACCGCGTCGCCTCACGTTCAATAGCCGCTGACGCTTGTCGCTTGGTTCCCACGAAGAGTACCAAACTACCGTTGGCCACCACCTGTCGAATGAATTTCTTGGCCCACAACAACCCTCGAACCGTCTCACGTATGTCAATGATGTGGATCCGATTCCTGCGACCATAGATGTAACGGGCCATCTTCGGATTCCATCGACTGACATGGTGCCCGTAATGAACCCCTGCTTCGATTAGTTCTTCAACCCACGCCTCCACAGTCACTTCTCCTAGCGGCCGACCGGGCCATGTGATGCGCTACTTACGCACACCACACAGGAAACATCCTTTGCCCAACCACATCGGCCTTCTTTAACGAAGGGATACCCAAATTGCGCTCCGGAGGACCACCCTGCCGGAGACTCTGCGTAAGCGACGCAAGCAAGCTAGCCTAACCGTTCTATCCAAACCGGTCAATGGCTAAGCAATGCTCCCAGCAAGATGCCGGGAGCGACCGACACACAGCCCGCAGCGTCCAACACTCGGTGGGTGCACACCCTTAAGCGAGTCGATAATAGCGAATTCGTAAAGTCTACCACTATCCCTAGCCGATTCATAGCGGGCCCTAGGGCGTGCTAGCAATCAACCGGTATAAGGCTTTGCCTGGCCGTATCTTCGACTTGGCGGTGAAAAAGCTTGATTTTACTACTTGCAGATTTTACACTTAGGGCGTAAAAAGGAGCGTTTACTACTCGCCCGTTTCCGCCAAGAGGAGGTAGGCGCGGTGACCAAAAAAGACATTGTTAAGACCATTTCCGAACAGATCGGAATGACGCAACTGAAAACGAAAGCCATTGTCGACAAGACGTTTGAAGCCATTGTTCAAACGCTAGTCGAGGACGGCAAGATTGAACTGCGGAACTTCGGGGTATTTAAAGTCAAGCGACGTGCTGCCCGCCGTGCGCGTAACCCTCGAACCAACGAAACGGTCCAAGTCCCCGAAAAGCTAGTAGTCACGTTTAAGCCCGGCAAAGAAATGGAAGAACGCGTGCGCCAATTGGATGCCGAACGGCGTCAGCGGTTAGCTGCATTAGAAGCCGCAGCCGCCCAATCCAACGCGCCTCCGACCGATGTAACGAGTTCCACTCCGCCAGAAATGCCACCCGAAGCAAGCGGTACACAAATGCCGACGGGCGGATAAAGCATCCGGGGCAGTCGTGCGGTCGCTAAGCGATAGTTCGAGTAACGGAGCCGCCCGGATAAAGGAAAAACCCGAATACAAAGCGGTGCTCTACAAATTGATCTGGACAATTCCACTACGAATCGCTAAGAGGTAGGCGACGATCGAGATAAGTGCGACCGCCTTGTCGCAATACGGAGACCAAAGTGGCGCTAGCTATCAAGGAGGATGGTTCATGCGTCGGTTATGGTACTGGGCCCTGTTGGGGTTGGGCCTCATCGCCAGTTCTGGCTGCCTTATTCCGATTTATTCGGGTGACCCGGCGGTTCGCACGCGCCAGTTGATTTTTACTTCGGAAGATTTTCGTGCTTTGTTAGAGGAGTGGGAACGATTCTGGTTTTTGGATCAGCCTGACCATTCGGTGCCGCACCGTACCCACGGTGGGGTTATCTAACACCGCTGGCACATATTTCCTCCGGCTGATAACTCCTCTTGTGGCAACTTTGGGAGGTCTTTGTCGGTCTGCGCGCAACAAACTGCGCCGGTTTGCCACTTTTCCACACGCGCTACGTTAGACTCCGGCAATGGCCGCCCGTAGCTTCGTAGCTCTCTACGCGCCACAGATGCGCAAGTGACGGAACGCAAACGGTTCGTAAGCCCTGCTGGTAGTCGGCGACTTACGAGAGTAGCACGTTCTGTTACAGCACCGAGCGTGCCGACAACACCTGCTCGTTGGTCGCACACGTCTACAGCATCTGTAGTCAACCTCTTGGGGTATGCTGCCAAAGGAAGCTGCAGTAAATTGACTCGTAGTTTCGGTCGCGATTCTCACCTTTTTAAGAGCCCCGTAGCACCCCTGGCGTCAATAAAGAAGTGGCCATGACGTTACGCCCAACCTTCGATGCTCGGTCAGGTGAGTCGAATTCGGTGGACGTGTCGGTCAGTTTAGGGCGCTTGCATTTAGCAAATCCGATCACTACCGCCTCCGGAACGTTCGGGTATGTGCGGGAGATGGAGGGGATTGTGGATTTTGCGCGTCTCGGAGCTGTGATTCCCAAAACGATCACCTGGCAACGTCGAGTGGGCAATGCACCGTGGCGAACCGTAGAAACAGCCGCCGGTTTGCTAAATTCGATTGGGTTGGACAACGATGGAATCGAGTATTTCTTGGCCGAGCACTGGCCGTATCTACGCCAGGTGCCCACGAAAGTTATTGTCAGCATCGCAGGGCGGACGGCGGATGAGTTTGCTCGAATGGCCGAGCGTCTGGCGGCAGCCGGAGGTGTGGCGGCATTAGAGTTGAACATTTCCTGCCCCAATGTGGCGCACGGCACGGACTTTGGTGCCGATCCTCGGCGCTGCGCCGCAGTAGTCCGCTTGGTACGCTCGGCATGCGATCTGCCGGTTATTGCCAAACTTTCACCCAATGTAACCTCGATAGTAGAAATCGCCGAGGCCGCTCAACATGCCGGTGCTGATGCCGTATCGTTGATCAATACGGTACTGGGAATGGCGGTCGATTGGCGCGGCAGAAGGCCGCTCTTGGGCAATGTGATGGGTGGTCTGAGTGGTCCAGCCATTAAACCGATTGCCTTGCGGTGCGTCTATCAGGTCAAAAGCCGGCTCTCGATACCCATTATGGGAATCGGAGGTATCGCTTCGATTGATGACGTGATGGAGTTTCTCGTTGCCGGTGCTTCGGCAGTCCAGATCGGTACGGCCAACTATTATCGTCCTCGAGTAACGATGGAACTTGTGGAACAGTTACCGCGAGCCATGCAGCAGATCGGCGCCCGATCTATGTCGGATGTCATCGGTACATTGGTCGTGCCTGAGCAAATCGACTCGTGTTAGGTCACCACTCTCGAAGACCAACCGTCTCTCCAGGCAGCCTGTGGACCAGACTGCAAGACTGCAATGAAGCCAGCCATCCCACCTTGGGAATCGAGCGCAGATGACGTATCCTGAGACGTAGCCCGCGGCTGAACCGATGTGTGTCGCTTCCACGGCGCAGCAGTCGCTAAGCACGGCGGGCAAGAGTGTAGCGGAACAACGTCAAAAATCGAATTGGCGGTGGTACGATGGCCCACGACGTACCTGTATCAGACACAGCGAAGAGCGGTAATGCTCCCGAGGCGCAGCGCGCGCCCCATAGGAAACTGCGTGTTTTGTCCGGGATACAACCCACGGGACGATTCCACTGGGGCAACTACTTCGGCGCTATTCGCCAGTATATCGAGTTACAGGAGGAGCACGAAGCGTATTATTTCATTGCCAATCTTCATGCCTTGACGACGATTCGCAATCGCGATGTATTGCGTCAAAACACATGGGATGCTGCGCTGGACTTACTGGCGTTGGGTCTGGATCCGAATCGAGCCGCGTTGTTCTTGCAATCCGATGTACCGCAGGTGACCGAGCTATGCTGGTTACTGATGACCGGTACCCCCATGGGATTGCTCGAGCGTTGCCATGCGTACAAGGAAAAAAAGGAGAAAGGCTTGCCAGCCGACGCCGGGCTGTTTACCTATCCGGTGCTGATGGCTGCTGATATTCTGGCATACGATGCGGATTTAGTACCGGTCGGTGAAGATCAGCTCCAGCATATTGAGGTTTGCCGCGATTTGGCACGGAGCTTCAATCACCAGTTCGGACCGGTTTTTACCATGCCGCAAGCCAAAGTTCTCGAACACGCCGCTCGAGTTCCCGGTATCGATGGCCAGAAGATGTCGAAAAGTTATCAAAACACCATCGAGATCTTCGAGGACCCGCAATCGATGCGCAAGAAAGTAATGAGAATCGTCACCGATCCGCGCCCCATGGATCAGCCCAAAGATCCGGAGACGGATCGGCTGTACCAATTGTATTCGCTGTTTGTGTCGCCCGAAGAGCGGCAAGCGATGGCGGAGTTGTATCGTCGTGGCGGGTTTGGCTATGGCCAGGTAAAACAGGCTCTGGCCGATGCAGCGGAAAAGTATTTTGCCGAGGCGCGACAGCGACGTCAGGAGTTAGCGGCCCACCCGGAACAAGTGCGCGACATCCTTGCGCTAGGTGCCGAGAAGGCGCGGCGCAAAGCATCGGAAGTCTTAGCCCGCGCTCGTGATGCAATGGGCGTGGTATGGTAAAGCGCTTGTCACAGGTACGAGGGAGACCTTCGTATCGAAGATTCCTTTTGCTGATTCGTGGTTTGCTTCCATGCGGTTGTCGTTAGCCTTCTAATTCTGTGAGACGAGGCAATGAGTCGCGTGGTGTGCATTGGAACGTCAATCGTCGAGTGTGCCCGAATTGGCCACTTGATCCATCGGCACGAAGAACGGTTCCTGCGACGCGTTTTTACAGAAAACGAGATTCGCTACTGTAGTGCCCGTCGGGCCAGCATGCAGCAATATGCCGCACGGTGGGCTGTCAAACAGGCTGTTTTCCGTGCGATCCGTTTTCCCATAAAAAAGGGGGTGCCATGGACCGAAATCGAAGTACCAAACGGCCAAGGGCCTGAATTCGTCCGGTTAAGCGGTGCATTTCAGCGGTTAATGCAGAAAAAACGCATCGCATGGTTGCTCGCTTCGTGGGGTTTTTGTCGTACCTTTGCCGTCGGGTTCGTCATTGGCTTTGAAAAGGAAACCGAACCACCGAATGCGGGTTGACCTCGCCTTGGACATCTAACATCGCGAACAATGCGGTGAGCCTCTTGCGGAGTCCGAAATTGCAAGCGGGACACGTGTATCTGTAGTAGCACAGCCTCCGGGCCCAATACCTCCTTCTCACGGTTAGCGAAATGTCTTAAACCTCCTCGCGCCACGTCGATGGCTCGGGAACAGGCAGCCAACCTTTTTGGGGGCGCAAGAAAGCAGGGGAGCACGCGACAGGGTTCTGGTTTGGCACCCCACCAGCGCCTACTGGCTATGCACCTTTTGTAATCAAGAAGGCGAATCGTACACCGCGCCGCTTGCTTCGATACTGCGGGAGGCAACCGGCAAGGCACAATAAGTGCATCCCGCGCATCCCTATTCGAGTAGGCTGGCATACGGTCATCCTAGAGCAGACTTGGACGAAGTGTCATGACACAAGCGAGCAGAGATGTCCAGGCGCAACGACCCTGGTGATTTTGGTGAAACGAGTTAACCCGAGCCGTGGCATTATCATCACTGGGGGCCCTTGTAGACACTTTGGGTAAAAATGGTTCTTTCCCAACCGGCAGCTAGTGTTGCCAGCTTAATTGTTCCTTCCTCTGCGCATCTGCGTCTCTGCGTTAAAAGATTTTTCACCTACAACGCACACACAAAAAATCGGTGTTGCCACACTGGGGCATTGACCGTTAGCTTTACGCATGTATGCCGTGCGAAGTAGGGGAATTGCCAGTATGCCGGTCGAAACTCCGGCCACACGGCCTTTCAGTGCTAGGATGCCAGACCGTGGATCTTTCGGTGATTGTGCCAATCTACAACGAGCGTGAGAACCTTTCCTTGTTGTACAACGAACTGATACAGGTTTTGTCCGACGTGGGACGCTCGTTCGAGTTGGTTTTTGTGGACGATGGATCGACGGACGGTTCGACCGAAGTTCTGGAAAAACTGGCGGACGAAGATCCGCGCGTGCAACTGGTGATATTGACCCGCAACTTTGGGCAGTCGGCCGCGTTGCAGGCCGGAATTGACCATGCTTCGGGTGCCATACTGGCTTTTATGGACGGCGACCTCCAAAACGACCCTGCCGATATTCCTCGCATGTTGTCACTGCTGGAAACGGGATATGACTTGGTGCATGGCTGGCGCCGCCATCGCCAGGATAACTTCTGGACGCGGCGCGTACCGTCCTGGCTCGCTAACCGCCTCATTGGATCGGTGGCTGGAAGCGCTGTTCACGATTTAGGCTGTGCCCTAAAAGTTATGCGCCGCTGGGTAGCTGAAAATTTAGAACTTTGTGGTGATATGCACCGATTCGTAGCCATATTAGCTCGCGAACGCGGCGCACGCGTGGTCGAAATCGAAACGAATCATCGACCACGTACGTTCGGCCGCTCCAAGTATGGCCTTTCCCGCACACTCGGCGTATTGCTCGATGTAGCGACCGTTTGGTTCCTGCGGCGTTACTTAGCCTATCCGATCCGCTTTTTCGGTCGCTGGGCGCTAGCCTGTTGGATCTTAGCAGGAGCCAGCCTTACAGCAGTCATTGCCATGAAATGCACCTATGGCACCGATATGACTGGCAATCCGCTGTTGCTTTTCAGCGTTATGGCGCTACTGCTTGGTGTACAATTCCTGAGTATTGGCATGCTGGGCGAAATTACAACGCGGATTTACTATCGAGCTTGCCACACAAAGAATTACGCGGTCCGCCAATCCCGTACTCGAAGGGAAACGCAACAAACCGTCGATCGGCGGGCTGCTTGAAACCTACGGTACGACCGTAGCCAAGGCGGCAAGAGATACGCCCCACGACTACTGGTTTGTTGTCGCCGATTCGGTCGGATCTTCTGCGAATCGGTATCCCACGCCGCGTACCGTTTCGATATATCGAGCAGCCTGACCCAATTTTTTTCGCAAGGCGCGAATGTGCACATCGATGGTGCGTTCCAGGACCAGAGAATCATCGCCTAAAGCAGCTTCAATCAGTTCGTTTCGCTCAAAGACCCTTCCGGGACGACTCATCAATGTCTCCAAGATGCGGAACTCGGTACGCGTAAGCGGTACGGGACTTTCGCCAACAGTGACACGGAACTTGACGCGGTTTAGAACAATCGGGCCAACGCTGATCGCCTCTTCTTCGCCAGAGTCGCTTCGTCGCAGCAACGCTTTGACCCGTTCAATCAGAACTTTAACGCTGAAGGGTTTAGTGACGTAATCATCCGTGCCCAGTACGAACCCAACCAGTTCATCCGACTCATCCGACTTGGCCGTGAGCATGATGATTTTCATATCGCGGGTAAGTGGATCTGATCGCAACCGTTTGCATACTTCCAAACCGTCGATAACGGGCAACATCAGATCCAGCACCACAAGATCAGGGCGACGGCGGCGTGCTTGATTTAACCCATCCTGCCCGTCATGAGCCACGGCAACGTCGAAACCGGCCTGGCTCAGATTGTACCGCAGTACATCGGCCAAGGCGCGGTCGTCCTCGATTACCAAAATCCTAGCGCGGAGCATAACTGCGCAATGAACCGGGTATTTCTGCGTGTTGGTGACGTACGATTTCACCTTCGACAAGATAGATCACGTCTTCGGCGATATTCGTTGCATGGTCCCCCATGCGTTCGAAGTGCCGTGCTGCTGAAAAACAATGCAAACCTGCTGGTACTAAGTGCGGATTCTGTTGCATGGCAGCCGTCAATTGTTCGATGACCGCAACATTCAGCGCATCAAGTTCGGCATCGGTTCTCATGACCACACGGGCGGCTCGCGAATCGAGCTGAACGAAGGCATCCAAAGCGCCCCGTACCATGCGCTTGGCAAGCTGCGCCATCAGGCGTACATCGTCCGGCACCGGAAAATCGGGGAATGTGGAGAGACTACAAACTCGTTCGGCCACATTCACCGCCAAATCCGCGATGCGTTCTAAATCGTTGTTGATCTTCAACACGGATGCCACACGCCGCAAGTCCACGGCGACCGGCTGGTGAAGCGCCAGCAGTTTCAAACACTCTTCTTCCAACTGCACCTCCCGCTGGTCGACCTGGGTGTCCGCGGCAACCACTTCACGTGCCAGTTGATCATTGCGTTGGTGCAGGGCAACAGTCGCCTTGTCAATCATCTCCTCTACCAGCGAGGAGAGTGACAAGATCTCACGTTGAATTCTTTCCATATCTCGCTGTAAGTGTCTGGTCATGGTTGTCCTGTAATGGTGAGAAAAATATGTAAAGAATTCGTGAATTTGTCGTGAAAAACGGCTCCATGGCGGCTGTCGCCCCCGGGGGTTGTACGCCTGGAACTAGCGGCGGGCAACTCCTTACCAAAATAAAATTCCGTTTCCGGCTCGCACTCCGGACTCGCCATGTGAGGTAGCTGTCAACCCGTTACAGGCAAGTGTTTACGTTGGTGGAATTCCCGCCGTGCTCAACGGCAACCGAACGCGAAACGTACTGCCAGCCTTCTCCTGGCTTTCGACACTCACGTCGCCCCCCATCGCGTGCGTTAAATGCTTGACGATCGCCAGTCCCAGTCCGGTGCCGCCGGATTGTCGTGACCGTGCCGGATCGGATCGGAAGAACCGTTCGAAGACCCGAGCCTGATCGCGTACGGAAATTCCGATTCCTGTATCTTGAACCTCCAAAAGGGCGTAACCGGACTGCATCTGGCAGCGCACCGTTACCTTACCTCCCGCCGGAGTATACTTCAACGCGTTGTCTAAGAGATTGTAGACGATCGTACACAACGCCTGTCGATCGGCGTTTACAAGAAGTGGCGTTGCGCTTGACTCTTGATTAAGTTCAATCCCTTTATTCCGCGCCACTTCGGCGAACTCCCGCAAACACTGATCGATCACTTCGGGAACGGACACATCCGCAAATTCAAAGACCTCCTTTCCAGCCTCGACTCGGGCCAATTGCAACAAGTCGACGATCATGCGGTGTAAGCGTCCGGCTTGCTCCTCGATCTGCCCAATGCATCGCGATCGGTATTCGGGATCGTCTACGGCTCCTAAGCGCAAGGTTTCCGCATACGCGCTTATAATGGCTAGGGGAGTTTTTAATTCATGCGAGATGTTAGCCACAAATTCTTTGCGGAGATTTTCCAAACGCCGCAACTCGGTCACGTCATGCAAAACCACCAGAACACCTTCCAGAGTTTTTCCCGTGCACGGCATGGCCCGAGCCGAGAGCTGGCGTTCCCCGACCGGTCCACTGAATTCCAATTGCGCAGGTTGTTGCAACATCGCCACGCGCCGCACTAACTCCAGAAGTGTTCGATGTCGTATGACTTCCCATATTGGTTTGCCGATGCAGCTAGCAGGTGAAAATCCCAAAAGCCGTCCGCTGGCTTCGTTGGCCAGTGTGAGCTTTTCATCGCGTCCCACCAGCAGCACACCTTCCAGCAGATTATGCAGGACTCCCCAAAGTCGATCGCTTTGCTCCTGGAGGACTTGAGAACCCGCTTGCTGTCCTGCGATAAACTGTTGCAACGCATCGGCAATCGCCTGAATCTCCCAGCAACGGCTCAATGACGGATCAGGCAAGGGAACACCTTGGCGACCTCCGTTTTCACGACAAACTCTTGCTAGTTGTACCAGAGGTCGCAGCTGCCTCAAAAGCAGCCATGCTCCGGATAAGGCAATCACCAATCCGAGGGCCAAGCTGACGATGCTTTCCGGTCCCCACAAGGTACTTGTCGCTGTGAGGCGTGGCCGCCAAAAGATGACCCAATGCACCTCATCGTTTTCCAGGATCGGAACAGCGATCAAGCTCGAGCGAGCACGATCCAGGGCTTCCGAGGGATATACCGCTTTGGAGCGCCGTACATGATCGAGCCACACGCGATACTGGGGCCACTGGGCAACGGACCCGGAGCGGTTCAGCACATTACCTTCCTGGTCAACGATCAGCAACTCCAAAGCAAAGCGTTGAGCTAACTCTTCGGCGAGGGCTCGAGCACGATCGACCTTACCAACCTCACGCGTCCATGCCTCAGTAAATAGGCTAACCGCAGCTTCTAGACGGCGCAGTGCCTCAGCATGACGAAAACGCCTCTGCTGGCCCCAAACTCCAAGATAAGTTAGGAGCAATAGCCCGCAGACCGCCAAAGCATACGCGCCTAGGACCCTCCGACGCAAGGAACCGCGCAATCTCGAGAGCCCTCTTCCTTACAAACCACGGATTACCCACCCGGTGTCCCAGCCGGCGGGGGTATATCGCTCGGCACGTCACTTTCCACACCAGAGCCCATCGGCTGGACCTGCGGACGAAATTGCTCGAGCTCCTGCGAACGGGTACGAAGCGTCTTGAGCATGGCGGCCATATCAAGTTCTTTAGCATTGGCAACCTTTTCCACGTCGCTCAATGCTTTCTCGATACTGTTCAAAACCGGTCCGGCAGTCGGATGGTTGCCCGCGATCGGTTTGATCCCTTTGACCGTTGCATCGGGAGACGGTCCCTGCAAGGCTGCCCTGACACACGCCAATTCGTACAGCAACCTCCGGCGCACAGCCTCTACCTTGTACTTGGGAAGCCCTCCCAACATCGAGGTCGGGCCAAAGGGACCATAGGGCATCATTCCCATACCGCTAGCCGGAAAACCAATTCCGCCTTCTGCATCCATTTCACCTGGAGGGGGCGGCAAACCAATGGCCCCCCCACCCGCTAGATCCGGCTCTCCCGGTGGAGGCGGCGCTCCGACTCCAGCACCGCCCGCCAACCCCGGCTCACCTGGAACACCTGGTACTCCAGGTACCGAGGACGTGGCCGTCTTTAACTTCTCCCGTTCTCGCTCTAACCAGTCGTGTTCCGACCGGCAGGCATCCGCCAATAGTCCAGCCAAACCTGCGGCTGTGGTCGGCCAATCGATCTTGTCGACATCCGGCATCCCATCGTATTTGACTCGACTTAAGGCATACGCCGCCCGCAAACGAAGCCAAACTGGCGCGTTGGCGTCCACCAGCACGGTTTGCATCGCCCGAAGCGCTTCGGGCACAGGCCGCCAACCCGATAAAGATCCCAATATGTCCAATGCCCGAGCCTGGATCCACGCATGAACATCACTGGGGCGATCAGCCGGCTTGTTCGCCAAAAGATCGAGCATTTCCGAAGTTAACCCACTGATCAGATCATCGGCCGGCGTCGTTTCCAGTAGCCAAAAGCTCTCGACATGCCGCAAGATCCCTGCCAAACCAGCAATCCTGACAGCGTCAATCTGATCAGGGTTCCTGACTTGTTCACGGATGTAAGCTAAGGTGGTCTCGAGCGGCTGAGCTATGGCGGCTCCGGAGCCGCGCTCGCGACGATTCAACTCACCAATAGCCAACATGGCGTTCACTCGAATCAACGGGTGATGGTTCTGTTCGACCAGCGGGCGCATCTGGCCGAAAAGAAAATCTACCACGTAGTCATGAACGGGCACGGATCGAGCTTGCAATCGCACCAAATCGCTCGACCACCGCGCACGCTCGACTTGCCAACTGCTAAAATTCTCCGGACGCGTCAACGATTTGATCAGGTAATTTTCGAAATAATCGCGAACGACTTGGCGGACATGATCGTCCAGGGCCGGAGCCTCGGTAAGAACCCGCCGATAGGCCGCTCTTAAGTCTTGCACGACTCTTTTGTCTTCGTACTTCGCATCCATCGCAAGCGGCGGTAAATAACCGCCCGCCTGCTGAGCTCGAACGTATGTGAGGCCTACAAGACAAAAACTCTCGGCCGTACACAACAAAGCTAGCCCGATAAGACCTCCAAGCGGCCCCCAACCCAGCGACGGTTTACGCATAAAAAACCACTCCCGCGAGCTCTTCCGGTTCGTTGAACCACTACCAGCCGCTTAACGCACCTGTTCGGACTATCCGACGCGCGTCGATCGCCATGGTACGATCGTCCCGACACTTACGCAACCAGCAGCGAACAAATGACACCTCGATTTTATTGTAAAAGCTGAACCACCGGCTGTCATCTATCAAGATACTCGAGTGCCCGCTTGTTTGGCAAATTATTTTGCGGGCTTCGGAGGGACCGTCAACGATCAGCTGCGAGCTAGTTTGCAAGAAACGTACCCGTTCCGTCCGTGAAATTCCCGGTGCTTGCCAAGCTGTTTTGCGCAATTCCGGCCCTTCGGGATCAAAGCTTACCCTTTTTCTGTAGCTGCCCGGGGCGTATCGGTGCATGCGTCACTTGGAAGGCAATGATTTAACGCAAAGGCGCGACGACACGGACAGGCAGTAAAGTCATGAACTTCAGGATGGCACTTCCGTTACGCCTTTGCGCCTCAATGCCTTCCCGTTAAATCTCCTGTGCCTTCTTGGGTTCGAGTTTAACCGAATCGATCTTGACCTGCCTTCGGATGCTGGCTACTTAACCGGTTGGTGTAAAGCGTACGATTGCTGTAAGTTATGCCTCCGCGGCGAACGATGGCCGATCACGGTAGTCGGTTTAAAAAACACATGCGAAGCTACCGGGAAGTAATTCGATGGGCTTTTCAGGTCGTGGCCGTATTTCTGGCCTCGCTGTGGACTGAACCGGTCTGGGCTCAGCTTCAAACGCGTTTACCGTCGCAACCCAATACCTCCGTTCAACCCCCAGGCGACACGGCTTCTTCCACTGCAACTCCGGGACCGGGTCCACTGACAACATTGCCATCCGGTGGTTGGAGCGGATCGAGCCTTGGGCCGCCGACCTTTGACCCCTATTCGACCGCTCCGGGTAGCTCGCTACTTCCATGGAGCGGAAGTGGGACCGTTCCGGCTGCTCCGTTTTATGGCACCGGTGCGGCGACCCCATCTACTGGTGCAACGGTCACGTCTCCTTTGACGGGTACTGCACCGGGGGGCGCGTCAACTGCAATGGGCACGATCCCACCGTCGCTCTTTCCCAATGGGCTGGGAGGTTGGATTACGCCGCAAGGACAGATCGTCGGCACTCCCCTTCGGTTTCTTCAAGGTCCACGTGCACGACACGGCTGGCTGATCGGAGACGAAGGTCGCGAACTGGACGTTAACGAAACGGATGTGTCCGTGGTATTGACATTTCCTGAGTTCCTCTATTCAACGCAACCGCTTTATATTGCCCCTTCGTTTTCCTTGAACCTTTGGGAAGGTCCTGCTGGACCCGACTTTCCACCCGGTGCCGATTTGCCGGGGCAAACGTATGCTGGTTACTTGGATAACTTCTGGCAATCCGATCCCACACGCCTGTTTGGTGCGGAAGTTGGTGTACGGCTCGGATTATGGACCGACTTTGACACGTTGACCACAGATAGTTTTCGCATTCAGGGCCTAGGACTATTTCGGGTACGGTTAACTCCTACCTTCACCATGAAGCTGGGTGCAGCGTATTTAGATCGCAACAAGATCAAACTGGTGCCAGCCGGCGGGTTCTTATGGGAACCCAATCCCCAAACACGCCTGGAAATCATCATTCCGCAACCGAAATTCGCCCGCTATGTAACTACGCTGGGCAATCAGGATGTCTGGTGCTACGTCACGGGCGAATATGGGGGAAACGCTTGGACGATCGAGCGGTTTGTGGACGGGGGCTCGGACCGATTTGACTACAACGATATCCGACTGATCGGGGGTATCGAGTGGGGAAGCAGCGAGCTATTTCGGGAGCGCCGCCGGTTCGGCTTCATCGAAGTGGCGTGGGTAACGGAGCGCGAGGTTATTTACGTGCGCCGACCTGAGGACAGTTTCACCGTCCGGGATACGATCATGCTGCGCGCCGGCCTCGGATACTAAAGACGTCTTGGTGTGCTTCTTGATTGTAGGTAGGCTCTCGCCAAACCGTCGCTAGGGAAAGACTCTAAAGCTCAGTTAGTCGATGGATGCGCGGAGGTCATCTTTCTAGCGCCTTGGCGCCTTTGCGTTGAAGCGCACGAGCCGCTACGGTTGCTGCTTGACGGTTCCCGGGAGAAAAGTTGGATCGCACCTATTTCCATAAAACCCTCTTTGGGCAGCGCTATGCCCGGCCGGGGAACTTCTTCGAATGCCGACACGAGCAGAGCCAAGCGCCCACGGAATCCTTCGTCGCCTAAAAACAGCGGTTTTTTAGCTATTCCGTCACTCAAATTGCGACTACTTTTTTCCATGCGCCTAAGCGCCTTAGCACCTTTGTGTTAAACCCTTCCAACAGCACCCTTACGGGCTAGCTCCCACGGCGACATCGGCCACCTGATCTTGAAACGTTTCCAACGTGATCGCCATTACGATGGGCGCTGACGCATCGGGGCCCTTAACGAGCTCGATCTTGTTGATGGTCTCTTTGCGCATGGGCACAACGGCTAAGTAGCGAATTTGCTGATTTCGCAACGCAAAGGCGAACTCCGAATTTGGCACATCGACGCGTCGAATGTAGTCAGCAAAATGCTCCCCATTGCGCAGCGGATGCTCTTCGGTTTGGCCGTCGGTATAGTGGAGACGCACAATTAACGCGACTTCGCGCTGCCGGCTATACGGAAATCCCCAACCGCTCACACCACTCAGCATATGGATCGCCTTAACGGGCATATGACATGGCAGCTCGACGCGCCGCGGCATTTGCGGCGGGATAGAGCCTTGCGGTGAATAAAACAGCACAACATTCGGGCGCCGCCCGCCATTCGGGTCAATCACGTGGAACGGAATTCCGCGGAACACTTTGGGTTGCCAATCGGGAAAAATCAAACGTTCTACATCGGCTTCACGGCTGTAAAACATTCCCTGATCGCTCGGTACAGTGGCTACTTTCGAGAGATCTAAGGGGACGAATTTTCCACGCGCGGTGAGAAAAGCCAACAGGTGACTCATTTCTTCCTGCGTGATCTGTTTTTCGAAACCCTCGGGCATCAACGATTTATTGGACGCCACCAGTTGTTCGACATCCTCGCGCAACACCGTGAGCTTTTTGCCTTCGGTATCGAACAACTCCAGAGTCGTTTGAGACTCGGACGCCAAAAGACCTTGCAGCACCAAGCCATCTTTGGTCACTACGGTATAGATCCGGAAGTTTCCTTCCACACTGCGATTCGGATCGAGAATATGGGTCAACAGCTCATGCTTCGGATGTACAGCCATTCCGGTCAGGTCTGGGCCAATGCGTGTTCCCTCACCGGAGTGGACATGACACTTGGCACAATGTTTCTTGAACACCTCTTTTCCTACGACCGCATTACCGGGTCGTTCGGCTACGCTAGCCCATTCGTCTAGAACGCGTTGCCGGTCCGGGCTAGGTAAGGCGCCTCCCCGTTCCAACAGGGCGGTCGCCTTGCGCCGTATAACTTCTTGCGGATGGGTGGCCAGCGACTGGCGTTGATCCAGTGACAATTCTGTCCACTGAACCACGCCTTGTTCGATGGCATTGAGCAGGGCCAGCGACCATTCGGAACGCGACAGAAGGGCCCCGACCGCCGTTGCCCGAAGCTCCGGAGTGAGTGTTGGAAAGCGATCGATCAGTAAGCTGGCCGTACGCGGAGACTCGGTACGTGCCAGTGCGCGCACGATACCTAGCGCGATAGCCGGAGGAAGACGCGGTTCAAGGCGTTCCAACAATGCGCTAAGCGCTTCTGGGTCTTGCGATGCGAAAGCAGCATATTCGTTTGCCGCTGCTACTCGGCGTTCGGCATCCAGTGTCGTGTCGTCCAGTTGAGCCAGCAGCTCCTGGCGAATCCGTTGCACGTGTTGTCCCAGCACCTGACTTCCCCACTGTTGGGCTAAGCGTATCAGTAAACCTCGAGCCGACGGCTGCAGTCGTTCGAAGAGGCGTTCGACATGCCTATCGGCTTCCTGATCCCAACCGACGAGCGGTGTTGCATTGCGTGGCCAACCAGCCGCAAAACCTCGTAGGATTGCTTCGGCAACCGACGGCTCGGCATCGGCAAGACGTGGCACGAAAGCGACAAGCCACGCATGTTCGTCGCCGCGTACGACGTGTTCCGCGACAACCCGCACCAATTCCAAGGAACGCTCATCCAACGCAGTTCGTTCCAATACCGCCGCTAAGAACTCGGTCGCTTGGTGCGCAGCCGCCGCGGTCGCAGCATCATTCAACCAACGATCGGCAATCCACACCGTACCGATTAATCCCGCTAGTGTGCGGGCGGCTCGGGCGTCGGGGGGCAAGTCTGCTAAGGCCAACAAAGCCGCTAATCGGACCTGCGCATCGGGGTCGCGCAGCAAATCAGCTTCCACAAGCCGTTCCACCGATTCTGACGTTCGCGGCAATACTTGTATTGCATTGCGGCGAACTCCCGGCGACGGATGCCCTAGCGCCGCGTAAACCACCTGATTGACCGCTGCATGCTCGCCTTCTAATACTCCCAATCCTTTGAGCGTCCACAAGGCATGGATTGCTCCCACATTCAAACCAATGGCGTCAACCGATGAGTCTTGCACCAACTCTAAAAGTGCCGGCACGACATCCAGCCGTCCGCGTTCGACAAGCAATCGTTGTGCATGCTTGCGCCACAACATGGTTGGATGCCGCAAGGTAGCCACCAACGTCTCAACAGAAGCCTCTACCAGGTTGATCGGTTCGTATGGCGGAGCGTGTTCGTAGACGATCCGATAAATGCGCCCATGCTTCTTGTCGCGAAGTTCCGATTCGTAGGCATTCCCACGGCCCGTACGAAAGCCGCGCGGAGTCGGATTGTGTTGCACGATATAGTTGTACCAGTCGATCACCCACACCTGTCCGTCTGGTCCAACTTCCGCCATGATCGGTGCTGTCCACTCGTCGTCACTGGCCACCAAATTGAACGGACTGGTCGATCGATAATCACTGCCGACTCGCGACAAAACAAACGTACCAACCAGATGCCCGGTGGGCTCACACACAAAGGCCACTCGATTCCAGAATTCCTCAGGATAACTGCGTGCCGTGTACAGGGCATGGCCAGCACCTGCCGTATAGCCGCCAAATTGATCCACCTGCCGCACTTTGTCGGTAATCGGTTTGAACAAGTATGTGTCGGCAATCGTTCCTAGGACTAACGAGGGACGCCAACCACGCACCGATTCGTAGTAACGGTTCGGGATCGGCATGTACACACTCGGATTGCGGTTGGCAGTTGAACCGAAAATGATGCCTTCCTCGGAGATCCCTAAACCCCAAGTATTGTTGTCCGTCGAGCGGATAAACTCGATTTCCGAACCGTCCGGACGGAATCGAAAAAAGCCCATACGAAATCCCTGATGGGGACGACCTTGTACCGTGGGGCGGCTAAAGTTGTAACCCTGCATGGCCCAGATCCAGTTGTCCAAACCATACTGGAAATTGCTCACGCCACCGTGCGTGTCTTGCATATTCCACCCGCTAAAAAGCACCGTCGTTCGATCCGCACGGTCATCCCGGTCGAGGTCTTCGAGAAACAACGTCTCTGTCCCGGCTTGGACAATAACGCCGCCGCGAGCAAACGCGATACTCGTCGGGATGCTAAGCCGTTCGGCGAACACGGTGAATTTGTCCGCGCGGCCATCGCCGTCCGTATCCTCGCAAATGCGGATACGGTCATTGCCTTGACCTTGTGGTTGCAGATCGTTCGGATAATCCACCGTTTCAGCCAGCCAGAGCCGGCCGCGTTCGTCCCACGTCATCGCGATCGGTTTGCCTTGGATATCGGGCTCGGACGCGAAAAGTTCCACTCGAAATCCTTCGGGGACCACCATGTGCCGCATCGACTCGGAGGCACCGAGTGGTTTTTGCATCCATCGAAAGGGCTCACCCTGTTCGCCCCACGCGCGCCCCGGTCGATAGTTGGGGATGCGCGCCCCGACATCGATATACTCAAAAGGAGGC
Source organism: uncultured Pirellulaceae bacterium (assembly GCA_964425225.1). Lineage (GTDB taxonomy): Bacteria > Planctomycetota > Planctomycetia > Pirellulales > Pirellulaceae > BPJU01. The sequence goes on along the minus strand of CAYRMD010000008.1, from coordinate 50,596 downwards.
AAGTTTTCCGGTAGCAATCGCATGGTCACACTGGGCGGCTGACGATCTTCAAAAAACGGGAAGGCCACTTGCGGATCCCGACCGGCAGCCCAGCGAATGCCGCGTTCCAAGAGATTGTGGAAGCCCGGGTGCCCCCAGGTGCGCTCATCGTGCCCCCATGCGGTATAGAACACACGCCCTTTTCCGTGTGTGCGCACCCACGTCCATGGCTCACGATGTTCACCCTCGACACGATACTCTAATACCGTCCGGTCTTGCTCGTTGTGCAAATGATGAACATACGTCTCATCCCAACTTTCAAATCCGCCAAAATGCTTCAGAATCGGATGTTCCGGTTGCGCTAGAATCGTGCGAAACGTCCCGGTTCCGTGCCGCAAAAACTGCGCTCCCAACAGCTTCACGAGCGCTAGCTGATTACGAAAACAATACGACGCACAATGGACGGGTACATACCCGCCACCTTCGGCTACATACTGAAGAATTGCTTGGGCTGGAGTGTCCTCCAGCCGATCGATATTTGCATAGACTAGAAGCACGTCATAGCACTTTAGATTCTCCAAGCTCAAATCGCTTACCCGCTCGGTGTATTCCAATTCGATTCGGCGCGCCGCCAGATAGGGTTGAATTTGCTCGAAGCGCGCTCTAGGTCGATGATGCCCACGGTCCCCTAAGAACAGCACACGAATCGACGCGGAATCCCGCTGAGGTTCGGTTTCTAGCGCAGGCTGCCATCCTGTTGCACACTGCCCGCCAATCAGCCATCCACTGAAAAACAACAATTGCAGAACGACGCGGCCTGGCGAATGCACTACTCGTCTCATGCCGTACAACCTCATATTAAGACCAAACCGGAACGGGTAATGACAACTCGCGAAACAATACAAGGCTCAATGTTAGAAGCGTTCCTCAAGACCATTACCATAGTGCTTCCTGCCACCTTTTCCCAGAGGGATATGCTTCTCCAGGCCGTGGCTACTTACCGTGTCGGATAGGGGTCGGGTGTCTTTGAAGCAATCCACGCGAGGAAGGCTCTCCGCTGTCATGGCTCGTATTCCCATGTACACACTCGACAAGTTCCGTCATACCACAGCTCAACCACTAGAACTTTAAAGTACTTAAACCATCCCTGGCTCATAAAGTCCCGCCGTCGGCCCAGCTGCCGGACACCAGATGAGTCCCTATGGGCCGTTGAACTTCGCCAAAAACGCTTCTTTTCGGCAATAAACAAAGCATATCGTGCACAAGCCCTACGGCGCACTGGCCATGACTAGTGACGGAAGGTAGTTACAGCAGCGTGCATGAAAGTCTTGGTTTTTCCGCCTGTTTGTGTGATAAATACGCAGGGAATAATAGCACGAATCCGGGCAGGAACAATTGAGTATCGTTGGTGCGGACCTGCAACGGCGCGTCGCTCGATAGACGGCGAAAATCAGCGACGTTCTTACTGCACGATCACCTTCGGCATCAAGCCCACGGGTGTCGTTCGTTTCATCATAAGGAGCTCGTAGAGTGCAACCGCTCGATTCGGCGCCATCTGCGGGCGTTGTTAAGAGCCAACGCCCTACTTCGATCCGGCACCTGGTTGTGGCATCGGCTGTTAGCATGTCGGTATTGCTGTATTTAGACCGATTCTGTGTGTCGCTTGCCGAAGTGTACATGAAACAAGATTTGCAACTTAGCGACTTCCAAATCGGGTGGATGATGAGCGCTTTTTTTTGGAGTTATGCCTTAACGCAGGTACCCTCGGGCTGGCTCGCGGATCGTTTTGGTGGACGCGTTACATTAGCGGTCTACATTGTCGGTTGGTCGGCCTGCACGGCCGTAATGGGATTGGCCCAAGGTATCGTAATGTTGGTCACAGCGCGCTTTGTATGTGGGATGTTTCAAGCCGGTGCCTATCCAGCTAGCGCGGCGATATTAGCGCGTTGGGTGCCGGTGACATCACGCGGTCTGGCCAGCAGTCTTGTAGCACTTGGAGGTCGGACCGGCGGAGCTTTAGCCCCTCTGTTGACTGCATGGTTGATCGTGGCTTTCGTACCGAGGGATCGAGGGAGCCATTTTGAGCCATCGGATATTCTCGCCCCCCGGGAACTTTGCCAGCACTGGGTCAAGCTTCTCCAAACACCTGGGGATACCTATGAACTGCGTCTTGCCCGTACGTTGTTCGGCGCGCTTGCCCCCGAAGGACAGCAGGTGATCGAATTCTGGGCAACGCACGAAGCTGACCTTAAATCGCCCATACTTTCAGAAGTTGCCGCCGTACTGAACGGGCTGTTGTCGCAACCCATTCCCGAAACCGTGTTCGACCCACAACGATTACCCAATGAGGGCCGGCGCCTGTTGCAGCACTTGCGACGGTTGAACGAACCGGAAAGCTTCTCTCAAAGTGACCGTGAGCGTTTACATCGACTGGCTATCGAAACACTGTTTCCAGACCAGGTGCGTCGCGTTTACACATCCGGTTGGAGGCCCGTAATGTTCACGTACGGCGCGTTAGGAATCCCCATCGCCCTAGTGTTCTGGTTGATCTATCGCAATAGGCCCGAGGATCACCCGTGGTGTAACGACGCGGAGAAAAGCTTAGTAATAGCGGGAAAGCCCAAGCAGGATTCTTCTCGCCAGATCGGTGGCGCGCCGATCCGCGCATTGCTAACTCATCCGAGTATGTGGTGCAACAGCATTTCGCAGTTTGCCACCAACGTGGGCTGGATATTCCTCGTGACGTGGCTTCCACGGTATTTGGATGAAGTACACCGGGTACCGGTAGAATTGCGTGGCTATATGAGCTCGGTGCCCGTAATCGTAGGGTTCATTGGCCTGGTGCTTGGAGGCCGTTTGACCGATTGGCTGGTGGGAAAACTGGGATTACGCTGGGGGCGAGCGTTGCCCATGGGGCTGGCCAAATTCCTGGCCATGTTCGCTTATCTGTTGTGCCTATTCGAGCCGTCCGCGTGGGGATGCGTCGTGTTGTTCGCTGTCGTGGCGTTCGCCAGCGACCTGGGTATCGGTGCCACTTGGGCCTACGCCCAAGACGTCGGTGGCCGCCACGTCGCATCCGTTCTGGGATGGGCCAATATGTGGGGAAATTTGGGCGCGGCTATCGGGCCACTGCTGCTGGTGCAAGCCATCGGTCCCAGCCGCAACTGGAACATCGCGTTCGTGGTCTGCGCGACGGCTTACGCAGTCGCTGCCCTCAGCGCGTTGGCTATCAATGCCGAAAAGCCGCTACTGCCCTCCGAGTCAGCCACGGAACAAAGCGCCCCTTCGTAACGGAAGCTGATTGCAAGGCGTAGCTAGAATCACACGGCTCGAGTTTTTGCCCTTTAGCAGGAAAATCGTTTGACGCAAAGGGGCTAGCGCAAAGCAAACGAAAAAAGGTGCGTTCAAGCTCTCCGGCTTTTGGACCACATACGGCAGTTTGGCCAATTCCACGATCGACCGCGAAGGAACCAGCTCTCAGCGAGATCCGTCTGTAGCCAGACGATGCACCGCAGCCAGGATCTGCTCTTCACAGGACTCATGCCATGGTGCGAGCCATCCGTAATAGACCATCGCACCGCCCCCTTCATAACCTCCTTCGAATAACACGCGCCGCGAGGGTATATACGCCATTACATCATTGGCGTAAGCAGCAACCCAAGTGCGCACGCCATGCCGCTCGGCTTTGATCCGCAGCGCGTAATCCACTACCACTTCACCACCCAGGAAAAACCACTCCCACTGATTCGGCACGCGCCACACTGCCACCGGGTACGGACAGTCCTCTGGCAACGCAGCCCCTTGGTCGAGCCGTTCGAGCCACATTTGAGCGCGAGCCGCCACGTAGCGGTCCTTCGCCTGCGCATCCCTTTGAAGCTCTTCTCTCTGTGGGACGCGGGCGAATTTCAGCGGGATTTCTTGGTAGCGGCACGTTAACGGCGTTCCCAATTCTTCCATCGGCGCTGCGAGAACGTCGGCCACCGCCCGCGCCAACTCCTGGCCATAGTGCTGTGCCAGCTCAACGGAGCGACGCGGCAGTGGATTTTGGTCGGCTCCACAACCGGCAAAAAACATTGCCTGACACCCAGGAAACATCTGTTCCAGAGCCATTTGGGCGAATCCCGGGTAGTCGCCTGACCACTGGTAAAAACTCAGCACCGTCGCATGACAAGCGTAACCGAAAACCACAACGCGCAGTTTGTCTTGTTCATCCCGCACAGACAGCACCGGTACATCATGGTCAACCGGGCCAACGAGCCGGCCCCGATTGCGTAGCTCAACCACTTCCGCTTCCCGATTGTTGCGACGATTCACCGCGAACGTAGCTTTTCCGACACCCCATTGCACACGACACGCAACCCGACCGGCCACGGCCTGGTCGACGGCCAGCAGCACTTTGGCCTTCAGAGTTTCGGCGTAGGCATCCACCAACTGCCGCTGCTCGGCATCCAACAGTCGGTAGTGCATCGCCCAGAGGTTACTCCGAACTACAGGCCCGGTATGGGTATGCGATGTACAAAAAGCGATCGCGGCCCGAGGAAACCCATATCGGTCTTCGATTGCCTTGCATAGATCGAGGCTTAGCTGTCGATCGATCCCCACCAAGTCCAGTGTGATTAGAACAACGGATTGTCCTTCGGGCGGTTCGAGCACCAGCACTTTTGCCCAGAGATCGGTCAGCTTTCCTTCCGCAGCATGATCGCGTGCACTATAGCCGGCCATCCACATGGGCTGTTCGGGCGTAATGTTCTGGCGTGCCCAGCCGGCTCGCCACGTTGCCGCATGTCCAACGAGCGTCCACACGAGCACGACCGCCAAAAACGCCAACACCTCGCAGGCGCACCATATTCTTTGACTCACGGCGACACCTCGCTTTCCCACCACAAAAGGCGTTCAACTCCGTCGTCGACTAACCCTACAAATTACCATTGCGCATAGCACGTTTGAGCAAACCGGATTCGACCTTTCCACCAATTTTTGTTGCCCGAATTTATCGCTGCACTCTAGTAGCGAGAATCCCATGGCTTCCACTTTTTTCCCGTTTCCCGGCGTGCCTTTAGCCGTGCCAGAGGAAATACCGCGTGCGCTGATCCCAACTTTGGTGGAAGTCTTTGAGAGTAATTTGATGCGGCACTTTCAGTCGGGTATCTCCAAAATTCGATAAACGGCAGGCTGACCATTGCACGCACCGGCTATGAAAGCTTCGATGTTCGGTGCGATGCGCGCATAACCTTCGTTATGTGTATGGCCGCACAGAACGGTTAACCGTTTGTCGGGATGGGAATCAAAAAGCGAGCGAAGCACTTCCCCCACAGCGCGGCACGTAAAATGTGGTGCCCATTCGTCTCCCGATATTTGCCCTCGATACCAACACGCTTCACGCCACGGGGGAATGTGCGTAAGGAAATAAACATACTCTGCCCGCCGAAATGCTAACGGAAAGACTCGCTTCAGATGTTCCACTGTTTCTTCTGCTAGTTCTTCCAGTTTTTTGCGGCGTTTGGTTTTCGAGTAGGGTGCCAGCTCCGTGATCAACTGATAGGCATATTGCATGACATCGGAGGCTTGATAATTTCCTTCTCGGCCATCAGCCCAGCCGTCGTGTCCGATCAGAATAGTTCGGTCGTTGAGTAACACGTAATCGATCTGACTCAGATACACAAGCCGCGGGCGCTTTTGGCACAGTTCGCCGACAGCCCTTCGAACTTCGCGGATCGACCCCAGGTAAAAATCGTGATTCCCCAGCACAAAATAGATGGGACGCTGCCAATGCTCTTCCATGCGACCCAACAGAGCCACCACATTGCGAGCCGTACCGATATCACCGCCGATCAAGAAGGCATCGACCGGCAAAGTTGCGGTCTGTTCGACGAAGGCTTGCCGTGCTTCGTCGTCAACTAGCTCCAAGTGCAAGTCACTCAACCAAGCCAAACGCATCTTAGGGCCGTTGTCGCGTTAACGAACAGCTCTGACGAGCTATCGGCTGTCCCAGCTCGAGCAGCCGTTCGTGGCACGGCTCATCCAGCCTTCAACTCGTCGAACGAATAAAACGTGTCGCGCCAGCGAATCCCTCCGTTCCACAGATTTACCACCATCGTGCGCCACTGAACAAACACGAACAAGAGTACAGCCAAGGGAAAACCGATTGCCGCAAACAGGCTAAGGCGTGAAGCGGCAGCCGCAACCGCCGCCATGCCCCACAGAATCAGACACGAAGCCCCAAATGCCCAGCGCGTGAGCCCGCCGGTGAAAAACACCCAAACAAACGGAGCCACATTGAACAGGAGCGCCGCCACGGACGAAAGGATCGTAAGATCGATGCGATAATCCACCCCGGCAAATAAGTTTTTTTCCAATCCGCGGACCAGTTCCTTCCACGAGCTGTACCAAGGCACCCGCACGAGCTCAGGCGCTCGTACGACATCGATACGGTGTCCCTGCAGCTTGAAAAGCTGTCCCAGACGCACGTCGTCATCCGGGCGCACCGCAATCCGGCTATGCCCACCCAGTTCTCGATAGGCCGAAGCACGCACTAACGTAAAGGCCCCCACTCCCACGTAATTTCGGCTGTTGCGCAACCGGGCACGCCAAGGTTGGAAGTACAAGCAAAAATAGACCACGAACACCAAACAAAACGTCTGGAGCAGCCAGCCGGGCATAAGGATTCCGGGCAACGCAGCCAGCAGGTCCAATTGGGACTGTTCGGCATAGTGGACCGCCCGCCGAAGCACGTCGGGTTCCAAAAAGACATCAGCATCGGTAAACAAAATCCAGTCGCCCTGGGCACTCATTGCACCGCGGTAAAGCGCGTGATTCTTTCCCAACCAACCCGAAGGGAGGTGGTCGACATTGAGCACAAGCAGGCGTCTGTCGCGAGCGGCTATTCGTTCCAGTATGGAACCTGTCCGATCAGTCGAACGGTCGTTGACTGCCACAATTTCTAGATCGGGGTAATCGAGCGACAGTAATGTTTCCAAAGCCGCTTCCAAATGCCGCTCTTCGTTGCGAGCCGCCAGGACAATCGACACCTTGGGCCACGTGTGCCGCGCGCTCGGATCGATCGATGTGAGTCGAACCAGCTGACGCATGCCCCGCAGGAAAAGCAAGCCCACCCCAAGATGAAGGGCCAAGCCACTCCATGCCCAAATTGCTAAGCAGACCTGTCCGGTCACGGCACCTCCACAGTCATCAGGAACTCCAACAAGTCGGCCATGGACTGGAGATCCACGTCCCGCTCGATTCCTTCAGGCATCAGGGACTGCCCGGTACTTCGCAGGGCTTCGATATCGACGCGCAGCACCAGATCTTGAGCGTTCTCTGCGCGCACCAAACGCAAAGCTGTTGCCGAATCCTCAGTGATCATGCCCGTTAGGGAACGGCCGTCTTTGGTAACCACCACATAATTAAGGTATTGCGGATTGACCTCGGCATTGGGAGCCAGAATGTTTTGAAGAATCGCCTCCTTGCCGCGATTTCTCATCGCCAGCAAATTGGGTCCAATCGGGTGCCCCACGCCGGCCACCTGATGACAAGCCGCACACACTTTTTGGAATACCTGGCGCCCACGTTCCACCGAACCTGCCAGATCCAGCGCCGGGCGGTATCGTTCGATGACTTCCTGACGGTTGGCCAATACCTGACCACTTAAGGTAATGGCCACTTGCCGTATTTGCGAATTGGAGTGTTGCCGTAGGGCTTGCCAGTGACCGGCAGCCAAATCACCAGGAGAAAGGATGCCCTCTTGCACCGCTTGCAGCCAGCGGCCAGTCCATGCGGGGCGCGACAAAAGTAGATCACCGGCGCGCTGGCGCAAATCGGGGTCCAGTTGTGGCCAGGCGTCAATAACCAGATCGGCAACTGAGGCGTCGTTCCAGCGGGCAAGAGCTTGCAAAACCGCCTTTTGTAACTCCGGCGGCTGATCGACGCCAAGCGCGGCCCTAAGCGTCGGCTCGACCTGCTGCCAGTCGGCCAATGTTAACCGGGAAAGAGCCGTGACGCGATCGGCTACCGGACGACGGGAGTCACTAGCCACCGATTTGGCTTCGCCAACCATGGCCGCCAACCACTCGTCCGACTTCCCGCCGGTGGCCGCAGCAATCTGTCGCGCCAGCGGGTCGGTGGCCGGTATCGCCAACGCAGACAGAATGAAACGGGCCGTCGGGCTGTTATCCAATCGGGCAAGGACATTCAGCAGCACGGCAACGTCCTCGGCGCGCCGCTGGCGTCCAATCTGAGCTGCTAAATCGCGGATGAGAGCTTGGCCCCCCTGGGTTTGGGCAAGTTGCATGTCCAGCGCCAGTCGAGCCAACACGGTTCCAGCCCCTTCGTGCAACGAACTTTGAATCGCGAACCGAATGTAGGGATCCGAGCCGGCTCGAGCAGCCAGTCGCGCCAGGGCTTCGTCCCTAAGCTGGCCGGACATCTCTCCGAGTGAAAAAGCCGCCTGATAGGCCACGATGATCTCCGGATCCTCAACTAGCGTTGCCAGTTTCGCACGCAAGGCGGCCGACTCCGCTAAGAACCGCTCAGACAAACGGACCGCATGGCGACGTACTTGAGGATGCGAGTCTTCCATGGCGACAAGCAGCACAGCCTCCGATAGCCCACCAAGCCCCTCCAGTGCCCACAAGGCATGCAGCTTGCCTTCGGCTGACGAAGTCTCGCGTACAAACTGCTCCAACCAAGGAATCACGCTTCGGTCTTGTCTTTCGTAAAGCAGCCGAGATGCCGTAATGCGATGCCACCCATTTGGGTGCGCCAGCACCTTTACGAGCTCTTCGTTCGTTGCTCGACTCAACCGCGGCGTCGGACGCCGCTCATACCCGTCCGGGACAATGCGATAGATCCTCCCGCGATCGCGACCACTGGTCAAATCCAAGTGACGTTTGATAATCGGCGGTAGGCTCGCCGGATGCTCAATTACTTCGCGATACATGTCCAGCACGTAAAGTGTTCCATCCGGTCCGTTGAGAAACTGCACCGGACGAAACCAAATGTCTTTGGACGCGACGAATTCGCTTCGTTCGTCGATTCGCTCACCGCGATAAGCGACCCCGTCCGGAACAAGTCGTTTTCGGTGGACCAGATTGCCGCCCACGTCACCAACGATGGCCATATCGTGCGGCGTACGAGGCCACGCATCCCCTAGATAAATCGTTACGCCGGTCGCGCTGGTGAAATAACCGGCCGGCCGTCCTCCCCCTTCCACCGGACCCGGTACGAGTCCCTTGACGCGTAAACGTGTCCGGACGATCCGCCAGGGCTCGACCGGGCTCACACGGTACACGTCGGCCTGCGGTCCGTCAGCGGCAATGCTGCGCCGGGCTGGCGGGGGCGAAGCGAAAGGATTGCGCGCTGCATACCGATCCTCATAGAAAATCTGTTGCAGGTGATCGCTATTCGAACAAACGAACCGGTCCCCCCATCGATTGAAACTCATGCCATGCTGCCCACCGCCACTGGTGGGATGAAAATCCAAGGTACGCGGATTGAAGCAGAAGTCGCGCCCTCGTAACACGACTGGCTCTTGATCCGGTTGGTCTGGACGCTTGACCTGGGCGCCAGCACTGCTCGTGGCCCCATAAATCCGGTGATCCAATCCCCATTGGAAGCTGTTGAGCAGCCCTTGCACGTTCGAACGGCCAAAACCGGTGAACACCACACGGGACACATCGGCTCGCCCGTCCCCGTCGGTATCTTTCATATACAGGATGTCGGGAGCCGCGCCGACAAAAACACCTCCGTCATAACAGGCAACCGCTGTAGGCCAGGAAAGAGCTTCCGCAAAAACGGTGCTTCGGTCAAACCGTCCATCGTCGTCTGGATCTTCCAAAAGGCGAATACGCCCCAGGCGCAATTGGTCGTCCTCCGAATAATCCCGCATCTCGACGACATACAACCTACCGTCCTCGTCAAATGCGGCGGCTACCGGATCCATCACTAACGGTTCGGCCGCGGCTAGTTCCACATGAAAGCCCGGGGCTGACACAAATAACACCAATGCCTGTTGAGGCTCTACCGGTGCGATACGGGGCAATTCGGAAGAATAGTCGCGATCCACCGAATCCTCATCAACTGGATCGCGAAACGAAGTGCCTTTGGACGCTAGTGGCGGACGCTCCTGAGCCACCACCGCGGCCAGTTCTACGCACACAAGTAGACCCACTAGACCCAGCCATCGCCTCGTCCACCACATGGCGCTCGCTGCCCTCCCGAAAAACTCCTCGCAGTGCGCCGGACATTCGTCGGCAACTACGTTCACCTCCGCATACTGCTCTAACTTTGGTACACCGCTCTTTCTGATATACTGTTTGAGCATTGGGGATGCTACCAGGGCAGCGCCAAGGACCGAGCAAGGAGACCCGTTTGTGCAATTGGATGCCGTCTATCCCATGGATTGTTTAGAGGGATTCAAGCAGCTCGAGGACGGTTCGATCGATCTGGTGTTTGCCGATCCGCCTTTTAACATCGGCTACCAATACGACGTTTACCGAGACGAGCTTCACGATGAGGCGTATTTAGACTGGTGCGAAGCGTGGCTCGCGGAAGTCGTACGCGTCTTGAAAGCCGATGGAACGTTTTGGTTGGCAATCGGAGACGAATACGCAGCGGAATTGAAAGTTTTGATGCAGCAACGGCATCGACTGGTATGCCGGAGCTGGGTCGTTTGGTATTACACGTTCGGGGTGCATTGTCAGCGCAAATTCACACGGTCTCATGTCCATCTTTTTCATATGGTCAAGGACCCAAAACGATTCACATTCAACGCCGATGCGATCCGTGTTCCCTCGGCGCGCCAATTGGTCTATGCAGATCGGCGTGCACACCCAGCCGGACGTATTCCAGACGATACGTGGATACTCCGCCCCCAAGACATTCCCCAAGCCTTTCAGCCCGACGAGAATACCTGGTATTTCCCGCGAGTAGCCGGCACGTTTAAAGAAAGAGCCGGTTGGCATGGATGTCAAATGCCCGAACAACTTTTGGGGCGCATCATTCGCGTCAGTAGCGATCGGGGAAACATAGTGCTCGATCCGTTCGCCGGAAGTGGATCAACCCTTGTCGTTGCCAAGAAATTAGGCAGGCACTTCATCGGATTCGAGATTTCCGAACAGTACGTTGCGAACATCCGGCGACGCTTAGCAAGCGTCCAACCGGGGGCCCCACTGGAAGGGGCGGAAAACCCGCTTCTAAGTGCACCGCCGACCCCTCACGCAGCCCGGCAGACCCGCCCCCAGGTTTGCGCACCCCAGTCGAAGAAGTCAACGACTTATGGACCGGTCCAAAACCTATTCCCAGAAAGCGGTCGGTAGGTACCACCGCACGCCGGCGAGGATCGCGAATTATTTCTTGCGGAGTAGCTGCTCGCTGGGCAGATCTTAGAGATCACCACTTAATGGCAAAACAACATACACCAACAGTTCTATACCCGTTGTGCAAACTCTGCCTTGGTCCCAATTGGGAACCGCGATAATTTAGTTGCGTTCCCTATTTTAAGCAATTATCATCAACGCTAGGCTTGCATCACGTTTACCCAAAACATGGGAATGGTTTGGGACCGGCTACTTTTGGCCGGCCGCACAACGGGGATATAGCACATGAACGTTGTCTGGTGCGGTTTTGGATCCGGATTACGAACTGGTCTAGTCGCGTCGGTACTTGTCGGGGCGTTGTCCGGTTGGCTTTTGGCTCAGGGGGGTGGCGGTGGAAACCAAAACCAGAACGTGCAGCAAGCCGGTGTAGCCATTGATGCCGAAGGTTTTTTGCGACTCCGGTCAATCGCCGATCCCACGGGAGCTTTGACTCGCCAACGGATGACCGAGGCTGTTGCGCGCTTGGAGCCTGACCTTGCACGCCCCAGCGCGCTACGCAAGGTGTCATTGAATCGGTTGGAGGCTGCGCTGGCCAAACGGTTGGCTGCCGGACAACCGGAAACGGACGAGATGCGTTTTTTGGCTGGAATGACACGCATCACGCATGTGTTTTACTATCCGGAAAGCCGAGATATCGTGATTGCTGGTCCTGCCGAAGGTTTCTTCATTGATTTGGCAGGTAGACCTATTGGGATCCATTCGGGTCGAGCCGTAATGGAGTTAGTCGACTTAGTGGCCGCTTTACGTGCTTTTCCTCCCTCGGGCCAGCGCACGCCCTTGATCGGTTGCTCGATTGATCCGGAACCAGAGGGTTTGCAGCGATTACAGCAATACTTAGCAAGCGTCGGAAGAAGCGCCAGTCGTGCGGGAGTTGCTCGTTTGGTCGCCGATTTAAAACAGCAGTTAGGACCGCAACGAGTAACCGTTTCTGGCGTGTCGGATAAAACGCATTTTGCTCAGGTTCTGGTGGAAGCCGACTACCGAATGAAGCTCATCAGCATTGCTTTGGAGCGGCCGCCGGTCCCCATCGTAAGTTATGCGGAGCGGGCCGTCAGCCGCGGAGCCGCACGGAATGCTTTAGCCCGGTTTTACTTTACGCCACACTATGAGTGCGTGCGGGTTGCCGACGACGGTTTAGCGATGCAATTGGAAGGTGAAGGAGTCAAGCTGGTAACCGAACAAGAACTCATTACGGCCCGAGGGCAGCGAGTGCAGACGGGTGGGTCCAATGCAGCGGCAGAGGCGTTTGCGCGCGACTTTACGAAGAGCTATCCGCAGCTGGCGGCTCGGTCGCCAGTTTTCGCTCAATTGCGCAATTTGATCGATCTTACGATCGCCGCTGCTTTTATCCAACAACAAGACTATTACGGGCAAGCCGATTGGCAATTAGGCATTTGGGCTCATGAGGCCACTTATCCGATCGAAACCGGTCAAGCGCCGAAGATGGTAGAAAGCGCCGTCAATGCTTTATGGCGAGGCAACTTATTAATGACACCAATCGGTGGGGGAGTCGACATCCAACCGAGGCTCGCTCTTCAGCCGGAACGCTTACTGGCCGACGAGGACGGTCGACTGGCTCAAGAGCGTCCAAGAGCTGCACCGCTTCAGGTGCGTCCCGATCAGTGGTGGTGGGATTGACATCTCCACGGCTAGCGGTTTTCGTTCGCCGAGTAGTCGTCGCGTGGGCGGATGGTTCCTCGCGGATACCGCCAGGATGGGCCTTAGTCGGACGGAACCGATCGAGAAGCGATCATGGAACGGCTCCTCACTTCAGCTTACAGTAGATCGGTGCGGCCTCGGCGAGCCGATCCAACCACGCATCAACCAAAGTAGGAAGATGCGCATGCGACTGAGCCGCCTGGTCCGCTTCAAGACAAGCGTCTAAGCATTCCAGTAAAGCGCGCCAGTCAAAGCGGCCCGAAGCTAAGGCTTCCTGCGCGAGCTGCTCGACCAATTCATCCGCCGAAGATGGTAGTGTCGCCATCTTGCGCAGCAAATGACGATACAAGTCGGCTGTCATCTGAATCAGATGGCGCAAGATGCGGCGTTTGTTGAGGCTCTCCTTGGTCGAGCGGTCCAGATAGTGTAGGACACGCTCGGAGACGGCCACCGGATTCCAATCGACGCGGATCAACTCCGGCAACAACTCATTGCGAATAACCAGAAGATCCGATTCGGCTAACTCCAAGGCGGTGCGCACGCTTCCGCGAGCCAAGCGCACCAATTGCTCGAGTCGTCGCGATTCTTCGAAACCAAAACGTGATCGCAGCACGAAGGCAACTTCCTCATCCTGAAGTGCTTGGAAGAATAGCGTCTGGCAGCGGGAGCGCACCGTCGGTAGTTGGCGGGAAAGGCTGGTAGCAATCAAGATGATGACGGCATAGGGGGGTGGCTCTTCGAGGGTTTTTAACAGTACGTTTGCGCCTTCGAGACTCAAATCATCGGCATCGTCGATGATGGCCACACGGTACGCACTATGGAAAGGCTTCAACGCAATACGATGGCACAGACCTTCTTGATTGCGATGCGAGCGATCGCCCACAAACAACTCGATCGATAGGACGGCTCGTTCGTCGCTTCGTGCAATGACATCCAGGTCCGGGTGCGTGCGGGCGGCGACCTGGACACACGCCGCGCAGATCCCACATGGCTCTGCCGCATGTCGAGATCGAGCGTTACATAGCAGAGTTTGAGCTAGTTTCCTGGCAATCGTCGCTTTGCCAACTCCGGAGGGCCCCACGAATAAATAAGCGCCCGCGATGCGCCGTCGAAGGACCGCCCGCTGAATGCGATCGATTACCTCACGATGTCCCACAATGTCGTGCCAGGACATAGTATCTTTTGACTGCTGATCAGGCTTGAGTCTTTCTGTCATTGCACGTCACAGAAGCTTTGCCACCAGGGGAGCGACGTATTGCTGGATGTGGCCGGCGACTTGGTCGATGGGCTGCTCGGCTGATATAACGCGGATGCTTTCCGGCTGCCGCGCCGCTTCCGCCAAATACCCTTGGCGCACTCGCTCCAAAAAAGGCTCGCCCCTGCTTTCAATACGATCCGGTGTTCTCCCCAGCCGCCGCAGCCCTTCCGCCACAGGAAGGTCCAGCACAATCGTCAAACTGGGGAGAATTCCCTGAACGGCAATATGGCCAACCTGCCAAATCTCGTCCACATTTTGACAGGCACCGTAACCTTGATATACGACATTGGCCAGCAAATAGCGATCGGTAATGACCACCTGCCCTTGATCTAAAGCAGGCCGGATAATCTCTTCTACTAACTGGGCACGTGCGGCCATATAGAGGAGCATTTCGCTACGTGGTGCAATTGCGATCGAAGGTCGCTCCAACAGGAGCCTGCGCACCAGTTCGCCCAAGGCTGTCGATCCGGGGTCTCGGCAGCAGACCACCGGCACGCCCTGTTGCTGGAGCCAATTAGCCAGAAGCCGTTGCTGCGTCGATTTGCCAGCCCCGTCGATGCCGTCGATGGCAATCAACTGACCGCGCGATACATGATCCTTTGCCAAGGAATATTCCTTTCGCTCGATTCTGGATAGTTTCCTTTGAATAGTTTGGCGTCTTGCTGTGTATTCGTCGAGGGCGATGGCCTACTTGGTTTGCGCCGTGCCAATGTAGGCGTTGCCTGAGATGTAGCGCCCCCCGAAGATAGCCGAAAAACGCACTCGATGCGGCGCAGCTTCGATACGAGGCTCCTTCTCGATGCGGGCCGGGCAAGCGTATAAGCGGGCCTTTCGTTGACAGGCTCCTGCCCAATCCCTAAAATCCAGCCGAACCGATAATAAACTAGGGGCCAAAGACCGCACAACCTTTGATACGGGGAGTTGGCTATGGCCGAGTCAAGTGCGGCATTGGATACGGTCTTGCAAGAAGATCGCGTTTTTCCTCCGAGCGCCGAGTTTGCATCCCGTGCGCGCATCGGATCGATGCAAGAATACGAGCAGCTTTATCGCCGCTCGATCGAAAACCCTGAGGCGTTCTGGGGTGAATTGGCTCGTAGCGAGTTGCACTGGTTCGAACCGTTTCGCGAAGTTCTGCGGTGGGACGAACCCTTTGCTCAGTGGTTCGTCGGGGGAAAAACCAACGCCTCGTACAATTGCCTGGATCGCCATCTGGGTACCTGGCGGCGCAACAAGGCAGCCATTATTTGGGAGGGCGAACCTGGTGACGAAAGGACGTTGACCTATCAGCAGCTCCATCGGGAAGTCTGTAAGTTCGCCAACGTCTTAAAGAGTCTCGGCGTTCGCCAGGGTGACGTCGTCTCGATCTACATGCCTATGACGCCAGAATTGGCCATCGCCATGTTGGCCTGCGCCCGGATTGGCGCTGTGCATTCGGTGATCTTTGCAGGTTTTTCCGCCGAAGCTGTGGCAGATCGCAACAATGACGCGCGGGCACGCGTTCAAATTACGGCCGATGGAGCGTGGCGTCGCGGAAAGCTTTTGACGTTAAAGGCCACCGTGGACGAAGCCTTGGAAAAATCCCCCACGGTCGAAAAGTGTATCGTGCTGCATCGAGTCGGTAACGAGATCACCATGCGACCGGGCCGGGACTTCTGGTGGCACGATCTAGTGGATCAAGCTTCCGACCAGTGTCCCGCCGAACCTCTGGATAGCGAAACCCCACTTTTCATTCTGTATACAAGCGGCTCGACAGGAAAACCCAAAGGGATCAAACATACCACCGCCGGTTACAATCTCTACACCAAGAAAACGTTCGAATGGGTGTTTGACTACCGCGACGAGGATCTTTTTTGGTGCACAGCGGATATCGGTTGGATTACCGGTCACTCCTATGTCGTGTATGGCCCGCTCAGTGCAGGAGCCACCGTACTGATGTACGAGGGCGCGCCGAATTGGCCGGCTGAAGACCGTTTCTGGCACATTGTGGAAAAACGCCGAGTCAATATTCTCTACACGGCTCCCACTGCCATCCGGTCTTTTATTAAGTGGGGCGATCATCACGTGGAAAAACATGATTTGTCTAGCCTCCGATTACTCGGTACGGTAGGCGAAGGAATCAATCCTGAAGCCTGGATTTGGTATTACTATAAAATCGGCGGCGGCCGTTGTCCGATCGTGGACACGTGGTGGCAAACGGAAACGGGTGGCATCATGATGTCGCCCTTGCCAGGTGCCACCCCATTGAAACCCGGAAGCTGTACAAAACCGCTCCCTGGGATCGTGCCCGAAATCGTCACGGAAAAAGGAGAGCCGGTTCCCCAAGGTCACGGCGGTTGGCTCGTCATCAGCCGGCCATGGCCGGGCATGCTCCGTGGTATTTGGGGTGACGATAACCGATACCGCGAACAGTACTGGTCAAGAATCCCGCACAAATATCTCACCGGCGACAATGCACGCTGCGACCAAGACGGCTATTACTGGATCATGGGGCGCATTGACGATGTGATCAATGTAGCCGGACACCGCTTGAGCACCATCGAGATCGAAAGTGCGCTGGTCAGCCATCCAGCGGTAGCCGAAGCGGCTGCCATCGGCAAATCGGATCCCATCAAGGGACAAGCCATTGCCGTGTTTGTAACGCTGAAGAACGCGGATCCTAGCCCCCAACTCAAGGAAGAATTGCGCCTGCATGTGCGAAAAGAGATCGGTGCGTTGGCCCAGCCGGATGAGATCCGTTTTACAACGGCGCTTCCTAAAACGCGCAGCGGCAAAATCATGCGACGGCTGCTTCGGGATATCGCCGAGGGCCGCGAAACAGTAGGCGATACCACGACATTGGAAGACTATTCGATTCTCGCCAAATTGCGCGAAGAAGAATAACCCCGTTCGGGCGTGCGCTTTGATTATGGGTGACTTGCGTTAGCGTATGAGCGACGAACCCCGGATGGATAGTGCTCACAATGCGCAACGCATATTAATATTAGACGCCTCCTTGACAATGTGATCGTGATTCTCACCGCAAGCGCGACATCATAACTACTACCTTATCTTTTCGCGAAAAGTTCCATACAACACAAGCGAATTGTGCAACGGTTCCTTAAGCATTCGCTTTCCCAAAAGGTCGAACCGGTGTTTTGCGCTCCTCCGTGTCTCTGTGGTGCCAATTCCCACGTACCCAACGCAGAGGACGAGAAGAACGCTGGTCTCGCCAATAACAATTTGGACATCAGTTCTCCCACAATTGCGCATCTTTCCGGATACCAAGAATGATAGCGATTTAGTATTGCATCATATTCCAGACGCCGAAAGGCTTGGTGATAAGTCCACGGGTTAATTTTGACGCGGTCAATAATCTCTTGGCAATAAATTTCTCGAATTGTAATGACTACAATGCTTATCGGGTATTATTGCCTTGTGTCCAATCTGGATGAGCCGGCCACGGAACGAAACCGTGCGGCTTGGGCACGTTCAGAAGCCGTTGCTCAGAAGCCACATAATCGGGGCGTTTCGGATCGTCATATCGGCTGCGCCGCCCCCACAGCTCGGCAACGCCATCCCGGTACAACAGTGTCCAGTCTCGAGCGTGCTCGCGAAGGATCCGACCCGGTTGTCGTTCGTCGCATCCGATCAGCACTAAATCGGGGTTTCCCATCCGCAAAATCCGCGTGGGATCAAACGGGGGCGAGTTGGGGGCACGATTCCGGCAGGCCGGATCATCACCTTGCGCAAAGTCGAAATAGGCATCTAAGACAGAACGCGGGTAACACGTGCGGAAACGACCGTCGACCGCCAGTGTCACGGGGCGATCTTTCGGGCCATGCGCGAAAGTCTCAAGGACGTACTGGGCCCAATCGAATCGAGCCACCATTCGCCCATCCAGGCCTTGCCGTGCGATGTACTGAACGCAGTCCACCGGGTATTGCTCACGATGTACAGGAATAACGCCTACCTGAGAAACGAGCAAACCGATAAGGCCGACAGCCACTGCGCCGGCAGCAATCCAAAGCCAGAGCGGAGGATTATCCGCTGCAGGGGCAAGCCGGGCTCGGATCCCGAAACGCCGCATGAACCCATTCCAGACTATCGCCGTATCCTCGGCACACCACCACAAGAATGCCAGTGTGTAAAACGGAATATGGCGCAAATGGAGCAGCGGTTGCCAAGCGAACAACACCAGCATTACGGAACGCAGCCAATCGCGTCGACGCCAGGTCAGGGCGCCCACAATTGCAGAAAACCCAAGAAATACCCACCACGGAGTAAAAACCGGATCCAACAAACGCGGCGGGTGCCATTCCGCGATTTCGGGACGTGCAGCTCCCAAGGAGTATCTTAACCAACGATGCAATTCCCAGCCGTAGGGATTCACTAATGTACTGGCCACACACAATAGCAACACAACGGCAGCTTGACTTGCTAGAACGATTCCTGCTCGGCGGAAGGAGAGTGCCCATTGACAGGAACGAAGCCCCAAATACGCAGCCAAAAAGACAAGTCCCAGGACAAATCCTCCATGAAAGTTTGCCCACACAAGGAAAACTCCTGGAGCGATCCATAGGAGCCTTCTCAACATTCGACGCCCCTCCGTCAGTTGGGCGCCACTCGACGTGCCAAGACTACGGCCGGCCTGGCTCGATTTGTCATCTAGTAGTGCAAGCAGCACGACGAACAACGTGAGGGTAAACCACTGGGGGCGTAGCGTCCAAAAAAACATAACGTTGGCCAAGCCGGCCAAGAGTACGACCGTTGCCACCAAGGGTGTAAGACCTCTGTGGCGTAAACGGAACCAGAGTATCCCTGTAAGTGCAGCACCACTTAACGCTTTCATGAACAATAGTGCCGGCACCCCCCAATGATCGACGACCCAGGCAAATATGATTTCTGAAAGGTTCTCATGATTGATCCATCGGTAGTTGATAGCCGTGTACGAATACGTTGCCGTTAAAGGCAAGCCATTCCGCAGTACGTCGCGTCCATATTGGACATGTCCCCAGAAGTCGGGGTCTGCATGATTGCGCGATAAGAAAACGGCTCCAGCCAAGATAACCAAAAAGCTCCATACGGTTGTCCATCTGACGCGCAAAAGCCGCAAAGTTGCCATAATCGTCACCCTAATTCCGACGCAGTATTACCACGTCGTTACCGCAACCGTGATACGACATTCAGCTTGCGTAGAATCTGTCCTTCTCAAACGTAGCACTCGCCTCAAGTCATGTGCGTTTTCCAACCAAAATGTGCCTCGGCGTTTGGCGGCGCGCGCGGGCGGAAATTCGTGCCGCCCTTTTATCCGGATAACACCGATCGAAGAGTTCACGATACGTACTGCCGCAATAAGAAACGACCTTTTCGGGCCAATAGCCCTCTGTCACAATAGAACGTGAGGCGACGAGCATCGAGTTTGCGACGATGGCGATGTAGAACTTGGCGAAACAGCACCGGCAGCCAATTACCACGGCTTGTTTTCGGGAAAATTCCCTATGGATAGACAGGTAACGATCGAAGGGGTTCCGATTCAGCTTGGCCCACCCCACCGTGCCGACGTCCAATGGATTGGCCAACGGGAAATTCTCCAACAATTGCTGGCATGCTGGGTGGTGGTTGACCAGAAAGACTTACCGCTGACACCGCGGCTGGTCGGCGTGCCGGGTATTGGAAAGACCGCCTTAGCGATGGCAGCAGCTCGTGTACGGGGACAGGAGCTTTACGTGTATCAGTGCACGGCGGACACTCGGCCCGAGGATCTGCTCATCACGCCGGTACTGTCGCATCATGGACGCATCGCCTACCACGCTTCCCCGCTGGTGAGTGCTATGATTCGCGGCGGTGTATGTGTCCTAGACGAAGGCAACCGCATGAATGAAAAATCGTGGGCAAGTCTCGCTCCACTTTTTGACCATCGTCGCTACGTGGAATCGATCGTCGCCGGTATTACCATTCCCGCTCATCCGGACTTCCGATGTGCCGTGACGATGAATGAAGACGAGTCCACGTACGAGATCCCGGATTATATTCTTAGCCGCCTTCAGCCAACGCTCGCTCTCGGCTTTCCCTCTCGAGAGGAGGAGCTTGCCATATTGAAATACCACTTGCCCTTTGCTGAAGACCAAATGCTAGCCATCACCGTCGATTTTCTCCAACAGGCTCATGCATTGGGGCTCGACTTTGCGGTGCGTGACGGAATTAATGTTTTGCGCTATGCTATGAAGCGGCTAGCGCAAACGGAGGGTCATCCAGCGGCCAAGGACAAAGTTTGGCGAGAAGCGCTCGAAAAATGCCTTGGTGCGGATGCCTTGGATCTGGATGCTTTGGCCAAACGCAAAAAGCGCAGCTTGGGTGGTGAAGCCCTGCCCCTGGGCTTGGGGGATTTTTTCTGGGAATCGGATGATCCCCTGCACCCAGAGCGGCCGGACGATGACGAGGATTGATGACAATTCGGTTGCTCTTTTTTGTCGGACGCAGAGGAAACATGGGACCGACGGCCGAAGGCGTGCTGCGACTCAGCGATCGGATTACATTGCTGCCCGTCGTGCACGGAAGCGGTGACTTCGCTGTCGAGGTTCGGCGGCGTTTGCTATCGGGCACATTCGACTGCCTGGCTGTACCGCTACCGCCTAGTTTCCGCAGGCCGGTCGAAGAAGCGATTCTTCAACTGCCCCAGCCTTTACTGGTGATCCAAGAAGCCGCCCCCAATTGGGAACCAACGGTGGATTCATGGCAGTCGGACTCCGAATCCGAAGACCGGCATTTAACTGCGGCAAGTTATGTCCCGGTCGAACCGTGTCAGCCGGTGATTGCAGCCCTGCGATTTGCCATGGAGGAGCACATTCCGCGAGCGTTCGTGGATTTAGAAACCGAGACGTTCGAGGCTTTCAGCAGTGTGCTCCCCGATCCGTACGCATTGAAGAAAGTTCCTCTGGAGCGGTACGTTGCTGCCGTGGTACCGGTATTGCGAAAGCCCGGCTCGCTCCAGTTTCACCGGCGTTTAGCACGTATGGCCAGACAACTTCGCATGTTAGAAGCGCGTTATCACCGCATTTTGATGCTGTGTTCGCTCGTCGAATGGCCATGGCTTCGTCTTGCCTACCGCGAACGCTGGAAAGATTCTGAAGATGAATTGACGGGCGACATCACCATTTATGAGCCGGAACGGCGCACGCTTCTTTTCATGCTCGGAGAATTTCCATTTATCACCGGGCTATACGAACGGGCGCGCTTCGAGCTGGATGACGACGCCAACCTGTCCATCGACGGAGTGAAGGAATTGCTGTTAGCTGCGCGAACCTCGTATTTGGAGGAGTTCAAAAAACGAGCCAGGCGCATTACGCCCTATTTACTTTCCCTGATGCTTAAGTACATTCGCAATCTTTGCCTTATCGATCGGAGATTTACCCCGGATCTTTACACGATCGTCGTAGCGGCGCAACAGATAGCAGGCGACAGCTTCGCCCTGCATGTTGTGGAGCGTGCGCGTGACTATCCGTACGGCCGAGAAACCAATTACCCTCGAGTCACTTTGGGAATCGACCGCGCCAGGTTCGACGATGGTCGCTTAATTCGACTCGTAAGCCGCTTGCCGGGCCGGCCGATCCGGTGGCGGAGTTATGTGCTGCGGCGGCGACCCGAACGATCCGAGGTGCAGAAATGGCGTATTGCTTGGGATCCCTATCAACAATGCAGTTACCCACCAGAAGATGACGCAATCGAAAGTTTTCGGGCTCATCTTTTCGATCGTGCTAAGGCCGTATTAGGAGCTGATTTGGCAAGAACAGAGAAGTTCACTACCAGTATTAAAGACGGGATCGATATTCGGGACACCTTGCGACACTGGTATACCGGCGATATCTACGTCAAAGTGTTACCTCCTAGTCGAGGTCAATTGGATTGTGCAGTGATGCTATTCGATTGCCCCGCAGATCCCCGTGACTATCCATGGAGAACGACCTGGTATGCCG
Source organism: uncultured Pirellulaceae bacterium (assembly GCA_964425225.1). Classification (GTDB taxonomy): domain Bacteria; phylum Planctomycetota; class Planctomycetia; order Pirellulales; family Pirellulaceae; genus BPJU01. The sequence goes on along the minus strand of CAYRMD010000008.1, from coordinate 28,376 downwards.
AGCATGAAGATGAGTCGACTTTGGCGTTTTTTGCGACTGATTATATGAAAGAGATTATTGGACCCGGCATCGCTGTGGCCACATATGGTGGCGCCCTATTCTTATATCCGCCACGCTTAATTCCTGATATTTGGCGCGATCGTCGATTGGATTTTGCTGACACGCTCGAAGAACGTCTTCTAGCGGCGGCGTGCTTGCATGCCGAGCAGAGGCATATTGTGGTGCTGAGTCCGGTGCCGATTGGAGCTGGCTGGCGGCGATTGGCGCGGCGCTTCGGCAAACAGTTTATTCATCTGCCACTTGCGCAATTCAGCGACAGCACTATCCAGAAACTACGAACTGTACACGTGCTGCAGGGCAAGCATGTACGAAGTTATGCTGATCATTTTATCCGCCGCCCCTAAAACGGCCTGGGAAACTCCCGGAGAGAAATTGCTACCATGAGTATCCGAACCCAACTTTTGCGAAACCTCATCGTAACAGCATTAGTGGATCAGCGTCTGACTGAGTCGGAGCTGGAGTTGCTCAAAGAATATGCCCGATTATGGAACATCGATGAGACAACGTTTGCGCAACTGGTGCGTGAAACATTAGAGTCCGAACCGGGCGCGGTGCGACTCCCCATCGAGCGGTCCCAAGCAGTGCAGCTCCTAGAAGAAATGCTGCGTATGATGGCAGCCGACGGAAAGTTGGCAGATCGAGAAAAACAACTGTTTGCTCGAGTGGCTGTGGCGCTTGATATGTCCCAGGATGAAATCACTGCCCTGATCGATCGAACTATCCAAAAATATGAGAAACCCTAAATTGCCCTTAATCACGGTCCTGTGGTTGGGGTAGTAAAACCAATCGATCCGCGATGCCCTCCTTGTCAGGGGTTAACCTCCTTGCGGATTTGTTGAATGACTCGAAGGTAGGCATCCGCATACCGCGAAAAACCAAGGTCGCTCGGATGCGATCCGTCCGTGGCGGCTTCTCCATCGTCTCCCAACAAGGTATGTCCCGCCAAATAAAACAGCCGTTGTACTCCTTCAGCCAGCAGTTGCCGATATGCTTCACGAAGCGCGGCATGATTGGCCTCATGAAAACGGCGACGCGATTCGTAAAACCGCGAATTCGTAAATGGCCGATCCTCTACGAGAAGAATCGGCGTCTGAGGTCGAGCTTCCCGCAGCCGCCGAACTAAAGGACCGGTCCGCTCGCGAACCAAATCCGGATCCATGTTGGGAAGACAGTCAATACAGAAGATTTCCGCGTCCCATTCGGCCATCAATTCGACGACGGACCGATCCATCCTGCCATTCCCGGAGAAACCTAAATTGAGCGTCGGTACATCCAGGCGCCTTCCGACGATGGCCGGTAGGGCCATTCCCGGTCGCGAAGCACACGCGCCTTGAATTATCGAGGTGCCGTAAAACACGATCGGCCGGTCGTCACGCGGCCGTATCGGCGTGAAAGTGTCTTTATCCGGCACGCCAATCTGCAGCGAGTTGACTCCGTTATAGAGCGGTAAATACAAAAGATACGTACGGCCGCCGGGATCGAGACCACCGGCAAGGAGTTGATTGATTTGCTGCGACGTGGGTTGGACGACCTGAAGCCAGCGCCATTGCCCATCGCTATCGCGCGCATACAGATCCAATCCGCTAACTCCCGTAGCCGGCATATGGGGCATTGCCAGTCGCGAAGAAAACAGCTCGTATTCCACGTAGATTTGTGTGGCGTCCGTTGCGAATAAAACGGCCATCCCCGCCGAATGATGATTCAAACCCCACACGGCCGGCGGCACGGTTGCTTCGGCCTTAGCGGGCAAGCGATCGAAGTACCGCTGGCGTTCCTCGTCTGTCCAACCTCGCCCCTCTACACCCCAACTTGTTACGTCATACCAACGAATTGCTGCCGGTTGTCCCTGGAGAGAGCGGGTAGCAAGACCGGTTGCGCCAAGCAACGTCAACTGCAAGAACCTCCGCCGGTTATGTGAACCCTGCCCGAGATTGCGTTTGTCCCTTCGACCAGCATGCAACCACCGTCCCCCGAACGCCTGTTGCACACCCTGACCGTTGGTATCAGACACGTCGTGCAGCATGGTGAGCATTCTCCTTAGGGCAAAGACACGATTGCTGGCTTGTCCCCGTTGTAGCCCATAATGGTTTAAGGTGCATCTGAGCTTGCCGTTTACGATTCGGCAGGACGGTCGTCTACCGAGAAATTTAGTCCAAGCTGCTTGATTTTTCGATAAAGGTTCGCTCGGTGCATGCCGAGTGCCTTCGCCGCAGCACTAAGGCTACCGTTTCGACGCAGTTGTTCACGGATGTAGCGCATTTGAAAAGCGCGTGTCGCCGCCCGCAAACTTCCTGAAGTGGATGGGTCGGTTGCCGCCGGCTCCACCAATCCCGACAAATCGTTCTCATCGATTGTGTCCCGAGGGTGCAGATAGGCGAAGCGTTCCATGAGGTTACGCAGTTCGCGAACGTTACCCGGCCAGCGGTGCTGGCAAAGGAGCCGACAGGCGGCTGGCGTAAGTTTGAGCGGTGGGCGGCCTGCCTGCCGACAAAACTCGTCGAGAAAATGCCGTGCCAAGAGTACGACGTCGTTGCCTCGCTCGCGCAAGGGTGGAAGATGCAAAGTTACCACGTTCAACCGGTAGTATAAATCGTCTCGGAATTGGCCTCGTTGTACGAGATTGGCAAGATTGCGATTCGTGGCCGCGATCACTCGTGCTTGAATAGCAATGGGTCTATTACCTCCAAGACGCATGATATGTTTTTCTTCGATGGCGCGCAATAGTTTGGCTTGTCCGGCAAGGCTCAATTCGCCGATTTCATCCAAAAATAGGGTACCGGCACCGGCTGCCTCGAATTTCCCGGCACGTGCTTCACGAGCGTCGGTGAAAGCACCTTTTTCGTGCCCGAATAATTCGCTTTCCAACAACGTCTCGGGCATCGCCGCGCAGTTGACCGCCAGCAGCGGTTCGTCGGGCCGACGGCTAAGCGCGTGGATCATGCGACAAACGACCTCTTTTCCGGTGCCGTTTTCTCCCAGTAACAGGACGGGCAGCTCGGTTTGGGCGACCCTGCGAATGGTTTCTTGCAGGGCAACGATGGACGGGTGCTCTCCCACGAGCACCGCACCTTGAACGGCTTGGTTCGCCCATGCACAGCGCGTACGCAACAACTGCTCGACATGCTTACTATTCTCGAGGGCCAATGACGCATGGCGCGCCAACTGCTGCAAGATGTACTCGTCTTCCTCCGTAAAAATCCCGCCCTGTTTATTGATCATTTCGAATGCACCCAGGATGGTCCCATTTGGTCCTACGAGCGGAACGCAGAGGAGCGAATGCGTTAGAAAACCCAATTTCCGGTCGACGGTTCGATCGATAACCGTTTGGTCTTCGTCGACATTGACTCGATAGGGGCGGCCAGTCTGTACCACCTGCCCGACTACGCCGCGGTCGTCTGGCACACGCAGTTCACCTCCTTCGACTCCCAGTGCCGGCTTGGCCACCAAAACCCGGTTGGCTCGATCCCACAGAAAAATACTGGCGCGTTCGGCTTGCAAAACAGCGGTGGAAGTTTCGGCCATGCGCCGCAGGAGCTCCTCGGTATTACGCGTGGCCTGCCAACGGGCGACTACTTCCAGGAGCACTTCGGCCTGGCGACAACGTCGAGCTGCGCGTGCGGAGCGCCAAACGCTACGGGCTATCGCATTCCATTGTCGACGTAAGGCTTCTGCAGCTTGTTGTCCGAAAGCCCATCGCCCAGGCTCCATCAATAAGGCGGAGGGAGTATCCCAATCCACAGGCACGATCCACACAGCATCCGATCGAGAGACTTTTTCTTCGACGCACGCTTGACCAATGATCCCGTGGTCTGAACATGCCACTTGACCCACCGCGCATAGGGGGTGCCACAGGGCTCCGCGCTGCGTGACTAAAGCAACGCCCCGTGCGCCGAAGGCTGTACGAGCGACTTCCAACGCTTGGTGCGCAAACTGCTCCGGGTCTTCCCAAACCGCCGGGTCGAGTCGCCAGAGGACCGCAGCCCACTCGGCCACTCTATCGCTGCCCGGTGTGAAAAACCCGCTTTCTTCCGCTTCCCGACTCAAGCTCACTTGTCCAATCTCCAGCCGCCGACTATAAGTGACGTCTCGTACACTGTCATCATTATAGAGCGCCCCACACACCGCGGTGGTTGCCTCTAAGAGCCTGTCGGCACGAGGCAGTGGTAGATCCGGAACAATTACCAGAAGGATGAGCGTATGGGTTGGTTTGACGGCAAGAAAGGGTTGATTCTGGGAGTGGCAAACGATCGGTCCATTGCCTGGGCAGTTGCCCAAGAGGTGATGGCTCAGGGAGGTTGGTGTGGTTTTAGCCATTTACCCGATCGACCTGACGACGAGAAACAAAAGAACCGCCGCCGTGTGGCAAAGTGTTTGGAAAACCAACCCCATGCCAAGTTTTTGGTGCCGTTGGATGTGCAGAAGGAGGAAGACATTGCCCACCTCATGCAGAAAACATCCGAAGAGTTCGGTAGGATCGACTTTCTATTGCACTCCATCGCTTTCGCCGATCGCGAAGACCTGAATCGGTCGACAATTGATACGAGCCGGGCCGGATTCCAATTGGCCATGGACGTAAGTGTCTACAGCTTCTTGGCGTTGGCACGTGCGGCTCGACCCCTGCTGAATCCAGGAGCCTCGATCCTGACGATGACCTATTTTGGCGGTGAAAAGTGCGTTCCGGGTTACAATGTCATGGGGATTTGTAAAGCGGCTCTCGATGCCTGCGTCCGCTACCTAGCCTTCGACCTGGGAAGAGGGGGTATACGAGTCAATGCCATCAGTGCAGGCCCCTTAAAGACTCTGGCAGGTTCAGCAGCCGGCGTGGGCGAGATGCAATTCCTTTACGAAAAGATTGCTCCTCTCCAACGCAATGTAACACACGAGGAAGTGGGCCGAGCTGCCGCGTTTTTGCTGTCCAGTTACTCCGATGGGATTACCGGAGAAATCCTGCACGTCGATGCCGGATACAACATTATGGGAACGCCAGGCCGCTGGCTCGATGAACTAAAGCACACCGCTGGATCTACGTAAAGCTTTTGACAAAATTCTAACGGCACACGACACCCAGTTTCCTAGATATGCCCTTTCTAAGACATGTCAACAGCCCGCTCGCCTGTAGTAAAGGCATTGGATCGATGTCCTCCAAAGATCCTGGAACTCCTTGCCCGATCGCCGTTGCCGTGGTCCAGTGGCAGGATCGGTTCTTGGTGGGTCGACGTCCGCCAGGCGTCGACCTAGCCGGGTATTGGGAGTTTCCGGGCGGAAAGCTCGAGCCGGGAGAGTCGCCTGTGCAGGCAGCCGTACGCGAGTGCTATGAAGAAACCGGGCTGTGTGTCCAGGTCGTGGGACGTTATGGATTCGAGCGCATCCGCTACGCTCATTGCGAATTGCTGTTGGAGTTTTTTGCGTGCGTTCCCCGAGAACCGCAACCGACGGCTCGCGAGCCTTATTGTTGGGTCGAGCGGCAGATGCTAAGAGAATTGACTTTTCCCAGTGGAAATCGCCGCTTGATCGAAGCCCTCCTCGCTCGAACTCCCTATGATCCGCTCTAGTACCCGGCTGTTCGAACTTACTAGCTCCCAAATTGTTCGAGTAAGACTCGGTCCATCTCCTGGATGACCGATTCCCAATCTCCATAACGCGGTTGCCGAAAGAGTCGCATGGTGGGGTACCAGGGCGTATCGGATCTGTGTAAAAGCCAGCGCCAATCGGGGATAAAGGGCAGAGCTACCCAAACCGGTCGCCCCAGAGCTCCGGCCAAGTGAGCCACCGCCGTATCTACGCAGATGACAAGATCTAAGACACATATCAGGGCCGCCGTATCTAAAAAAGGGGCCACCGCATCAAGCTCGTTGCCCAAATCGAGTACCGACCGAGGTTCTTGAAGAGCACGTATTTGTTCAGCCCCGAAACCTTTTTGCAAACTGACGAGTACGCGTCCGGGTCGAGCCAGGCGTGCCAGAAGAGCCAGCGGCATCGAGCGCTGTTGGTCAGCCGGGTGTGATCGACTGCCTTGCCATACTAAGCCAATGCGCAACGGTGCGGGCGGCAGTTGTTCTTGCCACTTCTCGACAAGTTCCGGCTGCGCTGCCAAATAGGGAATCGGCGCCGGCACACATTCGGGGACAGTTCCGAAAACTCGAGGTGCACTCATCATCGGTAAAAAATAGTCACACATCACGGTAGGACCGCCGCGCGGTAACCAACACTCTACGGCACGAAATGACTCCAGTAGCGGGATCAGTTCCGGCTGGACTTCGGCGAGCACGCGTGCGCCTCGTTGCCGGGCCAACTCCGCGTAGCGAACAAAGTGTATCGTGTCGCCTAAACCTTGTTCGGCCACGAGCAGGAGTCGTTTACCTTCCAAAGGTTGCCCCTCGTAGAGCGGTTCGGGACGTTGGGGCCAGGACTGTTCGGGACAATACCAACGCCACTCATATTCCTTCCAACCTGACCGCCAGTCGCCCATTAAAAGGCGTACGATCGCGCGGTTGCGACGAGCTTCGGCACTGCGCGGCGCTAAGCGCAACGCCCGCTCATTGTGTTCCCAGCCTTCGTCGATCCGCCCCGAGCGCACCAGCGCCGCTCCCAAATTCCTATGGACTGCCTCATTCTGGGGTGCTAATTGCACCGCCCGTTCCAAAGCCCCAATCGATTCCTGTAGCCGACCTTGTTTTAAGAAAAGCGCACCGAGGTTTAGCCACGCGGTGGCGTAATCCGGTTGTTGTCGAATCGCTGTGCGGATCGCTTGTTCGGCCTCCTCCCACCTTTCTAAAGCGGACAACGAATTACCCATATTGCTCCACGCAATCGGAAAGGCGTTACGGAGCTGAATTGCTTGCCGATACGCCTCTACGGATTCTTCGAACCTCCCGCGGTCATAGAGCACAATTCCCAAGTAACACCAGGCCTCCGCCAATTTTGGAGCTGCCGCCAGGACGTGACGATAGATTGCTTCTGCTTCGTCAAACCGCCTGGCTTGATGCAGCTTCCATGCGTGATCCAGCAAATTTCGAAGATTCGTCATGGGCAATTACTCGCTGCCGAACTTCTCGCGGTGCTCTTCAATCGGACAACAACGAGCAACTTCGATATATACCGCGGCCATTTAAGTCACTTCAATCGTAGCTTAAAACCATCCACTCCCCGGTGTGAACTCTCTGACGGGTGCAAAGAATTCTGTACTGTGTGAAGGCGGGGTGAGTTTATTCATTTTGCTTGGATTGGAGAAACGCCGTATGCGGCGCCATTGGTCAGTCGTGGCCGTCCGGCAGCCGTTTTCGACGAGCGACAGCTTTACCGCGGGAGTACCAAAACAGACAGGCAAGAACTATGCCCGGTGTGGAAACCCAAAACGGCAACAGCGGAATCAAGCAATAACGTGCCTCGTTTCCTTTTTACGTGCACCTTTGCGCCGTGTTGATTTAGTGGCAAATGCGGCTATACCCTCGTTCGCCCCAAAATCGCCACCGTAGAGCTTATGCGGTACCGATGTGACAAACATTCACGGGTTATTCGGGGGTGCTCTCAGTACGCGGTTTTTCGATCCGCGTTAGGCCATCTTCCGCGAGAACCCTTTCGATAATATCGGGATCGAAATAATTAATCGAAAGACCAGCATCCACGATGATCGTTTGAGCCACGATACCTGACGAGTAAGGGCTGAGCAGAAAGACAACCACATCGGCCACCTCTTCGGTTTGTAAGGCTCGACGGCGAGGAATCACACGCTCGGCGTACAAGTAGGCATCCACGTACCCAGGAATGCCGGCCGAAGAAGATGTCTTAAGCAGGCCGGCGCCGACAGCATTAAACCGGATCTCAGAGAACCGGCTGAACGCCTGAGTCAAGAATGCCACGCTGGATTCCAGCGCTGCTTTGATCGGGGCCATGTACCCGTAGTTTTGAGCGGCCATGCGCGTGGTTGAGATCGACACTGTTACTACCGAGGCATCTGGTGCCAATAACGGATGTAGCAAGTCGCTCAAGCGTATCAGCGAAAAACAGGAGACGTCGAAAGCGCGGAAAAAGGCCTGGCGGTCCGTGCGATGAAAGGCGGCAGGTACGGATCGGTAATCGGCATACGCCACACTATGCAACATGCCATCAAAGCGTGTGCCTTCCTGAGCCAGGGTGCACCGCAGTTGCTCGATCTGGTGGTCGCACGTCACATCGCACACATATATCGGCGCGCCGGGCAAGAGATGAGCAACTGTTTGGCGGCGCTCTTCTGTATGGACCACATAGACGCATTGGGCGCCGAGGGACTCCAGGCGGCGGCCGACGTGGTAAGCCACACTTCGTCGATTCGCCACGCCGAATACCAGATAGCGACGTCCTTCCAGAGTCCAGCCACACGATGGCTTCACAGTTGTGTCCTTTCGACGAGCATGCAAGCGAAGTCCAACGACACGGCCAACGCATCTTGTACCCGGATGGTTCCTTGCATGTAAAACGCGCTCCCAACGCGCTCTGTCAACGCCACATGTACAGCCACCGTGTCGCCGGGTCGTACGATTCGTTTGAACCGAACCTGCTGCAGGCGAGTGACGACCGGCAAGGCCCCATCGACCTTCGACTCATGCTGGAGGGCTGCCAAAAGAGCTCCAGCCTGCAAGACGCATTCGCACAAAATCATACCGGGTACCACCGGTTCCTCGGGAAAATGACCTTGCAGGAAGAATTCGTCCCCACGAAACGTTTTGAGTGCCCTCAACCGCCGAGGTTCTTCCCACACGGCCTCATCCACCAACAGCATCGGAGGTCGATGCGGTACGTATTGATAAATCGCACGCGCATCGAGTTGTCTTGCCGAAAAGCCGGTCATCCCCACACCATTCCCATAAGAAACGTCGTTATCCCTCTTGCGCTTCAAGCACCGAACAACCGTCCCGCATGGCTTCTGGGGCAACGGACTGAGATGGGTGACGCGTAAGATAGTCATCCACTTCGTTCGCTACGATTACACCGTAATTGATAGCGCCAAGCCAACCGGACATGATGATCCCAACGCTTCCAGCATGAAAATATCCCTGGATAGCTTCTGGGAGTTTCCGGCTGACGTGCAATCCCTCGAACTTCGTGCCGAAACTTGCGCCACCTACATGCCCCGTATATCTTTTAAAGGTTCGCGGCGTAGCCGCTTCGACGTAGCTAATCCGATTATGGATGTTGGGAACGTATTTTTCCAATGCAACCAAGGTGGTATCGATCAAATCCTGTTTCGACCGGCGATACTCTTCGTCGGACAAATGGGCCCAGTCCTCGTAACGCGCGTTCGTGCTCGAAACAATGTAACACCTCGGCGGCGCCTGCGGGCGCGTTTTCGGATAATAGAACGAAAATGTCCTACTGGTAATGTTGCGACTTAAAAGTAGCTCGGTTCGAAACAGTGGCGCAGTCGAACTGAAAAGCAAATCACCCGTACTTTCTTCCAAAACATCGCCCGGTTGTAAGGCAATATAAACTTGCGTGCTGGAATTGTTCAATCGTACCGACCGGGCCTCATCCAAAAACCGGCGATCGAAATGCCGGGGACCGGCGAATCGAAAGATGGTCGTCAAAAGATTCGCATTCGACACTACCGCCCGTGAAGCGACAAAGCGACCATTTGCGGCAACACCCTTGACCCTACGTTTTTCAATCACCACGCGATCAACACTAGTTCGAATGCGCACATCTACGCCATTTCGACATAGTTCGTTTTTCATCTTGCTGATAAGGTCCTCCGTACCACCCTGGTACGTATACACACCTTTGGCCACAAAATTGGAAAAGACGATTCCGTATGTGACCGCCGGGTCTTCCAGCGTCGAGCCGTTGGCATAGGTAATCGGTTCCATTAATAGTCGAATAATATCCTCACGTCCCGGGAAAAAACGGTCGAATAATTCGCGCACAGTCATTGTCTGATCGTCATAAAAATTCATTCTTTGAAGGAAATTAAAAAATGCCTCGACATTTTGTGGTGTTTGTTGGAAACGAGTGATAAGGAGTCGAGTGAAATCTTCGCGATCAAAGCGGGTCGTGAGTGAAAACATGGGATTGTCATAGCGAATGACTCGCAGAGGGACGATGGAAGCGGCAATTTCCTCGTTCCAATAGCGCCGACAACTCTTGACCATGCCATAGGGAAAACCATGCAACGAGATATCAAATATGTGTCCCCCCGGGCGACGAAACCACGTAGCAAGGCCCCCCAATTTATAATGCTGTTCCAGCAGCAGTACACGGTGTCCCAGTCGTCCCAGGACGTTGGCACATGTCATACCCGCCAGACCGCTACCGATAACGATTACATCGTATTTTGAGTCGACCCCAGCGAGAAAATCCCTTGGCATTCAACAGCTCTCTCCAGTGCGGAGGCAATATCGGTTCGCAATCAGAACTCCACTCGTTAGCGCTCCAACAATGCCCACCAGCCCATGATCCGTACCGCATAGAAAAACGTTCTGCAGCGGCAGGCGCCCATCCCGGCATTTGCACGGTGAGCCATAGACCGCGCCTTGGTCGTGCCACGTGTAGCGGTGGATGGTTTTTGGTGTAAACATATCATGCTGAATAACGGATGAGCGAAACCCGGGTACGTATGGGTCTAAGGCCCCAGCAATTCGTTCGCGCCATTTTTCCTTTTCGGCGCGATATTGCTCGTCGTTCAGGCGCGCCCAGCCAGCATATTGAGCCAAAACCGTGATACGTAACATGGGATCTACAGGTGGGTCCCCTTCCTGATAGACAAAGTTATCTGGCGCGCAGACAACCCCCCTTTGCACATCGCACAAATCACCTTGCGGCGCACGCCAGTCGAAGTGGTCCGAAAGGTTGTAGAACAGCATCGTGTAACGATGCCCCAGTCGCTGGGTGCCCTGATTCAGTACGAAGATCGTTTCGACAAAAGAAAGTCTCGGCTCTTGTTCCCCGCAAACCGGTTCCATGCCGCACAAGCGCAGCGTCTCTGTCCAGCCGGCAGAAGAGACCACTCGCCGCGACAGAAGCGTCTGGCCACCGGCCAGCTCGACTCCTTCAGCGCGTCCGGATCGAACCACGATGCGGCGCACAGGACAGCGAAGCCGCAATTCCCCGCCTAAACTTCGGTAACGGCGAACCAAGCTCCTCAAAATCCGCAAGATTCCGTCGACTGGGCGGGCCAAGCCTTCCGTGAAAATGCTGCGAAAAATAACACTAAACGTACCCCAATCCATGTCACCAGGCCGTGCATTGCCATACCACATAACCGGACACAACAGCATTTCCGCCAGCAGCGGCTCCTTGAGAATGGCTAGCAAACGTTCGCGAGCGGAAGCTTGGGCTTCGGCGCTGTTCCATTGCGAATAGTCGAGCAGCGTTTCGAACAAGCGTCGCAACGAGTCGCGACAACGAGGGAAAACAGACGTGACTTCGCTCACCAGATACTCCGGATCATTGTTAAAACGCAGTGTAGCCCCCGGAAACACAATCGCCGATTCACGCTGGGGTCGGAGCATCCAGGAGTCCCAGTCGAGCCGCAATTGGCGCAAGAGACGCACCAACGGTTGTGAATGGGCCGAGCGGGGCGCGTAGTTGGTGATCGCGTGCAAACCGGTGTCAAAGGTGCGCCCCTGGAGTCGATAATACGAATTGAGCCCGCCGACCATCGAGTGCTGCTCCAAAATGCAGACTCGTTGGTCAAATTGAGCCAGCCGGATCGCGGCGGCCAGCCCCGACATGCCGGCTCCGATAATGATTGCGTCATACATAGTCCAGCTCGGCGCAGGGACGTACCCCTCGAATCGTTCACGGCGCGACAGATTCCCGGTTCCAATGTTTTGCAACTTCGGGCTTCTCAGCGACCGCTTAAACGTGCTTGCGAATCAGTCGCGGAGTCAAATATTCAATCGCACTGGCCATACTGGCCAACATGCCGTAATCGTTCTCGGGAATCTGGATCCGGAAGCGCTTGCGCAGCTCCATAACAATGTCTAAAAAATCCATGCTATCTAGCGGTAATTGCTCGCGAAAAGGAATCTCATCGCGCAACTGGCTTAGGTCAACATCTGGCAGAATACTACCCAAAATCTCAATGATCAGCGCTCGAATCTCGGCAGGTGTCATCCGCGTCCGCTCCAGTTCCACTCTGACCTAACGTCCTAACCCACAACAAAGCCAATGCTCCTCGGATTCCAAATTGCACCACATTAAAGCCAAGTTGACTAGAGGCCGTCCGCGAAAAAAACAAATTGGCTCGCGTTCACGGCACCCTCGCTGCTGCAGGGTTGCCCCGGGAGAGTCTGCCCAGTCGGTGCCGCAAACCACTGGCTTAATGACACACCAGATCCGGACAGAATAGAAAAGTTAGTTAAAAGGTAGCAGCAAGGCCACGTTTTGGGCACAATCCGAATTGGCCCTCCCTTACCAAGCCGAGTGCATAATTCGTTTTGATATTTGCGAAAGTACCCTCCTTCTTGGGAAACAACGGCTCCGTCGTAGGAGCAGCTTGTCACCGAACACACCGCGCTCGCGTTCTACCATTTCAAAGCACGCGTATGTGTCTCAATTCTGGGCTGGACTTAGCCGTTACGCAGGCTATCGCTACCCTTTCGCTTTATAACAGGCGTGCGCTGCGCATGTCGATGGATGCAAAGAGACAAGATCGAGCTCTAGCTTTTCGAAGCCGCCACCGTCAGGGAGCGGCAATGTACGAATCGGGCCACCTCGTGGGATCCCATCGGGTTGCGATCGCGGGCTATTACCAACTTCTCGAGTTGGGCATTTTTTCGGCTGTACGGCGTAAGGATCTGCTACGCAAAATTTTATCGAAATGCCACCGTTAATGGTGCTTCTTACGGGTAAGAGTAACCCCGCCGAGGGAATGTTTGCTTTGGCGAATTTGGCTCAAAACACACCTGCCGAACGACGGCTCAAGGTAACAGACCAGACCACGTCGAGAACAGCCGTAGCGGACCATTCACGGTCGAAAACTTTGTGATGGCGTTGGCCCACGACTACGGCAGCCCTAATCTGAAGCTAGGCAAGCCAATGGTCAAACTGCATAAGCCCAGAATGCGGAATTTGGTACCCTGGCTAGTCCAGTAAGAGTTTGAAAGGCGACGAGCGCTATCAACGTAGATGGCTTTCTAGGGCACAAGTGTGACGGCGAGCCCGTAAATAAGCACCTTGTGGTGCGATTACCGACGGCCCCACGACATGGTGCTAGTCCCGGCAATTTACGTACGGCCGCGACCGAAAAAATGTTGGTGATAGACAGGCTGGCAACGAGCCCCTACGATCGCCGCTGAGGATTAATGCCGATGCATGCGAATGAAAATAGAAATACGGAAAATTGTTAATGTGTTTGTTGCGATAATTGAGTGGGGACGACGCATTGTGGCGTGGTTTGCTATTCGATATGTACGTGGTAATTCCGTGTCAGGTTCACGGAGGGCGATTTACATGATGAGGGCACGTTTTGATACGTAGGGGCACGTTGCAACGTGCCCTACAATCGCTTTTTTTCATCGGGTCAGGGCCGCTGCACGAATTTTGCCACACTGTTTTATTCCTAACCTACAAGTTTGACGCCCGGATTCAGAGGAAAAGATAACTACGGATTTAACGCAACGGCGCGAATGGAAACAAACGAAGCTTTGGATTGTGTGTACTTAGAAGATGGCGAGAGTCGATCGTAGAGTTTCGGAGCCGAACTCGGACGGAGGATCGTTTTTGCCGCATAGCCTACTGCGAACCACCGCCAGCCGCAGGTGCTGTCGGCAGAGGGGGAAGCCGCATCGATTCATCGTCTTCGCCAAGAAACACCTCGTCGATCGGCGTTTGTGTCGTGTCACGTCTCAGCAATAGGTAAAGAGCAGCCGCCGCTACAAAAAAATAGCCGTAGCCAAAAGCGTAAACTACCGAGGAAACCAGGAAGTTGCAGGACACAATGAGCCAACCTATCCAAGGTGTCTTCCCCCCGGGTTCGATGAAAACAGCGTTTCTGAGAGTGTCGGCTTCTGTACCGGCCGCACGTAACACCCCCTGTTCTGATACGTAAAGGGTTAAGCCTCCCACATGATACACGAGCAACCACCCGAGTAGGCCAAGCACTGTCGCCAGCAAAAGATAGGTTGCATACCGAAATGGTCGCTGCAAGGTGCATGCGTAGCCGCGTGCAATGGCGTCCCACGCGTCGGCGTCTTGTTCGGCACCCAGGTTTGCCCACATGAGCGGCCAGCCAAAGGCCAGACCTAAAAACAACAGCGTCCACAAAAACGATCCAACTAAAACCAGCGGCCAAAAAAGAGCCACCAGCCCTAAACCGGCGTTAATACCGAGGCTAATCCGTGTCACCCATCCGGCAAGCGCTAGACAGCCCAACCCTACCGACAATGCCACCATCGGCAGTAACGGAGCTCCGATATACGAAAGCCACTTTCGAAGCACATGGCGCAAGGCGACGCGAGGTCCCAACCAAACCTGGCGGCCCAAACGGGCAACTGCAATGCGTTGAATAGTACCACCGACAACCGACCAGATTGCCAACAACCACAAGCTCAGAAGAACCCAGTGCAGAGTTTTCTTCCACGACGTCTGCACGTCCAACCATCCGTGCCACACTCCCCAAACCAACGCGTACCATTGAGAAACATCAACTAGAGGCTCTACGACTTGCCACGCATCCTTCGGCGGCTTGTACCACGAGAACCACCTGCGGGTACCAGCAACCCATGGGCTCGACGCCGAAACTGGAGGTGAATCTTGTGAATGAGCGTTGAAGTTGTTGGCAGACGAACTTTCTAGTTTAGCCGGAACTCGTGGCGATGGGGTTCCTTGCGGCTGCATGTTTGAGGAGTTTTCCGAAGGAGACATTCCTGGCACCGTCGGAGGCAGGTTTTGTGGCGATGGAAAAGAAGGCTGAACGGATTGCGCAGGCTGAGCCGAAAATGGCTCTCCGAAAGCTCGATCTAGCAGCCATATTCCTGCCCAGCTAGCCAGTGCTCCGGCGGTCGCCAAAAACAATACCCGGAAACTTATCGCTACCGAAAAAACACGGAACAACAGCAGCCACGGCGCCAGTTGGAACCAATCCACGTGCCGTACAGGGGCTGTTTGATTCATGGCCCGAACACAGCCTTCAACCCTCGGTTAGTCTTCTTGCCCTGATTCTTCGCGAGCCACCGGTTCGCGTTCGACCGGAATACCATACCGCTCGCCCAGCCATCTGCCGAGATCGATCAGACGACACTGCTCACTGCAAAATGGCATCGTGGGGGATTGCTCCGAATCGAAAGTTCTTTCGCAAATTGGACAGCGCACCAGCACCATAGCAGACCTCTAGAGTGGCGGCTCCATGGCTCGACACCGTTATGATACCACGACCAGCGATGGCACCAAAGACCGACCGGTCGGAAGCGTAGCCGGCGGGCGTCGTGGGGTATCAGAACGAGTTTACGAATTCGAGCCGCTAGACGCTTGGCCGTCCGCCGGGCTACTACCCGAGGCGGCTTTCTTCTCCTCGGCAGCACGCTTCTTATAGGATTCACTACGATAGTCGGTTTGGTAGAATCCCGAACCTTTGAAAAGGATTCCTCCCCCGGCACCAAACAATCGGCGCAGCTTCGGCTTGCCACACGCAGGACACTTGCGTTTTTTCGGTTCTGAAATGGTTTGAAACAACTCGAACTCGTGACCACATGCGTCACACAAATAGTCATAGGTTGGCATAAAGGCTTCTCCTTGAGCTAGCTTGATGCGACAACGAACTACGACATCGGGTGCCTTAATTGCCACTAGATAATGAAGCGGCAATTCTCACTCAGGAGGGAGACATCGAGGGGGAAGGGGACGGCGGTTCAACACTCACGAGCACTTCCGCCGGGCGTAGGATCCGGTCGTGCAGCCGGTAGCCCTCGCGTGTCACGTGAGCGACTGTCCCCGGAGGTAACTCGGCTGTGGCAACCTGTCCGACAGCCGAGTGCATATCAGGGTCAAACGGTCGTCCTTGTGCCGGGATCTTCTCGCAATGGTATTTGGTAAGCACTCCCTGCAACTGTTGCAGTACGAGTTTGACGCCATCGCGCAGGCTGGCCAAGTCCGCCCCCGGTTGATCGGCAGCGTGAACAGCCCGACTCAGGTTATCGACGATCTCCAACAAATCGGCTAAGAGGTGCCAATTGGCGAACCGGAGAGTTTCTTCCTGTTCACGGCGCATGCGTTTGCGAAAATTATCCAATTCGGCTAACGCTCGCAGTTCCGCATTCTTGGCTGCCTCCAAAGCCGCCGTCAATTCAGCCACGAGTTGTTCGTGAGTCGATTCGTTTCCTGCCTGACTTTGCGACTCGTCCTGCCCACAGGCAGTAGGCGGAGTATCCTGAGGTCCTTTAGGTTGCTGGGAATTGCCTGCAGCGGGTTGCTCTTCCGATGGACTTACCATCAGGTCTCCTCCTGTTTACCGGTGGAACCCGAGCTAGGTGAACTGAAATAGTCTCGGATTTTTTCTAAGAACGACTTACGCTGCGGCGTGACATCTTTCTGTTCCAAGTCGGCTAGCTGCCGCAGCAATTCCTCCTGGCGGGCGCTGACTTTCTTCGGGATTTCGACGACGGTTTCGACTATAAGGTCGCCGCGGGCTCCGCCTCGAGGGTCCGGCATCCCGCGACCACGCAGTCGAAATTGCTGTCCGACTTGCGTTCCCCGCGGAATATCGAGTTTCTCGGTTCCTTCGAGGGTCGGGATATCGAGAGTTGCTCCCAGGACCGCCTGGCTGTAGGTGATGGGCACTTGGAGGAACAGGTGCGGCCCCTCGCGATGAAACAGGTGGTGGCGTCGAACATTGATGCGGCAGTAACAGTCGCCGGGCGGACCTCCCTCCAAACTTGGCTCGCCTTCGCCTGCCAAGCGTACCTGCATCCCATCATCTACACCGGCGGGAACGTGAACATTGAGTTCCACCTGACGGTGGACCAGGCCTTGGCCGCGACAATCCGCACAGAGTTCGCTGACCAAGCTGCCGGCGCCGCGGCAGACTGGGCACGTCGTCTGGATGCGGATCATGCCTGCAGACTGAACAATTTGTCCCCGTCCGCCACACTGGCGGCAGATTTCATGAGTGGCGCCGGGCTGCGCTCCACTGCCGCCGCATCGGGTGCAACGTTCGCGGCGCCTAAAATGCAAGCTCTTCGTGCACCCGCGTGCAGCTTCTTCCAGGGTCAGTTCCAATTCGGCGTAGACGTCCTGACCGCGACGCGTGCGGCGGCCACGGCGTCCGCCGAACAACTCGCCGAACAGCCCACCGCCGAACAGGTCACTGAAGGCTTCAAAAATGTCTTCGACACTATGGAACTGCGGTACCGCTCCCTCGACCCCAGCGTGACCATACCGATCGTAGCGGGCACGTTTTTCCGGATCGCGCAGCACCTCGTACGCTTCAGCAGCTTCTTTGAATTTCCGCGTAGCGTCCGGATCGTCGGGGTTGCTATCCGGATGATATTTGACAGCTAGTTTTCGATAGGCGGCCGCAATCTCCTTTTCGGTCGCGTTGCGGGGTACACCCAAGATCTCGTAATAATCACGTTTCTGCGACATGTTGCTGTGGATCGCTGACCGAAAGGCTGCGGCAATACCATCCATCCGTGAAAAAACTGGGCCACTTCACACGTCGGAAGTGGCCCCGCTGCTCGAAACGACTGGAAACCCGCTGGCCGTCACGTATCGGACCCGAGTTGCCCATCAACGACAGATCAACGAATGGCCCCCTCGACCGGCTGCTTCTTCTTATCCTCCTTATCTAAATTCGTCACCAGGCATTCGGTCGTCAGCAGCAAACCGGCAATACTCGCCGCGTTGACCAGTGCCGTACGGACGACCTTCAACGGATCGATCACACCAGCTTTGAACATATCGACGTATTTGCCGCTGTTAGCTTCAAATCCGACGTTTTCCGGTTTCTGAAGCACTTCATCGGCGACGACCGAACCGTCGAGTCCACAGTTTTCGGCAATCTGCCGAATCGGTGCCTCCAGAGCATGAAGCACGATGTCCACGCCGATTTTTTCGTCGCCTTTGGCGCTTTGACGTGCTTTTTCCACTGCCTCGCGGCACCGCAGCAGTGCCACGCCACCACCGGATAGGATGCCCTCTTCGACGGCCGCTCGAGTGGCATGAAGTGCATCCTCGATCCGGGCCTTTTTCTGTTTCATTTCCGTTTCGGTCTCGGCACCGACCGAAATAACAGCCACACCACCGGCGAGCTTCGCCAAGCGTTCCTGGTATTTCTCCTTGTCGTATTCGCTGTCGGTCTGCTCGATCAACGCATTGATTTGTGCAATGCGTTTTTCAATCGCAGTCCGATCGCCCGCACCCTCGACAATCGTCGTAGTGTTCCGATCGACCGTCACTCGCTTGGCACGACCCAAATGGTCCAGCGTCAAGTTCTCAAGCTGAATGCCGATGTCCTCGCTGATCAACGTGCCACCGGTCAACACCGCAATATCGCCAAGCATGGCTTTCCGGCGATCACCAAAACCGGGTGCTTTGACCGCGCAGACATTCAGCGTACCTCGGAGTCGGTTGACCACCAACAACGACAAAGCCTCAGCTTCGACGTCCTCGGCAATGATCAACAACGGCTTGCCGGCCTGAGCCACTTGTTCCAAAATTGGGATCAGCGACCGAACGTTGGAGATCTTCTTTTCATGGATCAAGATGTAGCAGTCTTCCAGCACGCAGTCCATTTCGGCCGGTCGGTTGATGAAATAGGGCGAAATATATCCTTTGTCGAACTGCATGCCGTCGACATATTCGACCTTCGTTTCGGTCGTTTTACCTTCCTCGACGGTAATTACTCCATCCCGACCGACACGGATCAGTGCCTCAGCCAGAAGCTTACCGATTTCCATATCGTTGTTCGCGCTGATGGCTCCGACGTTGGTTACGTCTCTTTCGCCCTCGATGGGCCGAGCCATCTCTTTGAGACGCTCCACGGCAGCGTTGACCGCCTTCTCAATTCCGCGACGAATAGCCGTGGGATTACTTCCCGCAACGATATTGCGTAGTCCTTCGCGGAAGATTGCGCGCGCCAAGATTGCAGCCGTGGTCGTTCCGTCTCCGGCCAGGTCCGACGTTTTTTGGGCGACTTCCACTACCAACTTCGCCCCCATATTCTCAAAGCGGTCCTCCAACTCGATCTCTTTGGCAACCGTCACACCGTCTTTGGTGACCGTCGGACCACCGAACGACTTGTCGATAATGACGTTCCGACCCGTCGGGCCCAACGTCACGGCTACCGCCCGATAAAGCTTTTCGACACCGGCCAACATCTTAGCCCGCGCATGGTCCTCGAACATCAATTGCTTAGCCACGTGCTTAACCCTCTATGGCAAAAGGCTATTGACAATCCCTGTTTCCCGTTACCATCGCGACCCTTGGCTATTCGGCTTAGGATACGACCTTGGCCAAGATGTCGCTTTCCCGAAGAATCTTGTATTCCTTGCCGTCGATTTCCACGTCACTACCGCCATATTTGGCGTAGATTACTTCATCGCCGACAGCAACCGACAGTTCGGCCCGTTGGCCATTGTCCAACAGCCGACCCGGTCCAACGGCAAGCACGGTGCCGCGCTGCGGTTTTTCTTTGGCCGTGTCGGGCAGAACGATACCTCCAGCCGTCTTCTCTTCGGCTTCAATTGGTTCAACAACAATCCGATCGTCCAGCGGTCGAATTTTGAGCTTAGCCATGTATGGTGTCCTTCCTCTGTAACCGTGTTACCTGTGATTGCCAAACCAATGTACCCATGGTTGTGGTTGACGCTTTTGGTTTTTCAGCAACTGCTCGTCCAAAACCGAACCGGCTACCCACACGCTGACCGACCCGCCGCGCAATAGCCGTCTACATCATGTCACCCATTCCGTGGTCATGATGGTCGTGCGGTCCACCCTTTTCCTCTTCCTCTTTGGGGATTTCCGTGACCAGTGATTCGGTTGTCAACAGCAGGCAGGCGACGCTGGCGGCATTTTGCAAAGCCGTACGGACCACTTTAGCCGGATCGACAATCCCGGCTTCCAATAGATCGCCGTACACGTCTCGATCGGCGTCGTAGCCGTCGAACTTACCTTTCATTTGCCGGACTCGGTTGACCACGACAGCACCATCCTTACCGGCATTGGAGGCGATTTCTCGCAACGGGCACTCCAGTACGTTGCGGACGATCTGAACCCCAAGCGCTTCATCACCTTCGAGCTTCAGGTTGTCCAGCGCTTTTTCGGCGCGAATCAAAGCCACGCCGCCACCCGGAACGATTCCTTCGGTCAGTGCTGCCTGGACGGCACACTTAGCGTCTTCCAGGAGCACTTTTCGCTCCTTCATTTCCGTTTCGGTAGCTGCGCCACAATTGATTTGGGCCACACCGCCCGAGAGCTTCGCCAAACGTTCCTGGAGCTTTTCCCGATCGTATTCGCTATCGGTCTTTTCCAGTTCACGGCGAATCTGCTCCATGCGACCTTGGATCGCCTCTTTCTTGCCAGCCCCACCGATGATGATCGTCTCGTCAGCGGTTACCTTAACGCGTTTGGCACGCCCAAGGTCACTGAGCTTAACGCTCTCAAGGTCAATTCCCAGATCTTTGAAAATCGGCTGACCACCGGTTAAAACGGCGATGTCACCGAGCATCGCTTTGCGCCGATCGCCATAGCCGGGAGCCTTCACGGCACAGACGCTCAAGATGCCGCGCAGCTTATTGACGACCAGCGTTGCCAGCGCTTCGCCCTCGACGTCCTCAGCAATTACCAGCAATGGCTTCTTGGAACGGCTGACCGCTTCCAAGAGCGGAATTAGTTTTTTGTTTGACGAGATTTTTTCTTCGTAAATGAGGATATAGCAATCCTCCAGTTCGCAACTGACGTCGTCTTCATTGGTCACGAAGTGCGGCGAAAGAAATCCGCGGTCAAACTGCATACCTTCGACAAACTCGACTGTCGTTTCGCTTCCACGCCCCTCCTCGATGGTGATCACGCCGTCTTTACCGACTTTCAAGAAAGCATCGGCCAACACACCGCCTATATTCGGATCATTATTGGCCGCAATCGTGGCAACCTGCTGCAACTCTTTCTTGTTCTTTTCGCTCACCGGCATCGCCTGTTTCAGAATCTGCTCGCAGACTGCATCCGTGGCTTTGTGAATCCCACGCGCCAAAGCCATCGGATCAGCTCCAGCGGCCACCATCTTCAGACCCTCGCGAAAGATGGCTTCGGCCAAAACCGTGGCGGTGGTGGTCCCATCACCAGCAACTTCGTTCGTCTTGCTCGCTGCTTCCTTGACCAACTGCGCACCTAAGTTTTCGAACGGATCTTCCAGCTCGATATCCTCCGCGACCGTCACTCCGTCCTTCGTGACCTTTGGCGAACCCCAACCTTTATCCAAGACTGCATTACGGCCACGGGGTCCCAACGTGCTGCGCACGGCGCGTGCCAATTTGCTTACTCCGGCCAACAACGGCTGCCTTGCATCGTCCGCGAACACAATCTGCTTCGCCACGTTCCTGACTCCTTGTGGTTGATACGCGACTCAAACATTCGTCCGATTCGGTTTGACTTCTCCCGAATCAAAGCCCCTGCCACCGATTGCCAGAACCATCGATTTCCGAACCCATGCCGATCGCCCACTGCGTTACCCACGTACCGCACCGGTGGCAGAAGCAAGAGGATCTATACGGGTTCGGTACGCAATCCATGTGCCAGCGTAGAATGCATAAGTCAGAAATCTTTTGGTAGTAAGATATTACGTTAAATTCTCTCCCATTAAGATCGACTCTTTCGCAGGGCCCTTTGTTGATTTGCTCGACGTGCTACTTTGTCAGATTGACAGGCTGGCCGAAGGCGCGTCGTGCCCTGAGAAGCCCCCCTGGGGAGTGCTTTAAGCATGTAAGCCTGATTTCCTGTGAGAGGCTCCCCGCGGATCGCATACTACACGTAGCCTAGTAAATTTCCACCACAAGAAGCGGTGACTGCCGTTGCATGTAGCCAGCATCTTTCCGAAAATGGCAGCGCTTCCTTGGACCACGTGCCTGTCGGCAACGTATCATTCATGGTAGTAGTGTGGCGCTAGGGGCCTTCGCTTAAACCGGGGCGCCTGCAGCAGCGGGCCAGGCTTTCCTTACAGCAAGCCTGCGACGGGGAAGCAGAAGCGAAACATTGAGTGGGGTACGTCCTGCAGCAAGGGCCAGGCGAGCGTGAAGCGAGCGCTAATCAGTGACATTCATGCAAATTGGGAGGCGCTTCAAGCGGTGCGCGAGGATATTCGCCAGCAAGGCATCCATCGTATTTATTGTCTTGGAGACATCATTGGCTATGGCCCAAATCCGGTCGAGTGTCTGGATTTGGTAATGTCCGATTGTGTCGTAGCCATCATGGGCAATCATGATCAGGCCGCGTTATTCGACCCGGAAGGGTTCAACCCGATTGCCATGGAGGCCGCCTATTGGACGCGCGAACAGTTGGATCGATCGCCGGGCGGACCGGGGCGAGTCAACCGGCGGTGGGATTTCTTGGGGGAATTGCCTCGCCGTCATGAAGAAGGCCCCTTTCTGTTTGTGCATGGATCTCCGCGAGAACCGATCAATGAATATGTGTTTCCCGAGGACGTGTTTAACCCGAGGAAGATGGAAGCTCTTTTTAGCAAGATCAGCCAATACTGTTTCCAAGGGCACACCCACTTGCCGGGGGTATTCGTCGAAGGCGGTGATTTTTTCTCGCCAGAGGAGCTGGACTACCGCTTTCCACTGGGGACCGATAAGGTAATGATAAATGTCGGGAGTGTTGGCCAACCGCGCGACGGAGACGCTCGTGCTTGCTACGTGGTCTTGGACGATGAAGAAAATGTCGTCTATTTTCGTCGCGTGCCGTACGACTTCGAGACCACCGCGCAGAAAATCTACCGCATTGGACCGCTCCACAACTCGCTCGGGGACCGACTGCGAACTGGCCGATAGGCAGACGAAGCGCAACGGCCGATGCGGGCACGGGGCGCGTAAACAGTGGGCATTAGGGTGAAGCGAGCCATACTAAGCGACATTCATGGCAACTGGGAAGCGTTACAGGCCGTGCTGCACGACGCCAGCGCGCAGGGTGCCGAACAGTTTATCTGCCTTGGCGACATTGTCGGCTACGGCCCCAACCCGGCTGAATGTATTGATGTGGTTCGCTCGTTCTCGGTTGCCATTTTAGGCAATCACGATCAAGGAGCCCTTTTTGATCCGGAAGGATTTAGCAGCGGTGCTGAACGTGCGATTTTCTGGACGCGCCGTCATTTGGAGACGGCCGATCTGGATCCAGAACGCACGCGAGCGCGCCTAGATTTTTTATGCCGCTTACCACGCTGTTACATCGAAAACGACATGCTGTTCGTCCACGGTTCGGCGCGTAATCCGATCAATGAATACGTCTTTCCCGAAGACGTGTACAATGTGCGAAAACTTGAAAAAATCTTCGCCCTTATCCCGCGCCATTGTTTCCAAGGCCACACGCACGTGCCAGGAGTTTTTACAGAAGATGGGCGATTTTTGGCGCCCAGCGAGTTCCGCGACCGCTACCCGCTCGGGCAGCAAAAGCTCATGATTAACGTTGGGAGCGTCGGCCAACCGCGCGATGGGGACTATCGCGCAAGCTATGTTATTCTGGATGGCGATCAGGTATGGTTTCGGCGAGTGGATTATCCCGTCGAGGTAACGGTCCGTAAGATTTACGCCATTCCCGAACTGGACAACTATTTGGGTGATCGACTTCGTGAAGGACGCTAAACGCCGAAACCGGTAGGTGGATCAATATGAGTGCAGAGCGACGTTTGGTGCTTTTCATGCTGTTAACGTCGGCCTTACTATTAGGCCACATGATGCTCAACCAGTGGTTGTTTCCACCGGAGCTTAAAGGACCAACGGTAGCGGAACCCGGCACCGCAGAGGTAAAGAGCGCGGACGCAGAGTCCTCAGGTCCAATCGCTACCGACAACGCGGGTACGGGAAAAACGAGGCAGAATACTTCGGCCGACACTTCGGTCGATCTCCCGTCGGAACCAGCTGCCGCTACGACCCCTGAAACGTCCCCGCCCCGATGGATTTGTCTTGGAAGCTTTTCGCCGGATACGCCGTACAAACTGTTAGCCGTACTGACGACCCGCGGTGCAGCCATAGAGAGGTTGGAGTTGGTCGAGCGTACTAGCAATGGGCGTCTGCGCTTTCGTTCTTTGGAGGACCTTCAAGGAGGATACCTCGGGTACTTGGCGTTGCACGATGAACCGGAGGGTGGGTGCCGCATACAAGTCGTTCCGCCAGGAACTCCGGCCGCACATGCTGAACCTACGGATCTGCAAGAGCCGGTTGGTCTACAACCGGGCGATGTGCTTGTAGAGGTGGCGCGTATGCCGGTTCGCAATCGCCACGATATGGCCCTAGCCCTTTTAGAATCTAAGCCCGGCGAACGGATCGAATTGTTGGTTCGACGCGGTGTTCGGACAGTTCGCTACACTGCGCTTTTAGAACAGCAGCCGCTGGTACTAGTGGCTCCTGATGCACCCGGGCAACTCGGCCCGGGCCTCAACCCACCTTCCTTGCGCTGCCAGTTGACTGTACCCGAAGTCATTCGCCGAGCTGTACCCGATTTGCTGGCTGATTCGAGCCTACTCAATGCACCGTGGGACGTTTTGGACCAACAAGAAAACTCTGTGAGCTTTCAATGGGTTAGCGCCGATCAGCAATGGCGCATCCAAAAGACGTTTCGCTTACCACGTGCCACCGAACACGAGCCGGCTTACCATTTGGATATCGAGCTGAAGGTCGAAAATGTTGGTTCCATGACGCGCAGTATAGGCATTGAATGGGAGGGCCCCAACGGGCTACCTACCGAAGGCTGGTGGTATTCGACAAAAGTGCACCACACGTTTTTCGGCGTCGCTGGAGCGCGCGACTTGATATGGAGTATGACACGGGGCCAACAACTGTTAAGCACCACGGAAATCCACCGCCAGTTAACCGGGAACCAATCGCATCGTGCGGTATTTGCACCCCGACAGCCCGATGACGTTACCGCCTTGCGGTTTGCTGGAGTCGACACGCAGTATTTCGCCGCTGTTTTTTCCCATCCGGAGGCCACGGCTGGGAAGCGATTAGAGGCCAGTCAACTGTTGCCGATCGCATGGGGCGACTTTAAAAGCCTACCCAAGGATCGCATAAAGCTCACGAACGTCTCATTCCGCATGGCCATGCCCGTGAAAAAACTAGCACCCGGAGAGCAATACCTCGAGCGATTACGCCTGTTTGCTGGCCCCAAGGATCCGGAAGTGCTGCGCCAATATGCCCTGGAGGACGTCCTCTATTACGGTTGGTTCCCGTGGGTAGCGAAACCGCTTTCGGCTATTTTGCACGCGTTCTATTTTGTGGTGCGCAACTACGGTCTAGCAATCATCCTGCTGACGGTGCTCGTGCGCAGCGCCATGCTCCCACTAGGCCGAAAAGCCGCGCGCAACGCTGCCATCATGCAAGAGTTGGCGCCCGAATTGAAACGCATTGCGGAGAAATATAAGAACGATCCACAAAAACGCATTCAGGCGCAACAAGAATTGTACCGCCGCTACAAATTCAACCCACTGAGCGGTTGCCTGATTATGTTCATCCAACTGCCCATTTTTGTCGGCCTGTATCGTTGCTTGGCCGTCGATATCCACTTGCGACAAGCGCCCTTGATTCCTGGCTTGTGGTGGTGCGCAAATCTTGCGGGTCCTGATCAATTATGGCGCTGGCCGCTACCAGAATTCCTAGCCGGTGAAACGGCTTGGTTAGGACCCTATCTTAACGTTTTGCCGATTATTACAATTGCGCTGTTTCTATTGCAACACAAACTCTTTTCACCGCCTCCGACCGATGAGCAGCAGCGATTGCAGTACCAAATGATGACGTTCATGATGATTTTTATAGGCATCATGTTTTTCAAAGTGCCGAGCGGACTATGCATCTATTTTATTGCATCTGGTCTCTGGAGCGTCGGCGAACGGCTCTTGTTGCCGAAACCCAAAGCTGCCGATGTGTTGGCGCAGGCCGATAAGGCACGTCGCGGTGAAGATGTCGCCAAACGTCGCGCGTTATTGCTGCGAAAGGTACTCAAGGCTAAACGGCAATGAGTCTTTCAGCCGCAATCGTCAGGCTGCTCGATCCGTCGCGCACCCGATTGCGGATTGGGCACAAATGATTCCGGCTCTCGATGACACCATCGTGGCTTTGTCCAGTGTTCCGAGTGGAGCCGCTCGGGGTGTGATCCGTGTGAGCGGCCCACGAATGGCAGAATGCTTGGCGAATCTTGTGCATCCAGGAGATGTTCTTAAGCGGTGTGGCAACCGCTCCGAAGCATTCGAAGCCTGGGTGAAACTTTCCTTAGTGGATTCGGCCGAATACCATTTCGTGCCGGCCCTCATCCTGATATGGCCCACGGCGCGAAGTTACACGCGACAGCCATCAGCCGAGTTGCACTTGCCGGGAAGCATCCCTCTATTACAAGCGGCGTTGGCTACGGCTTGCCGCTCCGGCGCACGTCTAGCGCAGCCGGGTGAGTTCACTCTGCGGGCTTTCCTAGCCGGCAGACTCGATCTAGCTCAGGCAGAGGCCGTGCTGGGTATTATCCAAGCTCAAGATGAACGTCAACTGTCGGTTGCCCTGCGACAGTTAGCCGGAGGTATCTTCGGTCCTCTCGACAAGCTGCATCAGATGCTGCTGGACCTGTTGGCTGACGTCGAGGCAGGATTGGATTTTGTCGAAGAGGATATCATGTTTATTACAACCGAGGAATTGCTCGATCGTCTCAACACCGCTCAACAACTGCTCACCGGCATCCTTGCACAACTGGGCCGAAGAACTCTTTTCGAAGGTAGCTATCAGGTCGTTCTCCGCGGTTTGCCCAACGCAGGAAAGAGCAGTCTTTTTAACGCGATGCTAGGGCGAAGTGCTGCATTGGTTTCGGATCGAGCCGGCACCACGCGGGATTATCTTACCGCAGATCTCGTCATCGACTCCATACCTATACGATTGGTGGATGCCGCTGGGACGGAATTGTGCAACCTTGCTGAAATCTCAGACAGTTTGGAAACAGCTATGGCGCGCATGACGCATCAAGCCGCTGCGACGGCCCATCTGGAACTCTGGTGCGTCGATGTCTCCCTATCCTGGGATGAGGAAACCTTGCGGACAATATTCAACAATCTCCCCGAAACATCCTTGGTCGTTTGGACCAAGGCCGATCTAGCGCCACATAGCCCACTACCGCAGCGCTGGGGTGGTCTGGCGGTCAGTAGCCTCACCGGAAGTGGTCTTCAAAGCCTACGCCAGGCAATAGTCCAACGCCTAAAGGAAGCGGTGCCGCACGAGCTATTGCCCGTAACGGCGGCCAGGTGTCACGACGCGTTGCGCGAAGCCAATGCTTTGTTGAAAGGTGCGACCGAATTGGCCCGGGAACGTGCGGGTGATGAACTGGTCGCGGGCCAACTGCGTGCAGCCCTCGATGCAGTAGGCCGGGTTACTGGAGAGGTTTTCACCGAAGATCTCTTGGATCGCATTTTTAGTCGTTTTTGTATCGGCAAGTGATTCTCTGACCGCTGCAGCGAACCCATCTTCCGCAATCCACTAACGCGAATCGAAAAACGACTTAGAGCCTATACGCCAATTGGGTCTGATTGCCTCATGACCCATCCCTCATTCGGGAAAAAAGACTGCCTTGTTGCCAACAATACCTACAGCTAACACGAATCGCAAGCTTTCTACTTGCGGCAGTACCACGATAGGTTTTTTGACATCGTTCATCCCCAAAGTGTGCGCGTCTTGATTGTAGGCAGAATTTTGGTGTACAAGGATGGCCATAGCGGAAGTTTGCCTATTTTCGGCGGCTGGTGCAGAGGGCGTGTGTCCGTATTGAGGCTAGGGGAAAGGGTTCGTGCATTTGCCGGGCTTGGCATAGGTCTGCCTTTTTCAGCCCGAGCCAATGTCGGCCGATGGGGGTGCTTCTTGGCAAAGGTACTGCGTCGAGCAACGGCTCAGCAGAGCCGCTCACTTGCGCTTTTCTTGAACCTCGCGTTTACGACGTTCCGTGTCACGTCCGGAAACGGAGAAACGACAAACTCGGCTTAGAGCCTGCTGCGTTCGGAACACCTCGAGCCTACAACCGATACGCACTATTGACTCGTTCAGGAAAAAATGGCACCAAAGCCCCCATCTTTGGTTTGTAGGTGTGACATACGGTTGTCACACCTGCCCGGTTTTTCCTCGGAAAAAACAGGCCAAAAATCGGCCACCCCTCTTTCCTTTTACCGGCCTGCT
>CAYRMD010000007.1:0-88019 GCA_964425225.1 uncultured Pirellulaceae bacterium | reverse complement strand
TATCCATCGAGCCAATACGCTCGTTTACCGCCAGTTGATCAGACGTTCCTTTACTCATTTTCATCAAGACTCCACCACTGTATCCACGAGAACAAACCGATCGGCGAACAGTTTGCCCCAAACGACTCGTGTTCCATTTTATGGGTTGCACTGACGCATCGCAATTTTGGGCCGCGAGCAATTAAGGCGCCGGGCAACCGTGGATGCTGGGAGGGTACGCCGGTGGTCGCAGATCACCAAGCGCCTGGCCGGGGACGCGCCGTTCAACGGGCAGATACAACAGGCAGGTCCTAATGCAAAGGCGCGAAAGCACATAAAGCTTTGGAGCGAATTCCGTTAGTACAACCGGTGGACCGCTAACGACAATGAGCACCCGTCCAAAACGAACTGGTCGTCTAGCGTTTATCAGCGTGCCGGCGACCTCGTTCTTTCCCAACACCGTTTCAAGTACTCGATACTATCCCGGGCCAATGCTTCGACGCCCGGGGAATAATCGAACACCTCGACCGACACCCACCCGGAATAACCAACATCGCGCAACGCTTGCAGGATGGGGACGAAATCGACCTGGCCCATTCCGGGACCGCGACGATTGGCATCGTTGGCGTGAAAATGCACCATCCGGTCGGCATGCCTTCGTATCAGATCCGGAATCGGTATCGACTCAGAAGCCATCGCTTTAACGTCTAAATGAAGCCGAACGTTCGGGCAGCTCACCATGTCGATCAATTCAACTGCCACGGCAGCCGTATTCAAAAAATCACCTTCCTCGGGTCCTAACGGTTCGACGGCCAGAATAACGCCACAGTCAACAAAACTGTCCGACGCACGCCGTAAAACGTCTGCCGCATACTGCATAGCTTGTTCGTGGGAGACACCCGGCAAAAGATTCCGCTGCTTCGGGGAACCTAAAACAAGAATTCTCCCTCCAAGATCTCGACAGAGGCGAGCTAATTCTCCCAAATAGTCAGCAGTCGCTAGCCGCACCTGCTGGTCGGGCGATGTGAGATAATAGCCGTGGGTGAACGCCAGCAGCCAATGCAAACCGATCACCTCCAAACCCTCAGCTTCTGCCAAGCGCCTGACGGATTCTCGTTGGGCTGGCGGAATGTCATACGCGTACTTAGCTAAAGTAAACGGGGCTATTTCGATGCCACCGTATCCACATTGAGCCGCAAACCGAAAGGCGCGATCTAAAGGCCAATCTTGAAAGGTTTCGTTACAAATCGCCCATTTCATTGGTGTAGCCTAACGGCAAATAGCGCGTGTGGACGAAGCCAATGAACTGAATGGCATAGTGTTGCCGAGTTACGCCAAACGTGTCTTGCGCACTCTGCCGACTGTACACAGCACAAGTGCCAGACGGTGTGCCATCCACCTGCAAGCGACAAGATACCGAATCGACGCTTGAAGACCAAGCGGTAGGTTGAAGGAATTAACGCCAAGGCGCAACGCGGGGGAGGATTAAACCCAAAGACGCAGAGCAAGGGAATAACAGTACAGCGAAATCTTGCTAAGGTTCCGACGGCGGCGATGGTGGTTGGCAAGAATCCAATTACAGCAGGCAACTAGTGGACTATTTACGAAGTGCCGGACCCCACACGCAATTGAGCTAAACGAAAGGCAGTACCCACCAAGCGGTCCCAATTCTCTTGAATATAGTCCGGAGGTCCCCCGATTTGGGCGACTACCTCATGGACCTGCTCAGTGGGGACCATTTCAATAGCATCCCACGGGCAAACTTTCAGCTCGTACGGGTCGCTTTTCTTTCGCGGGATATGTACGCAGACTTCGCATCCCACGCAGCGTTCCAAATCGATTTCGCACCACGCTTCATGACCTTTCACTCCGCGATTCCGTTCAATGAGCGTGATGCAGTCCACGGGGCAAACTTCGACACACGACTCACACCCGGTGCAATTATCAGCGTTGATAACAGCCAATTTGGCTGGAACTTTTTTCCGCGGTCCCTGTTTGGCCATGAACGATTCCTCTATTGAACGCCGCCGTGCTGCTCTCCGACTAGCATAGGTGGTTCTTTACTGCGTTAAACCTACACTAGTCCCCTGCAACGAGTATACTCTAAACTAGCGGCTGTGGCACAGGGGGATTACAACAGCTTTGTAGTTTTCGTGGACCTTTTGCGAATAATAAAACGAGTAGGAACTGCTGAAAAGGAGCAGGCTATGGGGTTGACGGATCGCGAGTATTATCGGGAAGAGCATACCGGCTGGCACGTGAGTTCCGGCCGCTCGGTATTAGCAACTCTTATCGTAATAAACGTAGTTGTACTAGTTGCCGACTTACTGTTCGGTGGAAACGAGCATCGTTTGGCCGGTTGGTTGATGTTAGAGCCGGCGGACGTCACACGTCCGTGGTTGTGGTGGCGATTCATTACCTATGGTTTTGTTCATGACCCGGAAGTTGTGGGGCATATTGTGTTGAATATGTTTGTGCTGTACATGTTCGGACAAGAGTTAGAAGCGCGTTATGGAGGGCGGCGATTTACTCGTTTTTATTTAACCGCCGTGGTGCTATGCGGCATTGCATGGGTTGCGCGTCAAGTCTTAACATCCGGCTTCGATGCACCGACACGACTCTTGGGAGCATCCGGGGCGGTTACGGCCACGTTCTTGCTTTTTGTATGCCTGTATCCCAACCGTACGATTCTGCTATTCTTTGTTTTGCCGCTACCAGCATGGGTTGTTGGGGTGCTGTTCGTTCTAGCGGACCTTGCAGGTATGCAAGGAATCGGCCGATCCGAGTGGGGAAAAGTGGCTTTTGATGTCCACCTAGTGGGAGCAGCTTTCGGCGTGCTCTATAGCCGTTACGGCGATTTTTGGGAGCGAACCTTGTCAGACTGGGATTTCGGCAAGTGGTTGCGCCGATGGCGGCGACCACATTTGCGCGTCCACCGCGTGCCGGAAACGGACGAATCGGATGTCGAAATGGAGCAGCGT
The DNA here is from genome assembly GCA_964425225.1 of uncultured Pirellulaceae bacterium. Taxonomy (GTDB): domain Bacteria; phylum Planctomycetota; class Planctomycetia; order Pirellulales; family Pirellulaceae; genus BPJU01. The sequence continues at coordinate 85,059 of CAYRMD010000007.1, read as the reverse complement.
GCCGACGCCCTTCTCGATAAAGTTGCCAAAAACGGGCTGGACAGCTTGACGGCCGAAGAGCGGTCCTTCCTGGAAAACTACAGCCGTAAAGTCCGCCAGCGGCTTTAGGCTCGCCGACCCCAAGGGACCTATTCTCTGATGGATCCGTGGCAGTGGATCACGACGGAACTAGCCCAATGGGAGCGGGCAGGGCTCCTAAGGCACAGGCGCCTTCGCGCTTCGCCGCAAGGCGCACGAGTACTCTTGGATGGTCAATGGGTCGTCAACTTTGGCAGCAACGACTATCTGGGCTTAGCAGCCGAACTGAGTAGCTATGCAGCGACACTGACCCACTCCGGCTGGGGCAGTGGAGCCAGTGCACTGGTTAGCGGTTACAGCGAGGCTCATCAACGGCTCGAATCCAGTTTAGCCGACTGGGAAGGAGCCGAAGCGGCCGTGGTGTTTTCCTCGGGCTATGCCGCTAATGTCGGTATGATTAGCGCCTTAGTCGGACGGGGCGACGTAGTGCTAAGCGACGAGCGCAATCACGCCAGCATCATCGACGGATGCCGTTTGTCACGAGCCGATGTTGCCGTTTATCGCCACGCCGACGCTGATCACCTGGAACAGTTGTTGCGGCAAGCTGCCGCTTACCGCCGACGGTTAATCGTCAGCGACTCGGTGTTCAGCATGGATGGCGACTTGGCCCCGTTAGTTGCCCTGGCCGATATTGCAGAACGCTATGAAGCAATGCTGTTGGTCGATGAAGCGCACGCGACCGGCGTATTCGGGCCAACCGGCGCGGGAGCCGTCCACCAATTGGGATTGGCCGGCCGCATTGCCGTGCGTGTGGGCACGCTGAGTAAGGCTTTGGGGGGTATCGGCGGATTTGTTGTCGGGCCAAGTGACGTCGTCCGCTGGGCGGTGCAACGCGCCCGCTCCTATTTTTTTTCCACGGCCGTCCCCGATTGGGTGGCTACAGTGGCCTGTCGGGCCGTTGAGCGAGCACGAACTGCCGAGCGGGCTCGGCAGCACCTGTGGCAGCTTGTTGACCGGCTTCGGTCGGCACTGCAATCGATGGGCTGGAACCTCGGGCACTCGTCCAGCCAGATTATCCCGATAATCATCGGCGATCCGGCTACCACGATGTCGTATGCCGAGCGGCTGCGGCGCGCCGGGCTCTTTGTTCCGGGTATTCGCCCCCCCAGTGTTCCAGTGGGTCAATCATTATTGCGGATCAGCCTGACGGCTGGTCATTCGTTCGAGGATGTCGATCGGCTGATCGATGCACTAAGTGAGTTGGAAGTGCCAAAACCGTGCGAATAAATAATGGGACGGTTATGAGGCCTTCTTCTGTGTGGAGGATTCGATGGTGGTCTGGGAGGGAATTAACGGAAGGGGGTTTTAACGCAGAGACGCAGGGACGCAGAGACGCAGAGATGCAGAGATGCAGGGACGCAGGGACGGAGAGACGCAGGGATGCAGGGACGCAGAGAAATTCGAAGGCAGTCTCGTCTGGGATGCGGTTGGTGAAAGCTCCACAGGACGATGTCGTGTTGTCCGTTCGCGGTAGGGGGCGGAGCGTCTTTAAGTCATGAACTAACCAACATCCGGCTTATCCTTTGGACAACAATCGCAGCACGTACGGCAATATTCCTCCATGGCGGAGGTAATCCATTTCGACGGGGGTATCTACCCGCACCTGCAACGGGATTTTGCGCGTCGTGCCGTCCGGTTGCGTGACGTGCATGTGAACCTGGCTTCGAGGAGCCAGATTATCGTCCAGGCCGTCGATGTCGTAGAGTTCTTCTCCGGTAAGCCCCAGAGACTGCCAGGTCGTGCCCGGAAGGAATTCCAGGGGCACGACGCCCATACCGACGAGGTTACTTCGGTGGATCCGTTCGAAACTTGCCGCAACCACCGCTCGCACTCCCAACATGGCGGTACCCTTGGCGGCCCAGTCTCGGCTACTACCCGTACCGTACTCGGTTCCAGCTATGACCAAGAGTGGTACTCCCTCCTGTTGATAGCGCATGGCCGCCTCATAGATCGTCAATTGTTCGCCGCTGGGGATGTGTTTCGTGTAACCTCCTTCGACTCCCGGGACGAGGTAATTCCTGATGCGAATGTTGGCGAACGTACCTCGGACCATCACGCGGTCGTTTCCGCGTCGTGCGCCGTAGCTGTTGAAATCGCTCGGGGCGATGCCTTGTTCGATAAGATATCGTCCTGCCGGGCTATCGGCAGCGATCGAACCTGCAGGCGAAATATGGTCTGTGGTGACCGAGTCACCTAACAGAGCCAAAACCCGAGCGCCTCGGATCGGCTGAATTCCGGGCGGTTCGGTAGTTACTTTAGTCAAGAAAGGCGGCTCTTGGATATAGGTACTTTTCGGGCTCCACGGATAGAGGAGGCTCTCACTGGTTGGTAACGCGTTCCAAAGCGCCGGGCCTTCCAGCGCTTTCCGGTACTCTTCTTCAAACAGCGCGGGGCGCACACACTGTTCGATCAACTGAGCGATCTCGTCGGTCGACGGCCAAATATCCTTTAGAAAGACCTCGCGCCCGAGGTCATCCTTGGCCAGCGGCTCTTCCAACAAGTTCACGTCGACTCGCCCTGCCAGGGCAAAGGCGACGACTAACGGCGGACTCGCCAAGTAGTTAGCGCGGGCCAAGGGGTTGATGCGACCTTCGAAATTGCGATTGCCGCTTAAGACGGCAGCGACCACCAAGTCGGCAGACCGAACGGCCTGTGCGACATCTTCCGGCAGCGGGCCGCTATTGCCGATACATGTCGTGCACCCATAGCCGACAAGATGAAAGCCCAGTTGCGCTAACGATTCCAGCACGCCGGCTCGCCGCAGATATTCGGTAACGACTCGGGAACCGGGTGCTAAACTGGTTTTCACATGAGGCGGCATGTGCAAGCCACGCTCGACCGCTTTCTGAGCCAGTAATCCGGCCGCCAGCATCACCGATGGGTTACTGGTGTTGGTACAACTGGTAATTGCCGCAATTACCACCGATCCGTGAGTAAGTCGCGTTTGGTAACCGTTCAATGACAAAGTCGCTTCGCGCACCAGTGCCTGTTCGTCGAGTTGAAAACCCCGCTGCGCCACGGGTGCCGTCAGTGCTTGCCGGAACGAGACCTTTACAAGGGATAACGGCACGCGGTCCTGAGGCCGTTTGGGACCAGCGAGCGAAGGCTCGACCGCACCAAGATCCAATTTCAGCCGCCGTGTATATTGGGGTACCGGTGCTGCATCCGAGCGGTAAAGTTGTTGCTCTTTAATATACCGCTCCACCAGTTCCACGTGATCCGCCTTGCGTCCCGTACGGCGCAGGTAGCGTATCGATTCGTCGTCCATCGGGAAGAAGCCCATCGTGGCCCCATACTCTGGAGCCATGTTGGCGATGGTGGCTCGGTCCGGCAAACTCATGGATGTCACGCCAGGACCGAAGAATTCGACGAACTTCCCGACAACTCCCTCCTTGCGCAAGATCTCGGTAACCGTCAAAACCAGGTCCGTGGCGGTGGCTCCGGTAGATAGTTGACCGGTCAATTCGAATCCAATTACTTCGGGCATCAACATGTAGAGGGGTTGACCGAGCATAACGGCCTCGGCCTCGATGCCTCCTACTCCCCAGCCGACAATTCCCAAACCATTGATCATCGTGGTGTGGCTATCGGTTCCGACTAAGGAGTCCGGATAAGCAATCGGCCCAGCCGCGTCTTGCCCCAGGAAAACGCCCCGTGCCAGATACTCCAAGTTGACCTGGTGCACGATACCGACGTTCGGCGGTACGACCCGAAGGTTTTGAAAAGCTCTCTGTCCCCATCGTAGAAACTCGTAACGTTCCCGGTTTCGGGCAAATTCGAGCTCCAAATTTCGCTCCAGGGCATCGGGGGTTCCAAAAAAATCGACTTGAATCGAGTGATCGATTACTAAATCCACGGGAATCAGTGGGTTAATCCGTGCCGGGTCGCCGCCCAATCGATGCATGGCCGAACGCATGGCGGCAAGGTCCACTACGGCCGGGACACCGGTAAAGTCCTGCAACACGACACGGGCAGGCTTGAAGGGGATTTCCACGGGAGCCGCGCCGGTGGGATTCCACCCGGCTACGTTCAGCACGTCCTCTTCGGTGACGGCAAAACCGTCACACTGCCGAAGCATTGCTTCGAGCAAGACCCGAATTGAATAAGGTAATTTGGCGATGGTCGCCAGTCCCTGGTCCTCCAGGCGACTTAAACGATATAAACCAATTTCGCCTTGCGAAGTGCGAAACGTGTCACGCGTACCGAACGGGTCAAACGCTGTTTTGCGGGTCATCGGAAACACCTCGTGCCAACCGCTAGAGGAACAAACGGTCATCATTATGGCGCATCTAGCGTGTTTTCGGTATAGCCGATTCCGGACGTTCGTCGGGCTATCAGGACGAATCGGCGAAAACGGGGCTGCTTATCCTGGGTTGCTTAGCTTGCAGGCACTTCATAAGCAGCACCCAATCGGACCGGTTATCCGTTCACCTCCTAGATTGGTCGTCTCTTACATCGTAGGTTAGGCTCAGCCCACTTCCTGAAAGGGCCGCCCGTTGGAGCGGGGCTGCTTGCAGGGAAGGTACGAATCCGTGTGATGAAAGTTTACTTTTTGCGAAAAGGCGTTATACTCATCGTTTTTCATGGACCGGCGACTTACAGTGTGTGTAACCCCGCGACAGAACGGACTTGGTCGCCCGGTAATTTGGCACTGGTTAGCGGAGCAGGATCGATGAGCCAAGGCGGCAATGCAACGGCAACTTCTCGTCATGATCAAATCCTTTTCTGGGGTTGTTTTATTGCATTGGTAACCACGGCCTTTGGGTTCGTTACGCGCACGTTCCTCATCGACGAATGGGGAAAGCAATTTGGATTAGACGAGCCGCAAAAAGGAGCCCTAATGGGCATCGGCCTGTGGCCATTTGCCGTGAGCATTATCGGTTTTAGCTTGATTATCGATCGCATCGGTTATAAGACCGCGATGATCCTCGCCTTCTTGGGCCATATGGTATGGGCTGTTGTGGCGGTAGCCGCGTATTTCGTCGCCCAGAACTACGATCCGGAAACGCTGCGCGCGTTGGGCAGCAGGTCTTTTGCCTATCAAATGCTTTATTGGGGAAGTTTGGTGTTGGCCTTGGCAAACGGTACAGTCGAGTCATTCATCAATCCGGTCGTGGCTACGATGTTCGCACGCGAAAAGACCAAGTGGCTCAACATCCTGCATGCCGGTTGGCCAGGAGGCCTGGTGATCGCTGGTGTATTTACAATTTTTATTGAGAATGTGCCATGGTGGATCAAAGTGGGAATTTTGGCGATTCCAGCGCTGCTGTATTTTGTCGTTCTCATTCCGCTAACATTCCCGATCCAAGAGCGCGAAGCAGCCGGGGTTTCCTATCGGGAGATGCTAGCCGAGTTCGGTGTGTTAGGAGCGCTTGTTGCATCGTTCCTGATCACGTTGCAACTAATTGAATTCTTTGGTTCAAATTATCGGATTCCGTTCGCCGTGCTCGGAATTGCTATGGTGGGGACCTTTGGCTGGTATACGCAGTCGCTTGGTCGCTTTTTGATGTTCGTTTTGATATTGACCATGATGCCGCTAGCAACCACGGAGCTTGGCACTGATGGCTGGATCACGGATATCATGAAAGGAGTTCTTGGAGAAAAATTCCATTCCGGTTGGATCCTGGTCTATACCTCAGCCATAATGATGGTGCTTCGCTTTTTCGCTGGACCGATTGTTCATTCCCTTTCGCCCTTGGGATTATTAGCTGTCAGCTCGTTGTTGGCTATCGTGGGACTGCTTAGTTTATCGTTCACTACCGGCATGGCCATCTTAGTTGCCGCGACGTTGTATGGTTTTGGTAAAACGTTTTTCTGGCCGACGATGTTGGGGGTCGTTTCTGAACAAATGCCCAAAGGCGGTGCTCTGACACTCAATGCAATCAGCGGTATCGGTATGCTCACGGTGGGAACTCTTGGCATGACTTTTTTGGGAGCGCTACAATCGAACCGGCAAATTGAGATATTGGAAACGTCAGAGGTAGCCCAGGCGGTACCGGAATTGCTGAACGATGGCAAACTGACGGTCGTCGAGAACCGCAGCATCTATGAAATCATAAAATATCAAGCGGTTAATGAACGGAAGCTGAAGGAGCTGCTCGCGCAGGCAGCGGACACGCCCGAGCGCCGAGATCAGTGGCAAAAGGCTATTGATCGAGCGTTGATTCAGGGCAAACAGCGCGCCTTGGCCGATGTGGCTATCTTTCCTGCATTCATGCTGGGCGCCTACCTGTGTTTGATTCTTTATTTCAAAGCCAAAGGCGGCTATCGCGCAGAAGTCCTCGTGGGCCATCAGGCCGTCGACGAAAAGTTCACCGGAGGTGTGCACGGGGCTGTCGAATAGCCGTGCGGGCTCAACGCTCGGATACTCGTAGCGCCGAGCAAACGGCACTGGTCTTCGGTCGTGTCGACCGAAATACGTACGAAAACAACAGAGCGAATCGCTGGAAGTGATTTTCAGTAGTAAGCCCTGCAGTCGATAAACTGCACTCGGCCGGGGCGTGGTACAATAAGGAAAGGTCCGGCGTCATATTTGTAATCCGCGGGGATCCACCGGACGATACGACTCTCGGATACTCGGTTGCCGTTCGCTGTTATGCTCGGCACGCTAGGATGGGAAACTCTGGCTTTACGGTTTATGGACGCGCGTTTTTGGAATGAACTAGAGTCGCTTTACCCACCCGATCGCCTGCTCCGGCGACGAGCTGAACTGGTACCCTACGAATCGGACGGGTTGACCGCCTTTCGTGCTACGCCTGCAGCAGTCGTGTTGCCTCAAACTCAAGAAGAAGTAATCCGCACCGTGGCCATTTGTCATCGTTATGACGTTCCGTTTATGGCACGCGGAAGCGGCACGAGTCTCAGCGGTGGAGCGGTGCCGATCGAACAAGGACTGGTAATCGCCTTGAACCGGCTCAACCGGATTATCGCCTACGACCGGATGGCTCGAACGTGCGTTGTCGAGCCCGGAGTTACCAATATGCGCATCTCGCAATACGTGGCAGCCGACGGCTTACTCTATGCTCCTGATCCGTCTAGTGCTCCGGTCTGCACGATCGGCGGCAATGTGGCTTTCAATTCCGGCGGCGCACATTGTTTAAAATACGGCATGACTTCCAACCACGTCTTGGGACTAAAAGTTGTTTTGCCGGACGGAGAGGTTTGCCACCTAGGAGGCGACAGTCTAGAAGTCATAGGCCCAGATTGGACGGGTTTGTTCGTGGGTAGCGAAGGGCTGCTAGGGATCGCTCTAGAGATCACTGTTCGACTGTTACCGCGTCCGGAACGTTATTACACGCTTCAAGCGGCATATGACTCCTTAGAAGCAGCCGGACACGCAGTATCGCTCGTTGTGGCATCAGGGCTATTGCCCGGCGCGTTAGAAATCATGGACCGCATGGCGATGGACGCGGCCCTGGCTGCGGTTGGGGCAAAATACCCGGCTGATGCACAGGCGATCCTCATCGTCGAACTGGAAGGTACCCGCGAGGAAGTCGACGCCGAAATCCCCAGATTGCTCGACGTCATCCGCCAATCGGGAGCCTACCAAACCTTGGTGGCTGAAGACGAAGCCGAACGGGCCAAGATCTGGAAGGGGCGCAAGTCAGCCTTCAGCGCCGTGGGCCGGCTAAGTCCGGATTTTATCGTTCAGGATGGGGTGGTACCCCGAAGCCGATTGGGCCAGGCATTGGCCGAGATTGAACGGTTGAGCCGGCAGTATGGTTTTCGAGTGGCGAACGTTTTCCACGCCGGAGATGGCAATCTCCATCCCTTGATCATGTTCGATGGTCGTCAGCCGGGCGCTTTAGAGCGAGCAGAACAGCTAGCCGGAGAAATCTTGCGCATGTGTATTGAACTAGGCGGTTCGATTACGGGTGAGCACGGCGTCGGGCTGGAAAAAAGAGGGTTTCTCGCCGAAATGTACTCGGCCGATGACATTCAGTTCATGGATGCTATCCGCCAAGCCGTTGACCCGAAATGTTTGTCGAATCGGGGAAAGAAACTTCCGGCGGGAACGGCTCCTGCCCTAACGGCTCGAGGCCCCCACCCGCTGGAGCGTCAAGGTGTGATTTCGCGCGATTAAACTGTCCCTGTAGTTTCCACCAGGCAGCAGGCCGGTTCGCCCGCCGCTAACGCCAGGTACAATCATCGCATGGTAGCGCAATTTAACGAACCTATTGCCTGTCCGGCCACCATTGACCAGTTGCAGGAGCTCGTGCGGCAACTGCCTCAGGTGCTACCATGCGGTGGTGGCACGAAAACAGCACTCAGCAACCGTGCGAACCTTTCTATGGCGCGTTTGGCGGGGTTGGTCGAGTATCAACCGCAAGAATTCACGTTCACGGCCTTAGCCGGCACTCGGGTGTCTGAGTTACAAGCCGCCTTAGAACAAAATGGACAATTCTTGCCGTTCGACCCAGTACAAGTTGAAGCGGGTAGTACCATCGGTGGTACCATCGCATCGGGCCTCTCGGGGCCGGGGCGTTTCCGGTATGGACCGCTAAGGGATTTTTTAGTCGGTGTTCGGTTTCTCACATCGGACGGTCGCTTGATTTACGGCGGTGGACGCGTCGTAAAAAATGCGGCAGGTTTCGATCTACCCAAGCTGATGGTCGGGAGCTTGGGAACGTTAGGAGTTTTAGTGGAAGCCACCTTCAAGGTGTTTCCGCGCCCGGCGGCAACTGCCACTCTCAGGATCGAATATCGCTCGTGGGCCGAGCTCCTGGATGACTTGACCCAATGGACGAGCCGGCCCTGGGACTTTTCGGCACTGGATATAGAACCTCCTGGCTGCATTTGGATACGTATCAGTGGAGAAGTTCAGGCACTAGCGCAACGAATCGACCGCTGTTCACGAGCGGCTCAAGGGCGCATCGAGCTCTGGGAAAACGAGGCGGACTACTGGCGTCAGGTCCGGGAATTCCGGTTTGTGCCGAGTGGATTCGGCTTAGCACGGGTTGCGTTTCAACCACAACTTATCCCAGAATTCGAAGCGGAAGCTGAACAACATCAGTGGGGCCCGCGCCGCTACAGTGCCGCGGGTCATGCTCTGTGGGTCTGCTTGCCCGAGCGCAAGGACTGGGATCAGTTAGATAAACTGCTGCAGCACCTCGGACGACCCGGCTGCGCGATCCTCGGACCGCCAGATGTTCCTATTTGCCTGGGTAATACAGCCGGAGGGCTCCTCGCGGAACGCTTACGCCGGGTATTCGATCCACTAGGGAAATTTGTGCGACCAACCACAGGTACCGCGTCCCACGACCAGCCGGTACCCGCGACCGTGCAAGACGACGTTCGATGTAAGGAACATGCGGTGCATTAATAGTTCGTCAATTACCGTGTAACCTACAACCATGCAGCATCAGATTCCGGTGGCATCGTTGGGCGACTTTGGGCCGGTGATGGCTGAAGCGGTGCAAAAATGCGTGCACTGCGGTTTTTGCTTGCCCGCCTGCCCTACTTATCAGGTCCTGGGAGAAGAGATGGACTCGCCGCGCGGTCGGATTTTTTTGATCAAAGAAGCCCTGGAGGGACGGATCTCGTTAGACGAGTCACTGCGTTATGTCGACCGGTGTTTGGGATGTCTGGCTTGCGTACCGGCGTGTCCTTCGGGGGTCGCCTACGGTGAACTGTTGACCGCTTTTCGCGCACAAGCTGAACGACTCCGAAGGCGAACCGCAAACGACCGCTGGCTGCGATGGGTCATTCTCACCACACTTCCGTACCCGGCGCGGTTTGCGTGGGCCATTCGCTTCGGAAAATGGTTTCGTCCACTGGCGCGTTGGATGCCCAAACGAATAGCTCACTTGATGGAATGGATTCCCGAGCGCCTACCCCGTGGCTCAACGTTGCCAAAGGTGGCTAGGCCTGAAAGTGCGCGTCGAGCGCGGGTGGCTTTGTTGATCGGCTGTGCGCAGCGCGTGTTAGCTCCTGAGATCCATGAGGCGGCAATCCGTGTCTTGACACGCAATGGGGTGGAAGTGGTCATTCCGCCTCAGGGCTGTTGCGGTGCCTTGGCAGCACATACGGGCCAGCTCGATCGGGCACGGCGCTTGGCGCGGCGCAACCTTCAGAGTTTTCCCCGGGATGTCGATGCCGTCGTTACGACGGCAGCCGGTTGTGGTTCGGGAATGCACGAATATGGCTTATGGTTTTTGGGACAACCCGAGCACGATGTTGCTCGACAACTAGCCGAAAAAACCTGCGACATTAGCGTCTTTCTCTGGCGATTAGGATGGGCCGAACCGCCCCCGCTACTGCCGCGCCCCCTGGTGGTTGCCTATCATGACGCTTGTCATTTGGTCCACGCGCAGGGAGTTCGTCAGGAACCACGTCTTCTGCTGGGCGCTATTCCGAACCTGACGTTGCGAGAAATCTCCGATGGTGAGTACTGTTGTGGGTCCGCCGGAACGTATAACCTCGAACAACCCGAAATCGCCGAACAATTAGGTCAGCAGCGAGCAGCAGCCGTTCGTCGAACGGGAGCCGATTGTTTGGCCACCGGGAATATCGGGTGCATGTTCCAACTACGCAAGTATTTGGCCGACGAACCTCGCCTCCCGGTCGTACACACAATCAATTTAATTGACGCTGCCTACCAGCAAAGACTGCCGTGGTCGGTATGAATAATACGACGCAAAGCCGCAGAGGCGCAACGGCGCAACGAAGACAAGATCGACCCCACGATTGCCTTTTTGCGCTTTCGGGTCATTGCACCTTTGCGTTTCACAAGTCCGTTCACGTCCGCCCTGGAATTTCAGTTCTTCAACCGGTCCGACTTTCGCTTCTGCTGGACGCTCCCCTTGTGAAACGACGCTCTTCATCGAATTAATCGCACCGGCTGCGCCTGGCGTTTCGCACTTCGCAGACGCGGGTTGACGTGGCTACACCTATTGGCGCGCCAAGCAGTGTGATCCGAACGGCTGGATGAGGAGCCGTCTGATGCTATTTGTGGGATACCGGCATCCCACAAGAAGTAGGATTTACGGCGCGGTTTTCCTGTTAAATCCAAACGTGACGCAGTGTTTCGAAAACTTTTACGCAACTTTTACAAAGCGGTGACTGATTGGTGACACTCGCTGGACCGATACGCTGTACAATCCCTGCGTTACACGTGGCCTCCGATACCGGGCGAGAACCTTTGCAAGCCCGACGTTCCGCGGCAACGCGGCACATTCTGTAACGCATTTGGACGATTTTTACCAGCGCGACATCGTGGGGAATACAAGTAGGAGCAACGAATGATGACGTTAGCAATTCGCCAGGCATGGCGCGAACGGTTCCCGCATGGAGTGGCGTGGGGCATTGTGGCGTGGTTGCTGATGATTCATGTGGGGGCCTTGGCTGCACCGTGGACATTCACCTGGTCTGGGCTGATCTTGGCACTTGTGCTTCATTGGCTTACTGGTGGCATCGGAATCTGCTTGGGCTACCACCGGTTGTTGACGCACCGGAGCTTTATGACGTATCCGTGGGTTCGCTATTTCTTGGCCACGCTTGGCAGTCTGGCGGGAGAAGGAACGGCGATCGATTGGGTGGCCAATCACCGCAAGCACCACGCCCATAGTGACCAGGAGGGTGATCCCCACTCGCCTCATGACGGTCCTTGGTGGAGCCACATGTTATGGTTGGCTCAAGCCAAATCACCAGAGGTTCACGAGGCGCATTTGAAGCGGTGGGCACCGGATCTATTGAAAGACCCCTGGTTGAGAAAGATTGCTTCTTGGTTTCTTCCCTTGCATTTAGTGTTTGGCGTGTTGGTTTTTCTTGCTGGTTGGGCCATAGGTGGACTTACTCTGGCTTGTTCCTGGCTCGTGTGGGGCGTGTTCGTGCGGTTAGCTCTCGTCCTGCACTCGACTTGGTTGGTAAACTCAGCAAGCCACATGTGGGGCTATCGAAATTATCGGACCTCCGACAACAGTCGCAACAACTGGTGGGTGGCACTGCTGACGTACGGCGAGGGATGGCATAATAATCATCACGCCTTCCCGAGCATGGCTAAGCACGGGCATCGCTGGTGGGAAATCGACCTGACCTACTGGACCATTCGCTTGATGCGATGCTGCGGCTTGGCATGGAAAGTGGTCGACTACAAGACACGCGCTATACCGGAATCGGACAAGCCTGCGGCAGCTTAGCTGTATTGACTGTCGATACCGGCGACTGTTTTCTATCCGGGGTCCGGCGTTTGCAGGATATATTAATGCAAGGGCGCAGCGGCGCAAGGAACAAGACAAGAGAATTGACGAGTAAGGCAAACTATCTCGAAGTTCCTTAGCCAATCTTTGTGCGATTGCTTCTGTTGCAACACTCCTTTAACCAGGTAGCGCCCCCTGTCTTGCCGTGACAGAACTTGCTGCTCACGCTATAAAGCGCTCGTGGGCAGTGAGATTCCCAGAGCAGTTGCAGTACGCTATGGTGCCCAGGCGTCTACTGGCCAAAACGAGGCAAATTGCGCTAACCAGGCGTCGAGTCGCTGGGCGTGGCGATGGGGGTGAAGCCACTTGGCCGGAAGGTCTCGATCCAAGATTAGGCTGGATAATGTGGCTTTCGGTGCCCGGCGGCGCCGTCGCGCTATGGGCGGCGTTTCCCCCACTCGGCTGGTGGGGTTTGGCGTGGTTGGCACCTTTACCGTGGCTCTGGTGGCTTAGCCAACCTTGCATCCCGCGGCGTTTTTACTGGGCGATGTATGTTGCAGGCTTGGTTTATTGGGTTCCCACGTTGCAAGGAATCCGCCTTCCGCATCCGCTCCTGTATTTAGGTTGGATCGCTCTGTCTGCCTACCTGTCGTTGTACCTCGTTCTCTTTACTTGGCTGGCTAGACGCTGCCTCCGCATGGGCTGGCGCGTAAGCGTAGCAGCGCCGATGGCATGGGCATCGTGCGAGTGGCTGCGAGGTCAAGGTCCTTTGGGATTCTCCGGGGCGCTTGTTGGTCACAGCCAGTTACCTTTTGTGCCACTGATCCAAATCGCGGACCTCGCTGGCGGCTACTTAGTGAGCGCGCTGGTGATCGGAACCTCGGCCACGGCGATCGCTTTCTCCCGACAACCACGCCGCGAAATGAAAACGGTACTGGCCCTGCTAGCCATCTGGAGTTTTGTGCTGCTCTACGGAGCCTTTCGACTGACCACCAGCCCAAGGTCGCCAATTATCCTCCGAGCTGCTTTGTTGCAAGCTAACTATGACACGGTTTTCGAATACAATCCGGAAAGGAACCTGAGGATGTTCGAGGATTACTTGCGCGTGGCCGAGCGCGCTTCGCGTGAGTGCCCCGATCTACAGCTTGTGATCTGGCCTGAATCGACCTTCACCGAGAACAATCCCTATCTGGTATCGCGTACTGGCCCGATCCCGCCCCAACCGCCATCACGAGATCAAGCCAGTTGGCAACGCGAGTTTCCCGAGCGGCAGAAGGCGTTTATGGAAAAGTGCCGCTACGTAGCTCGCTCGACGCAAAGCACCACCCAATCCAGCAACGGAACATGGAACTTGGTCGGCTGCGAAGTGGTTGAATTCCATGCGACGGGAACAGACTCGTATAATTCAGCCCTGTTGATCGATCCTCGCGGAGAGCTACGCGGTCGCTACGACAAAATCCATTTGGTAGTCTTCGGGGAATACGTGCCGTTCGGAAGATGGTTTCCCTGGATCTACCGATATACGCCGCTGAGCACCGGTGTTACACCGGGAAAAAATCCGGTTGCCTTACATGTCGGCGATGCGGTGGTGGTTCCGAATATCTGTTTTGAGAGTACGGTTCCGCACCTTATTACGTGGCAAGTCCGACAGCTACGGCGCCAGGGAAATAACCCAAATGTTATAGTCAATATTACCCATGACGGATGGTTTTGGGGATCGAGCATCCTGGATTTACATTTGGCCTGTTCGGCTTTCCGCGCTGTCGAACAACGCCGGCCGGTGCTAATGGCGGCCAATCCAGGAATAACGGCTTGGATCGACGGTAACGGAAAGATTGTCCGCGCTTTGCCGCGCCGCGCCGAAACGTACCTGCGTGCCGACGTGGTTCGGGACAATCGATTTAGTCTCTATAGTTGGGCGGGCGACCTCATCTGGTGGGTAGCCGCAGTTCTCGTTGCGGTCGCTAGCAGCCGACCGATAGGCTTCTTACGGAGGAAGCGCACTGCCACGGATCCAATCGGTTCCGGTAGTGACAGTTGAAGGGACTATTCGGGAAGCTAACCGGCCGCCGGGATGCCGCTTAGCTTTTCTGGAAAGCCCAGTTTGCCAAGTTCGTTGACACTCACTATCAGCGTCAATTATACTAAAGCAGCTTTGGCTTTTGGCTGTATCATTGGTCCCAGCTTACCGTAAGGCGCTGGGCTTAAGGTGGTGTCCACTCTGGGTAAGGGTGTTAGGCCGTGCGGTTATTAGGAAATTTTCTCATTGTTTTGACGCTTGTGCTGAGTTTGCTCTTCGCATCGATGTCGGTTGTGGTATTTGCCACGCATAAAAATTGGCGCGAAGAAGCTAAGCGATTAAAGGATGAAGTAACCAAGTTGGAAAGTGCCAACAAGCGCTTTCGGGAAGAAATCGAGCAGGCAAAGACTACGTTGGCCCAGGAACAGCTTGCGCGCAAGATGGCCATAGCGTCACTAGAAACGCAATTAGTTGCGGCCCGCGATCAATACTCGAAGGCCCAGGATGAAAACACTCGGTTGGCTGCCGAGATCGGCACCCTTATCGAAAAAGCCAAGAATGACTCAACCGTGATGGCAGCCGTTACTGCCGAAGTAACGCAGGTCCGCGATCAATTGCAGAAGGATCGGGCGGATCGCGATCAACAATTTGCAAACGTCGTACGGTTAACTGATGAACTGCACGCGTTACAGGGAGTTCGCGACAATCTCACGAATCGGAATGTGCAATTGGCCGAACAAAATGCTCGCATGAAGAAAGTACTTGAAGCCAACGATCTTTCGGAATTCGCCGATGTCGAGGCAATTCCGCCGAAGTTGGATGGGATTGTTATGGCGGTAAGTAGTGATAATTTTGTCGAAATCTCATTAGGTAGTGATGATGGCTTGAAGGTAGGTCACGTGTTGGATGTGCACCGAGGCGCTACGTATAAAGGACGGATCCAAGTGGTGCAGACCACTCCCAGTAGATCGGTAGCGAAGATTTTGCCGGAGTTTCGCAAAGGCCAAATCAGGACTCAAGACCGTGTCGCAACTCGATTCGTCAACTAGCCGCTTTCGAGGAAGTTCCTCACCCCAAAAGACACCGTACGATATTTACACGGTGATGCTCTTTATTGCTTTTTTGGCCCTCCTGTTGGGGTGTGTACTGTTGTACTTGGAACTGCGCGCCTATGGACCGTTCCCTTGGTGGCGACCGGTGAGTTGAATGCCCGAGTATTTTCTATCGAGGGGGCGGTGTCCGGCTTTGGATCGCGATAATCTGTGGACCGTTTTGGCCCGGGGCCAGACGTAAGTTAACACGCCAACCGGGGCACAGTTCGTCGAGCGTCGCTGGCCTGCCATTGAGGACAATACGCACCTCTTCGGCTACCCGTAGCGTTTGGACCCCTCGCGGGGTACGTAAATGAATAACGCGTCGTTCGATGTCTAGTTGCTCAATTAGCCCCTGGAGCGGCCTTCCCGGTGGCGGTCCGAATTGTCGTGGCTGGTCCGCTCTGGGTCGCACGGGGGCATCAGACCGTCTTTGGGCATTGCTTCGTCGAACGGTGCCACCGTCACGGTCCTGTTTGGCGTAAACGAGATACTCCTGGTGTACCGGTTTGCACCAACCTTCTTCATCATTACAAGCGAAGTATTCCACGGTCACCCGCAGTACCGCGTCATGCCAGCCGCTAATATCTACCAACACTTCGCGCGGATCCATATCGGCGGGTGCTTCAACTCGAGGACCGCTCCATTGTCCAGGATCTACCTTTACCAATGGCGGCGCGCTAATGCGTACGCGAATCGGTTCAGCTAGGTTATTCCAATGGACACGGTAAAGCGGGTCGCAATGGAACCCGAGGTAAAGTTGTCCTTTACCCGATTGAAGAAGCGCCGGCTCACCCTCAGCTCGCAACTTGACATAGAACGGCTGTTCGGATTGTTGCGGTTCGACGACCAACGGCAACATCCGCCCCGGCAGGCTGATTCTTGGCACCACACCCCGTGGAGCTACTGTGAGTGGAGCTAGATTTGGTAAGGCTAAATCTTCCGGGCGTGTTGGAGTGTCAACCGGTCCTACTAACTGTTCCAGATCGGCACGCAGTTCGTTGGGACGACTCCATTGCCGCTTGCGTACGATAACGCCGTTCGGGTCGACTACGAATTCCGAATTCGGTGCATCACCAAGGGTGTGTTTCAGGACGTTGTCCATGCTGTCGCACAGCCATGGGATGCGTGAGCCGAGCTTCTGTTGAGCTTCACGCACGTGCATGAGACGCTCGTCCAACGTATACGGCGTGATGTAGCCGTTTGTTTCTGGGTGCGCAAGAGCCTTGTAAATGTAATAGAACTTTACGCCGCGAGGAGCATAATCTTGAAAGATTGCCTCCAAACTGGAGACATTTCGCAAGAACGGAGGTCACGTCAAGCAACCGAATACTAATACGGTATAGTGGCCGCGCAAGACACTCAACCGAAACCGATTACCTTGTGCGTCATAAACCTCGACGTCTGGAAGCCGTTCACCGATTGAGGGACTGCGCCGCTCGAACTCGCTAGGGCGCCGCTGGCTCGATTCATCCGCCTTGGGTGTCTCTTGCCCCCAGATATTAGCCCAACCTGCTATGAAACACACGACGAGTGCCCCAATTGTAATCTTCTTCACATATGTCTCCTTTCACAGAAGGTGAAGATCGATCACCCAGTGTGTGCCTCGGCGGCAAACGAACTTCGCGACTATCTTGACCAGGAACAAGTCCACGTTTGAACGAGGCACATTCTTATAAACCGCGCGTCTCTTGCGATGTATCGCGATGGCGTCCGGTTACCCGCATCGATTACCACCCATGGCGCCACGGTTCATCCAATCGCTGGTTCGCTTCGCGACTATTTACAAACTGCTGTTGTTCCTCGGACCATTCCAGCATGCCAGGAACAAGAAGAGCAATATTCCCGAGCAGTGCAAACCGGCTTAGCCGACCACCGTAGCCGAAGTCGCTTCGCGTCGTGTCAAATCCTCGACACGCATCCAAAAAATTCTGCATGTGGGATGAAAACGACCGTGGGAGCACCGCGGAGGCCATTTCCTGCTGCAAGCTCGCTGGCATAAAGCGAGGCGTCCCGCCCAATTCGGGGATGTACATCTTACCCCGTTCGGATATAACGAGCACACCTTGCGGTGGTAGCCGACGGACGCCGGTTATTTCCATCGGTGGTTGACGGCCACCGTCATACCATACGAGGGTCAAGTCCGGGCGGTCGCTTTGGGGTACTTGAAATGTAACGGAACTGGAGGCAGGAAACGATTCGGCATGATACGCACTGACTTCGGCCTTGATGCGCCGCGGCTCCGGCAGATTGAGTCCTAACAGAACCGGGTCCAATAGGTGAATGGCCATGTCACCGAGGGTTCCGGTACCGAAATCCCACCAACCTCGCCAACGCATCGGATGATAAGCCGGGTGATACGGCCGCCACGGTGCAGGTCCTAACCAAAGATTCCATTCCAGATATTGCGGTACCGGGGGGTGTTCGGCAGGACGTTGGACTCCTTGAGGCCAATTGGGACGAGCCGTCCATGCGTGAATCGACTCGATGGTGCCGAGCAGTCGTTGACGTAACACGGCGGCAGCCATTTGGTAGCCGGTGGCACTATGGTGTTGATTGCCCATCTGCGTGACTACGGAGCGGCGTTTGGCTTCCTGTTGCAACCGAGCTATCTCGCCGATCGTGCGGGCAAGCGGTCGCTCGCAATAAACGTGAATGTTTTTCTCCAAGGCGCGCAGGGCAGCCGCCGCGTGCATGTGGTCCGGACCACTGATGATGACCGCGTCCAGCTGTTCGCGGTCCAGCATCTCGCGAAAATCTCGGTAGCCGCGCGCATGGGGACGCAACTGTTTTGCTCGCTCCAGATATCGAGCATCGACGTCGCATAGCGCGACCGTCTCATCCACAGGTACTTCGGCCAAGTTATCGTTCCCTCGGTTTCCCACGCCGATTGCGCCAATCCTCAGGCGTTCGCTAACCGCACGTGATACCCGGATGGGACCACCGAAGTGCACTCCCGCTGTGAAAACCGCTAGTGCCCGACGCAACCACTCGCGCCGCTTGACGGTCGTTGCCCGCCGATGGTTCAAATCGGCAAGACGGTCGTTGCATGAGGTCCGCGCTGTTTTGGTTGTGGAGCTCATCATGTGTCCCTTATGCCTAAAGAATATTGTCTGACCTATCGCCAGGATACGATCGGTGTCCTTTCCAACCTAGTCGAACCCCGTGGCAACCGGTTAGACTTATCGAATGCAAGGGTTTCATGTCGATTGCGAATCGTTTCTAGGCATTTTAGCGGAATAAAAAGCTCGCCGGATTGAAGCGTCGATACGAGGAAAGAGCCTTGTCCGAACAAGAAAAGGACCTCGATTTAGCCGCGGCCCTCAGTCAATACAGTATTCCTGTCGCGCCGGAGCAGGCCGCGCGTCTAGACCGGTTTCGCCGATTGGTTTGGCAATGGAATGAGAAAATCAATCTGACCCGGCACACAACCATCGAATTATTTGTGACTCGCGACATTCTGGATTCTTTCCAAATGGGCCAACTTCTGGAACCGGGTTGGCGTGTGCTGGATATGGGATCTGGCTACGGGGTTCCGGGCGCTGTGGTTCAGATCTTGCGGCCGGATGTTCGAGTCGAGCTGTGCGAGTGCATCGGGAAAAAGGCACGGGTGCTCCAAGAGATTTGTCGCGAGCTTGAGCTTTCGTGTCCGGTTTATGCCGAACGCGTCGAACAGGTTCTGCAGCGAGCCGATCGGCCCTATGATGCCGTGATCGCTCGAGCCGTAGGACCGTTGTGGAAAATGCTTCAGCTGCTGCGACCCTACTGGCACAGTTTCGGGCATTTGTATGTCATTAAAGGCCCGCAGTGGCTGCGCGAACGTGGCGAGGCACGGCATCGCGGCATGATGCAGGGGTTGAACCTGCGCCGGGCAGCGATCTATGCTAATCCCATGGAAAAGTGGCGGAGTGTTATTCTCCACATTTGGCCCGATGCGGAGTTTTTGGCACAGCTTGAGCAACAGCAACCAACTCGGCCCGATACCGCGCGGCGACGCCCGCATCGGCGGCCGTCCTAAATAGCTTGGGGAAGCCTTACTATGGTCACTTGGAGATTCGCCGGCGTTCAAATGGATGTAGCATTTGGCAACCCCGAGGCGAACCGCGAGCGGATGCTGTACTGGATCAACCAAGCTGCCTCGGCCGGCGCCGCTCTGGTGACCTTTCCGGAATGCGCTCTGTGCGGTTACTGCTTTGAAAGCCTTGAAGAAGCTGCGCCCGTTGCCGAACCGATTCCCGGACCGTCGACAAAGATCATTGCGGAAGCCTGTCGGCAAAAACAGATTTATGTCGCGTTCGGCATGTTGGAATGCTCCGATTCCGGGATCTTCAACGCGTGTGCCCTCGTGGGACCCGAAGGCCTGATCGGAGTGTATCGCAAGATCCACTTGCCGTTCTTAGGAGTCGATCGCTTTGCGACACCCGGGGATCGACCGTTTGCCGTGTATCGCGCCGGAGCGGCACGAGTGGGCCTTCATATCTGTTATGACGCATCGTTTCCCGAATCGGCACGCGTCATGGCTTTGGAAGGAGCCGAAGTGTTGCTATTACCGACCAATTGGCCGCCCGGTGCGGAAAACACGGCAAAGTATATCCCCAATGCGCGTGCGTTGGAAAACCACGTCTATTTCGCGGCTATCAATCGAATTGGCGAAGAACGAGGCTTTCGGTTTATCGGATCCAGCCGAATCGTCGATCCGACGGGGGAAACTCTGGAGAGTGCAGGACCGGACGAGGAGCGGCTGCTGGTGGTGGAAGCCAATCTGGAATTCGCTCGGACCAAGCGCATCGTGCGGGTTCCCGATAAACATATCATCGATCGCTTTGCGGATCGGCGACCGCAGATGTACCAGCGGCTGCTCGAACCGTAACCGTTGCCGTGTTATACGCGGCTCGACAAACAATTACCCAGGCCGTTGGCCTGGGCTGACAGAAACGGCCCTTTAGTCCTGACTACCCACGGCGTTTTGCGAATTCTTTGCACCCATTTGAACCTTCCAGCAAGCGGCAACTTCGGCCGCAAGTCGCGTCACCCGATCGTGGGCCGCTGCAACGTGTTGTTCGTCGATCAACGCGCGTAGCGTCGCCAGCTCCGCCAAGAGTGGTTCTGTTAGCGGAACACCAGCGTTTGGCGGAAGAGGCCGTCCAGCACACGTACGAATCAAAGCCTGTTGCAGTTCACCTAAACCTTGGCCAGTGCGTGCCGAAGTCAAAAGAATCTCCGACGCACATGTGGCGGCAGAATCTTCAAGATTTGCCAACCATTTCTGAGGGTTTTCCAGCAAGTCGACCTTGTTCAATATCCGCAGAACTTTCACATTCGTGGGGAAGTTCACCGGGGGCCATGGTCCGACGTCTGGTGACGTCACGAACAGCACTAGGTCGCTTTGCGCCGCTTGGTCTTGAGCTCGCTCGACGCCCAGTCTTTCCACCGGATCGTCTGTTGCACGCAGTCCAGCGACGTCGTGCACGCAAAACAGCCATCCATCTAAAGCGATATCCGCCGATACTACGTCGCGTGTCGTACCCGGTTGATCCCAGACAATGGTGCGTTCAAAGCCGACCAATGCATTACACAAACTGCTCTTGCCGACGTTGGCTGGACCGACCAACGTGACGTGCCAGGGGACGAACAATCCGCGCGCTGCGCGACCTCGTTCGACTAGTTCGTCCACCAGTCGTTGGGCCGCGCTTCGGTCGTTTTTTTCCAACAATTGCGCGACCTGGCGAAGTTCTCGTTCCAGGGCGCCCGCAGCCTGGTCCAGCACACAGGCGGCTGCCTGGACGGTGCGCGATTGACTGAGAAGCTCCCATACCTGCTGCTCCCAAGCACGGCTTATAAAGGCTCTAAAGAAATCCTGCCACGGCACGATTTGGCAACCGAGCTCATTCAGGTCGGAAAGAAGGCATTCCACCAATACCGGTCCGCCATGACAGTGCAACTCGAAGCGATCGACCGCCCTGCGCACTACGACCACCTCTTCCCGAGTTCCATCAGGGCGATTCCAATAGCCGAAGCGAAGTTGACCTGGAGCAAGATGATTGGCTGTAGGTCGTGGGATATGGTTGCGTTTCGAGGCGGGTTCAAAAGGAAGCAGAACTTGCGCGGCGCGGGGACCGACAATGCCAATTACGGCAATGGCGGCTGATCCGGCAGGCGTAAGTAGGCTAGCAACCGTGGGTCGGTCCATGGCAGTTATGGGGGCGGTCAGACAGACCCGAGTCCCTGGGCCTGTGCCGTGGGCGGCCCTTCGCCTACGGGCAGGGTTTGTTCGAGCCATTGTTTACCGGCTAAGGCCACGCCGCGCACCACCAGGTCTGGCACCCACTGAGCCTGCCACGGTTTGAGAATCTCGACAAATTCACGCGCACCGGTAACCAGCACCAGCGGAGTGCCAGCCGAGTAGGCTACGAATTGACTCACCAAAGCAGCCACGGCTGCCCGAAGGCCGTAGTAAACCCCAGCCGCAATGGCAACCTCGGTATTTTTTCCTGGCAGAGGCGGCGCTTCCGAAGGAAGATCTACCAGCCGCGGCAAAGCATCGGTCGTCACATGCAATGCATCTAGAGCGGCTCGAACTCCAGGTAGAATCGCACCGCCCTGAAATACGCCAGCCGCATCTACATAATCCACGGTAATGGCCGTACCAATGTCGACCACAATCACGGGCTGTCCAGTAGATCGCCATTGCAGCGACGCTCGCGCTGCTGCCAAACGGTCTAATCCCACGCGATCCGGATGTTCCACGGCGACCGATAACTGCATCTGGTGCCACGCCAAACGGTGTACCTGGTCAGCAGGTCGATGGCGCTCGATCCACTGTCGAAATCCCGCCTCACGCTGGCGATTCACAGAGACCAAGAACCAGCACAAGGCTTCGCCCGGCAACTCGGTCAGTGGAAACGTGTCTAAGTTCGGGCCATGCCAGACAATGTCTGCGGAGTCATTCCATGGAACCGCAACCAAGTCGCTATGCGCCCCATCGAGCGCTGTTAGCTGGTAACGAGCGACATGGTAGCGGGAATTACCGATATCAACGGCTACGAGCTGCCGGTGCATACGACGCCGATTCGTCTAGCGACTGGAGGATACGATGTACCAGTTGGTTAAGACCTTGGCCGGTGACGGCCGAGATAAGCAGCACATCGCGCCGGAGCGCATCACGAAGCCGCTGCTGGATGCTGTCGGCACCGGGAAGTTCACACTTGCTAACCGCCACGATTTCCGGCCGCTCGAGCAGTTCCGCCTTGTAGAGGCCCAACTCCTGGCGAATCGCCTGGTAGTTAGCGACCGGATCGCTCTCGTCGGCCGGCAAAGGTTCCACAAGATGCACCAACACCCGCGTACGCTCGATATGCCGCAGAAATTCGTGGCCCAGGCCGGCCCCTAGATGCGCTCCCTCGATCAAGCCGGGAATGTCGGCCATGACAAACGAACGGTTCCAATCGGCAACGACCTGTCCCAGGTTGGGATGTTTGGTAGTGAAAGGGTAATCGGCGATTTCCGGCCGTGCCCGCGATAAGCGGCTTAGCAGGGTGCTTTTGCCGGCATTGGGTTTTCCGATGATTCCCACGTCGGCAATGAGTTTCAGTTCGAGCGTCAACTTCCGCTGTTCGCCTTCTGCTCCAGGAGTTGCGGTACGCGGAGCGCGATTCGTGGCCGATTTGAAATGCTCGTTTCCGTAGCCGCCCTTCCCGCCACGAGCGGCGACGAACTCATCACCTTCCTGGGCCAAATCCTTTAAGACAAAGCCGCGCTCGGCATCCAACACCACCGTACCAGGAGGTACCAGGATCACCAGATCATCGGCGCTACGGCCGTGACAACTGGATCCGCGTCCGGGTTGACCATCAGCCGCTCGCCAAAATTTACGATGCGCCAGTGCTGCCAGGTGGTTGACTCCTGCAGCCGCACGAATAATCACATGCCCGCCCCTGCCGCCATCACCCCCATCCGGACCACCGCGTGGCACGTACTCTTCACGCCGGAAGCTGACGCAACCGTCACCTCCGCGGCCACCCTGGACCTCGATGGTCACTCGGTCGACAAACATCGTTGGTAGGCTCGAAAATACTGAGCTTCGCGCTGTGGGGCTCGATTCTCAAATCAAAAGATAGACCGGCCACGAACCGCCGCACAAGAAGGCAGAACTACCCACCCAGCAGCGCATGGAGTTGTATGCCGTTCCCTCCACGGCTACACAACCCTGGGGTACCTTCCAAAGGTCGACGTGTTTAATTAACCGAGACGTCTGCCGGGACGGGAATCACGTTGACACGTCGACCGCCCTGATCGAACTGGACAACACCATCGACCAAAGCAAACAGCGTGTAGTCGCGGCCCATTCCTACATTGCGGCCCGGTCGAAACTTCGTCCCAACCTGACGCACCAAAATGTTTCCCGCGATCACCTGCTCGCCGCCGAATTTCTTGACCCCGCGCCATTTGGGGTTCGAGTCTCGGCCGTTGCGGCTGGAGCCTTGACCTTTCTTATGCGCCATTACGCCTCTCCTTGCGGCTGATCGGCTGCCGCTACGCTCCTTGTGTGCGCCAAGAAGCGCCTGGTATCAATTGCTCGGAACTTATGACCCCGCTAGTCGACAAACACTAAACGTTACCGGAATACCCAGAGGTAATCAAGGCGCCCTTGAAGGCCGTATTTGCTGATCAGTTCTTGCTGCCGCTCGGGATCAGCGTCATAAGGAATGCCAAAACGAATTTCACCTTCGTGGAGAAAGACCGAATCTCCCGGCCGCCAAAAATTCAGCTGTAAGAACTTCTGCTGAAACCGTCTACCCGTAAGCGGCGGATCCCCAGGCTTGAAACCGTCTTGGTCCTCGACAAATCGAAACGCGTTGGTAAGCCCGCCTACGTAGACCGACAAAAATGTAGCGCGGGGGTCAATGTCGATCCATGTCACATAGCCCCATAGACCAACGTCCGACGAATCCGTCGCCAATGGAACTGGTTGTTGAGTAATTTCCACCGAATCGTACAAGGCTACACCGGGTCGTTCCCTGGCCATGATTGCTTGCTTAGTCGAGGGCAAGACCACATCCAAATACTCTTTATTAAGGTCGTGACTCCGTAAGAGAAAAAACGGAAAAAAACGCGGACTGCTGGTACCTTCTACGGTTCCCGGGAAGGTTTCGTTCCCAAACGCATCTCGTACGGGTGCCGGTACCAGATCTTTGCCCCAATAGCGAACGCGATAGACCATGTACCAAACCAGTTTTTGGTCCAAGCGGCCCGAGGGATGCGGTAGGTCGATATAGATCATACGCAACGGTTTGAACGAGAATTCTAAGCCCCATACCGAGCGGCGAAACACCACGTTGCGCGCCATCGCATCTAACGTTTCTGTGGTAGCCAACGTATGAGGCCTCCACATTAAATGGGCTGCCCCCTTGGTGATTTCGCTCAGGGCAACCGGACCCTGAAAGGTATCTTCCGGAAGTATTTCCGGCTGGATAACCGTTAGGACTCCGGGAGCCAATGGGCGAACCGTTTGGGCCCGTACGCTCCCAAGCGTACTCCATAAAAAGGCCACGGCGAGTCCAAAGAAACAACAGAATCGCCAACGGTGAATACCCAGCACGAGTTATCTCCTCTATTTGGTGTTAAACGGAGATCTCCATCGGCCGACCAAAAACCACTCTGACGCGCACGCAGAGCGACCACCCCTTCGGTTGACTCAACTGCAAACATCGACCGCAAGACCTTCACTCAAGTATAGTTAGCAAGTGCAGCTTCCAGCAAGAAGTTGCGGATGCTCGGCAGCACAATTTGCAGCCAGGAGTCCGGTCGGCTCAGTTAGGACCGGAACCTTCGCTCCACATAATCCAACCGTAGAAGTTAGATAGGCTCTGCGTTTGGCGGGTACGTAGCCCTGAAACGGACGTACCGCAAAGGCGAAGTGGCTCGGGGCCCTAACCCATCTTTTACTGCACCGCTCCAATCGGCGAGGACAACTTCGCGTTTCTGGAATAAGATGCACTGGCCACGCTTCTTTCTTGACTGTTAGCGGCGGTCCGACCTCACGCTTCAAAAATCGCTTTGACACAATCGTGTTTAGGCGATCTTCTCACTCACGGAAAAATCTTAAACGCGTAGAACAACGCGGCGAGTAAAACGCCACAGTCCGTGTTGGACAGCGTGTCATTCAGACCGTCCTGCTAAGCCTCAACGTTCACAAAGGTGTCAAGTAACCGGCTCCCTGTTTGGGGCGGCTTGCCACCCGATTTAAAGTCGGCTTACTGGCATAAAGCGAACCACGAACCTTTGCTCGGGAGCGGTTGGCTAACCATCTTACCCCCCACCAGGCAAAAGCCGTTATGCTGCCGAAAATCTGGCGTCGCCAAAAAGGGTCCTAGCCGATATATTCAATAAGCAATACAATCACGATATAATTGATGAACTTACTTAAGATTAGTCGTCCTTTACCCCCGGGGAGCCTGGCCGATGGCCGAGCACGATGGCCTTTCGAAAGTCGAACTCAGTAAGATCGCCAGCCGATACTTGCGCGCCACGCTCGCTGATGAGCTACGCGAACCGACCGATCACTTCTCGGAATTCAGTGCTGGGATTTTAAAGTTTCACGGATCGTACCAGGAAGACGATCGGGATCGTCGCTCAGGTCAAGAGCGTTATTACATTTTCATGGTGCGCACCAAAATCCCCGGTGGTCGTTTAACCGCCGAGCAGCTCTTGGCGGAATTGGATTTGTGCGACCAGGTCGGCAATACGACGTTGCGTATTACGAGCCGACAGGGGCTTCAATTACACGGCGTGCTTAAGCGAAATTTGTGGGAAGCGATCCATCGGATCAACCAGGTGCATCTTACCACGCTCGGCGCCTGTGGCGATGTCAATCGCAACGTGATGTGCTGCCCGGCACCTTTTAAAACAAGGGTTCATGCGACCATCGAGGCATTATCTGACGAATTAGCCAGGTATTTTGCCCCCCGTACACCAGCCTACGGTGAGATCTGGCTTACCGACGTGCAAACCGGTCACTCAGAGAAGCTGTCGCTGGGTGCTGAGGAGGTCCCGCCTGAAAAAGTCGAACCGATTTATGGTCGGCAGTATTTGCCTCGCAAGTTCAAAATGGCTATCGCTCTGCCAGACGACAATTGTGTCGACGTGCTGACGGATGATCTTGGATTCGTGGCGGTGGTCGAGGCAGGCGAGGTGATTGGCTACAACGTTTTTGTCGGAGGCGGTCAAGGGGTTACTCCTTCGAACAAGAACACCTTTCCGGCCTTGGGCCAAGCGCTGGCATTTGTCGAGCCAAGTGAGGTTGTGGTGGTGGCCGAGGCGGTGGTGAGAGTCTACCGTGATTTTGGCAATCGTCAGGACCGAAAACGGGCCAGGCTAAAATATGTTCTACACGATTGGGGGATGGAGGCATTTCGGGCGAAAGTAGCGGAATATTATGGTCAATCGCTCGCGCCACCGCACCCTGCGCGGGTACGAGACTTTGACGATCACATCGGGTGGTATGAACAGGGCGACGGCCGGTGGTTCTATGGTTTGAATGTCGAGAATGGCCGCATCAAGGACACAGATACGGTGCAGTTAAAAAGCGCCATTCGCGAAATCTGCCGAACGCTCCGTCCCACCATCCGCCTGACACCTCATCAAAGCATTCTGTTTGCCGACATTCAGCCGGATCAAAAAGGAGAACTCGTGCGGATTCTACGGTCGCACGGGGTACCACTGTCGGAGGAAATCTCGCAGGTACGCCGCTGGTCTATGGCATGCACGGCGTGGCCAACGTGCAACTTATCGATCACGGAGTCCGAACGGGTCCTGCCTCAAGTGATCGACGAGCTGGAGCAGGCTTTAGAGCGGTTGGGACTTGCCGACGAACGCATGACGGTGCGTATGACCGGTTGTCCCAACGGGTGTGCTCGTCCCTATAACTGCGACATTGGTTTGGTGGGTCGTGCTCGGAATCGATACGCCATCTACGTTGGCGGACGCCTCTTGGGAGACCGGCTCAATTTTCTTTATAAGGATCTGGTTCCCCTGGAAGAGGTCGTGCCCACGATTGTTCCGCTGTTGTTATACTTTCGTGAGGCACGCCAGCCGGGCGAGTCGTTTGGGGAATTCTGTCACCGTTGTGGTCCAGAGGCTTTGCGGCAAAAGGCCGAAGCGTTTCAGACAGTGGGTGCCGGCCAAAGGCCGTAATCTATTCCCACGCCGTCCTCTGGTGTGAGCATCGGGGAGTAGGTCCCTTTTTGCGGTGGCTGAGGGCTCAAGCCATGCTGATTTTTGATGCGCATCTTGACTTGGCGATGAACGCGATCGAGTGGAACCGCGATCTTACGCAACCGTTACAGGTCGTGCGCCGTCGCGAGGCCGGGAAAACCGATCGAAAGGATCGCGGTCGTGGTGTGGTGACCTTCGATGAAATGCGCCGCGGCCAAGTGGGGCTGTGCATCGCCACGCAAATCGCTCGCTATGTGGGGCCGGGCAATCCCTTACCAGGCTGGCACAGCCCGGAAATTGCTTGGGCAGTAACCCAGGCGCAGTTAGCCTGGTATCGCGCAATGGAGGAAGCCGGTCACTTAGTGCAGATCGTGGATCGAGCCGGATTGGAGCGAATGGTCAAGCTGTGGCACAATCCTCCCAGTGACGCTCCGATCGGATACGTATTGAGTCTGGAAGGTGCCGACTCGCTCGTTACTCCCGCCTATCTTGAGCGTTCTTATGCACAGGGCTTACGAGCTGTCGGGCCGGCACATTATGGAGCAGGCCGCTATGCGCCGGGTACCGGTGCCCAAGGAGGGCTTACTCGCTTGGGGCGCCAACTACTCCAGGAGATGCGCCGTTTGGGTATGGTCCTCGATGTTACCCACCTGACGGACCGTGGTTTTTGGGAGGCGCTGGAGCTTTTCGATGGACCGGTGTGGGCAAGTCATTCCAACTGCCGCACCCTGGTCCCGGATGGGCGCCAGTTCGACGATCGGCAAATCCGGGCTCTTATCGAACGCGACGCCGTAATTGGTGCCGCCTTCGACGCGTGGATGCTCTGGCCTGGTTGGAAAAAAGGTGTGACCACGCCGCAAGAAGCCAACGTGACGGTCCAGACGGTCGTCGAGCATATTGATCATGTATGTCAGTTAGCGGGTAATGCGCGTCATGCCGGAATCGGCTCGGATTTGGATGGCGGATATGGTCGCGAGCAATGCCCGCGGGATCTCAACAGCATTGCGGACCTGGCGCGTCTAGAAACTCTGCTTGCCTCACGCGGCTTCTCGCCCGAAGACATCCGCCTGGTCCTGCATGGCAACTGGGTCCGGAAGTTACACGAGGTCTTGCCGTCATGAATCGCGTTGTGCTGGTACGCACTGCAAACCAACAGGGATCACGCCACGTATGAAACTCATTCGGTTTCGACATGCCGGGGGTCCGCCGCAAGCAGGTGTCTGGCAAGGCGACCAGATTTGGCCGTTGGTCGACGAACAGGGTCGCGCCGTGCCGCTGAACCAAGTGTTGGAGGCCGCTGAGCCTCGAGAATGCGTCAAGCGCTGGCAGCGCCCTGATGCTGCTGTTTTGATTCCAAGCATCGAATGGGAGCCTCCCATCGATCAGCAAGAAGTATGGGCTGCCGGAGTGACCTATAAGCGGAGTCGAACAGCACGCATGGAAGAATCAACAGCAGCGGCTTCGTGTTATGACCGCGTCTACCAGTCGCCTCGTCCAGAACTGTTCTTCAAGGCGACACCGCATCGAGTTGCCGGGCACCTGCAACCGCTCCGCATCCGGAGCGACTCACAGTGGAACGTTCCGGAACCTGAGCTCGCACTGGTGCTGAACTCCCGCCACGAATTAATCGGTTTTACGATCGGCAATGACATGAGTTCGCGGGATATCGAGGGAGAAAACCCGCTCTATCTGCCGCAAGCCAAGGTCTACAACCAATGTTGTGGTCTGGGACCGTGCATTACGTTGGCCGACGCCATGCCGCCGGCCGAGCAGATCACAATCCAAATGGTAATCGAACGTGAAGGAAGGACTGTCTTTAGTGGCGGCACGTCGATTCGCGAAATGGCTCGATCCTTTTCGGAGCTGATCGGATGGCTAGTCCGGGATAACAGTTTCCCTCATGGCGCGTTTCTGCTAACCGGCACGGGTATCGTTCCGGACAGCAATTTTACATTGCAACCAGGAGACTGGATTCGCATTCGTATCGACGGTATTGGGGAGTTGGCCAATCCTGTGATCCAGAGCACGAAACGGTAAGGAGCGCGTGCAATGGCAAGTGCATCATTGCAACCGGTGTTGTTGGCAGGGCAATGGCGGGCAGCTCGAGCCATTGGTGCCTTTCAGGCAGTCAATCCCACAACCGGAGAACCGCTGCCAGAAACGTATCCGATCAGTGACTGGGTCGACTGCGATGAAGCTCTGGAGGCGGCAGAGGACGCGGCTGAGCAATTGCGTCGCTTGCCGGCAGAGTTGCGCGCGCGATTTCTCGAGGTGTACGCCGACTTAATAGACGAAAACGCCGCGGCGATCGTCGAGCTGGCTCATCGGGAAACCGCCTTGCCGGTCCGGCCTCGCCTCCTGGAGGTAGAACTACCGCGGACCACGAACCAACTCCGTCAGGCGGCCTCGGCAACACGCGAGGGTTCTTGGGCGTTACCGACAATCGACACGAAGCTTAACATCCGGTCTCATTACGCACCAATTGGTCCGGTATGCGTGTTTGGGCCGAACAACTTTCCGTTGGCCTTCGGAAGTGTCTCCGGTGGTGATTTCGCAGCAGCCATCGCTGCGGGCAATCCGGTGATTGCCAAAGCACACGGCTCACATCCTCACACAACGCAGGCATTCGCCGAACTGGCATTGGACGCTGCTCACCGAACCGGATTTCCTAGCCACGGTGTGCAGTTGTTATATCGGCTGCGACATGAAGACGGTTTGCGTTTAGTGGCAGACCGACGGTTAGGGGCAACAGGTTATACCGGGAGTCGCGCGTCCGGGCTTGCACTCAAAGCGGCTGCCGATGCAGCGGGCAAACCGATATACCTCGAATTGTCCAGCATTAATCCGGTGGTAATTCTCCCCGGGGCGCTCCGCGAACGTTGTGAACCAATTGCGGCCGAGTTCACCACAAGTTGTCTGTTGGGTACCGGTCAGTTCTGCACCAATCCTGGTTTGATTTTCTTATTGGAAAGTCCAGAAACAGATCGTTTTACCGGCCACGTGATCGATCGGTTCCGAGAAGCACCGGTGGGTTACTTGCTGTCGGCTGGAGTATTGAAGTCTCTGGAAGACAGCATTGCGCGGCTCCGAGCCGCCGGTGCGGAATTGTTGCTTGGTGGCCACGTTCTGGAAGGACCAGGTTTTCGCTTTGCGAACACGCTGCTACGGGTAAGTGCTCGACAATTCTGCGAGCGGCCGGAAGATTTGCAAACCGAGGCATTTGGCAACGCGTCGTTGTTGGTTCTGGCCGAGAATGTCGATGAACTTCAAGCAGCCATTTGCCATCTAGAGGGCAATCTAACCGGGTCGATCTATTCGGCAACCCACGGTGCCGATGACGACGTCTACGCTCAGATCGAGCCGTTGTTGCGGCAACGAGTTGGGCGGCTGCTCAACGACAAGATGCCGACTGGTGTCGCCGTTACGGCAGCGATGAACCACGGCGGCCCGTATCCAGCGACAGGTCACCCCGGATTCACTGCGGTGGGAATTCCAGCATCGCTTCGCCGGTTTGCCGTGCTGCACTGCTACGACAATGTTCGCCAGGAGCGCTTACCGCGTGACCTGTGGGACACCGCTCCCCACGATCAGATCTGGCGGTGGATCGATGGTGGTTGGCAGCGCGGCTAATCGAGCAATCAGCGTGTGTGCATGTCTTAATCGTGGTTAGGTGTTCGCGCTGTGTACTCCGGTGTGATGCGTGTTCGGCATTTGCCATTTGATGAACGTGAGGATGTGACGCAAACGAACAAAGGCCGAGTACAACAGACACTTGGCAAGATCCGGTAGCGGCTGGGTCCGGGATTTCCCGCACAACCCTCGCGATTTTGGTGACACTAGCTAACCCGAGCCGTGGCATTATCATCACTGGGGTCCTAGGTAGAGGCCCTGAGCAAAATTGGGTCTTTCCCAACCTGCAGCGAGTGTTGGCAGCCTACTTGTTCTTTCCTCTGCGCCTCTGCGTTAAAAAACTCTTCACCTACTAACGTGACGCGCCCATGATCAGCGCGAGAGCCGATGTTTAGCCCGCCCAATCCACGCGCAAGGTTTTACCATCTTGCACTCGGTTGCCTCCCAAGGCATGAAGCGCGAGCGTCACTCCTTCCCTATCAAACCAAGCATCGACCCAGCCCACCGGTTCACTGTCTGCAAAATTGTAGCCACACGCGGGCAGGTTCACTAACTGAAGTGCCTGTCTACGCTCAATCCTGTAGCGGTGCGAATGACCAAAAAAGATTGCCTTAGCGTGCCGATGGGGCGCTAAAAGAGCGAAAAGTTTATCGCTATCCAATAGATCGAAATCGTTGTCATCCAGCGTATGATGGACAAAGAAAACCACGGGGCGGTCGGCCCACTTTGGAAGCATCGCTTCCAGCCATGTGCGTTGCGCTTTTCCTAGAAGACCGGCTTGTTTATCTACATACAGCAACGAATCGAGCATAACAATGCGAACCACCGGATGCTCGACCAGGGCTACGTGCTTGCCAGGCACAGACTGACTACCGTGACGTTCCTCGGCAGGAAACACGGCAAAAAAATTGTCGCGGTTATCGTGGTTTCCAAGTCCGATAACGATCGGGCATAGTTCGGCTAGCGGAGCTGTAATGCGTCGCAACTGGCGGTAGTCGCCTGGCTGTCCATCGCGCCGAGCAGCATCGCCACTTAATAAGGCCAATTCCGGCCTGGCCGCAAGAATCTCGCTTACCGCACGCGAAAGATTCTCGACCGGGCGAAATCCACGATATTCGTCCTGGGGATGCCCCAGTATGTGCGTATCAGTTAATAACGCAGCATGTAATTTCGAGGAGTCCGCAAACGCTTGGCCTCCGCGGGCATAGTGCACCCTACCATACATCCAGGTGCCGGCTACGGCGGTTCCCAGGAACCGCAACACGGAACGCCGCGTGGGTCTACAGTCCCAAATGCCCGGCATCATTCAACTCCTTCTGATGGCACTGGTAATGAAAGAGCGCCGGTTCGGCGAGAGCGATACGGAAAACAACACACTCGAGATGGTCGCGGTTGGTTACAACCCGCACGTTACCCCGTGGTGATAGTAATCCGCGAACTCATTTTACAGATCCTGACCCCTTCGCACAACGTGTCGCGTGACGATCGTTTATTGGGGTGCGGGATTCAGCGGCGTGATAACCTCCATCCCGATTGGTCGACTTCCAGGCTGTTGGCCCCTTTGTATCGGTCATATACTTGGTGCATTTCGGCAATCGAG
Organism: uncultured Pirellulaceae bacterium; assembly: GCA_964425225.1. Classification (GTDB taxonomy): domain Bacteria; phylum Planctomycetota; class Planctomycetia; order Pirellulales; family Pirellulaceae; genus BPJU01. Next base: position 52,290 of record CAYRMD010000007.1, on the reverse strand, counting down.
TCAAAGTAGCCGACAATATAAGCACCGCCGAATGTGTCGCCCGGTTTGACCGAACGACCGCCAATTTCTTGAATCATGCAAACGTAACCTCGTTGATGACACCACGCCTCGGACACTACGCCGGAATCGAGGGTCATACCGGCTAGCCAGGGTCCCGAGTTACCCGTTTGCGGATCGCGCAGCTTGCACGCTCGAATAAAGCGTTCCGGTAACTGGGCGTCGTTTCGCACATAATGGAAGCGTGCATCGGGCGGAAAGTCTTCGCGAAACGCCTCTGCCGGAATCCGTCCGTCTGTATAACCTCCGTTATCGTTCGTGAAGGTTATGTAGCTGAGGTAGACTTCGTCGAACGTGTCTCCATTGCGGTGCTTGATGTGGCCAGGCATGTCGATTCGTAAGAACAAGGCGTCGCTGGAGTTGGCAGATTGAATTTCATCCATGGCGATGAAGTAACGAGTATCATTGGGGAAAACTAACCGCTGGATCCATACTGACCCGCTTTGTCGCCCTGGCGCTGCGATGTGATAGCGATACTGCTGCTCAATAGCCACAAAGTCGCCTCCCACGACGATGCGCGGGTTTAAGGAACCCGCTTTGGTGCAAATCTGCGGGCCCTCGACCGAACGTTTTGCACGCTGGCCATGTACCAGGTTGCCGAACGAGTAGACCAATTCGGGATCGAGCTGCGCGCGATATGCAGTATCACTACCCGGCTCTAGTAACCAGTCCACGATATCCAGGCCAAAGCCTGGGTCGCGAAAACCGGTCCTTCGATCCAAGAACGACTGGGCCTCGACGCCCGATACGTAGCCCCGGCGGCGGACGGCTGCTTCAACTGCGCTCGTTCGTATAACAATGCGCTCGGTGTTCTGTTCAACGAAGGGTGTTTGGCCGAATACCGATGCCCACACGCCAAGTGTTATTATAGCAACGGCGCAACAATTCCCGTTCATCGCTACTCTCCTGGTGAAACCGAAACGTTACGTTTACGTCCGCTGCCCGTGCTCCGATCTATCGAAGCCACCGGATAGGAACGTGTGCTGGGCCTAGGTCGGTGAGCCCTACCCGCAGGACTCATAAGCTGAGCAAAAACTGCGACTGACTTGCTGTGCTTCTTGTTGCCAGTATGTCACCTGCCCCGGTGCCCACGAGACCGCTTTTACTCGTAGCATGTGGATCGGGCGCATCGGTCGTCTTTTGTTATAGATCGAACACCGAGGGTTGGATCTCTCACACCGGTTTGGCACGTGTGAATCGATGAAGGTTGGGCACAATTATGGCCAGGTACATGTGCGATTTTTTTGCGCTGGTCATTTTCGTTCAACATGGGTCAGATGTTTGCGTTGCTGCAGGTATTCAACGGCTTTCTGCAATTGCGGGTCCTGCCACGTTGTGGAATCACTTGCCGCCGGCGAGCTGGACGCGGCTTGTCCTGCAGGGATCGTTGGTCCTGTGGATACGACGGGGCCGAGCACGTCGCGTCGCGCGCGCAATCGCGCCAACTGTTCGATCTGTTCCTCGCTCAGAGGCACTTCCCAACCCGGGTCGGGCCGCACTCCCCAAACAGCGGTTTCATCCATATTGGGTTCGCGATGAATATTCTGTCCGTTGGGCCGCCAGTACGAAGCGACGGTTAATTTCAATGCGCTGTGCCCGCCCTCTAGCGGGTAAATGTTTTGGACAGTACCTTTTCCCCAGGACCGTTCCCCTACAACTGCAGCTCGTCCGTGGTCTTGCAGACAGGCGGCCACGATCTCCGCGGCACTGGCCGTATAGCGATTGATGAGTACTACCACGGGCACGTCTTGGGGCAGACTATGGCCTCGAGTGGCTGTATACGTAGCACGAATGGTCCCGTGCCTGCCACGAGTTGTAACGATTAGTCCCTCGTCCAAAAATAGGTCACAAGTTTCGACAGCAGCAGACAACAGACCACCCGCGTTGCTCCGCAAATCGAGGATGACCCCTTCTACATCCGAGGGCAGTCGTTGGAATGCTTGGCGCAGCTCTTCTACGGTTTTCTCACCGAAAGTCGTTATTCGAATGTAACCGATCGCCGGATAGTTCTCTAGAGTGAACAACCAATTGCCATTCGTGTCGCGCACATCCCCTAAGACAGACGGCACATCGATGATGGCCCGCTCCACCACGACAACTCGTTGCTGTTCATCCTGACCGCGACGAATCGTAAGTCGCACGGTTGTACCGGGTGCCCCACGGATTCGGTCGCGGATCTCGTCATAGGGCATACCTTGTACGGATTGACCGTCGACTTCCACGATAATATCGCCTGCATGGATCCCGGCGCGGTGCGCGGGACCGCCAACCACCGTACTGACCACCACGATTCGGTCCTGCTGCAGGTCGCGTTCTATCATCAGTCCAATGCCCCCAAATTGTTGCTCGATGTTCTCGTGCAGCGGTTGCATTTGCGATGGCGGAATATATTGCGAATAGGGATCGAGTTTCTCCGTTATGCCGCTCATGGCATACTCGAATAATTGACGCGGTCTTACGGGAGCCAACGACTCATTGGTGATGATTTCCATCGCTTCGGCCAGTAATCGAGCGTAGTGTTGTCGCGGGGAACTTGCCCAGCAGAAGATCGATAGCGCTAAGGTAACCAGAATGGCTGCTAGATTTCGCGGCGGCATAGAATCTTCTCCGACGTGTCGCATTGAGCCCCATTTCCGAGCCGGCAGGAGCAGCAAGCTGCCAGATGCTTATTATAGCGAGGGTAGTTGGCAATCGCCGGGACAGCCGTGGTAGTCAGCCAAACCACTCATACCAGCGGCTGGTGGCGTATTTAACGTTTAACGCAGAGGCACACGTGGTTGGCCGCGTGAGCAGCTTGCACAAAAATGGCCATGCATAATGCCGCCCGAGGGGGCCGTTCCCGGCAGTCCAGGCCACGGGCCTGGGGTCGAATGGGCGCAAAGCACAAACTTCCGGGTATGCGATGCTCAATCATCCCCCGCACCTGAAAGCGCCGTCCACCATCATTCACCGGGCCGTGTTCAGCGTTCTTCCGTTACATTCCGACACCTACTTTTCGTCCCATGCAGTCGGCAGGGCAACAATCATTTCCGCGGCCGAAGTCTGGGGACGGAGCCACAATGTTTGCTAACACCCCGGCTGCTGGAACGTCGATCCACAAGCCGTTCCATACCAACTGCCCGGCTATCCCCAACAAGGCCACCCCGTGTTCAAGGAATAGGCTCCACAGAATCGAGAACGCGTAGTTGGCTGCAACGAGTTTCTGGCGCTTGAGTACGCTTCGCATCAGCGCGATCCGCTAGCTATGCGACGCGCTGAAATTTGCCACGGTGCGGTTTTTCACCTGAGGGCCGTGTCGCTCGCTTTCGCGGAGCAGGTAGGCTGACGGCGAGTTGCAGTTGCGAACGCCTGCGATGGTCCATGCGGAAATGTACTGCTTTATAGTCGAGAATCTAAGCCTATTCTAATAATCTACATGACTACACAACCCATCCATATTTATGGCAACCCTTATCACCACAAACGTTCCTACAATTCGCAGCAAGGAACTTCGCTTTGAAAAGTCGAAGCAGGGACCTCCGAATTCCGGACAGGCAACGCGTAGCCTTGATCGATCCGAATCACCAGCTCGATATCCCCCACCTTCGTTTGGTCTACCACACTTGTGATGGCGATTCTGCTATTTGGTAGACTGATCCTACTTTGCATTCACCCGTGTGTGCGTCTCGGTTGGAGGTGGAATTTTGGTGTACAAGGCTGGCCATGTCGGCAATTGACATGTACGTCGTTGTCTTCGTTGCGGCTCTCGGCCTTTGCGTTGAATTAATCTGCCGCTCCGTTACGGTCGCGGCTTTGTCGGAGTCCTGCTCCCTCACGGTGGCGGCTCGGTGAAGAAATCCATCGTCACACGGGATAGGGCGAGTCCTGGTGATAGCCGGCTGCGTTACAGCCACGTGCTGCCTACAAACCGGAGGTACACCTTGCCGCATAGATTTGGAACACGACGTTGACAGCGATATAGCAACTCACTTAGAAAGCCCAGCCAAAGCGCAGAAGAGTTACAAGCGGTTGACGTAGTAGGAGCCTTCGTGGAGTTTTCATAACAGTGAAAGAGTATCTTTGATCAATTCGGTGGAGGGACCGACCTTTATGGGGTCGGCGCCTTTTCTGTTGCGGTTTGCGCGTTGTGACCACATTTGGACCTGCCGTGTCACCACATGCAGGTCAAGGATCCTTAGAAAGGAGGTGATCCAGCCGCAGGTTCCCCTACGGCTACCTTGTTACGACTTAGTCCCAATCGCGGAGTTCATCTTCGGCGCTTACCTCCCCTGGAGGGGTTAGCACAGCGACTTCGGATGCCCCCCACTTTCGTGGCTTGACGGGCGGTGTGTACAAGGCTCAGGAACACATTCACCGCGGTATGCTGACCCGCGATTACTAGCGATTCCGGCTTCATGCAGGCGGGTTGCAGCCTGCAATCCGAACTGAGCTGCGCTTTTTGGGATTTGCTTACTCTCACGAGCTTGCGTCCCTTTGTACGCAGCATTGTAGGACGTGTGCAGCCCTGGTCATAAAGGCCATGAGGACTTGACGTCATCCCCACCTTCCTCCGGTTTAACACCGGCAGTCTCCCTAGAGTCCCCGGCATTACCCGCTGGCAACTAGGGACAAGGGTTTCGCTCGTTAAGGGACTTAACCCGACATCTCACGACACGAGCTGACGACAGCCATGCAGCACCTGTGCTAGAGCTCCCCGAAGGGCACCCCTCCCTTTCAGGAGGGTTCTCTAGCATGTCAAGACCAGGATAAGGTTCTTCGCGTAGCCTCGAATTAAGCCACATCCTCCACCGCTTGTGTGAGCCCCCGTCAATTCCTTTGAGTTTCAGCCTTGCGACCATACTCCCCAGGCGGAGCACTTAACGCTTTCGCTTCGGCCGGGGGAATGTGGTGGTTCCCTCGACCCAGTGCTCATCGTTTACGGCTAGGACTACCGGGGTATCTAATCCCGTTTGCTCCCCTAGCTTTCGTGCTTCAGCGTCAGTAAAGCCCCAGAGAGCCGCTTTCGCCACTGGTGTTCCTCACAATATCAGCGCATTTCACCGCTCCACTGTGAGTTCCGCTCTCCTCTGACTTACTCGAGCCCAGCAGTTTTGGGCGCAATTCCTCGGTTAAGCCGAGGGCTTTCACACCCAACTTACTGAGCCACCTACGCACCCTTTAAGCCCAGTAATTCCGAATAACGTTCGCACGGTTCGTCTTACCGCGGCTGCTGGCACGAACTTAGCCCGTGCTTCCTCTGAGGATCGCTCAAGTTCAGGGGATAGCCCCCGAACATTTGCTCCCCTCTGACAGCGGTTTACAACCCGAAGGCCTTCTTCCCGCACGCGGCGTCGCTCGGTCAGGCTTGCGCCCATTGCCGAAGATTCTCGACTGCAGCCACCCGTAGGTGTCTGGGCAGTGTCTCAGTCCCAGTGAGGCGGGCCATGCTCTCACACCCGCTAGCCATCTTAGCCTTGGTAGGCCATTACCCTACCAACTAGCTAATAGCACGTGGACCGCTCCCCAGGCGGAATCGCACCTTTGGTCCGGAGACATTATCTGGTATTACCGGCAGTTTCCCGCCGCTATCCCAGTCCTGGGGGTACGTAATCCACGCATTACTCTCCCTTTCGCCACTGACAGCTTTTATTGCTAAAAGCTGCCCGTACGACTTGCATGCCTAATCCACGCCGCCAACGTTCATTCTGAGCCAGGATCAAACCCTTCAATAGGTATTTGCTTGTCCGCGACGGCCGCCGATCGCTCGGCTACCACCACGGCGAATGAGCCAATCCTGAAGTGGTTTGACTCGACACGTAGCTCGCGCTACGCCCCAGCACCCAGGTCGCCCAGGCGCCAGGTTTAAAATCGTTCCACACAACCTCAAACCGGTTGACGGAAAAGGCATCTCCACCGAATTGTCAAAGATCCAAATAGCCACGCTCTGAAGCGTGACGCAGGTCAGCTTGGGACCCGCTATTTTATTGAACACCGCTAGGTTGTCAAGCACCAATCGGTCGCACTGAACTTGACAACCAACGGCTTCCTAGTGAACGACTCACACGCGTCTTCAGACACCTGTGATTTTCTTCTTCTTCACTAGGAAGTCAAGAGGGGTAAGAAGAAACCCCTGCCGACCGCATATCGGCTGGCTACGAGCCGCGACTTTAATTCCTCAGCCATTGGCTCGTCCGGCGGTCACTTAACGATTGCTTGGCCAATGTCTCTTTCCATTGGGCCAATCGCTAAACTGTTCGATTACAAATATCGCTCTGTCCAGCGAGCGCGTCAAGTCGACGGGCACGAATTTTTTTACGCACACCTACCAGCAGAATACTTCGTCGCTAACCTGAACCCCGCCCGCGAAACTACCTGCACTGTTTACCCGATGGGACATAACTTTATCCGATGGCACATAACTCGTTCCACGCTGCCGTGACGATATCCTGGGACTTTACCTGGCCCAACAAGCCCTTTATACGGGCACTGCTCCTTTCCGCCGACAACCGATCGCTCCGAGTAACAGAGGGTCCGCCAAGGACTCTTCGAGAAGATAACTACCACGGGAAATCGTGCAAAACGTCATGATTTTTCTTGATAGAGGGTCGGATCTGGAATACCGGCTTCCTGAAAACCTCGCCGCCTCAATTGACATGCGTCGCACGCGCCACAGGCCTTCCCTTCGTCATCCGGGTCATAGCAGCTAACGGTCAGCGAATAATCGACACCCAACGCGATGCCTCGCCGGATGATTTCTGCCTTACTCGCATAGATAAGCGGCGTGTGAATCCGCACTCGGAGCGAACCTTCCACAGCAGCTTTTAACGCCAAGTTGGCCATCGTTTCAAAAGCAGCTATATATTCGGGGCGGCAATCCGGATAACCGCTATAATCGATCGCGTTTACCCCAAGAAAGATGTCACCGGTGCCCAAAACTTCACCCCAAGCCAGTGCATACGACAAAAAAATCGTGTTACGTGCCGGCACGTACGTGATCGGTATCCCGGTGCCTAATTCTTCCCAGCTTCGACTTTTCGGCACCGGTAGTTGATCGGTCAAAGCTGAACCGCCGAAGGCTCGCAAGTCAATGTCCACAATCCGATGCTGCTCGACACCGCTGCCCCGGCAGATTCGTGCGGCGGCTTGCAATTCGACTGCATGGCGCTGGCCATAGCGGAAACTCATTGCAAAAAGCCGGTACCCCTCCTGTCGCGCGATGGCCAGCACCGTGGCAGAATCCATTCCGCCACTAACGAGCACGACGGCAGATCGCTGAGCCAACTGAGTCATGTTGCGTTACCTAGCAAACGAGCACCCGCGATGCGCAAGGCAGTCGATACTCGGGGTTAGCCATCTTCGGACTCCCATCATCCCGGTGACCGGCACTCCTCCCATGGATCGATCCACCAAGCTACTTCTGGATTTCCGTTAGGCGTCCATCGCACTTGGCAAAACGCCAGCCGAGCTGGAAGGTCGATAAGCCGATGCCGTTGTCGATACCAGTGAGCTGATCGCTCCAATCGCCGTATCTGATCCGGATGAGGTAACCAGGCCTCTCGTTCTTCCAGCGGTGCGGTACGTGTTTTGACTTCTACGAGCAACACACGCTGGCCGTCAAAAACGACCAAGTCGATTTCACCGAACGGCGTCACCACGTTGCGAGCCACCACACGCCACCCCCGAGTCTGGGCCGACCGGGCAGCGGCACTTTCTCCCCAAACCCCTAAGTGGCTCCCATCAGGCACTGACCTGGAACGACAGTCGTTTCGCCATCGCCAGACAAAAAGCCTCGATAGCTCGAAAAGCCACCTCACCATGCACCGGCCTTCCACTTCCCGCGCATGGCGCGCTCCGGCCCGGTCCAAGCAGCGCAATTCGAAAGTAGGTATGTAGCCGACCGGGCAGTTCCACCGCGCGCTATAGCTCGCCAGCCTATCGCTGCTTCCAGCATGCCGGACTGCTGCGCTATTGTGGCGGGGATGGGTATCCGATATCGGTTGGGGTACTATCGCAAGTAGCCCCGCCGACCGGACGATATCATTCCTCGCCTTGGACTTGAGTTGTCACGCGGCGTTCACGAAGTCGTGTGCCTTTGCCCGTCCGCTTCCGCAAATAGTACAGCTTCGCTCGACGCACAACGTTGGACCGCTTCACCTCGATCTTGACAATCCGCGGCGAATGCAGCGGGAATTTTCGCTCAACCCCTTCTCCGGCAACGATCCGTCTTACCGTGAACATTTCGCGCGCACCGCCGCCGCTACGAGCGATCACGGTACCCGAGAAAATCTGAATGCGTTCTTTATTGCCTTCCAGGATCTTGGTATGGACATCCACAATGTCCCCAACCTCGAAGTGCGGGATTTCCGTCTTCATGCACGTTTGCTCGACAGCTTTGATAAGAGCCCCCTTGTTGTTCAATTCCGAGCCGGAAAGGCTCGACGGGCCTGCCGTTACCGATTGTTCACTCATAATTCCACCTCTTGTTATCGGAAGCTAAAACGTTCCGTTCCTGCCAAGGACGTAGTTTGCCACCAACCCCGTTTTGGTAACAACCCGGCTATCCACCGGTGTTTCGTATCGCATCCCTGATTAGCTTCGCCGAAATCGGTGTTCTTGACAACAGGAGTGGTCCAGCCGCTCGCAGTTTTTCTAAAGCCTCTAAAAGAACCTCGGCAACCCGCGCGTTTAGAATCCCCAACGGTCGGCTTCAGGACGGAATATGGCTAACGCAAAAGATTAGCGAGAACGCCCAGTAGATGGAAAGAAACGCTGGCGGTCTGCCGAATCGGGATAAATTGGGTGGCCGGAGCGAGAAAATGGCGAAAGTCGAGGTCGGTGCCTTTCAAGAGCCTCGATATCCGTCGACGCTAGGCTACCGTGGGTCGCTTTTGGAATGGGATTCTTGACGCTGAAGTTGCTGGAGGAGTGCTTCGCTGCGGCGGTGGCTGTCCTGTTCCCGCCAGCGGCGAATCTGCTCGTGGTTACCACTCAGTAGCACCTCTGGCACTTTAAGACCACGATATTCGGGTGGTCGCGTATATTGAGCAGCCTTTACATAGTGCGAACCGTGCGAAAAAGAGTCACTGAGGCTGCTATCCTCGTTGCCCAACACACCGGGAACCCAGCGAACCACCGCGTCCATAATGACCATAGCTGCGACTTCGCCGCCATTGAGCACGTACGGACCGATCGAGACCGGTTCCGGGTTTAGCAGGTCGAAGACCCGCTGATCGAATCCTTCGTAGCGCCCGCACAGCAGGATCAGCCGCTGGCAAGCGGCTAGTTCTCGAACCAGCGCTTGATCCAGGGGGCGTCCTGTCGGGCTCATTAACAACAGCCGTCCGGGTTGGTCGCACATTTGCTGCACCGCCTCGACGCATTCGACCACCGGTTCGACTCGAATAACCATGCCGGGGCCACCGCCATAGGGTCGGTCGTCGACCTTATGATGTTTCTTATCGGGGGACCACAGCCGCAAATCGTGCAAATAGACCTCGATACGTCCTCGGCGGCGCGCCTTGGCCAACAGGCTTTCACCCAAGTAGCCTGTAAAGATCTTAGGAAACAGCGTTATGATGTCGAATCGCATGGTGAGCATCTTGCCGCCGGCTGTGGGCAAGAAGTTACCAAGCCCGACATCCGATCGCCGCCTTGGGTTCCTGCCCATCAGCCGCGATTTCCCAGAGCTTAGGGAAAACGGCTTGTTTGGGCGTTGCTTCTATGTATTGGAGCTTGTGGTGGCCTCAGCACTTGCCACGAACTTTGGCAACGGTGGCATTTGGCGATTGTGCACCGCATTGCGAAGCCGTTCGATGGCTTCGGCTTGCTTTTGCAAGTGCGTACCGTTTTTGCCGTATTTCTTTATGAGTATCTTGACCTTTTCGGTCGGTTGCGCGCCGACGCTTAGCCAGTATGCGATGCGCTCACCATTGAGAATGGCGCGCGCGTCGGTTTCTGGCACCATGGGGTCGTAGTAGCCCAATTCTTCCAAGATTTTGCCGTCGCGCGGTGCCCGCGAGTCCATCGCACAGATGCGGTAAAAGGGCCGATGTTTACGGCCCATGCGTTTCATTCGGATTCGTACTGCCATAGTTACCTTATACCTCTCCTTTCCACTCTCGGTACCGGTTTTCGGTTCCACCAGCCGTTACCGATGGAACGGGTGGACGCGGCAGGCTCAAGAACGATCAACCACTCCGTCGTTGCTGGCGCTTGCGGCGTCGCAATTCTTTTTCCCGCTGTAATCGTAAGCGTTCGCGCTCTTGACTGGTTAAGCGCTTGCCCGTTCCTTTTTTCATACGCTGCGGCATGCTGTACGGATCGCGTACAACTGCCTGTTGCATTTGCTGGATGAATCCAAGCCGTTGCGTCGGGCTTACGTGTGCAAGATCCTGCATCATGCCGCGCATGACGTCGAATTGTTTGAGTACTTGATTGACCTCCGCGGGCGAAACACCGGCGCCGCGGGCGATGCGGTTTCGGCGGTTCAAATCGATAATGTCCGGGTTACGGCGCTCCTCCGGAGTCATCGAATTTATAATACCGATGGTACGGCGTAGCGCGACGACCGCATCCTCGTCTCCCATCAACTCGCGGAGCTGCTCCATTCCGGGCATGAGGCTCATGAAGCGCTGTAACAAGCCTGGCCGGACCAGTTTTTCCATTTGGCTCTTAAAATCATCCAGCGTAAAGGCGCGTTCGCGCAGCTTTTGTTCGAGCCGCGCACGCTCCTCTTGATCCACCAGCCGCTGCGCTTCGGTGGCCAGAGCCAGCATGTCGCCCAAGCCCAAAATGCGCCGGGCCATGCCTTCCGGATAGAGGGGCTCCAGAGCGTCCAAGTGCTCGCCGGTACCGATGAATTTTACGGGAACGCCGGTAACGGCGCGTACCGACAATAAAGCTCCACCGCGAGCGTCGCCGTCGAGTTTCGTCATGATGAGGCCGTTGAGCTCCAGCGCGTCGTTAAACGCTCGGGCGCTTTGCACCGCGTCCTGGCCCATCATGCCGTCGACGACCAACAACACAGAGTCCGGTTGGACCAAGCGGTCGATGCGCACCAACTGATCCATCAGCTCGCGGTCGATGGCCAGGCGGCCGGCCGTATCCAAAATCACCATCCGGCACTGTTCTTCACCCGCGCGCCGTACGGCATGCGAACAGACCTCGACCGGATCCGTTGCGCCCGGTTCACTGTAAACCGGGACTTGCAACTGTTGGCCAATAATCTGTAACTGTTCAATCGCTGCTGGGCGTTGCAGGTCGGCTGCCACAAGCATGGGGCGGATGTTGCGTTCTAAGAGCAATCGAGCTAGCTTGCCGCACGTGGTGGTCTTGCCGGAACCCTGCAAGCCACACATCATCACGACGTTGACGTCCTTTTTCATCGGCAGCGTCGGGTCCGCTGGCCCTAATAGCTCGACGAGTTCCTTATACACAATTAGCAACAGTTGATGGCTGGGGTCGAGCGAGTTTAGGACTTTTTCGCCAAGAGCCTTGGCGGAAACTCGCTCCATAAACTGCCGGACTACATCTACATTGACGTCAGCTTCCAACAGCGAGTTCTCGACCAGCCGGAGCCCTTCGCGCATATTGGCTTCCGTCAAACGGGCCTTTCCTTGCAAGACCCGCAATGCACTCGTCAGTCCATTACGAAGTATCTCAAACATAGCTTTTGTTCACCCCGAAAAGGGGAGGCTGGTCACACGCATCGTGCCCCGTCCGGTAGATTGCCCTACGAGCTACAGCCCCTCGGTAACCAACAGCAATACTCGAATCGCGAACCCAGCCCTGGAACCCTGTAGCGGACCACAACCGGATCATAAATTCTAGCTTCGCCGGTATGGCATGTCGAGGCTAGTGGGGTGACACCCCTGGCGGCCCGGCTCCCGCCGTCTAAGCCAAGGTTCGGAAAGTTGCCCGGTTCGGGCCAACAACCGGTATCTGCGGTGGGACATTGCGAAATACGGCCGGGCGATGTAGAAAACGTCCGGTTCCCAGGCAGGATGGTTTTCGATCACACAGGTGAGTGCTCCATCGTGTCAGCCGACGATCGTATTGTCATCACGGGCGTAGGGCTTACAGCCCCCAATGGCAACTCATTATCCGAGTTTCGCGAAGCATTACTGGCTGGCCGCAGCGGGGTTCGCCGTTACGAGATCCGCTATGTGGGTACAACCCTTGCAGGAGTCTGTGAGTTCGATGCCTTACGCTACCAGGATCGCCGTGAACTTCGTCGAGGTACTCGAGCAGGCAGTATCGGCGTTTATTGCGCGCACGAGGCGTTAGCCGACGCTGGCCTTAAGCTGCAACAACTCAATCGGCACCGCGTCGGCGTATATCTGGGAATAACCGAACATGGCAATGTAGAAACGGAAAATGAGATCTATCAACTGAAACAGTACGACTACGACCTTCAATATTGGTCCCACCACCATAATCCTCGCACCATCGCCAACAATCCGGCCGGCGAAGTGGCCTTGAACCTGGGAGTATGCGGCCCGCATTACACCATCGGGGCAGCCTGCGCTGCTGGAAACGCTGGACTTATTCAAGGAGTGCAAATGCTGAGGTTGGGTGAATGCGATGTGGCCTTGGCCGGAGGCGTCTCCGAAAGTATCCACTCGTTTGGCATTTTTGCAGGTTTTCGTAGCCAAGGTGCTCTGGCCGATCATCCCGATCCCACCAAAGCCTCGCGACCTTTTGACCGAAAGCGCACCGGGATAGTCGTCGCGGAAGGTGGTTGCATCTTTGTCCTGGAACGGTTGGCCGACGCCCTGCGCCGACAGGCTCGTATATACGCCGAGGTGGTCGGCTATGCCATGAACACGGACGCCACGGACGTAGTCCTGCCCAACGCTGAACGCCAGGCCGAATGTATCCGTCAGGCACTCCAACGAGCCAACCTAGTGCCACATGAAATCGATATCGTAAGTACTCATGCCACGGGTACTCCCGTTGGAGACGAGCAAGAATGTCAGGCCCTTCGAAGCGTCTTTGATGATTGCCCGAACACCTACTTTAATAACACCAAAAGCTTTATTGGCCATGCGATGGGAGCGGCCGGAGCCCTGGAACTGGCGGGTAATCTTCCTTCTTACGTGGACGGCTGGTGCCACCCGACGATCAACCTCGACGAGCTAGATCCGGCCTGCTATTTGCCCAACGTGGTAGCAAATCAACCGTGCCGTTTAAAACGAGTTCGCTACATACTGAATAATTCTTTCGGTATGCTCGGCATCAATTCGGTAATAATCGTCAGCCGCTATCCATAGCTTCTCGACCGGTGAACGGGACACAACGTGCTCCATCCCAAAGCATAGTGATTGTGAAAAACGGCGAAGTCTTTTTCAAGAAATTCCACTCTGCCACGGACCTTAGCGTTTACCAATAATCGTGCCAGTCCGTAATAGGTTCGACGCCCTGAGCTAACTTCCGCCGTGACAAATGGTGGACAGAAAGAAGCGCACCACCGCTACCACGAGGCTACTGTGGTAACGACTTACCCACAAATAAAAACCACACACGCGTTGTGCAAAAATACTCTCCCCAAACCGTCACCCGATCTAGATTAGCTCTCTTTTTTTATTCTACTGCCCCTCTGCGCCTTTGCGCCTGTGCGTTAAATCGTCTTCAAGAGAACCACCTTTGACCGGATTGGTCAAATGTTTTTCTAACTCGGACAATAAGCGGCTACGTGGTACAACGACATTGCAACCTGCATCTTGCGCAGCTCTTAATAGATCGCGATCCACGTGCGGACCATAAGCCCAAATGCGAAGCTCAGGCTTTTCGGTGCGCCATCGGTCAATGGAGTTCTTCAGGGTACTTAAGGCGGAAGCATCCATTGCTGCAAGATCGAGCAGAATCCAATCGACTCCCTCAGCGAGCGGTGCACCGCTTTGAAGTTTATCGGTGCGTAACTGCCAGCCATGTTCAAGTAATCGCGGCCTCAATTGAGACACGATCAACAGATCTTGCGAGAAAAGCTGTACGATCTTCATAGTAAAATCCGCGCGGTTCCAACGTATCCCTCAGCAGGCATGTAACCTCTCGTGTCGTAGTGAAAGTTCCGTTCGTCAGGAGTTGGAAGCGGCTTGGGAAGTTTCGTGTGTTTGTTATGGCAAAACGCGTGGTCCGATGCGTCTCTCCATTATCGCGGATACGATTCGCGCTGCCAGTAGAGTGCGACAGTCTGTTCGATGCTTGCCGACTCAAGCTGAAGCTATCAACCGATGGCCTAGTGGCAACTATTATCAGCTTGCTGAACATCAAGTTTGTCCAAGGTCTTGCGCAACCCAGATTGTGAGTTATTAAGAATGCCTCCGGCATAAGTCAATCTGCGCCTCTTACTGCAATATACCGCCAACTCAATGTAGCTGGGTAACGCACGAACTGTAGCCGCGAGTTCCTCACCTGCGCGGATCAACGAACGTGGCGCGATTCGTAGAGGGCCGCTCCCTTACGGTCGCGGCTCTGTTGCAGGGACACTCCTTCACAGTCGAAGCTCGGACATGTCGCTCCCTCCCGGTCGAGGCTCTGGTAAGCGAGGCTTTGATGGAACCTCTTTGCATGAATCGACCTTTTCACCGCGCGCCATTCTGCTATTCTTCTGCGGAAGTGATAGAGCGACCTCGGGTAATAGCCAGCTGCCTTACAGCTACGTTCCACTTTCCATCGAGATACGGACAATTACCATCGCTGAAAAGCAACACCAGCAACCGCAAGGTCTTCCGGTTTGTCTGTCGCCCGCGCAGACTACTTCTTGCTGAACTAAGATTGCTGAGAACGGGAAACAAAACTTACGGCTACCGCGTTACGGCAAGAGCCGTGCTAAGGTGATCATGCGTCGCTCGGCGCGGTGAGTTTCTCAAGATCTTCAAAAAAATGGGGATACGTTTTTTCCACACATTTTGGATCCTCGATCTCGATCCCAGGTTGCCGCAGTCCTACCAATGAAAAACTCATCGCCATCCGATGATCCTGGTAGGTCCTTATGCGCGCGGCCGATAACTTGCCCGGATGGATCGTCAACCCGTCATCGCATTCCTCAACAGCTACACCGAGACGGCGCAGTTCGCGAGCCAAATCCCCGATGCGATCCGTTTCCTTATGTCGAATATGGGCTACATTTCGGATTCGTGTCGGTCCGTCGGCAAACAGAGCAACGGCGGCTAAGGTCATGACCGTGTCGCTAATCGGGTTCATGTCGACATCGATGCCATGCAATGCCCCACCCTGCACCGTGATACTGTCTACGGTAGCGAGGATCGTGCAACCCATTTGCTCTAAACAGCGACAAAAAGCCACGTCACCCTGTACAGAAGAATAGCTAAGGCCCTCGACGCGCACGGTTCCACCTGTAATCGCAGCAGCAGCCCAAAAGTAGCTGGCTGCCGTCGCATCCGGCTCGATCGTATAACAACACGATCGGTAAGCTTGGGGGGCCCGAATATGATAGGCTACTGGATCATCGGGAACTCGGCGCGCCACAATTCCGAATGCTTCCATCACGCGTAGAGTCATATCGACATACGGGCGCGATACGATTGGACCTTCAACCGCAATCTCGACATCCGAACGACTCAACGGTGCCGCTAATAACAAACCGCTGAGAAACTGGCTCGATTCTTTGGCCTTGATGCGAATCGATCCTCCCTGCCAACCTTGGCTCGTAATGCGGATCGGAGGGAAACGCGGATCGACTTGCCCCACCGCCTGAACACCCAAGAGCTGAAGAGCATCCAGTAAATCGCCCATGGGGCGTTGGCGCATGCGAGGAACACCGTCCAAATAATAGTCGCCCCCGACCGCCGATAACACGGCCGCTAAGAAGCGCATAGTGGTACCGCTATTGGCTACGAATATCTGCGCTCGGCGATTAGGCACATCGCCACCGCAACCCTCGATCAGCAGTCGATCGGCACCCTCCCATCGAGCCGCAATACCCAATTGACGGAGCGCTTCGATCATTACGCGCGTGTCTTCGCTATCCAACGCTCCCCGTAGTTCAGAGACGCCATCGGCGAACGCGGCACAGAGAATGGCGCGATTCGTAAGGCTTTTCGAGCCTGGCGGCCGTACGGTCCCCGATACAGGGCCGCAGGGGGTAATCCGTTTGGCGGGCGAATCGAAACTCATAGCTCCACGACAACAACTCGTTCCTGCCGCACCGCAGTTTCGCACCGGCAGCCAACACAGATTGTAATGCGATGAACTGCCTGTGAGCGTCTCTAATTCATACGTTTTCTATTTGGTCACTTGTGGTCGAGGAGAGCCGCCCCAATACCCGGCGCACATGTTGGGCTAACTCGTCAACGTACGGTTCGTGCACCAGGCTCAAATGGTCACCGCCCGTTAAGACGAGTTCGACTTCGGGGACGAGCCGCTTCCATTCATCGACCGGATCGTGCCGTGTATCGATGTATTTTTCCCGTGCCCGAAACAGAACAATCTTTCCGGGGTACGACCGGGGGTGATAATGATAAAGTGCCTTCATGTTGGCCACCACAACGCGGTAAATATGACGTGCCATCTCCTGGTCGGCTTGCGGCGGAATCAGTTGAGCTCGCGCCGTTTGAGCGCGGAAAAAAGCAATTTGCTCGTCTTCGGGGGATGCCAAACGCGACCACATGTCCTGGGTATCGTGCTTAAAGAATGTGAGCATTACGGCAAAAGCATAGAGGTGACCGGCATCCAGCAACGCCAGCAGTTCCACGTTTTGGCCCTGATCCTGAAGTTGCACCGCCATCTCGTAAGCGATCATCCCGCCCAACGACCAACCCGCGAGCCGATACGGCCCCTCGGACTGCACTTGCCGAAGGCACCTAAGATACTCGCCGGCCATCTCCTCAATGCGCTCGGACGGCTGTTCACGTCCATCGATCCCGCGTGATTGCAAGCCATAAATCGGGCATATACCTTTTAGCCGGCGGGCGAGTTGCATGTAGCACAAAACATTCCCACCTAACGGGTGTATGAGGAATAAAGGTCGCCCAGATCCACCAGGACTCAATTCCACTAGTGGTGACCAACGCCTATCAGCAAGACCGTTTCGTAGTAAGACAGCCAATCGCTCGATCGTTGGCGCTTGCATAATTCCGGACGAGGGCAGGTTCAGTCCCGTCTCCTGCGCAATGCGCGCTATGAGGGTCATGGCGCTTAAGGAATCGCCGCCAATGTCAAAAAAATTAGCCGTAACACTAATCGGACGCTGATCCAGTACCTCTTCCCAGATCCGCTGTAATTGAAGCTCCAGTGCGTCCCGTGGTTCTACCATGCTGCCGAGGTCGGACATCGGATGCGTACAATAATAATAAGCGACACTGTTTGGGGTACGTCCAGGATAATGCGCTCCCGGCGCAAAACCGAAAACTCCTAAACTAACTGGGACAGGGACGTCAATCAAGGTGCCCTATCATTTACAGTCGCCATGATAGGCACAAAACGCCGCAAATAAGAGAACTTCTACGAGAAGTGTCTGGCAAGAGCCGTCGCGGTAATCTCTTTGTGCAACGCGAATTGCGCCCCCAATGTGCTTGCACTAAGGTTAACGTGCATCGTGCGGCCAAGCGAGGCTGCGGAGCACCTGGCTTTTCCGTTGGCCATGATACGGTTATCATACCAGGGTAATGAGTAGCGGCAGCAATTGCCTGGTCCTGCCGGGGCATCCAGTACCGCTCACTGGCAAAACAGATGTCCAACTGCTCCTGCGCAGCTCGCGTTGGACTGGTCCCCTTGACGTTGGGGCGGGCAAGCCGCTATACAGCCGAGCAGCACGCCCAGTGGTGCTGGAGGCCCCGTCGTCTAGAGGCCTAGGACACCGGCCTTTCACGCCGGAAACACGGGTTCGATTCCCGTCGGGGTCACTGCTGGCTACTCGATCGGCGTTCACGCTATGGTGCCGCACCGCTTTTTGGAATGGCTCGTCGTTCCATTTTTGGTGATGTTCCGCACCGAGGAATTGCGCACGCGCGCGGAGAAGGATTCTACGAAGCGGCTCAACGGCGGCATCCAAATAACGGCGTCGTTGTCGTCCATACCGCGCGATGGTTCTCCGGATGATTAGGCGCAATGCACGCCCAAATTCATTGTCGAACCACACGATCGGGTAACCGCAGAGGGTTCCTCTCCGATGCGGCAGGCGTATCACGGAAATGAACTCACGGCTACGCCGGATATCGTAAGAAACCTCGCCTCAAGAATTACCTAAACCATAGGCGCAGTAGTTTGCGAACCAAAGGGGTCAGTTGGGTGCGGCGATATTGGTCCGCCACACGACGGATGGCTTCGCTCATGGTAGGGTAGGGCAAAACGAGGTTGGCCAATTGACCGAGCCCAATACGGCGCTTTATGGCCAACGCCAACAAGCCGATCAGCTCACCCGCATTCTTGCCAACTACCGTGGCTCCAAGGATCTGATCCGAGCGGGAACTGACGTGGACGCGCACAAATCCGGTTTCTTCACCATCCAGCACAGCTCGATCCAGCTCAGCATATGAGTATTCGAAGGATCGGAATTCGGTGTCCCTGTCTGACTGCGTAGGGTACAAACCGACGTGCGCCAGTTCGGGCGTCGTGTAGGTGCACCACGGAATGGCGCGGCTGTCGAAACGGCGGCGGTTCCAAAAAAGAGCATTTTCCAGGGCTATTCGAGCCGCATAATCGGCCACATGTGTGAATCGAAAGGGAAGGCACACATCTCCAGCAGCATAGATGTGCCGCGCGGTGGTTTGTAGGAAATCATTTACTAGGATGCCGTTTTGCTGGGAACTGACTCCTGCCGCTTCTAAGGCCAATTGTTCGATGTTTGGCCTACGGCCGGTGGCTACCAACACCTGGTCGACCAAAAAGGTGTGCCGAGTTCCGTGCGAGTCGGTCATAATCGAGGTTTCGGTGTCGAGTGGTGTAAACTGGGTTTGCCGTGCGCAGCACAGCAGTTTGACACCGCTATTGCGTAACGCGTCTTCCACGACCAAGGCGGCGTCGCGTTCTTCGCGCGGCAATACACCGTGCTCGCTTTCGACCAGCCAAACTTGGCTGCCCAATAAGGCAAATGCCTGTGCCAATTCACAACCGATCGGACCAGCGCCGAGGATCATCAGCCGACGCGGCAACTCGGTCAGGGAAAAAACGGTTTCATTGGTCAAGAACTTTACTTTGTCCAGTCCGGGCAAGGGCGGGATAGCGGGCCGTGACCCCGTAGCAATAATCGCTCGCCGAAATCGCAATCGTAATCCGTCTACGACCACGGTCCGCGCGTCTTCAAATTGTGCGGTACCGAAGTACACATCGACTCCCAAATTTCGAAATCGTTCAACCGAATCGTGGCGGCTGAGGTGAGCTCTGCGGCGTCGCAGTTGCCCCATCACCTTGCCAAAATCTAGATGCGGTGGATCGCCAACCGTCAGTCCCAGTTGTTCCTGGGCTTCACGGAGAATTTTGATAGAACGGCTGGAGGCCAGGAGCGATTTGGAAGGAACGCACCCGGTATTGAGGCAGTCACCACCCAATCGATGTTTTTCGACAAGCGCAACGCGTGCCCCGAGAGCAGTAGCGCCTGCAGCAGCAACCAATCCCGCGGTCCCGGCCCCGAGGACCACTAGGTGATACGTCGAGCGAGGCTCGGGGTTTTGCCAGGGATGCGGTCGAACGGCCCGTAACCAGGTTTCATCCCACGAGTCCATTACCTCCGGGCATGTAGGCTCTGGGTAACCATTCAATTCTCGTCCCCCTCCGTAACATTGGCTTCGTGCAACATCTTGGCCCTATTGCTTTGCGTCACTTTCCGAAACGTGCTGCAACCTTTGATATGAGGCGCGAGCAAGCCGCCCAACGTATATAACCGCCAGGACCGTTGCGATGAAGCCGGTGATGAAAAAGGCCCATTCGGCCCACGTGCGCTGTCGATTTTCGAGCAGCACCGCTTTTGCTACAGCTCCGATATAGACATACAACAAAGTGCCGGGAAGCATCGCAATCCAACTAGCCACGACATACGGCACGAGGCCAATCGGTGTGAGCCCCAAGAAGTAGTTTTGCAAGTTAAACGGAATCACAGGCGATAAGCGCAGCAATACCACCAGCTTCCATCCGCCTATACCGATCGCCGAGTCCAGAGCCTGCCAACGAGGGAATTTCTGTGCCCATCGCGCAACGCCAGCACGGCCAAGAGTGCGGGCGATCAGGAAAGCAAGCGTCGCTCCGGCTGTTGACCCCAGCGACACAACCAGCGTCCCTCGTACGATTCCGAACAATGCCCCGCACGCAATCGTCAGCCCACTGCCCGGAAGCATCAAGACAGTTGCACAGCAATAAAGAACAGCTCCCAAAAACAGCACCCACGGCGAACGCCCGTCCAGCCGCTCCAACACATCGAGCAACCAAGTTGTCACATCCATTCGCAAACGACCTTCGATTCCTTAACACAATAACCGCCACATGCCACAACCCCCTCGAAAAACGGGCAAGCTCGTCCTATTTGCGTTGCGGCTTTTTCGTCGATGGGTACAGCTTTCCCTGCGCATCGGCCAGCACTCTGTTCGAAAAATTCGAGTGCGGAACGCGATTGTCTTGCACATTCTTTCCGGTTAGCGCTGTCTAGGGATTCCGATGTGCAGAGGAACAAGATGCGCGAAACGTATCTAGCTCACCAACACTACCCTGCTCACCATGATCTCTTCTCGTAGTTAGAAGCTTCACGCAGTCGATCACCAAAATTACTTGCAACGGTTCGCCCCCAACACAATCGATCCCACTGCGCCATAGAACCGTCTTATTTATACGTCGCCCGTCGACGCAAAACCTGACATTGTACATTCTCCCACTGCACGGACAGCATCAGAACGGTATCGTACGTAACCTCGTTACCCACCAAAAATGGCACAAGCCGCGCTTGGAGCCTATCCCAAAATACCGGCAGCGGCCGAAGTGATTCACGCCGGGGCGAAATGGAAGAAGGCAAGGTAGTTATCGATTTTCTTTGTTAGTGGTGACCCGATTCATCCGGTCTAGATGGGCGCGATAAGCAAAAGGACCGCATGAATACGGTCACTGTGAACGCGGTTCCGCTGCTCTCTTAGGCGTCGAACCACAGGCAATCCTGGACGGCGATTCCGAGCTGCTCCCGACGCCTGCCGAAAAAATACTTCGAAAACATGAGAGAAACTTTGCGTTAACGCGCAGTAAACAAATTGGCGGGCACACCGGGGTGGCAGCTTTGTGAGTATCTACTCCGTGCCTAAACACGGTCGAACGCGACCCTTAAAGAACACATCGGGCGCCGGGGACTATCTGTTCCACGGCTCGCCACACATCAACGGCTACAGCATTCCCTCATGTCGTTCGCTTCGGGAGCATTTGTCTCGCCAGACCGTCAATAGAAAATTCGACAGCTCGGCAGAGCCTTACGCAGCTCAGCCAACGCTTCAGGCGTAACACCCGTATCCCACAGAAATAATACTCGCAAGTTAGTGAGCTTCGCCAACTCCTTCAAACCGGCATCGGTGATTTTCGTGCTGGCAAGACCCAGCGTAGTTAGTTTTGACAGCCCAGCCAGCTCTATAAGCCCTGCGTCCGTAATACGCGTGTCGGAAAGATTCAGCGCTTGTAGATTGGTCAACGCGGCCAGCTCTTTCAAACCGGCATCGGATAGATTGGTGTTGTTGAGGTTCAACCGTGTTAACTTCGGAAGCTTAGCGAGCGGTTTGAGCCCTGCATCTGTAATTCGCGTATCCGAAAGGCCCACAAATACTAGGTTCGTTAGTTGCGCGAGCTCGTTTGTTCCCTCATCCGTGACACGCGTATTTTCCAGGTCAAGAATCTCTAACCTTGAAAGCTGCGCTACCGCTTTTAGCCCCTTATCCGTAATTCGGGTGGCCGAAAGGTCCAATTCAAGTAAGCTCGTTAGACCACCCAGTTGTTGTAAACCGGCATCGGTAACGCGCGTACCGGCGAGGTTCAGTTCCGAGAGGCTAGTCAACCCGGCCACGTGCTTTAGACACGCATCTGTGACCCTCCAATTAGACAGATCCAGTTTTCTGGGCGGCTTGATGGCCGCCAAGAAGAGCTTTAAACCCAGATCAGTCTTGGCTGCGTCAGGAATCTCAAGCTGATCTAAATTCAGGCCCGCCAAGGCACCAAGACCGGCAGCAGTCACCTTCCAATCCGAAAGATCCAATTCTCGCGGAGGCCTAATGGCCGCTACGTAGTGCTGCAATCCAACGTTCGTTTTTGTGGCATCGGGTATATCCAGAGTCTCCAAGTTCAATCCGGCTAACTTCTCGAGGCCGGCATCCGAAATACGGGTACCTTGAAGGTACAACTCCTGCAAGTTCTGCAACGCGGCGAGGTCGTGCAGGCCCGCATCAGAAACCGGGGTGTTCCGAAGGTCGACTGCTTTTAGGCTCTTGAGCTTGGACAAGTACCTCATACCTGCGTCCGTAATACGGGTACCACCCAGGCTCAGCATTTCTAGGTCGGTAAGGACCTCAAGCTCTTTTAGTCCCGCATCCGTCACACGCGTAGCTGCCAGATTGAGTTTTCGTAATCGAACAAGTTGCGTAATCCCGTTGAGTCCCTGGTCCGTAATGCGCGTACCGCCAAGGTTCAACTGCTGCAAACTTCTTACACCTGCCAAATGCGAAAGTCCCGCATCCGTGATCCGGGTACCCTCCAGGTTAAGCTCTTCGAGATCCGCCAGGTGAAGCAATTCCTTTAGCCCGATGTCGGTGATCCAGGTGTCCGCAAGATTTAGGGTTCGCAGGTTTTTTAAAGGCGTTAACTCCTTCAAAGCCGAGTCCGTAATCGCGGTGAACGGAAGATCCAACGATTGCAGACTTGATAACTTGGCCAACGCCCGAATGCCAACACTAGAAATCTTCCAATCATGAAGGTTGAGGTGGGTCGGTGGCTCGACGGCAGCCAAGTAGTTCTTCAAACCAGCGTCGGTTTTCACCGAATTCGGAATGGTTAGTTCTTTAAGCTTTCGCCCTGCCAAGCGCGCTAGACCGCGATCCGTAACTTGCGTCTCCCGGAAATGAAGCGCCTGCAAGTTTGGCAGTTGGGCCAAATGCTGGAGCCCTGCGTCGGTAAGCGAGGTGTAGCTGAGGTCCAGCCATCGCAAGTTCTTTAGGGCTTTCAATTTTTGTACGCCGACATCCGTAACCCGCGTTCCGTCGAGATCCAAAGCGTGCAATCGACTCAGCCGCTCAAGTTCGCTCAGTCCGGCGTCCGAAACTTGAGTCTGCCAGAGCACGAGCGACTCCAGATTCGGCAGCTTGCTTAACTCTTTGAGACCGGCATCGGTGACGTCCGTTAAACGCAGATTCAGTGCTTGTAAGTTCTCTAAACTGGCCAGGTCTCGAATGCCCGCATCGGTAAGTTGGCATCGAGAGATATCGAGCACCCGCAGGTTTTTAAGCGCGGCCAATTCTTTTACACCTTCATCGGTGACTCGCGTATTGGCCAAGGCGAGTCCCTGCAGATTAGTTAACCGCGCCAGCTCTTTGAGTGACTCATTGGTTAGCGGAGTCGAGCTCAGGTCGAGCAACTGCAAGCGCTCGAAGCGCGCCAGTTCCACCAGATCAACGTCCGTAATCTCGACAAAGGCCAAATCAATGCCGAACGGCACCGCCGGTTCGGGTAAGCTTTCCCAGACACCCTCCGTCAGCGTGGTAAAACTAAACGACGGCAGGTCTCCCACCTTGGCTTCCTCTTCCCCGACGAACTGCAGCACCGCTATATTGCTACGCAACCAACCAAACACAGCTCCCGCTTCTTCCCATTTGCGGATTACATCTTCGGGAAGAATGTGCGGTTTCTCGTCGACGGGTGGTTGATCAGCTCCAGCGGAAACGGGCCCTGCTACCATACTGAAAACCGTTGCCACAGCAAGGCAAAATGCGCGCAACCAGCCACGTTTCATCGAGGTTCTCCGACTGCATCGGAGGCAATGTCATTCTGATTAGCCAACTCGCTTCGAAGCGAAAGGACCCAGGAACACCAAGACGGTTCCCCACATGTCGGCACTTTGAGAGAAAACACCGTGCGTCGTATCAATTTTATCACATCCGGTCCTACCCGTCTAATATGAAACACCAACCGCGTCAGAGCTCATCCCACTGGCGCACTGTCGAATTGATTGCCCGTCGCCTGATGCGCGATCGTATTGCGCGTGCCTCGTTCGATTTTCCCGGGATGCATCCCGTACCGGTTCAAGCCGACGCGGCAAGCGAGGGGCTTGAATAACTCAACGCAAAGGCGCAACGAATACGAGAGGCACACATCTACGGCTCCTAACGGCTTGGTTCCTTTGCGCCTTGGCGTCTCTATAGTTCGCTCGGGGTCGCTCTGGAATGTCCTTTCGGCGATGCACCCGGGTTAACGTTGCGCCTGACGTTCCCTCTGTACAACAACGATCGGCCGCAGAGTGATCCCAGCACCCGATGTCGTTTGCAGTTGTAGTGTTGCATCAGGACCGTTACACAACCGGTAGCCGCGGATGTGGGATACGTTCACAAATCAGAGTCGCACCGGCTATAGCTTGTTCCAGAGGCAGGACCGGTCCAGATGCAGAACCGGGGCGCTCGTCGAGCGACCATCAACGGCGGAATTCAATAACTGCTATCTTACATTGTGGCCTGCATTACACTTGTTATCCGTGGGATGTGACTGCCGTGTTTTTCAGATCTTTCGGCTTACAAAAGCGTCGGAGCTGACTTGGCCCGGTTTCTCATGCCGGCGCGTTGTTTACGTTTAACCACTCTGTTAGATTATGCCGTACAGACCAGCAAACGTGGTCTAATAGAGTGTTATAAGATGCTCTCCACGTCGTACACTCTTCTAGAGCGTGCCTGTCGGGCGGAGCCATCCGCATGGGAGCGGCTCTGTGCCCTATATGGGCCGATCGTTTATGCTTGGTGCCGTCGGGCGGGCTTACAGGACAGCGATGCAGCGGACGCAGTGCAGGAAGTCTTTCGATCGGTACATCAGCATTTAGTCGAGTTCCGGAAACAGGGAGGGGTTTTCCACGCTTGGCTCAATACGATCACGCTCAATCAGGTCCGGTCATACTTTCGAAGGCGCCAGCGGACAGCAGCCCAATCCTTGGGCGACCGCGCTGAGCAGGTGGCTGACCCGCAATTGGCACTTGATGGCTTAGATGCTGACGCCGAAACCCAGCTACGGCAGCAGATCGTTCACCGTGCGTTAGAGCTGGTGCGGGGTGACTTTAGCGAGGCCACCTGGCAGTGCTTCACCCGCACGACACTCCAGGGCCAGTCGAGTGGGGAGGTTGGCGAAGCCCTAAACATGACGCCCAACGCGGTTCGGCAAGCCCGGTTTCGCGTCCTGAGGCGGCTCCGGCAAGAATTGGAAGGGCTCATGTGACGGCTCCGATTGGATGGCTCCAAAAAGAATCGCGTAACGGCAAGGCATCTTATCTATAGAGGCGAATCGATTATCTCCTTGAACAGGAGCCAAGTATGGCCGAACGCACGCCCCCTGACGAGGAACGTCTGCTCGAACAACTGGCCGCTTTGGAAGAAAATCCCGCGACGCCTGTTGATGCGACCGTCCGCCAACTGCACGCCGATTTAAACACACTGGCCGGCCAATTGAAATCGGTGCCGCCATCACTCGGCCCAGTCGAAGACGAACTCGCCTGTCGAATAGCCGTCGAGCAGGCTCGAGCCGTAGCGGATCCGAGCACTGTCCGCGTGCCGGTGGCCCCATCTACAGAGCCGCTGCCTGAAGCATTCGAACATTATCGAGTCGTGCGTCTGCTTGGTCAGGGGGGCATGGGAGCGGTATACCTGGCCGAAGATACACGTCTGAGCCGACTGGTGGCAGTGAAGACGCTCAAGCCCGAGTTGGCTTCCGCGGCGGAGGCCCGAGAACGTTTCCTGCGTGAAGCCCGCCTGGCAGCGACTATCGAACACGACCACGTCGTGCCTATCTACTACGTTGGCGAAGCCGGTGGCGTGCCGTTTCTGGCGATGCCATTTCTCCGAGGCCAGAGCCTGGAAGAGTTGCTCAAAGGTGATCGCCGATTCACGGCAGCACAGGTGGTGCGCCTTGGCTTGCAGATTGCCGAAGGTTTGGCAGCGGCGCACGAAAAGGGGCTTGTTCACCGCGACATCAAGCCGGGCAACCTGTGGGTTGATCCTACAGCAGGCGGCAGGATAAGAATTCTCGACTTCGGCCTGGCTCGCCCCAACGACGCCGACACCGGCTTGACGCAATCGGGAATGATCCTGGGCACGCCAGCCTATATGGCTCCGGAGCAGGCCAAGGGAGGAAAAGTCGATTGCCGGGCTGATCTCTACAGTTTGGGAGTCGTACTCTACCGGCTGGCGACGGGCCAACTGCCGTTGCGGGGAGCCGATGCCATGAGCATGCTTATTGCCTTGGCTACCGAGCACCCGCGCCCCATACGGGAGCTCGTTCCCGAACTACCGGTGGCGTTGGCCGAGCTCATCACGCAGCTTCTGAACAAGGACCCGAACCAGCGTCCCGGCTCTGCACAGGAAACGGCGCAGGCGCTACGGACCGTGCTGGATTCGCTAAACGCTCCGCACGCAGTGCAGGCGCTACCGCCGACCGCCGAACCGGCGGAGCCTGCCGATGTTGACCCACAGACCGTGAAGAAGCGTGCTGCCTCGCTGGAGAGTATTGAAGAGCATCGGCAAGCCACTGCACCTGTACCACAGCCGGCCATGAGCCGTCACAAGCCCCCTCGGTGGCCTCTAGCGGCGGTCGCCATGGCAAGTTTTGCTGCGGTGGTTTTGGCCGCAGTTATTCTTATCATTCGCGACCGCCAGGGCAAGGAAATTGCCCGTATCGAGCTCCCCGAAGGAAGTACGATTGAAGCCAAGAACGCCGATGGCATTGCCACGGTATCGCCGAGAACCGAGCTGAAGCCCGAGGATCGAACGACCGAGTCGCAGCCTCAAGACATGAAAGGCAATTCACCTGCCGCTGATTTGCCCTTGGAGAAAGACCCCCAACGGCGTGCTGTAGAGTGGGTACTATCGATCAGCGGCACGGTGGTGATCCGACACAACGGTCAAGAGCGCGCGATTAACGCTGTCAGTCATTTGCCCGACGGATCATTCGAGGTAGTTTATGTGCACCTGCCGGACAATCAACAAGTCACGGACGACGGGCTCGTGCACCTCAAGGAACTCAAGGGCCTATACGGACTGCAGTTGAAGGCTACCCGGGTAACGGACGCTGGGTTGGCCCACCTCAAGGAGCTTAAGAGCCTTACTGTGTTGAATCTGGAAAGCACGCAGGTCACCGACGCCGGGCTGGTCCAGCTGAAGGGATTCGAGGACCTCATCGATCTAATCCTGACAAACACGCAGATCACCGATGCCGGGATGGTCCACTTTAAGGCGTTCAAGGCCTTTAGGGGGCTGTCTCTAGAAAGGACGCACGTCACCGACGCCGGGCTCGTTCATTTGAAGGATGTCAAAGGCCTTACGGGGTTAAGTCTGAGCAGCACCCGCGTAACGGATATCGGCTTAGAGTGCCTGTACCATCTGAGAAGCTTGGACGCGCTGGTATTGGACAACACAAACGTCAGCGATCGGAGTCTGAGCTGGATTGCAGCACAGCCTGGGAGGAAGTACGTTTTCTTGTGGAACACCCGTATATCGCGGCAGGGTTACGAGCAGCTCAAAGCTGTACATCCAGAATGGGTGTGCGGGTGGTCCGAGCGGAATCACGAATTGGCCCAGGCCGTGCTGAAGCTCGGTGGCGAGGTGTGGATTGCCGGGCGCAACGAGGCCGAACCGAAGCTGGTCAAACATGCCGACGAGCTGATCCGCGACTACTTCCAGGTGCGCCGTGTTAGCGTGACACCTACCGGCGATGTGCTGAAGCTGCTGTACCCACTGACCGACCCTGATTGGGACCGCCTCGAAGTGCTCGACCTCTCCGGCCATGCCGTCCCAGACATGAAGTACTTGCCGGGTTTTCCCACGCTAACGGAGCTATACTTGGCAAATTGTAACCTCAATGACCCAAGCCTCGAACACCTGCCGGCTCTACCCAAGCTAAGAAAGCTCGTGCTGGACGGCAATGACGTGAGGGCCGGTGGTCTGCGCCATGTGGTCGACACGCAGCCGCAGTTGGAGGAACTTTCGCTGGCGCGCACGGCCCTAAATGATCTAGTGCTGTCGATCGTAGCCGAACTCAAAGAGATCACGAGACTGAATCTTTCCGGTACACCGATCACCGACCGCGGTATCCGGGAGCTTGGAAAACTGGCTAAGCTCGAGTCGATCAACCTGCGGCAAACCAGCGTAACAGCAGCCGGTGTGAACCAACTAAAGCAGATGATTCCATCGTGCCAAATTATTTGGGATGAAGCCAAGTAGGCCGAACGAACCAGGCAGCCGGGAAGCGCCCGTAAAAGGTGACTCGCTTTTCGAGACGACGTTGGCCTTTGTGGGTAAGAGCAGCGCGAGCGCGCCCTATTACTCCTCAGAGGTGATTGGGTGAGGGCGACTTCGAGCCAGACAGTGCAGCTTTTGCTGCTCGTGTACTGCCGCTTGTCGCCCAGTGAAAGAAAACATTTGCGAGCGTTAATCGTGCGACGGCCACCTTACCCGGGATTGTTCGTGGGCCGTCTGGAATGCTCTTGTCGCCGACTATTCCTCGGCGGCAGCATCGGGCTTGATAAACAGGTTCGCCTGCGTCCTTGACTGAGTGGCCTTTACCCGTGCAACGGCTGGTAACTCCCTGACGACCTTCGGCCACTGGGTTGCAGTAGGCTGGCCGATCATACCCTCGGCGTCGAGCCGGGAGCAGCCGCTGGGCCGGCCGGGTGCCTTGGCGCGCAGAGCCGACATCGTAACGGCGCAGCAGCCGCACCAAGCTACCGATAGTCCAAACAATGGTGCCAAGACCTCCCTTGACCGAAGTAGCATGAACCTACTCCTTAAACATACCCTGTCCTCGAGAAGACGCTTCAGAGCGCCACCCAAAAAACTCTTGAACTGTGTCCATTATGGCCATGCCGTTCCGATGGCATCATTTGAGCCGAAACCCGCTCTTATGCGAACGAGTTGCACTTGCTTGTTGTCGAACGCCCACGTCCGCCAAGTTCGCCCCACCTTAGCAAAATACAGAGCTCGACTACCGCCGCACCCTTTCAGCAAGCTCAAAATCTGAGGCACGTCGCTCCTGAAATAACTCGATGCACGTATGGCCGAGACACACAGGCCGTGTCAGCCCTCGTTTGTTTCCAACCCCATCACGATCAGTAGACGCATACCCTTCTCATCCGTTGGGGTCAGGGTTGGGGTTGCCTCCGGTCTCTTTCCACGGCGGAAATCACCGCCCCAGCCCTTTACATGACCTGTCACACAAATGATTGCCCCTTGCTGGCAGCTTCCTTTAGCTGCGGGAACGGAGTCGACCCGGCTGAGTCAGTGGAGACATCTGTGTCGGGAACCAGCAGAAACTGCTGCATTCCCCCAGCCACCTTAAGCACGGTTGCGTTCTCACCGATAGTAATCTCACCGACGACCTGCACTTCCAGGTAGTTGAGCTTCGAATGGGAGCTGGTTCTCTTAATGGCATCTAGGAGCCTGTCGGGGTCAAGTGACGGGCCCTTCTATGCCTTGAACGACAGGATGCCTTTGTCTACATCGAGTTTCACCGAATCCTTGTCGACAGCCTCCACACGGGAAACCGCGTCACGCGCGCCGCCCTCACCCCGGTCAGGCCGCGTAGGTTAAGGATATAGTCCCTTCGATGACTTGAGCCTGAGCGGGCGATACCAGGATTAGCCAGAACCATGCGCCGAAGGTGGCCAAAACAGGTGATTACAACTGCAATCGCGTTGCCGTCTCTCCTAGAGGTGTCCACGCTGCACTAGGTTAGACCAATGTGGAAACGGTTATTTGCCAAAAAGTGTCCGAACAAAGTTGATCGCCGTAGAAGCTCATAAGACAGTTCCCGCCACTAACGCACGCAACAACCTTGATTGAACGCTACTCCAGCGGCCGATTCTTGGTTGCTTTTACGTTGGTTAAGCGGGCAGCAGCGTTGGCACGGAAGCTCTTGCCCCGTAAGAGGGCAGATAAATCCCGCCGAGTTGGCCAACTGGGGTGTACCGCTCCGATGGATAGCGTAGATAAATGAGCCGCCCACTCCTAGTGACATTACCAGAAGACCGAGCACCAACCAATTGCGCACGTTACACCTCCTACTAAAAAAGGTCTATGGCTGTCTTAGTTCTTTAGAGCGGCAGTGAAGCCAGCGCTCTGCACGGCTTCAATTAGTCTTTCGGGCTTGACGCCACTACCCGGCAGGGCCTTGACGGTGACCTCGGATCGGTTGTAGTCCACCTCTATCTCGACTACGCCGGGTACCCTTCGCAGCGCCTTCCGGACGGCCGCAGCACATCCCTCACACGACATGCCCTTTGCGGTCAACCGATAGACAACCTCGTTGTTCCCCGACGGTTCAATCAGTCGGGCATCGTAGCCTACTTGGCGAACGGCTGTCAGGAGGGCATCACGCGGTACTTCCTGCCCGCTGGGGCCGTAGACCAGAGCTTGCTTTTGTTCATAACTGACGTGTGCGGCAGTCACACCAGGCACGCCGCGCAGAGCCATTTGGACGGTTACTGCGCAAGTCTCACACGTCATGCCCTGGATGTCTAGCACAATGCGTTGGTGGTCCGCCCGCTCCAGCCCGGCGGCCCCATCTTTACCTCCCAGTAGCATTCCCATCCAGTGCGGGAACAGTGCAACCAACAGTATGAAAACGGTGGCCACCCACAAAACCGCCTGGTTGAGTTGCCTTGTGGTAAACCACCGGCGAATGGGTTGGCCAGCTACCGATCTAGCCGGCAGGCCGCAACATTCCTCGCCTCGCGCCGCTGGTTTAGCTGGTTTAATTGTGCAACACGAATCGACAACGAACTCCCTAACTTCAGCTTCGCAGCAGGCGTCGCCGGCTCGTACAGGAGCTAATCTGCGCCCGATACCTGACCAAGCTCTCTGCACGGTCCTCCGATACGTAAAATACCATGCAACACCCAACAGGCCAACGGTGATGGCAAGTAAGAACGGACGGTACTGGTTAAAGAACCCGCTGACTCCGGCAGCAGAAAAGCCTAAAGCAATCAGGAGCAACGGAAGCCAACAGCACGCCGAACCCATGATCGCCGTAACAACGGCCACGGACGTTGCCAAGTAGGCCGCTTTCTGCTTGGGTTGACTCTGTTTGTTCAAAGCTGACTGTGCGCCATCTTCCGCGGCATTTTGGGCGTCGTGCTGCGGTAGACTGGTGCTCGGTTCGGGTGGCGAGCCGAGGTTCGCAGGGCCAGTTGGAACTGCGTGTGAGTCGTGCATGACCTATTCCTCCTGAATCATCGGACGGCCTTTGCGCTCGCTTCCCAAATCACACCTGCCGGTCGGATGGGACGTGGGGCGATCGCAGCCCGAGGGGCGTTCACGTTGTTATGTCTCGCATGCGGCACATCGCGGTTGGGTACATGGCGGACCACAAAGGACTTACCGCACCCCGGCCCGCGCGTCCTCAGACGTTTTCGATCGGCTCGTCGCTACGGCAGTCACTCAGTCACGGGATACGGTCGGTCCCTTATCGATTTAAGTTACTCGTTCAGCCCGATAATCGTTGTCTTCATTATCGACATTGCACTTTAGTAAAAGGTCAAGCCCGTTTAGCCTTTTTATGATGGTGTTATCGAATCGAACGCGGCTGACTACTCAAGTCGCACAGCAGCTTAGTTTGTTCACATCTTTACGGAACGTAAGGGCAGCCAGCTTAATCGCCTCGCCGAGCGTTAAGTAGGGGTGGAACGACGAGGCGATTTCGGTGACCGTGATGCCATACTTGATTGCCAGGCTAACTTCCATAAGCAGTTCTGAGCCCTCTGGGGCCAGAATACGTGCACCCAAGAGGCGGTCGGTTGCTTTGTCGCGAATCAGCTTGACGAACCCTCGCGTATCACGAGCGGCCATAGAGCGTGGAACGTGCGACATGGGCAAGACGGCCACATCGGCGTCCAGGCCTTGTTCGGCCGCCTGCCTTTCATCCCAGCCAACGCCCGCTACTTGGGGGTCGGTGAAGATGACCCACGGCAGGCCGGTGTAGTCGCGAGTGCGAAAGTCCTCCTTAATCGCGTTTTCAGCAGCCAGTGCACCTTCATAAGCGGCAGTATACACGTACATGTTCTCTCCGAGGACATCGCCGGCAGCAAATATATTCGGTACCGAGGTGCGCAGTGTTTCATCCACTTGAATAAAGCCATCCCGGTTGACCTGGACACCGACCGTTTCCAAACCGAGCCCGGCGGTGTTCGGCTTGCGGCCGGTGGCAACGAAAATCTGTTCGGCGTGGAACGTCCGGCCAACACCACCGACTTCGGCCTCCACCACGACGCGTTTGGTTTCTCGATGTACTCGGTGAATCGTCACGCCTGTTTCAATCTGAATACCCTCCTTGCACAGGTATCCGGTCAGTGCGTCGGTTAGATCGGACGTCTCCCCCGGCAGGATGCGATCGGATCGCTGTAAGATCGTCACTTGACTGCCGAATCGCGCGAACATTTGCGCACATTCTAGCGCGACGAAGC
Organism: uncultured Pirellulaceae bacterium; assembly: GCA_964425225.1. Classification (GTDB taxonomy): domain Bacteria; phylum Planctomycetota; class Planctomycetia; order Pirellulales; family Pirellulaceae; genus BPJU01. Next base: position 19,640 of record CAYRMD010000007.1, on the reverse strand, counting down.
GGCCGCCCAAAACGATCAGCGACTCGGGTAGTTCTTCCAGTTCAAAGGCCGTCTGATTTGTCAGATATCCAGCCTCTTCCAAGCCAGGAATCAACGGGACAAATGGCGATGCGCCCGTGGCGATCAAGAAGCAATCGCCCTGTAGCTGCTGGCCGTTGAAACTGACCGTGTTGGGTGATACGAAGCGCGCTCTACCCTGGATAAGGCGAATCGAGGGAACATCGCGGATGACGTCTAGGTACTTGGCTTGGCGGAGCTGGGTGACCAATTCCCGTTTCTGCTCGATAACGGCGCGAAAATCGACGACTGCTGCATGAGCCCGAATACCGGCAAACTGGTGATGATTGGCCCGGTGGAGCACCTCGGCGGCCCGAATTAACGTCTTCGATGGCACGCAGCCGACGTTGACACACGTTCCGCCGGTGGGCAGGCCATCGTTAATGATTGTCACCCGCCCTCCTAATTCGCTAGCGCGGATGGCTGCGGCAAACGCGGCCGAGCCACCCCCTAAGACCACCAAATGACGCGGCTCCAGACGGTCGTTTCCTTGAGGACAGCAGCAATGATCGGGCACCGTTCAACTCCTTTACTTCATCCATGACAACCTTCGATGTGTAGCAAGCCTTCGCCAATTCGCCAATGTAAGCTACTACGCGGAGCAGCAAACCATGCATCGGGCTAAGTGAACCGTTGCATCCACACAGAATTCTACGCCTTACACTCCGGTGCAATGTCAAGCCGCATTGGGCGATTTTTCAGCAGGCTAGCTCGTCCGCGCCTGGATCCGAATTCTGGACATGGCCGGATCCACAATCCAGACAGCGCTTCGGCTCGAGCTGTGCCGTTCAGGAGGAAGAAAATGAGGCAATACAAGAACGCATAAAAGGGTATGGCGCATTTGGGTCATTGAGGCTAGATGTCGCCTTCCTTGCGCTTTTAGGCCTTTGCGTTTGTTCATTCCATTCGCTTCACAAATGCCTTTACCAGGAATCACACATCAACCGCATCTATGGTCACATTCGCTTGAGCGGTAAAAGGAGAGAGCCACACTTTGCCCGCCAAACCGAGGAATAAGTTCACCCACAATTAAGACGTACACACTTTCCGATCGACGTGTGTGCGTCACATTTGTAGGTAGGACGTAGTCTGTCATCGAGCTTGCCATCACACGGGGGCTCCTAACCGCTTCCGAAAATGAATAGGTTTAGAGAGCGGCGATCGTGAGGGAGCGTTAGTGTGCGAATCGTGTCACGTTCTTTGATCGGCGCAGGTTGCGAACCAGATCTTTTAGGTCGTGCGTTGGGCGGGGTGCATGCGTCTTGGTTGTAGCTGCGTTGTTCGCGCCGCGTACTCCGTTGGGAGGCACGTTCGGCATTTGCCATTTCATGGGTGTGAGGATTCGACGCAACCGAGTAACGATACAGGAAAACAGACACCTGGAAAGATTGGGTAGCGGCTCAGTCACGATTTCTTCGCACAACCCTGGTGACTTTGGGGAAACTGGCTAACCCGAGCCGTGGCATTATCATCACCGGGTTCCGTGTCGAGGCATTGGACAATCATGGTTCTTTCCCAACCGGCAGCGGGTGTTGCGAGGTTACTTATTCTCGTCTGCGCCTCTGCCTTGAAATTTTTCACCTACAAACGTGAGGCACACACCGACCGGCCGACTAGTTGCGCTTGACGTTGCGGCAACTTTCCGTAGAGTATTGGTTGGGAACCGGGCACTCCCGTTGGGCCGCATCGACAGGAGGTTCGAATATGGACGTGGCCCAACTGAAGGACAAGATTCGAGAGTTGTGGTCTAAGAATTATTCGCAGCGGGCGATTGCGCGCACGTTGACGATTTCGCGCGACACCGTGCGGCGGGTTCTTCGCGAAGAACTGGGATTAATCGGCTCTGAGCCATCGCCGCAGGATCAGTCAAAGCCCGGAACCGTGTATTGTCCACTTCCGGTGCTACGTAGCCCATCCCAGCGAATCGGACGCTGCTCGGCGTGTCGTGCCATGGTCCATTTGCCGTGTATGGCGTGTCAAGTCCGTCGATGGGTACGGGTGCGCAAGCGGTGGCCCAGCCCGCTTCCGGAACCCGTATTCGCGCGCGGGCGAGGTCGGCGAAGCTGGCGTCGTCGTTCCACGAGCTCCGAACGAGTAACGCGCAGAACCACACCCCTTTAAAGCGCACAGTAGCCCGAAGCGCTGGGGCAATCCAATGGCAAGCACGTGCCATCGCTGGCTAAAGTGAGCCCCACGAGGTCTACTTATCGGTTATCAGTAACGCTCGGATGTGTGGACCTCGATTGCGGGGACGAACTTTTTCCTAGCGCAGCAGGCTATCTCCCAGGTTGACGTTTTACCCGACGTGAGACCCGACTTCAGAGGCGATTGGCGTGCAGCTTATCTTGCCGGCGTATCGTTATTGCGCCGTTGCGGGGAAACCTGTTTCAGTCTATCTACAAATGTGACGCATGCAGATCTGGCACCGGCCGAGAGCGACTCACTTACCCTCAAGACTCACAAACATTGGTCCAAACGGTAAGGTTTCGGATTGATCGGGCTTTCTGTATTGCCCCGCAGTTGGCCAGTTTAAGTAGAAGGTGCCTTACTAGTAACAACCGAGCGAGAAGGAGTATACTCTACTGGCAGAAATTAGCTCGATCCTAAAGCGAATAGCCCCGGTGGTCACCTTAGGTGGCAACGGACGTGCTATAGCACGTCTTAGACATAGATTGCGTATCCGAAAAGTTTTTTCGGAAATTGCCACCAATGGCGTGTCGAATGGACTGGGCGACCAAGTAAGGAGATAGGTATGCGTTGTCCGAATTGTGGTCATGACAACGATCGCGTGGTGGATACTCGCGCCTCAGAAGACGGCTTTGCGGTGCGACGTCGCCGCGTATGTCAAACCTGTCGGCACCGATACACGACTTACGAAAGATTGGAACCTACGGTACTGCAAGTTGTCAAGAAAAGCGGGGTGCGCGAACCTTTCAGTCCCGAAAAACTGCGTCGCGGGCTTGAAATTGCTTGCGGGAAGCGCCCCGTGAGCCCTGCGCAGATCGACCAAATTGTCTCCGATGTGACGAACGAGCTCTATCGAAGTTATGACGGCGAGGTTCCCAGCCGTATGATCGGCGACTTGGTAATGGAAAAACTGCGCGAAGTGGACCAGGTAGCTTACGTGCGTTTTGCAAGCGTGTATCGCGAGTTCAAAGACGTGCGCGATTTCGTTTCCGAAGTCGAACCAATGTTGCAGTTGAACGATGATTGACCTCCGCCACTACGATTCCCAGGCAGTAACTCGCTAATCTCGACTTATGCCATTTCGAAGGCTGTAGGCGTCAAAAAGGATTGTAATGCAAAGGCGCAGAGGCGCAAGTGGACAAATAACAAAGCTGGCAACGTCGGGTGACTGTTGAAGTAAGAATCTTGTTCCACAACGATGTTTGGACAATAGCGCGGGAAAACTCTGCAAGTCGATAGGCCATGTTGTGTTTTTTCCACGTACCCACGGCGTTGCGGTGCGCAAATCGGCAACTTTTCGAGCCACGGTGCACATACGCGGTAGACGTATACGTCCCGTTTTTTCGCACTTCTGTGCTCCTACGAAAGTTTCTTCTTGGTCCTCGAGGAGTCGGTGCGCGTAAGGCAAGATGGTTCGATTGGGAAATGAACCTAGCTAAGCGAACTTGATCAACGATCGGCGATCAACATTTGGAAAGTGCTGGTTGTTTTCGAGGCGGGTTCATCTGAGGTGGTTTTCCAACGACACGTTCGCCCTTATCGCCACCGGTCGGTTAACTACTGGCCAAACGTCGGAGTGCTTCGAGTTGCGCACTAAACTCGTCGAGAATCTCTTTGGTGAACAATACGAAACGCACCAAGGATGGACGTCCGTGCTGCTGTAGGAAGTCTCGGACGGTTTCCAGGGCGACGCGAGCCGCGTCGGGCAAGGGATAGCCGTAAATCCCCGCGCTGATTGCCGGAAACGCCACGCTGTGACAATCGTGTTCTACGGCTAATTCCAAAGCGCGGCGATAGGCGCTGCGCAACAGCGCTTCTTCATTATGGGTTCCACCCCGCCAGCGAGGTCCCACAGCGTGAATCACATAACGGCAGGGTAATCGACCGGCTGTGCTGATGACTGCCTGGCCGGTGGGGCATCCGTTCGGATATCGACGGCGGGTGTCTTCCATGATCTGTGGGCCGCCTGCTCGATGAATTGCTCCATCAACGCCACCGCCGCCGGCTAGCTGCGCGTTTGCCGCGTTGACGATGACATCTGTATTTTGTTGCGTAATATCCCCCTGCACGAGCTCGATAACTGCTGAACCGATTTCCCAGCGTATCGCCATGGTATGGATCTCGCACTTTTGGCCATGCCACCCTTTGGAAGGAGAACTCATTTCGACTTACCGTCCCTTTATTAAACCAAAGTCAAAGACAGGCGCTCAACGCGACGGTGCAGAAAACCATATTCCATGGAAGCTAAAACTTTGGCCGTATGAGGACGCTTCGCGTGCGTGTGGGATGTCGATGGGATTGACTGGCAACGGAGCCGGCTATCACTAGGGTTTGTTTTTTGTACCCCGCCAGCGACATCGTACGTGGTTCACGTGTGGATTCGTGAAAACAAACGATACCCAAGTGCAACTGTACAGAGCCGCAACCATAGGGGAGCGGCCAGCGATTAAGTTCCAAGAACCCGGTGACGCGGAAGCCCCGCATGGGCAAGGGCGAAATTATTATGTTTCGGTTGCATCTCCGCGCCTTGGCGTCGAATTATTCCGTCCGCCGTATCCTTCGCGACTCAGTAGGCTAAAGCAAAATAGGTGTACACGGGCTTGGAAGCGCCTAATGACCGGATATCGATTCTGCAAAAAAGACGCCCTAGCCCTCCATTCTTGTAAAAAAACCAGTAGCACGGAGGCCAAGCCATGAGTCACAGAAACATCAATGTCCAAGGAGGATCGCGCGCTCTGTTTCCGTATTATCGCGGCTTACCTGGAGGTACGAAGTGCTCCCGTTCTGCTCAAACTTTCCGAAGGCTTGAGCTACCGAGAGTTGATGAGAACCTACCACGACAGTCGCCAACTAATCCGCGAGCGGAAACGCCAGTACGTCGAATCGGATTACGAGGGAGCCCTACGCCGCCGGCGGCCTGTCGTCTTGTGGCCTGCGCGGCCGGTGCTGATCTTCGGGTGGATCAAGGATGGAACTCCTCGGTACTTCGGTTTCTTCAGTTCCGGGTGGACCTGTTAGTTGATAGCCATGGTGTCGGCCGTGCAAATAGCAACCGCCGACAGTGCGGAAACCATTAGCCGCGTAGTGCACCGTGCTGGGTCCGTGCGGCATGGCCTGCCCATTGCTGGGACCGAAGGACCCGGAATATGACCAAGAACTCTACCAAATCCAAGTATTTTCTCGACAATTTATCACAAAATGAGACGGTGCAATTCTGAGACGACGTTCAACTTGACTTATATCCCAAGATTGGCAATTCTGAGATGCCGTAGAGCGAGGAGGCTGTATGGTGATTACCCCCAGCACCAGCGAGAAGCGTTAGCTGAGTGCCGCGTTGCATTGGAAAACCGGGCGGGTGCTCGGGTCTGTGGTAGGTTTCCAGTGAAATGCGATTTTGTTAAGAGAGCTCAGCCGAATACCTTCCGCATTATCGAGTAATCGACGTGGCGTGTGACAATCGTTGTTGCACAATTGGTGGCTGATGCGGGAGTATTTGGAGAGCATGTGGACTGGGGTTGCGATGCACATCGGCCCCATCCACGCGTCGACCATATCGGTTCGTCGGCGTATCGTCCACCACCAAAAGCACACGGTCTCCGAGCGGTAGCTTCTCTAGTACAAACCCCAGCATCGAGCGCGACACTACTTTGGACTTGTCTCCCACGGACTTCAGAAAATAATAGTGACGTTGGTAGTCGGTGCTGACGTTCGACGTCCGTAGCTAATTGCTGACGGTGCGCGTGTCTTGCGTGAATAGTATCCCGGACAGACCTAGGGGCAGTCACCAGCGATTGCGGCCGTGCAAGGAGTCCATCAGCCATTGGATTCATTCATCCTACAGCTTGGAAAACTGAAAATCGACACAGTCCATCCCTGGCGCTCCAGTTACTAGGGAATTGTTCTTCTTTAAAGAGTGACGGGAGGGCCTTTTTGAGAGGAGAGCAGTTTTTTTATAAGTTGCAGAATTCTTTCGTAATGTGTACGAATCGATTTTTTCAGCATGTACAAGATGCCAAGTAATATATCTTCCAACGGCTTTTCGGTGCTTGAAGATTGTTGATCGCCACCGGGTGTCATGGACGACGTAGTTGCAGAGGCCGCTCGAGTTTCCACAGGCAACTCTGTTCCAGTTGCCGCAGCTAAAGAAGCAACCCAATCGACAGCACTTCCCGCAGGACGCCTTTGTCGATCAGCCGATAGTGCCAGTGACACCCAATAGGCTTCCCCGGGCTTTAAGCCATCTAGAATCGGGGCCCCGTTCCACTTTCGTTGCATAATCTCGCTTAGGCTGGTCCCGAACGGCCGTCGTCCAGTACGCAAGGATACGTAAGTCACGATCAACCCGTATCGGTCGATGGATGGATCGAGAATCCCCCTCATAGCTTCGGGGGGCAGGTACGTTATTGTGTCAACGGCCGCCATACGTCGTGTTGCCTCATAATCGAATCTGGCTAATCCTAGATCTCCGACTTTCACACGGCCCTTCACCAAAAACAAATTGCTGGGTTTGATATCACGGTGGAAAAAGCCTAACTTGTTGAGGCAGTCAATTCCTTCGGCTGCGTTAAGCATGTAGCCCAACAAGGCCTCCGCCGCAATTCCACTGTTGCGACCTTTGTGCAATTGTTGCAGGTGCTGCTCCAGTGACTGGTCAGCCAACTCCCACACCGTCACAAGGTGGCCGTGAACCAATTGGTACTTGATCAAGGTCAGCAGCCCCGGACAACCCGTCAAGCCGAGAGCCGTCTGCAATTCAGGCAAATCTATGGAAGTACCCTCTGGTACAGCGCTCTTGCTTATCTTCACAGCAAAAGGAATCCCGCCGATTCTCTCACGATAAACATACGAAAAACCGCCTTTGCCTAGCGGATCGTCCAAGCGCCAACCATATTGGGCCCTGAGCGTCTCCAAAACAGGAGTAATATTCCCTTGGGTGGACATCACCTACACACCCCTTGTGGTAGCTCGCTGATCGAAGACTACGTACGAGCGGCGCTATACACTCGGCGATTATAGTTGCCCACACTTAGGCGCTGCAACCACGTTTGTGTCTCAGAAGAACTTGACGCAAAGGCGCACAAGGCAGCCAAAGACGAGCCGTATTGGACAACTACATTCGCAGGTCTTTGCCATCAAAAGTATGGCGGCCTTGAAAAAATCGGAGCCGTTTGCTTTGCCTCCAGTAGCGTCCGATGACTTGGACGTACACACCGATAACGCGGACTCTGGTAAACCGGCACAAACCAAACTAAGCCTAGCAAATTCGCTATTGAGTTTCACCGAAGGACACGCGCAGCGTACCATAAAGAGTCTCGTCGCCGCGCAGAACGTAGAAACGTACGCTGGAGGCAGATCGGAATTCAGGACTGTTGAGGATATACACGATGTTATCCAGCGACACGGTTTGCCATTTATGCATACCTACCAGAATGTCCCCCGGCTTGACACCTCGCTGAGCGGCAGGGCTACCCGGACGTACTTCTCGGACCAATAAACCGCCGCGGTATCGAGTCTCATTGCGCGCCGCCAAAGCATCAGCATCGACCGGTTGAAGTTTCAGGCCCAGCACGCGCCAAACGAGTGCTTCGACAGGGTTACTGGTAGAACGAGCTGGAAGGCTCGTCGCATCCACCAGTAGCGTTTCGCCCGCACGGTCTAACTCGATACGTATCGATTCGCCAGGTACGGCATCAAGCAAGGCACGTTCCCAGTCCAAGGCTCGTTCGATCTTACGCCCCCCGGCGGAAACAATCACATCGCCAGGTTGCACCTGGCCCAACGCGCTGTCTGCGGTGTCCACCGATGTGACGACGAAACGGCTCGCTCCACCGACACGGCGCGTTTGGCCACGAATCGGTAACATGGCATTTTTTTCCTCTGCCAAAAGCCGAGCGGCAACGTCGATCGCCTCGTCCACCGGCAACGCGAAACCAATCCCTTGCGCTCCGACGCGCACCGCCACGTTAATGCCGATCATCTCGCCATCGACATTCAAGAGCGGACCACCCGAGTTACCCGGATTGATACTGGCATCGGTCTGAATTAGGTCCGAGTAAAATTGCTGATCACTTATTTGAACCGCTCGATGAAGTGCACTGATAATTCCGCGCGTGACCGTGTGCGTATATCCGTAGGCGTTTCCGACAGCAATAACTTCCTCACCGGTCATCAAATCCGACGACGTACCAATACGGATAACAGGGAGCAGACGATCTACGTCAATTTTTATTAAAGCCAAGTCCGTCTGGGGGTCGTGTGCCACCAGTCTTGCGGATACCGTTTCTTCGTCGGCAAAAGTCACCTTGATTTCACGCACACCATCAACAACGTGATAATTCGTTAATATGTATCCCCGCTCGTCAATAATGATTCCGGTGCCCATGCCGTTGACCTGGCGCACGGAGTCGGGCGAATTAACGACTTGTCGCGGATCGCTCCGCACGACCTTGCGGCCGTGGATATTCACAACCGCAGGTTTGGCCTGCTCGACGGCGCGAACAATAGCCGAACGCCGAAGGTTCGATCCGTAGAGCACCTTGGGGCCCGCTAAAGCCAAAACAACCAGGCTTAAGCCCACGGCCACCCGAAACATCGCTGCTCGACCAACGGTTGCACTTGCTCGATACATGTGTACATCGACCCACGAAGGGCTACCAGGCCTCAGCCCCGGGGACCAGTCCCCTTCGGCTGGAACAGGGTTAGTGCCGGTCGTATATCCGACAACCTACATCGGCCCCGAAACTTGCGCTGCTTCACGACCCGGCCCCGGCCCCGACAAATTCTACCGAACGGCACCCGCAAACCGGCGACGATCGATACAATTGCCTGGATCGTCAAAGTTTTCCGATTCGTTCTGTCGATTATGAATCAGCGCACCAAGCGGGATGAGTTTGTGCATTTTGATTGTGGACGAGAGTATTCCGTAGTTTGACGGGCCTAGCGGAGGTCTGCCTTTTTGCACTTAACCCGACGTGATCACATCCATAATCCACACGAGATTCGTGGTAACGGCGTTCTTAAACGGGTGGAGTACTTCAACGCAAAAGGGGCAAAGGCGCTAAAGCGCAACAAAAAATTGGCCAGCGTCAATCGCCTTACAACGTTTTCGCGTGTTTGCATTTGTACAGTGCTGCCGAATTTCACCCACTATCAAGAAGCACACCTGTAGGAAGCTTGGCGCAACGGCGCAGCCTGGGAAACCTATGACCCCGATTGGAAATTGTATTTTAGTCAAAAGTGCCATCTTTTTATCCACTAGGCGTGTCAGCGCCGGGTTTTCAACGAAAGGTCCAAGAGCCGACTTGCGATGCATAGCACTGGCTGCCGTCACCTATTCGCGACGCTAGCGCGGCTGCTGACCGTCATCGGCGGACTGGGCTTAACCACGTCCTGCGTCGGTTCGCCTCGTTTATGGATTTATCACGACCACATGGGTCTACCATGCCGAACGTGCCACGGTAAACGCCACGTGGGGAAAACTAATTTGCTGCCCATGCAAATTCCTCTGGCACGTTTCCACCCGGTGCCAACGCGACCCGTGTTCCACCCGATACACGCCCCGACCGGAGTTGAGCCATTAGACGAGCCACCTCCGCCTGGCATGCCGGCTCCGCCCGGAGACGAACCCGAACCACTTCCCGAACCAAAACAACCGGCGCGTCGAGCCTCGTTCACCGAATCGTCTCGCAGAAGGGCGCGTGCTGTGTTTCACACCGACCATGCCGCATCCGACATCGGTACCGAGCCTTCCTCCGGTGCGACTTCTAGACCGCCGTGTTGTCGCGCAAGTAACACGCCTTCCCTTCGTTTCGTGGATTAGCGTCTCGTTGCTTTGCACCTTAGCGCCTGTGCGTTGAATCTTTTTCATGTTGGGTAGCCATCCGATCCAGCCTGTCCAATAGATCGCGTGCAAGAAACGGCTTGGCCAATATGGAAACATTGCTAAGCGGGGCAAGCTGCTCGAAGTGCTCTGGAAGAGGAAATCCCATGAGGACCACAACCGGTAAGGGCTGGAGTCGGTGAGCCGCCTGCTGCAACTGGTCGCATGCAGCCGGCGAGGGCTGTACTAGATTCCAAACGAGGGCCGATGCGCGTTGCCAGAGCTTCGGCTGGTGTGGCGGCCACCACAGACTACTCCAGCCGCCTATTTCCAGTACGTCAGCTATAGCCTCATAATGAGTGCGAGTTGGGGCATGTACAACAATGGGGCTTTGGGAGCCAAGCCCCATGGGGCCACGCAACGGAGGTTCCGCCACCAGCTTATCCACTAGCGTGGCGGTCAACGGCCAAGCTTGACCGAATGAGGTGTCGCTAAACCATTCCCGAGCACAGCGATCGATAAACTGGTGCCAGTACCAAAGCTCGGGCCCTGCGGCCGATGAAGCACGTCGACCGTATCCGACCGCCCAAACTCCCCCGAGAACAACGATCCGAGCCAAAGGCGCATACCTTTGGACGGCCTGAACGTCCACCCGGCCTACCGACCATGGACTGTCCGCTAAAAACACCACAGCCTTGATCACCGGTGTATCGCTTGACGCTAAGCGAATCGCGTCGTCGATCTCTTGGCAGTAGCACACTCGGGCGCGCTGCTCGAGCCATAGGAGAGGCTCGGTGAATTCGCCATCTCGTTTTGTGCCGACCACCAAAATCGCGTCTTGCCGCGTTATCATGGTTTACCGTGGTGCCCGCACGACGTCGCGTTGGCGTCATAATGTAGGTACGTTGCGTTATACAAGCAGCGAAACACCCAACATGGTGCGTTTTTAAGAATACCTACGGCATACGTCAATCTCCGTGTAGCGTCTTTGCGCCGGAGTGCCTTTGCGTTAAATCTTTCGAGGCGCCCCCTTACGGTCAGCGTTTCGTTGAGCTGGAGCCCAGTCTAATCTCTTAATAACACGAGTCGACATGTGGACCACGCACCATTCCACGAGCTAGCTTCGGAGACCCTGAGGCGAACACGAACGATAGCCGTCCGCGTAACAGCTTCGTCCCACCCACACTCCAAGCGCACAGACCGTGACGCCGGGGGATGGAACCTCAAAGCCAACAAGTCCTGGATGGACTTTATTCTAGCTGTTGCTCAAAACTGCGAATGGTATCCCACATGGAGGGTGCATCAGGTGCGTCGCGCAGGCTGCGCAAGAAACCTTCGCGACTCAATAGTCGGCTCAAGCGAGCCAGCGTGCGTAAGTGTTGAGCATCTTGAACCGAGCAAATCAGAAAGAACAAATCGGTCAAGCATCCACCGGGTCCGCCAAAGGGTATTCCGGACAAGGTTCGGCCGAGGGCCAAGACCGGTTCGGCTAGGAGCGACGCCTGAGGGCGCCGCGGGTGTAACAGCGCTACCCCGTTTTCTAACGCCGTCGGATGCAGACTCTCGCGGGCCAGAACGGCTTGCGCCATTCGAACAGGGTCCCATAGTTTTCCGGTGCGAGCCGCCAGCGCAGTCATGGCTTGAATCACCGAGTTGCGTGTTCTGGCTTGCAATTGCGGCTCGATCGCCTCGACCGGCAATAGCTCCGCGATCGTTACCGGCTCACTGCTGTCATGGCTTTTTTCGAGGGCTTCCTCAACCTGTACCAGCTCCTCCTCACCCGACACGCCGATCTTTTCTTCTAACCAATGGTGGATTTCCGAGGGAACGAACCGCCATTCGCCTCGAATCTTTCGCCCCGGCAACTGGCCGCGCTCCGCCATCCGTAAGATGGCGGCCGGCGTAAGGTGTAGATAACGGGCCAGCCCCTCAACATCAAAGTCCTGCGTCGACATCTACTGATGACTCCGTTGGGACAAACGCCGCATGTGCACCAGCCAGGCACCCCTAAACGAAAGGGTAACCGCCCGGCTGCCAGTTGGCTAGAGAGAACTTGCAGTGAAGCACCGTGCGTGCATCACATTCACAGGTTAAGTGGTCAAAGGCCCAAAGACTCAGAGGCGCAAGTTGGCGCTGGCTCTGAGCACGTCTGTCGCGTTGCGCCTTTACTCCATGGCCGCTCTACTTTTTTGAATTATTCAGCCGCTTCCTATCTGTCACAGCCGGTTCACAATAGGTGCCCCAGGCAAATAGCGGCGTGAAGCCCACGCTACCTGGCTAGCTCACGCGCCCGCGTGTGGTGTGTGCGTCACGTTTGTAGGTGAAAGATTTTAACGCAGAGACGCAAAGGCACAGAAGAGAATAAGTAACCTCGCAACACCGCTGCCGGTTAGGAAAGAACCATCGTTGCCGAAGGCCTCTATGTGGGCCCCCAGTAATGGTAATGCCATCGGCAGGGTTAGCTAGTCTCAGTAAAGTCACCAGGGTTGTGCGAAAAACTCGTGACCAAACCGGTACCCGACCTTGCCAAGTGTCTGTTTTACGGCGCCTTTGCTCGTTTGCGTCGAATCCTCACTCAATTGAAATGGCAAATGCCGAACACGCATCAGAACGGAGCACTCAGCGCGAACAGCTTACCTGCAGTCAACACGCCCACACGCTATAACCAAGTTGGCTATCACCCAGGTTCTCCCTATCGCTTCCGAAGATGGATAGCTTTCAGAGCCGCCACCGCTAGGGAGCGGCACTATGCGAACCGGGCCACGTTCTTGCATCGGGATGTGTTGCGAACCCGCTCCTTCAGGTCGTGCATTCCGCGGGTGCACCAAATTTGGGGCGACACCGCCGGGCGATGCAGAGTAACTTATGCGGTAGGCTTTCTCAAGAACTCACGATTCAGGGTACGCTGCTACCCCGATGACGCACGTACCTAAAATACCGACGCACCCAGCGTTAAAGGCTGGTCACATCGCTCGCCACATCTCGTGCTAGCAATACCCGCACGAGAACGCGTTCCCAACAACAGCGTCGAACCACCCCAAGCTGCCTTATGGCACAACTCAAGTCTTCTCGGCATCGGTGCGCTAGCCTATGCACCACAATGGTGGATTTCGTGCCGTTACTGGCGAGCAGCCAGAATTTTTTCAATGTTCCTATTTATCCCTGAATGACCACATTTTCTTGTATGGCTATTCGGTATATTCTTCTCAAGTCCCCAGACCGAAGGGTGGAGGTGCCTGTCCCCTCGCTCACGGTGCCTGTCCCCGGGGCCGGCATGGCCTGTGCCCGGGCTTGGTACCACCCTCTTTGATTCACGACTATGATTATCGAAATACTTATGTACCGTACTTTCGCCTGGCGCTCTTATGGTGGTTTAAAACACCTTACCCCTTGGGGTGCGCTACACGGACGCCGCTGGACTCGAGGCAATTGGAGACCTCGTCCATTACCCGATTACCGACGGGCCGTGTTCTTTTTATCGGCACAGATAAACGCTAGCAGCCAAAGCCCAACACGATGTTGTAAGACGCTAGCAAAAGAAGCGCTACCAAATCGCTCGGCGGTAGCTTTCCGAATGGGCATCCGCGCCGGCGGCTATTGGGTTAGGCAACCGTTTGGCGGCACCGCATAATCGGTCCACTATAGTAGTTGCTCCGATACGTCTCTTGACGGCCAACGTTGGTCGAACCCGAGCGTCCCGCAACGTCGCCCCTTGGGCGACTTCGCTCACCGACAATCACGCGCAGGCTTCCACCGACTGGAATAATGCAAAAATGCCGAGCCCACGTGGTCGATCAGATGAATGTACATGCAGTGTTGCTTGCCCCTTTGCGCTCGATTGAATTGGCCGCTCTCTTACGGTCGCCGCTCTGTCGAGCCCTAGCTTGAAGCAACGCGTCTACTAAGAAGCACTCGCTTTAGCTCACATTGCGTTGGGCGGAAACGGCATACGTACGCCAGGCCCACCAAATAACTGATGATTGCATCTACCATCAAGCCAGAAACCTCGTCTCCACTCCTGTCGCGGAAAATAGGCAAACTTCCGCGATGGCCCGCCTTTTACAGCCAAATCCCACCTACAAGCAAGGCGCACACACATTGAGAAATTCGTCTTGACAACATCGGAGCTTTTCCGACAATCGCAGCACACCAAGCGGTTAAGCGGGACTTGGAAGGTCCGGCAGGGCCAGGAAACCTGCGTTCCTTCTTGGACCATAGAGAGCAGGGAGGCTCGGAAATGATTTCCGTTGGTTCGCGAGTTCCCCAACGTCTCGGTTCTCTCCTGACAGGTGCTGAACATTTTGGCGGGGTGGACGTGGCTCTTGGACCCTGTAGCGACGACGCAGCTCGCATCGAGCCTGGACAGATTTACGTGGCCGTGGTCCGCGCGGATCGCGACGGTCACGACGCGATCGCTCAAGCCGTCCGCCGTGGGGCAGCGGCGGTCGTTTGCGAGCGATTCGTGCGTGTGCCCGTACCGGTTTATGTGGTAGCCGATAGCCGCGAGGCGCTAGGGCGACTGCATCATGCCTGGCAGGGCGATCCCTCACAGAGCCTGTTCACAGTGGCCGTGACGGGCCGACACGGAAAGACTTGCACGGCCGAATTAGCCACAAGTGTGTTGCGTGTGGCCGGCCTTCAAGCTGCTTCCGCGACTAACCTGTCGACGTCGCGTCGCCGAGCAACGGCTTTGGGATATCCGCGGCGATGGACCAGCGGACAATTGGCAGCTCGGTTAGCCGAGTGGCAACAAGCCGGCGGTAACGGCGCAGTGTTGGAATGCGATCATGCAAGCCTCTTGGAGCGGCGTTTGGCAGGGTTAGCCTTAGATGCCGCCGTCGTAACGGACCTTTCTGCAGTGTGTACCCGTCGCCAGTACTTGGATAACCAAGCGGTCCAACAAACGTTGGAAAGACTGGCCTGTTTACTAAAACCCGAACGCCCTCTGGTGGTCTGCGCCGACGAACCAAACACCGTGTCTTGCACTCGTCGATTTCCATGCCCAGTGGTCACGTTTGGTTTGTCACCGGAAGCCGACGTGTGGGGCAAACTGGTTGATCGAGACGGCACCGAGCAGACGTTCTTGCTGACAGTCGGTAATGAGACGGTAGCGGTGCGAACGCCCACCATCGGTGACTGGTGGCTCAGGCACTGCCTTGCTGCCGCAGCGGTTGCTCGTGTGGCAGGTGTTAGCCTAACCGAGATTGCATGGGGCCTGGAACAAGCACGTCTGCCGCTACGATTGCAGCGTTTGGTGTGCGGACAGCCGTTTGGCGTTTATGTCGACGTCAGTAATCGACCCGAGCGCATGCTGGAGATGTTGAGGACATTGCGCGAAATAACCCGTCGACGATTGTGGTGCGTGTTTGCATTGCCCGATGCCACTACGGCAGCTGAACGAGCCCACTGGGGGCGAATCGCCGAACGGTTTTCCGACCGCGCCATTCTTACAGCTCTGCCCACACCGCAACACAGCCTCCTAGAAATCTTCCATGATGTGTTGGATGGCTACCACCGGCCTGCACGGGCGCACCTGATCGTCGATCGTCAACACGCTTTAAAATACGTCTGCCATCGAGCCGAACCTGGCGATGCCGTTTTAATCACGTTCCCTCTTGAAACTCTGGACCAGCACAGCAGCCAACTGGTTCATGAAGAGCTCGATGGGATTCAAACCATTCTTCGTTGCTTAGACACAACGTACGAAGCGCCCGATGACTCGGACCGTAATGACGTGCCAGTGATTTACAAATTCCCCAGCTGTTAGAACTTGTTGTTCGAGAGCTCCACCGGAACTTTATGCTTACGTGCCGCACCCTTACGAAGATTACGCAAGGCCAGTGGTGTCCGGGTATCCCGCCGCCTCTTGAGGGGATAATTCGGCCCGTACGCCGTATTGTGCTCGATAGTTCGCTCGCAGGCCCCGGTGACGCCTATTTTCACTTGCCGGGCTATCCACAAGCCGATCGCGGTTGTTGGCCTGACGAAGCGTACGCCGCCGGAGCTGGCGTCGTCATCACGGCCGAAGCGCGCATCGAGCCGTGGGCAGGGGCTGCCCGAATTCTTGTCACCAATCCGGAAGTCGCCCTGCAACGACTGGCACGCTGGTACAAGCGGCGATCTTCGGCGTTGAGCGTGATGATTTGTGGCCGGCATGCAGCGCTATTGTCCGCAGTATTAGCCAACTGCCATGCACCCTCGAACGTGCACTGTCCCTCGACGCTCACAGAGCTTATTGAGGTGATTACGGCAGCCAAAAATCGCCGCGGTCTTTCCGTGGTTGCTTGGGATGCCCTGCGGGCCGACGAAGTCAACTTGGCCCTCTGCCTGAGCCGACCGGACCTTGTGGTGTGGTGTAATCCATGGTGTCAATCGCCTGTAGTAAAGAAGCTTGCAACGTCGTTACGCAAATGCACTCAAGCGTCGATTTATCCGCTGGACGAGTCGAACTGTGCGATTGCTTATTACCAGCGGCTCGACGGTAAGCGATCCACCCATACGCTCCAATTGCGACCTGTGGGTGATCAGCGGCGAACCAAAGAAGAAATCGTTCTCGCCGTGCCCGACGAAGTTACGCAGGTCCAGATAATTCCCCCGATCGACATCGTCGACTGGGCAGCCCTATGGTCCGCTTCGCTTCTCCTGGGAATCCCATTGGAACTTTTTCTGGACGAGCGCCGCCGATTACTGCGCGACACTTCGCAGCTCGTCGGCTCTCTACCGAGTCCAGCACTAACTTTCACTACCGCGGTTCCGCCGTGTATATCGGACATGCAGGAGTCCGATGCGCCCGTCCCTCCTGGGTGGAAGCGATTCAGCGCGTAAGATTTGCTCGTTACTGGGTCAACGAACTTACGCGTCGCTTCACGGCGGAACTTTTTGCCATTAACGCAGAGGCACAAGTTCGCTTTTCGCTTTATCGTACGTGCGCATAGCGCCTTCGCACGTCTGCGCAGTTGCGTTTAGAAAGTGCGTGAGTCGTGATTGTAGGTAAGTCGCTGAGTATTGCGTTGTGATGCGTGCTCGGCATTTGCCATTTCAATTGAGTGAGGATTTGACGCCAACGAGCAAAGGCGCAGTAAAACAGACACGTGGCAAGATCGGGTACCGGTTTGGTCTCGCATAACCCTCGTAATTTTACTAACACTAGCTAACCCGGCCGGTGGCACTACCATCACTGGGGGCCCGCATAAAGGCCTTCGGCACAAATGGTTCTTTCCCAACCGGCAGCGGGTGTTGCGAGGTTACTTATTCTCCTCTGCGCCTCTGCGTCTCTGCGTTAAAATTTTCCACCTACGAACGTGACGCACACATGTTTAGAAATAGCGAAGCCAGCTTGGATGACAAAAGTAGCGCTTACCGGCGACGCAAGAATGTTGCGTATTCCTCAGCGGTGATTTTTCCGTCACCGTCTTGATCAGCCGCGGCGACATTACCCGATACCGCTGACCATTCGTTACGATCCAACATTCCGTCCCGATTCTTGTCGTAACGCTGAATCACTCCTCGAGCGTACTGTAAATAACGGTCGGTCGTGGCATCACCGGTGGAGGCACTACTCGACGTTTCACCAGAGCTGGTATTAGTCGTATTATTAGCGCTAGTAGCCGAACTGTTGCTATCTCGCGAATTGGATCCGGACCGATCGTTGGAATTGTTGCGCGAAAAGAAGCTTGGCCTTGAATCACGGCTGGCACTTGTTTCACCGGCCGCGGCACCGCGCGTCGCTCCCTGACGGACGGCGGTCAAGCATTCGTCGACAGTAATAAACCCATCCTGGTTAAGATCGAACTTAAAGTAATCGGCCACGACTTCGTCGGACCAACTGGTCGAGAACTCGTGCATCGCGATCTGGGCATCTTGATCGGCATCGTTGCGGATAAACCAATCGGGTAGCTCTCGCGCACTATCGGACTGTTGCAATCGTTCCTGGGGAGTCAAGCGACTTTTTGCGAAATCGATACTCGGCGCCGCCGCGTTCGTCCCGGACGCCGTATTCCCGGAAGCGCCAGAACCAACAGCGGGAGTAAAGAAGCGAGGTCCGTTGGATTCGGAGCGTTCACGTCGATCGGCCCGATCCGCACGTCCACCACCGAGCCCCCCTTCTCCTCGACCACCGCCACGGAATTCTTCTCCTCGCGAGAAAAAGAACATCCCGCGCTCACCTTCACCCCGACCGCGCTCTTGGTCGCCCCGCTGGCCGAAGAACCCTCCGCCAAAATTGCGGTTGGCCATACCCCGCACAAGTTCGTCGCGATCGATCACTCCGTCCCGGTTCGAGTCGTAGCTCGAAGCGCCGCCGAGCATTTCACCCCATTCGTCACGTTCCAGCCGTCCATTGCCGTTGGCGTCCATACGGCGCAACATAAAGTCGGCGAAACGAGCGGCCCGTTCATCGATCGGAGTTGCGGCTGACGATCCGCTACTGGCCGCCGAAGCTGCTGCGCTGGAACTGCCACTTCCCGACGAGGAGGGTATATAAAACTTTTGCGGGGGCTTTTGTGTCGTGCTCGATGCGGATGCGTTTTGGTTGCGGGACGTGGTTTCTGCCACTCGCCGTTTGGCGTATCGCATGGCCAGTTCGTCCACCGTCAGTCGACCATCGCGATTTCGGTCATACTGCATCGGGTCATCGGACCATCGCCCCTCTTGCAGCTCCTCTTTTGATAGCATGCCATCACCGTTCCGGTCATAGCGGCGCACGCGCTCCTCGGCTTGTCGACGATCGGCCTCTTCAATCTTGATCAAAACGGCAGCCGCATCGGACCCGAAACCCGGCACCGGTGGCAGATCCAATTCGATACCAAAACCGGGCACAAGCGGTTCACTACCGGACCCTGACGAGCTCCCAGCTTGCTCGCCACGCCCCTCACCCTCGTTCCGCGGGTCGCGACCGCCTCCTTCCTGCCGCATACGTTCCATAGCTCGAGCCAACTGGTCAATGCGAATAGGCCGATCCAGATTCACGCCCCCGATACCTGAGGTTATGCGTTCTAAGAAGCCACGGACACGGCCCTCGGTTTCGTCCGGTTCTAATACACCGTTGCCATTGCGGTCGAATCGTCCAAGAAAATCTGCGGGGTTACCGCCGAATGGCCCGCCACCGAATGGACCACGGCCGAACGGTCCACCCCCGAATGGACCACCGCCGAATGGACCACCGCCGAATGGACCACCGCCGAATGGACCACCGCCTCGTCCTTCCGGGAACGGGCCACCGGGAAACGGCCCCCCGGGGAACGGGCCGCCAGGGAATCCACCTCCGCGTCCACCCGGGAATCCACCACGCTCCCCCCCTTCTCTACCCGGAAAACCACCCGGTGCAAACTCGCTGCCACGATCCTCACCGCGATCTCGGTCGCGGTCGCCTCGTGGGGGCTGCGCCATGAGTAGACCGCAAGACATGCACGCGGCTAGAAAAGCCATCGCATAGAGTCCGATCCGTTGGCTAAGTCTGTACATTGCTGAATGTTCCTGAGTAGCGTACATACGCTGTGCATTTTCACGCACCGGTGCCTACTGTATAGGAACGTCTGATCAACTGGCGGTAAACGAGCGTATTGGCTCGATGGATAGT
>CAYRMD010000006.1:0-90374 GCA_964425225.1 uncultured Pirellulaceae bacterium | reverse complement strand
CGACTTGCTAAAAGGTTCCGTACAATACGGGTGACTTATGCAGAGGTTCCTTAACGCAGAG
This sequence comes from uncultured Pirellulaceae bacterium, assembly GCA_964425225.1. Taxonomy (GTDB): domain Bacteria; phylum Planctomycetota; class Planctomycetia; order Pirellulales; family Pirellulaceae; genus BPJU01. Next base: position 90,313 of record CAYRMD010000006.1, on the reverse strand, counting down.
ACGCAGAGACGCAGAGGTAGCGTCTGTTAAGTTGCGCACATTTGGTATTAGAGTTGAAGCTAAAGGGTGAGCTTACCTCGTTCCCCAGAGGGGGAACCAAGTGCGGCTGTAGCGGTTACTCGGTTTAGAGCGGCTGTTGCCCCTGGGCTTAATCCATCGGCGCAACCCATGTGTCGGGCGCCAACACACGCCATCGGGCTGAAGGATCAAACGGACTGACTATGGCCCGCTGCAAAGACGTTGGTGCGCTCCGGCGCATTGTACGGTCGTCGTACTCACATTGGCAGCCCTTTCACAAAGCCCCGCGCGAGGCAGCTTCCAAAAGTCGGCGGTGTTCGGCTGCTTGCTCCAACATTTTGAGCTTCGTATAAGTCTCGATGAGTAGCTCGCGGGCAGAACGCTGATGAGGGTTGATCAAAACCGACGCTTCTAGCCAGCGCAATCCTTCTTCACGCGACTGTCGTTCTACTAAAAGACGACCTATCTCCAAGCGAAGCGCATCGTTCCGGGGTTGTTCGAAGGCGACCTGTTTCATTCCCGGCAATTGGTCCAGCAACTGGCGCCCGCTTTGCACGACATTTCGGAGCGTTTCCGGCACGGGGTTTGGGGACTGGGATTTTTGTATTTCGATCAAAAATTCTGTGCCTGGGACATCGGCCGGCCACGTCTCCAGAAACGATTCCAGCCACTGTTGCGCTTCTTGAGACTTTCCTAACCGCCACGCCGCTAAGGCAGCAAGTCGCTGGGCGTCACCGCGCGGTGAATCGTCATTGATCCATCGCGCGTACCAATGCTCCAGTTGGTTCTGGTCACCCAACATTAGATAGCAATGCACCAGACTGCGGATTGCACGGGACCGATAGCGGGAGTCGTTCGTCAATGACTCGAGGTACGGCAGGGCTTGACTCCACTGATCGCGCTGGATCAACACCTCGGCTAAGGCGACACTTACTTCCGGTTGGTCGCCCCAAAGGGAGCGAGCATATTGCAAGTCGCGTTCCGCCTCTTCATATCGCTCATATTCCTTCCACATCTGGGCACGCAGCACATACAGAACCGGATCCGTTGGCCAGGCAGTCTCCCAGGTTTCAAACATACGCCGAGCATCTGCCAAGCGGAGCGTTGCCAGAAAACCTCGAGCGAATGCTTCACAAACATCGGGCAATTCCTCGGCCGGTTGCGCCAGAAGTTTGCCGATATACGGTTCCACGAGTGCTACTTGGCCGTGTTGCGCACTCCATAATTGCCACTCGCGCTGGGCTTGTTCGTCGGATAGCCCGCGGCGCTGGGCTTCCTCCAAGTAACGCGAGAACTGCGTTTCGTTGTTCAATCGCCGGAAAATCCTAGCGCGATAAAAAGCTACGGTCCCATTGCGGCGTTGCCACCTTTCGGCTCGCTCCAGCAAGGGAGTGGCCGCCTCATAGTCCCGCTGCAGAACCTTCAACCGTGCTTGGGTTACCCAGAGATGCACCAGGAGACTCGGAGCCAGCGAAATCGCCAACAGTGCAGCCATGGTTCCGATCACCGCTGCGAAAACCAGTGACGCGCGTAGCGGACGCGCTAGTTTGGGTGAAACCGCGGAAGTCGACGTCGAAACATGTGAGGCTTCCATCGTGCGTATTGGCCTCCCCAGCCAGCGAAGGCTATTCAGTAAAGACAATGGACTCTCGATGTTCGTCGGGTCCCCGCTGTGGACCACGGGTCCACAAGCGAGACGAAGTACGGAGCCTCAAGAATGAAACGCAGCGCTTTCTGTTGAGAATACTCGTTGCCACGCCATCTGCCAACGGATTTCGCTGGCCTTGCACCGTCGCCTGAAGTCAAAAGTCCTCTCTCTAGGATGGTGAACGTTTGTTTCGGGCCTGGCCGGTTTTGCGTTACATGGTTTGCAATGTGCAGCTGCTTGGAATGTTCAGCATTGGCTTTCATAACCAATGGCTAGCTGCGAATATCAGTGTGTAGTGTTAAAAGATCTTTTGGGGCTACCCGGGTTGACGCGTCGATAATCGAAGGAGAAAATCTATAGGAGATTTCAACGTGGTTCCCTGCACGAGTGGGCTCGAATCGGTTTAGCGGCGAGGGCCTTGACAGCGGGGGATAACCAAGCAACAATAGGTGCTCTGGCTGAACGATCTTAGAAAGGCCGCCAAATTCGCGGTCGACCTCTGTTGAGAAGTCGTTCAGCGTAACCGAAAGGGCCGGATAGGAGGCGAAGTGCGTCTCGAGCGGCCCTGGAGGTGCTTCTAAACAGAGCGTTTTGGGGCCAGATGCCCTGCTTGACGTTTGTGGGCATAGAAGCTAAGTTATAAGGCTCCGCAATGGTGCAAGAGTCAAAGCGGCGTTCGGCTAACCGAGTGCCGCAACCGCTTTGAGCGGCGGGCAGTGCCCGATGGATCTTTGACAATTTGGGATAGTGGAAACAGGCATCTTTTTCGGTTGGTGTCGTTCGTTAAGGATCAGCCAACTGAAAGGGGCTACATGAGCGCCGAGGCACCTGTCACGTGAATAAGCGTGGCGGCAAGCGTCGTGGTTACTCTAAGCGGAAGCTTCGTGCCTTGCTCGAGGTGGCAAGTGTCACGAAAGCGTTCCGAGTAGTTTGGCATCTTGTCGCGTTGCGGCAAGGGAGAGTTTTGGGTGTTGGTGGCCAAGCTACTAAGGGTGCATTGGGGGATGTCTAGGCGTTAGCAGGCGATGAAGGGCGTGGAAGTCTGCGATAAGCCCGGGGGAGCTGACAAGCAAGCGGTGATCCCGGGATTCCCGAATTATCCCGCACTGAATCCATAGGTGCGTGGAGGCGAACCCGGTGAACTGAAACATCTTAGTAACCGGAGGAAAAGAAAGAAACCTCGATTCCCTCAGTAGCGGCGAGCGAACGGGGAACAGCCTAAACCGTTGGGGTCTTCCTCAGCGGGGTTGTAGGGCCTCTCACATGGGAGTTACCAAGCGACCGGTTAGCAGAACCGTTTGGAAAGGCGGACCAAAGAGGGTGACAGTCCCGTATGCGAAAACTGAGTCGCCTCCCGAGAGGTACCTGAGTAGGTCGGGGCACGTGAAACCCTGACTGAAGCAACGGGGACCATCCCGTAAGGCTAAATACTCGCTAACGACCGATAGTGAACTAAGTAGGGCGACCGAAAGATGGGAAGAACCCCTGTTAGGGGAGGACAGTGAACCTGAAACCATGCACCTACAAGCGGTCGGAGCGCAGTGGATCCGCGGCCTTCGGGCCGCGAGATCCCGTGTGACGGCGTGCCTTTTGCATAATGATCCGGGGAGTTACCGTCAGCGGCAAGGTTAAGGTCTTCAGGACCGAAGCCATAGGGAAACCGAGTCTGAATAGGGCGTCAGAGTCGCTGGTGGTAGACGCGAATCTGCGTGAACTACCCATGAGCAGGCTGAAGCGCGGGTTAAACCGCGTGGAGGGCCGAACCCACTAGGGTTGAAAACCTAGGGGATGACTTGTGGGGAGGAGTGAAAGTCTCATCAAACGCAGGGATAGCTCGTTCTCTCCGAAATATATTGAGGTATAGCCTCGAGACACTACGCATCGGGGGTAGAGAGACTGAATTGGAATGGGGGGCTAACCACCTGCCCATCCGAACCAAACTCCGAATACCGGTGCGACTATCTCGGGAGTCAGTCCGCGAGGGATAAGCTTCGCGGTCGAGAGGGAAACAACCCAGACCATCGGCTAAGGTCCCTAAGGAATGCTTAGTCACTAAGGAAGTGGAGTTGCGAAGACAGCCAGGATGTTGGCTTGGAAGCAGCCACCATTTAAAAAGTGCGTAACAGCTTACTGGTCGAGCAACTCTGCGCCGATAATGAACGGGAGTAAGCATTCTGCCGAAGCCGTGGGTCGGCCGTACCTTGATGGGAAAGCCGGCGGTAGGAGAGCGCTGTACACCAGATACAAGCCGTACCGAAAGGAGCGGTGTCGGGGTGTACAGGTGATTATCCCGGAATGAGTAACGATAAAGCAGGTGAGAATCCTGCTCGCCGAAAGCCTAAGGTTTCCTGGGGAAGGTAAATCCGCCCAGGGTTAGCCGGTACCTAAGTCGAGGCCGAAAGGCGTAGACGATGGACAGCAGGTCAACATTCCTGCGCCACTGCCGTGGACCGAAGGAGGGACGGCGTCCGAAAGGTGAGCGGACGGGCTGGACTTGTCCGTGGTACGTCGACAAGACGCGGGAGAGGCAAATCCGCCCGCAACAAGTCAAGTCGGCGGACTAAGGGTTTTGCCTGATGTCATCGGCAGGACGTCCAAGAAAAGCTTCGTAGGGTTGAAGCGGCAGTGACCGTACTAAAACTGACACAGGTAGGCGAGACGAGAAGTCTAAGGCGCTCGGGAGAACGGTGGTTAAGGAACTCTGCAAATTGCCCCCGTAAGTTCGCGAGAAGGGGTGCCTTCTGGGGTCCCAAGCTCTGGGAGGCCGCAGAGAATCGGCTCTTGCGACTGTTTATCAAAAACACAGGTCTCTGCCAACTCGTAAGAGGATGTATAGAGACTGACGCCTGCCCGGTGCCGGTAGGTTAAGGAAGCAGGTTAGCCGCAAGGCGAAGCTTGCGACCGAAGCCCCGGTAAACGGCGGCCGTAACTATGACGGTCCTAAGGTAGCGAAGTTCCTTGACGGGTAAGTTCCGTCCTGCATGAAAGGCGTAACGACAGGAGCACTGTCTCAACCACCGACCCGGTGAAATTGTAGCCGTGGTGAAGATGCCACGTACCCGCGGTTAGACGGAAAGACCCCGTGAACCTTTACTGCAGGCTGATATGGGGCTGAGGTTCAACTTGTGTAGGATAGGTGGGAGACTGTGAAGCGAGTGCGCCAGCACTCGTCGAGTCGCCGGTGAAATACCACCCTGGTTGCGCTTTAGTTCTAACTTCATCCCGTCCATCCGGGTGGAGGACAGTGTCAGTCGGGCAGTTTGACTGGGGCGGTCTCCTCCTAAAGAGTAACGGAGGAGTGCAAAGGTACCCTCAGCCTGGTCGGCAATCAGGCGTGGAGCGCAAAGGTAGAAGGGTGCTTGACTGCGAGACCGATAGGTCGAGCAGATACGAAAGTAGGTCTTAGTGATCCTGTGGTCCCGAATGGAAGGGCCATAGCTCATCAGATAAAAGGTACTCCGGGGATAACAGGCTTATCGCCTCCGAGCGTCCACAGCGGCGAGGCGGTTTGGCACCTCGATGTCGGCTCATCACATCCTGGGGGTGAAGAAGCTCCCAAGGGTTTGGCTGTTCGCCAATGAAAGTGGTACGTGAGCTGGGTTCAGACCGTCGTGAGACAGGTCGGTCCCTATCTGCCGTGGGCGTACGAAACTTGAGGGGCCTCTTCCTTAGTACGAGAGGATTTGGAAGGACGTAGCTCTGGTGTACCAGCTGTCGCGCCGAGCGGCACGGCTGGATAGCTAACTACGGAAAGGATAAACGCTGAAAGCATCTAAGCGTGAAGCCTGCCCCAAGATTAGGTTTCGATTGGCTTATGCCATGAAGCCCCCTGGAAGACTACCAGGTTGATAGGCCGGCGGTGTACGCGCAGTAATGCGCTCAGCTAACCGGTACTAACGGGCGAACGCTTGGCCATCAACATCCAACACTCTCGGCCACTCGACGCTGGCCACATCGGCTCGTGTCGCCCCGTAACCGCTTCCATCTGAGGTGGTTGCCTTTTCCCTATCCCAAAACCTAAGTCCGCCTCGGGCTGAACCGCCCGGCGGATTTTTTCCCGGTGACTATATCGGAAAGGAAACACCCGTTCCCATCCCGAACACGGCCGTTAAGCTTTCCGAGCCGATGATAGTGCCCACAAGCGCGAAAGTAGGTATCGCCGGGAATTTTTCTAAACGAAAACGCCGGCTGGTACAACCAGCCGGCGTTTTTTGTTTGCCAACCCGCATGACGGGCTACGGCTGACGTAAATCGTCTGGAACCGGGGTCATCACCTTTCCAGTTGCCGCCCATTCCACACAACGTGCCAATAAGAACCGAAAACCAGAGCCCGACATCGCCTGCACATCGTGGCCCAACGCGTTCTGCACTACGCGACCCTTGCCATATTCATTGATCCACACCATCGGCTCATGAAGCCCCGTGTTTTTTGGATCTTTCGCGGGATCCGAATAGGCCGTTACCAAGACTTGACTACCAGGTGTAATCAGCGAATTCTGATACAATTCGTCGCGGCCATGCAGAAACTGCTTCCAACCAGCCGTAATCGGATGTTCGGCACGCACCGACACCACAAATTCGTGCATGGCGCCGTGATAGCCTTGATTGCGCCAACCACCGGCACTGAGTTTTTCGAACTCTTTGTCGAACGCAGAATTCCCCCGAAACGCTGACGATGCATGATGGTAGACAACCAGCCCTGCCCCATTGCGGATCGCTTCGACAAACGCGCGCTTGTTTTCGTCTGACCAGACACTGTTGGGATTCTGCCGAGCCCCGGCCGGCGTGTCCCGATAATTCAACAGCAGCACGTTGTAACGAGCAAGCTTTTCAGGAATTAGGTCCAGTCGCGGGTTTTCGGTGACCTCCACCCGGTGCCCAGCTTTGGTAAGAATCTCGACTAACACCGGTGTCGTCTCGCGCCACGCATGGCCGTGGTCCCCGGTAATGATCAGCACGCGTACTGGCGATTCTTCCGCAACAGCGGCAGCCGCCACGAACACGACATACAACAAGCTCGCCCACGGAATTCTCGCCTGTCGCATCCTCGTACTCCTCCCGAAAAAAGTTTCAGGTATGGCACACGCTCGGCCCCAAGCCCACGAATTACCGTAGCCTTATTGTAACGATCGACTGCAGGCGTGGGACGCCACGCCCGCTGAAATCGCCGAACCCATCATGGACTTGTTGCGAAAACTAGTCAGCGGTTTTCGAGAAGGAGTCGTTCGACGGACTAAGTTTTCGAGCTATTACCTCCTGAGCTAGGGGCACGATGCGCGTGTGTGCAGCCCAATCGGTTTTGAGAATATCCGAAGCGTCTGGCGACCAGGGCCCCAAACTATAGTGCACCACATAAATTGCCACCTGGACGCCATGTGCGGCATAAACGGGCGGCCAGAATTCCTGGGCCTGTTGGGCCAGGGTCTTGGCCAAAAGTCGCGTGCTACGCCCCGAAAAACCCCCCAGGACCATCTGCAATTTCCCCAGCCCTTCGTGATACACATAGAAGACAAAGGCTGCGTCGCGTTCCTCGGTCCATTCGGCTAATGCCCACGAACCATCAGGCTGCTCGTAATAGACGCCCGGCATTCCCGAAGGCACCTGCTCGGCAAGCTTTTCACCACTCCAACACGATTCGACGTGTGGATCTTGCCGCCGATACCGCACAAATACGGGACACTTTCTTTCGGCCCCGGTCCGAACGTGATCTTGGGTGGAAAAGGGAGCGCAGCCGAAAACATTAGCCACCACAATCTCAGCCACCGGGTTGCTCTTGACACTTCCCACACATACCAGGCCTTTGTCGCCAGGTGCCTGCGAAAATTCCTGATAAACTTTCCACGCATGTTGTTCGACCTCTTCACGCCGTCGAACGCCCGGACTCCAAACCAGGGTCTGAGCAAGTTGTTCGGGATGCGGCTTGTATTTGGCGTCCGTGTAGCGCTGACGCGCCGTGCCGCCAAGCGTGGAAACACCATTCAACAGTTCGCCCAGCAAGATGGAGTCTGAGGCAACAACCCACGCGGTCTCGGGATATTGCTCTTCTTCGCAACGTACCCCAACGCACAAGGAAAGATGTCTGCGCCGCGCAAGTAGCTCCCAAAAATCCTCCGGTTCGACTCCAAAAAGCGCCCCGGGTAACTGTTCTGGAGCCGCAAGACCACTGCGTATCAGATAATCGCACAGTCGCGACAGGGCCTCCAGCGGTATATACTTGACCTCGTTCTTCAACAAGGCCGACACCTGGTGCCGATCCAGACCCGTTTGTTCGACAATGGCTTTGATCGTTCCGGGCCGCCGCCGCGGATTGGGCTCGTACCCCAAAATCTGCGCTAGCCGAAAAGAATAACGCATAACAGTGCCTCCGCAATAAGGGAAACTATTACACCATTATTGATACCTGTTCTCTCGTCGCATGCAAAGATATTGCGTCTGGGCCGCTATCTCGAAGTGCTGGACTGTGTCATTATATCGGACTTTGTGCCCCCACTATAACGCGTTTGGGGAAGAAAATTTACCAGATAAAAGCATGCACTATAGTGGACCGGATTAACGACGCCAAAGAACAATCCCCTGCCGGGTTTTCCATTATCACGGCGACTTCCTCACCCCCGTTATCGAGCTAAGCGGATCTATGTTTCGGAAGAGCTTGACGACTTGAAAGATGCAGCCGTGCAAAGACCCAAACACGCAGTTAGGCGATCTGGCCTGAAGGGTACCTTCGTTGCGCCTTTGCGCCCTAGTGCCTTTGCGTTAAATTACTCCAGCCGCTTCATTGAACGGCTTTACCAGGAATCCTGCATCTACCAGGTCTGGAGTTACCTCTGAGTGCGCGGGAAAGGCAGACCTAACCCCAAGGCCCGCAAATCCGAGGAATAATCTCAGCTACAATCAAGACATGCACACGTGGAGAATGGGCCATGCAACGATCGAACTTGTTGCTTGTTATAAGTCTGATAAGTTGGTTACAATCGTTTTGCCCTCTGATTGCACTAGGTCAAGCACCCGTTGTTCCCCATAATCAAAGCAAGCCGCCTGGACCGCCGCTCAGCCCTGAGCAGGCAATCGCTCGCATGCGCGTGCCCGAAGGTTTTCGTGTCGAGTTAGTCGCGGCAGAACCTCAGATCGTTAACCCGGTTGCAATGGCGTTTGACGAACGCGGCCGAATTTGGGTGACGGAAAGTCTTGAGTACCCGCGTTCTAGTACAGGGCCTGGGCGCGATCGCATCAAGATTCTGGAAGACACTGATCAAGATGGGCCCGTCGACAAGGTAACGGTATTTGCTGAGGGGCTGAATATTCCGTCGGGCATAGCATTGGGTTACGGGGGCGTTTGGGTCGCAAATGCGCCGGATATTCTGTTCTTGAAAGATACCGATGGTGATGATCGAGCCGACGAGCGGCAGGTGGTGGTTAGCGGGTTCGGGCGTGCCGACACACATGAATTGCCGAATTCGCTTACCTGGGGGCCCGACGGTTTCCTGTATGGATTGAATGGCGTTTTCAATCCGAGCAAGATCGAACAGGACGGTCGAGTGTTTGAGTTCACGTGTGCCATGTTCCGCATCCACCCACGCACGTGGCGTTTTGAACTGTTTGCCGAGGGAACGAGCAATCCGTGGGGTATTGCATGGGACCCGTTGGGTAATGCGTTTATCAGTGCCTGCGTCGTCGACCACCTGTGGCACATAATGGAGACAGGCTACTATCATCGGCAAAGCGGTGCTTATCCTCCCTTTACGTGGGAGCTCGGTTCGATCGTGCAGCATGCGCATCAGAAGGCGGCCTATTGTGGCATTCTGTATTTCGATAGCGATCAATATCCGGAGCAGTATCGCGATCGGTTATACATGGGTAATATCCACGGTAACTGCATCAATGTCGACAAGTTGCAGCGTTTCGGGTCTACGTATCGGGCCGAGCCTGAACCCGATTTCCTAGCGACGGACGACGTGTGGTTTATGCCCGTGGCTCAAAAAACCGGTCCCGACGGCTGTATGTATATTTTGGACTGGTACGATCGCTACCACTGTTATCAGGACGCGCGGCGGGATCCAGAAGGGATTGATCGGTTGCGAGGACGCTTGTACCGGGTGCGATATGGTACGGCGCAAGCGCTACCGAAGTTCGATTTAAAAGCAGAATCCTCCGAGCAGCTTGTGGAGCGGTTACAAAGTCCCAACCTGTTTTTCCGGGAAATGGCAACCCGCCTGTTGGCCGAACGGGCGGATGAGTCCGTCCGGGGAAAGCTCCAGGAGCGGCTATTGGATTCGTCGCGACCTCTTAAATTCCGCATGCATGCCCTTTGGGCTTTAACGGGCTACGGGCCATTGCCGGAGGCGTTCCACAGAAAACTCCTGGAGGCACCCGAGCCGGAGTTGCGGATGTGGGCCGTCCGCATAGCGGGAAATCAGGGGGACGTCACCCCAGCGATTCGCGAACGGATTGTTGCTTTAGCCGATGATCCGTCGCCCGATGTAAAGCTCCAGGTGGCCATCGCCGCTCGCAAAATTGCGGGAATCGATCCCCTAGCGCTATTGGTGCGCGTAGCTGCCCGATGCGGAGATGATCCCCTGATTCCGGCAATCGTATGGCAAAACCTGCATCCACTGTTACCCGGACGCAGTCAGGAGTTTTTGCAGGAAGTGCGCCGCTACGATTTAGCCCAATCACCGGGTTTGAAGCAGATCTTGCCGCGAGCTACCGAGCGCATCCTCCAATGAGAATCCGAATCACGTACAGCCGGTTTGTTCGACCAAAAGTTGCTGGTGGATGGTGGGGCGCCGCAGTTGCCGTTGCTGCCGCGATTGGTTGCTCGATGGCTTCGGGACCAGTGGCAGCTCGTGACGACGTGGACAGCGAGCTTGCGTCGGTTGCCGAACTCTTGGAATTAACGATCCAAGTCGATCCTGCCGCGGCGATCGTCAGTATGCAGCGAGTGCGCGAGCGTCTGTTGAATAGACCCAATGAACTCGAACGATTTGAACCGTTGCGGCGCAAATTGGAGCCGCTCCTGCGGCGCATCATGGCCGAGGACCGAAGCGAACTTCGCCGTGGGGCGTTATTGCTGCTGGCGGCGTGGCAAGACCCGGCGGCGATCGAAGAGCTTCGCTCGGGGTTGTTCGACGCGAGCTTGTCCGACCAGCAGCGTGGCGAGACACTTCGCGTTTTACTCCGTGCCGCGCAACCACCCCCGGTCGATGCTGCGGTGCGCCTGGTGTGCGATCGTAGTACCTCCAAGGATCTGTCCGGTCGGATTCTTCAGGAGCTAGCCGTACTGAGCGACCCGAACCTGGTCCAATCCTTATTGCCGCTGTACGATCAGATGGACGGTACGGTGCGACCTCAGCTTATCGAATTATTGACGCAGCGCCCGGCTTGGGCTACGAGGCTTCTTCAAGCGATTCAGCAAGGACGCTTGCCCAAAGAAGTGCTTCACGCCCAGCAGTTGTTACGACTGGAATCGGCGGGCGATCCAAACCTTTCTCGGCTTGTCCGTCAAGTCTATGGGCGGGTGCGGATGGAGCGCAATCCGGAACGCGAAAAGGTGATCAACGACGTTCGACAGCTTCTTGCCCAAAATCCGGGAAACGCTTATCGCGGACAGGAAGTGTTCCGACGCCTGTGTGCTCAATGTCATCGGATTTATGGCCAGGGACACGACGTGGGACCAGATTTGACGCGCAACGGCCGTGGTTCGTTTGACCAGTTGTTATCCAATGTTTTAGATCCCAACTTGGTAGTGGGAGAAGCTTATCAATCGCACATTGTGGTTACTACAGATGGGCGTATACTGACCGGGTTGTTGGTCGAGCAGTCTCCGAAGCATGTCGCGCTCAAGCTCCAAGGCGGAAAACTCGAAACGGTGCCACGCTCGGAGATTGAACAATATCAAGTCAGCCCTTTATCTCTGATGCCTGAAGGAATCGAGAAGCAACTAAGCCCGGAAGAACTTGCCGATTTATTTGCATTTCTTCGGCTGGATCAGCCACCGAGTGATCCCGGGGCTTCAGCGCTTCCAGAGAAATGATGTGCAAAATCGTATGCGTCCTGGAAAGGTACCGCCCGGAGGCGTTGTGACTATTCTGTGGGGCCTTCTAAAGCGCCTTTACGCTAACGCGCCTGTGCTTCGCTACGCCTCTATGCCTTAGCGTGAACGCCCCCCAGCTGCGACGTCAGGGAGCGGCCGTTCGATGTGGCACGAAACGCAAAGGTGCAGAGACGCCAAGGCGCAAGGATGCAAGTGCTGCGTTTACCCTGTTTCCATAGCACCTCGGCGCCTGTGCGTTAAATCATCCAAGCCGCGGTGCAGGACAGAATCGGGTCTACTGCGGCGCGTAGGCAAGCCTCTACGGCAGAAAGCTTGCGGGCAGGCTGGATGGTTCCGGCGCGCAAGAGTCTTAGCCGTGCGTGCGTTCGGATAGTAGCTGCGGTGCCTGATCGTATCAGGGATGCGTTCCCGGCCGTGACTTTGCAGGCAATATATGACAAAGATCGAGATTCGGGCCTTTGCCAAGGCTAGGCGAGGTGGCGGACTCCCGGCGAACAACACCCCTGTAGGGATAAGTTCCCAACCCGCGCTGACCAAGGAACGAGGTTCCATTGGACAAGGCCGCTCCCTGATGGTCGCGGCTCTGTAAAACGCTAACTCGATTTATGTCCTTCGCATGACTCGAAACGTTAACCGCCGAGGATTTCAGTTCGTGGAATGAAGGTACGGCGAATCCGGGCGACGGCCTGCTGCGTTACAGCTACGACCGACTAAAATCAAGATGCATACGCCCTTCTAGGCTTGTGCGAAGCATTCCTCCCCGAACCGTCATCTGATCGAGCCAACTTTCTTGTTTGTATACTGTGCCGTTGCCTTCGTGCGCTAAATCCTAAAGCCGATAAAACGTCCAAAGTCGAACCTGCACTGCAACCTACCGCGCCGCGCCAATGAGTTACCGGCAATCCAGGCGCACACCTGGCGAGCCGAGCAGCGTAGCAAACAAAATCCCCGTATTTCATACACCCGTTTCACGCTTGTCGAAGACTGACGTACGACTAAACAATGCCGAGCGATCCCCCTCGGCATCGTATTCGTATCGATACGTCCCGTCCTCCAGTAACTGGTTATTGGCCCCCACCACGTAATTGCCGCCGATTCGATTACCGTTCGCGTCGTACTGATGCGCTTCGTCCGTCTGATACGAGTGATCCGCGCCCACGAGCTGATCGGTCTGGTCATACGTATAAAGGCTCACTCCGTCCGAATGCTGCACCGCGGTGGTCCGATCCAACGGATCGAACGTCCAACTATACGGAGCAAAAAGCGGCTGGCTACCGCGGCTGTGCGCTAACCCCACCAACCGATGCGCTGCATCATACGTGTAGACCGATGTAGCTACCTCCTGGTCCGGTGTACCGCTCAAGGCTCGATACCGCACAATCTCCGTAAATTGCCCGCGCGCATTGTAGGACAAATCCACGCGCTTCTCGGCTACCTGATGCCCGCCCGGCAGGCCATGCTGCTCGATCCGCACCATGCGGCTTAATAAGTCATCCTGTACTGGTTCACCAAGTCGGCTGTCCAAGCGATCGACACGCTGAGCTGCACGCGGTTGTTGGCCGCATCGTACTCGGAACTTAACGCGACACGCGGCGTCCACGGGCTCCTCTCGTTGTGCACACTCGTTAAGCGATCCAACAGGTCATACCCTACACGCTGGCGCTATCCGGATCCAAAGCCGCTATGAGCCTTTCGGCTGAATCCCAGGATTAGAAAATCTCGCGCTTGAGCGTGCCGTTTGTCAATCGCGCAGCATCTCCGTCCAATCTGGGCACGTTCCTTTTGGCCTGGGCGCGTCGGAACTCGATCGCCCACGGCCCACCCGCCTCGCCCGGTACCACCACGTTGTCGATCTCGGACAAGGACTCGAGCGCCGTCTCAATATCCCAGGCCGTCGCTCCATGCGACAGAATGCCCGTGGCTTGTCCGGTGAACGCCAACCGGAACGTCCACCCTGGGCATTCTGAAGCTCTACGAGCTGCACCTCGTTTTGTATACCGCCCTCAGTATCCGTTGCCTCGATCGGCGTAATAGTCCCCATGGCTTGCAGCTGACTGGTGTCCACGGCTACCTGCTCGACGTTCGTCCCTTGGAGGGCACCGACGAACGTAATGCGCCATTCTTGGGTCGAGGGATTATTCTGAAGCTTGGTGACTTGGAGATCGCCACGGCTAACAGTTGCAATACCCCACGTTTGCCGCAATACACCCCTGACTCTAGAACAACTGCGGGGCGCCTTGTCAAGTATTTTGCGCTGCATTTTCGGGAATTCTTTTGTATCGTTTTTCACAAGAGGGGTGGCCTGTAGTCGCCAATGCGACGACCTGGAGTTCATGTTGGGAGAACATTTGGCGAGAGGTTTTTGCGTGCCCCGAACTTGACGTTAGTCCGGCGAGCACAACAACGTCTCCGGAAACACGCTCACGCAAAGACATAGGCACGCTGTCTCGGTACCGATCATTCTTTCTTCAGTCCTCCAGTGCCTGTGCGTTGAATTACGCTTCCTTACGGTCGCGGCTCCGTTGATTTAACGCCAAGGCGCAAATTAGACACGTTACAGAGCCGCGACCGTAAGGGTGGGGCCGTTCAATCGAGAAATAAGCGCCAAGGCGCAAAGAGTTAATGGATTCGCCAAATCGGTTCTCCCCGTGACTCTGCGCCATTGCGGCGTTGCGTCAAATCTCCTTCGTGCCTTTGCGTTAAATCACTTTCCGGCAAGACGCCACTGGTGTTTTGACATTTGTCGAGAAACCCACGTTGCCCGTAGCCGGGCCGATTCGTAGGCTGAGTATTAGGGCAAGCTGGGAAGGGACGCAGAGGTTATGATGCATCCAGAACGCCCAGCATGGCGCAGAATACTAGGCAGTCGCTACTTCAGGTGGATAGTTGTCCTGGTGTTGGCCCTGGCAGCTCCTATAGGTTTACTTATGTTGTTCGAAGAGGCGTTCATATTCTTTCCGAGTCGCCTTTACCTCAAACCCTTCGCGCAGCACCGCTGGAACAGTTTGCTGGAAAGTGTCCATGGCGAAGATGCGTTTTTTGCCGCACCGGATGGAACACGGTTGCATGGTGTGTATTTTCCTCTGGAAGAGGCTACCGTCGTTATCCTGGTATCGCACGGCAATGCGGGAAACGTCTTGAATCGCTTCCCTCTTGCGACTTTGATGCAGCTAAATCTGAAAGCTTCCGTCTTTGTTTATGATTATCGCGGCTACGGCCAGAGCAACGGCCGCCCGTCGGAAAAAGGAGTGTATCAAGACGGTTTGGCCGCCTATAAACACCTAACGGAAAAGTTGAAGGTGGATCCTAATAAGATCGTCTTGTGGGGTGAATCTCTAGGTAGTGCTGTATCGCTCGAAGTAGCTCGTCAAGTACCGCACCGCGCCGTGGTGTTGCAATCTCCTTTCACGAGCGCTCTTGACATGGGCGCCAGAATGATACCGTGGCTGCCTGTACGACGCTGGATGCGAAATCGATTTGATAACTTGGAAAAGATCCAGCACATCTCTACTCCCATTTTGATCGTCCATGGTACAGAAGACCGTATTGTGCCGTTCGACATGGGAGAAGCGCTCTATAGGGCCGCGCGTCCACCAAAATCGTTCGTGCCGGTGCCAGGGGCTGACCACAATGATCTTTGGACTGTTGCCGATGAAAAAGTCTGGGAGCGAATCAACACGTTTTTTAGCGAATATGGGGATGAGGCTCAACATGCAAAAAAAACTGCGTCGCATGAAGCCCAATAGGGAACTAACTTTATGGGGGCGTTGAGCGCTATTGGTTTTTGCGCTTAAGACCCTACCCAACAACGATTCGATGGCAGAGACCAGGTCCCCGTAGGCCACGAACAAATCCCTGTGTATGGGCGGGTTACATACTTGCCCGGAGTCACTAATTTACCGAGCGAGGTGTGATGGTGGGTGACCAGTGGTATTACGTTACGAGAGGTCAGCGTGTCGGGCCGGTTTCCTTGGAGGAGCTCAAGCGGTTAGCAGCAGCACGTGTCTTGGGGGGGACAAGACCTTGTCTGGACCGAGGGCATGACGGACTGGGTACCTGTACGCGAGATTCCCCAAGTCTATACGGCCATTAATCCGTACCAACCCTCGGTGGCACAGGTGGGCCAAGCCCACACGCTCAGTATTAGGTATGCTGGATTTTGGAACCGCTTTGTAGCCGCTGTCAGAGACGGAATTCTCTTTTCCCTAGCGTACCAAGTGATCGAACGGTTTTTCACGGGTCGGGTAAATCCAACCGATCCATTTACCACCACCATTTTTGAATTCCTGGCGGGAGTCATTATCCCGTGGTTGTACGGCGCGCTTATGGAATCCTCGAAACTACAAGCAACCATTGGAAAACGGCTTATCGGTATCTGCGTAACGGACTTCGAAGGGAACCGCATTAGTTTTTTACGGGCGACAGGAAGGCACTTCGGCAAATATGTCTCGGGGTTCATCTTGGGAATTGGCTTTCTCATGGCAGCGTTTGCAGCAGAGAAACAAGCTTTGCGTGATTTATGGCAGGTTGCCTCGTCATCAAGAAACCTCGCCCACTTGGATCGTAACGTGTATGCATCTTCATTGTAGGTGGAATTTTGGTGTAAAAGGCAGGCGATCGCCGTAGCGTACCTATTTGCGGCGGTAGGTGTGCGAAAGGTATATACGTGTTGGTGGTAACGGAAATCGTTCCTTCATTTGCCGGTCGTGGCGCAGGTGTCCCTTTTCCGGCCCGACCTAATGTGAGCCGATACGGGTGCTTCTTGGCAAAGGCGTTCCGGCGAGCGACGGCTCATCCGAGCCGCGACCGTAAGGGAGCGGCCAATTCTATTTAACGCAAAGGCGCAGAGTCGCAAGTAGATTTAAAGAAGCTCTGATCAACCAACAGCCTTGCGAAATGTTCGATCTATGGTGCCGTTGTCCGCCGGCGATACGTTCGATGCGGCGGTTCCCGTTCCTCCGTAACTGATGTGTCTCTGTGGTGCAAAACTCCAGCGTACACACCACCGGCTACAAGAAGAACGCTGAGCTTAGCCAAAGAGATTCGTAGTCTATACCTGATACCTGCCGAGTTTTCAAAAGGTTCCCCTGCAATAACGCTGACTTGCGCGGAGGTTTGTTCCATTATTCTGCCGCTCCCTAACGGTCGCGGCTCTACAAACCTCGATGCTGATCGAACCTTTTTCATGAATCGACATGTAAACCACGGGCTATTTCCTCACCCATCATCGGAAGCCATAGGACCGCCTGATAGCTTGGCGCGTTACAGCTATGTCCCACCCACGATCCAGACGCACACACGATCATAGCTCAAGGTTTCCACAAAGATTGATACGATTTCTGTAAACAAGTCTCGCGTTCTACGCTACGGCCGCGGACTGAGATGCGGAGTTAGCTCGGCAAACAAGACCATTCCAAAGCGCAGGAATCGTGAGCCGATGATCGCCACACACGTAGTAGCTGGTACCACCGTCGGCTACGGTTCGCACGAGGATGGTTTTCCAGGGGCGATAATAATAAAGCGGCTCGGTCGAGGGCGGAGGGCCATCTGGATAGCTGGATGGAAGAGGAACTAAGTCGAACACAGCGGTCGTAAAGTGGCGAATGGATCGACCTTCTTGACGCGCGGCATTGCGAGCCATCGACAGAGCTTTGAGATACACTTCTGGGCCCGTCACGGCCGTGCCTACATTTAGATAAACGCCGTGTTCAAGGTTGCTTATGGTGTGCGCGAAGATGAGAAAGTCTGTGTAACTGGATTTGCCCCATGCTGCTCCGTCACAAGAAGGATGAGCGTGGACAATGTCACAACCAATTCCGACGTGGACGGTAATCGGAATGCCACACCGCCACCCGGCTGCCAGAATGCTTAGATGGCGATACGGGCACGGTTTGGTTGCCAGGATTCGACCGGCGGCTTCACCTAGCCCTTGGTCGGTACGGGCTGCATATCGGGCAATTCGGTTCAAGTAACCGGTTTCGGACCAGAGTCCAAATTGGCCGTGGCGCACCCAATGCGAAACGTCTTCGCTGGTGCCGTAGCCCATCGCCAGCTCAAAATCGTGAATCAAGCCGGCTCCGTTCATTGCCACATGCGTCAGGTATTGTCGCTCGACGAGGTCAATAATAAAGCGCGAAAGACCGAGTTTGATTGGATGAGCCCCCATCATGAGCACTACAGGACATTGGTTGGAGCGAGCAACACGGATGGCATCCACCACCCGCGTCAGCTCAGGAGTGTCGAAAGCTTGATCGACTCGAAGTGGCCAACATTGGTCGGGGTGGAGCTGATGGCCACGTTCAGCCAATGGTTTGAGTTCAATGCGCGAGCGGTCAAAAAGCGGAAATCGGCTCATGGTATTGTTCCGAATCCCAGGGGCTGAAGCGGCCACGGTGCTTGCTCACGCTGCCGAACGACGCAGCACCGTTTGCACCAGCGCTGTGGTCGACAATCCTTCCACGACAGGTGTAATACGGATGCTCCCTCCGTAGGCTTCGACAACTTCACGTCCAACCACCTCTTCGGGTCGATAGGTGCCCCCTTTTACAAGGACGTCGGGTTGAAGGGCCTCGAGTAGTCGATGTGGAGTATCCTCGTCCAGCAAAAGTACATGGTCAACGCATTGTAAAGCAGCCACTACGGCCAATCGCTCTTGTTCGCCTACAATGGGGCGCTCAGGCCCTTTCAATCGGCGGACCGACTGATCGCTATTGACAGCAACGAACAACACATCCCCTTCGGCTCGAGCCGCGGTGAGACTGGCTAAATGTCCGGCGTGCAATAAATCGAAGCAACCATTCGTAAAAACAATGCGTTTTCCCTGGCGGCGATATTGCTGAACCAGTTGCAGGGCGGTTGCAAGAGTGACGACCTTTCCCTGCGGATCGACCGAATGGACCAAGCGACGATACAACTCCTGGCGACTGACGGTTACCACTCCGAACTGCTCCACGACGCAACCGGCGGCTAAATTGGCTAAGGTCACGGCAATTTCGAAAGGCACCTGCTCAGCGACGAAAGTGGCTAAGGCTGCCAAGACCATATCCCCAGCACCTGTGATATCGCACACATCGCGCACGTGGGCGGGAACATGTCCACAGGAATCGCCAGCGGAGTCATACCAGAGGAGGCCGTCACGATCGAGCGTTACGACAATACGAGCAATGTCGAGCGTTTGTGCCAGGTGGGAGGCTGCACGAGCGGCCTCTTCGATCGTTCGAATCGTTCGGCCAGTGACGTGAGCCGTTTGGCGCCGATTGGGCTTCAAGAGCGTGGCACCACGGTAAATCGAGTAGTCTCCGTGAGGCATCGGGTCGACGAGCACGGGAAGTTCTCTTTCTTGAGCTGCCGCGAGCAATCGCGGCAGGAATGGTTTGGCGCATATTCCTTTGGCATAATCCGATATCACAACGACGCGACGTTCTAGCAGCGCCTGTTCCACGTGCTGCCAAAGCTGCTCGTGTTCCCACTCCGATGTCGGCCGACACTCTTCCCTGTCGACGCGTAGCATCTGATGCCAACTGCTACCGGCTAGCCCCACGAATCGGTGTTTGGCGGTCGTTGGCCGCTCGCTTGAGACGACCACTCGATCGATCGGCAAACCGACCTGCTCCATGGCGCGGATTAATTCGTGTCCGGAGGGATCGGCGCCGACCAGGCCCACTAACGCCACGTCGGCGCCCAGAGCTTTGGCCATGTGGGCAACGTTGGCAGCCCCGCCTAGGCGCACTTCACTGCGTTCGGCAAGCAGCACCGGTACGGGAGCCTCCGGGCTGATTCGCTCGGCGTGGCCGTACGTGTAGAGGTCGAGCATCAAGTCCCCAACTACCAAGAGCTTCGCACTAGGGGGCTGTTGGACGGTGGTCAACAGTTGTGCCCAGTTCACCTGCTTTAGCGGTCGTGTCGGAGAATCTTCCGTGAACATCGCTTGACGGCCCTGAAAAAATAACGGATTATCGAGCCGCGGTTCGGGGATTCGTGCGGTACTGCGCTTCGTGCGTCTTTTGTCGACGGCCGTGTTATAACACCAGGTTTTTTTCGGGAAAAGACGAATTGCACGGATATGGTGGTGCACTTTTTTGGATTTGCGGCGTGTGACCTTGCCTGTGGGTGGCTATCGACGACGTGAATCGCTCCGTGCGGGGTATAGGCAGAGGCTAACTACCGCACTAACTTGAAAGGTTGTCGTACGTGCCGCCGAGGCCCGACGCAAACGTGTCATTGTTGATCGGCCTGGGGAGGTTTGCCACGGTCAGAAGACAAGATCATTAGACACGATAGTACCACTGGCGCGCGACGTTATTGCCCAAAGAGTTAGATGCCCTATGGGATCTCGCATTTTAGGAATCGCTACTTACTTACCTGAACGGCGCGAGACAATTGACGATATTCGCCAGGAGCATCCCGAGTGGCCTATCGACAAGATTGCCACTAAAACGGGGATCTGGGCACGCCGCTTGGCAGCTCCCGATGAGACGGCCGGCGATATGGGTTTTCAAGCTGCGAGTCAGCTGTTGGAGCAGTTTCCCGAAGAGCGCACGCAGGTCGATTACTTGATCTATTGCAGTCAATGTCCCGACCACTTGATTCCCTCGACAGCCTGCGTCCTACAACATCGTCTCAAGCTGCCAAAATCGTGCGGGGCGTTCGATTTTCAATTGGGCTGTTCTGGGTACGTCTATGGCCTTCAGATGGCTCATGCCCTTATCAGCTCCGGCCAGGCACGAAAAGTTCTTTTGGTCACCTCGGACACGTATTCGAAGTACATTCATCCGGGCGACCGTACCGTGCGTATGCTCTTCGGTGACGGGGCCGCCGCTACGCTGGTGGTAGATGACCCGGATTGTGGATCTCTTCTTGGTCCCTTCGTGGTAGGCACGGACGGTGAAGGTGCCCCTAATTTGATCGTGCCTGCCGGCGGTTTCCGGTTGCCACGTTCGGATCAAACAGCCGCTGAGTATGTGGATGCTGCAGGCTGTGTTCGGTCTCAGGACAATTTATATATGGACGGCCAAGCCGTCTTTTCGTTTGCCATTAGTCAAGTGCCGCCGCTGGTGGCTGCCACGCTGAATCGTGCCGGTTTAACAGTGGACCAAATCGACTGGTTCGTGTATCACCAGGCGAATCGCTTCATGCTGGAGAACCTGGCCTTATGCAGTCGGATTCCTGCGTCGAAAATGGTTTATTACATGGACGAGGTAGGTAACACTGTTTCCTCCTCGATTCCCATGGCCGTTGCGCATTACGTCCAGCAGGGAAAAATCCGATCGGGCCACCGGTTGCTGTTGGTGGGTTTTGGCGTCGGTTATTCGTGGGGAGCCTGTGTTGTTGAGTGGCGATAGCCGGCCGGGCAACGTGTCTTTTTTTAACGCAGAGGCGCACAGGCGCATGAAGAAAAAAGTCTTTGGGTACCACCAACAGGTTCTTTCGTCTTAGCTGCTTTGTCCCTGCGCGTTTCTGCATATCGTTGAACGCAGTTTCTGCGACGGTCGGAGTTAAAACGAGTTTACGCAAAGGCGTAGAGGCGCAACAAAACTTAGTACACACATCCCATGCTTCTTTGCGCCGGAGTGCCCGTGTACCTTTGCCTGTTTCTGCACGATTACGCTTGACGTGCTGCTCTACGTACGGACAGTCGTTCGGTACACGCAGGACGGCATCACAAGATCCGATTTCCCGGCGCACTAAAACGTGCGGCTCGTCCCTGCGGTAAGTGACCGAACTAGCGCATTTCCACGCTATGCACGAGAAGCTCTCGAGCGAGGCATCGAGCTACTAGTGCGAGGTGAGCCTGATGCGGGCCTATGCTAATAAGGCGCGGAGCACTTGAGCGCCTTCGACACCTGTGAGCCGTTGGTCCAGTCCTTGGAATTTGAAGGTAAACCGTTCGTGGTCGATTCCCATGCAATGCAAGATCGTAGCATTCACGTCGTGCACGCTTACCGGATTTTCCACAATGTTGTAACTAAAATCGTCGGTGTCCCCGTACACGACGCCGCCTCGAATACCACCGCCGGCTAGCCACCAGCAGAAATTGCGAGGATGGTGGTCGCGACCGTAGTCGTCGTGCGTCAATTTGCCCTGGCAGTACACGGTACGTCCAAATTCGCCGCCCCAGATTATCAACGTTCGCTCCAAAAGCCCTCGCTGTTTGAGGTCTTTGATCAAAGCGGCGGTGGCTTGATCGGTATCCAGGCACTGGTTCTTCAGTGCCCTGGGCAGCGTGAAATGTTGGTCCCAGCCACGATGTAGAATTTGCACGATACGTACGCCGCGTTCAACTAATCGCCGAGCCAACAAGGCGCTGTGAGCGAAGCTGCCGGGAGTTTGCACCTGAGGACCGTACATTTCCAGTACGTGCTGCGGTTCGTCCGACAGATCGATCAGCTCCGGGACAGAACGCTGCATACGAAACGCCATTTCGTACTGAGCAATACGCGTCAACGTGTCAGGGTCCGCCAAACGCTCGAAGTGCCGCTGGTTCAACCGTTCTAAGGAGTCCAGCATGCGCCGCCGGTCGTCGGGAGCGACGCCGGGGGGATTCTGCACATAAAGCACCGGATCCCCCGAACCTCGCAAGGCTACTCCATTGAAGCGCGACGGCAAAAAGCCGCTTCCCCACATGCGACTAAACAGCGCTTGTCCATTGCCGGTCTTGGGGAACGACGGCGTAAAAACCACAAAGGCGGGCAAGTCGTTGCTCTCACTTCCCAACCCGTATGCCAACCAGGATCCAATGCTAGCCTTTCCCGGTACTTCGCTTCCCGTCATCACGAACGTACAGGCCGGATCATGATTGATGGCGTTGGTATGCACGGTCTTGATAAGGGCGATCTCATCGACCACCTGCGCCGTGTATGGTAACAATTCACTTACCCACATGCCGCATTTTCCGTGCTGATGAAAAGCAAAACGCGACGGAGCAATGGGCAAGCGTTTCTGGCCGCTCGTCATCGTGGTGATCCGTTGTCCCATCCGCACACTGTCCGGAAGATCCGTATCGAAAAGTTCATTCAATTTGGGTTTGTAGTCCCAAAGGTCGATCTGCGAAGGGCCTCCGTTCATGTGCAAGTAGATGAGCGACGTGGCCCTCGGCGTAAAATGCGGCAACCCGGGGAGCGACGGAAAGACTCGCTCGCCGGTACCGGTGGTGGCCCCGACACCCTTCTCTTGGCTAGCCAAAAATGCTAACGCCAGGCCTCCGAGCCTTAGACCGGTCGAGCCAAAAAAATGCCGGCGTGTCAGCAGCAGTTGGCGTTCCTGTAACGGATCCATGATACGGTCCCCTTCACGATGAATGTTTTGTTAGTTCCGCATGATCGTCTCATCCAGGTTCAACAGCAAATTGGCCACCAACGTATAGGCAGCCAAATCCACCGCGGAACCATTAAACTGCGGCGGGCTTTCGCCATAGCGAATCAATTGTTCCGCATCCTGCGGGCGTTCTGCGAAAGCCCTGCGCTGGTCTTCAAAGAAACGGACCAATTCCTGAAGTTCTCCTGGTTCCGCAGGTCGTGCCAGTACCAGACGAAAACCGTAGGCGATTCGGTCCGACGGCGACGAGCCACCTTCGCGGCACATGCGCTCAGCCACGCAACGGGCTGCTTCCACATGCTGGACGTCGTTCAACAATTGCAACGCTTGCAGCGGCGTATTGGTGCGCTCGCGCCGCGTACAAAACGCCTCGCGATTCGGAGCATCAAAGTTGCTCATGAATGGCGGCGGAGCGGTTCGCTTGAAAAACACGTAAATGCTCCTACGGTAAAGTGCCGCTCCGTGATCCTGAACATAATTGGCTGTATTGGACCCGACAAACCCGATCGGTTCCCAAATGTTCGGGGGTTGGTAGGGGCGATCACCACGACCGCCCATCGTGCGCACTAATAGCCCGCTTACGGCTAATGCGTTATCACGAAGCTGTTCGGCATCCAAACGTATCCGTGGACCGCGCGCATAAAGCCGGTTTTCCGGGTCGCGCTTGTACACTTGCGGTGCTGCTACCGAGCTCTGTCGAAACGCGTGCGAAGTGACGAGCAACCGCATGAGGCGCTTCACATCCCATCCGGATTCCTGGAACCAAACCGCCAACCAATCCAATAGTTCGGGATGCGAGGGTAATTCACCTTGCAAGCCAAAGTCCCAACTGGTTTTCACTAATCCCGTACCGAACACCTGCTGCCAAAATCGGTTGACGGTGACTCGGGCCGTCAGCGGATGATCCGGTCGCACCAGCCACCGTGCCAAGTCCAGCCGATTCGGGCGCCGTTCGGGCCGCTCGATAAATAGCGGTGGGAAGGCGGCCGGTACATCGGGTTCCACGGCTTCTCCTGGCTTGTCATATTGGCCGCGTACCATGCAATAGGCCTGCCGCGGCTGCTCTAAGTCGCGGAAAATGAACGTTCCTGGTATAGCGGCTTCGTATTGATCACGCGCCTGCCGCAGTTCGTTGCGGCGTTTGACGAGCGGCTCCAGTGCCGCGCGCGTTTCGACACAAACCGTCTGCAAATAGTACTCAAGCAACTGGCGGCGCAAGGGCTCCTCTACCGCAGCCGCAGGGCCATTCTTGACCACAGGTCGCAAATGAGCCGGCACATCGGTGGGCTCGGTACCTTGCAACTTACGCCACCAAGCTGTGAATGAATACCGCGGATCCTGAGCCGGATCGATCACGCCCGCCACGCCGACTCGATCCCAGTACACAGTACCCCCGAACTGTGTAAGAGCAAAACCGGTGATCACGTCTCCTGGCTGCAGTCCCAGTCGCTCCGCCGGTACCTCCAATTTCACCCATTGTCCTGCCGGTACCATAGGGCCGATCAGCACGCGCTCTGTGGTGTTTTTGCGCCCCCAATCGATTGATTCATAATCGCCCCACACGGCACGATGCAGCCAGCCATTCTTGTAGTACTGAAGCATCAACGTGCGCGGTATGTCCTGAGGATCGATCCAAACGTAGGCAAACAGAGTAGCTGCCGTCGGCAGTTCGAGAGAACCGACATTCTCGAAAACATCCTGAGCTAATCCGGGATCCGAACGCTTCAACGCGTGCCGCCCGCTGTAAACGGGTCCCTGACTACCTTCGATCCGCTGTGTGGGGTGTCCCGGACTGGCTTTCACCGAACTACCTTGAGGAAACTCGTCATCGAACCAAACGATCTCCACGTCTTCTCGCGGCGGTGCCGGCGTGACACTGGCCGGATCACTGTACTGCACTTCGGCGGTCCGCTGTTTGAGCTCCTGCTCGACCTCGGCCAATTGTCGGTCCCAGTTGGCAAGACGCTGACGATCTTCGTCGGTCATCAATTTGATGGTGGGGGCGGTTAACAAGGCGTTTCCGTCCAGTGCCGGATCGGCCGCCGAATAGAAGAATGCGTAGAGCGAATAAAACTCGCGTGACGTGATCGGGTCATACTTGTGGTCGTGACACACACAGCAACCCACCGTCAATCCGAGCCACGTTTGTCCCATGGTTACCGTGCGATCGACCGCGTTACGAAACAGCCATTCCTCCACAATCGACCCGCCCTCACCCGTCGTCACATTGCATCGGTTAAAACCGGTGGCCACCAGTTGGTCGGTGGTCGGCTCGGGAAGTAAGTCGCCGGCTAACTGCTCGATGGTAAATTGATCGAAAGGCTTGTTCTGATTAAAAGCGCGAATCACCCAGTCCCGATAGGCCCACATCTGCCGTTCGTTGTCTAAGTGCAGCCCGTGGGTGTCGCCATAGCGCGCTACATCCAACCAATGACGCGCCATTTCTTCACCGAAGGCAGGAGACGATAAGTAATAATCGACCATTCGTTCGTAGGCGTCTGGGCGCTCGTCCCGCACGAAGCGTTCCACTTCGTCAATGGTGGGCGGCAAGCCGGTCAGGGTAAACGCCAAACGTCGAATGAGCGTAAAGCGGTCGGCTTCCGGCGCAAAATCAAGCCCCTCACGCCGCAGCCTTTCCCGCAAAAACCCATCCACCGGGTTATCCACCGGCTCAGGACCGATCACGATCACAGGCCGCGTCGGTGCCACAAAAGCCCAGTGTTGCTCGTAACGCGCACCTTCAGCAATCCACCGGCGCAGAAGTTCCTTTTGTGTACTCGATAAAACTTTGTGGCTCGCCGGAGGCGGCATGAGGACGTCTGGGTCGTCCGAAAATATGCGCCGTACCACCTCACTCTTTCCAGGATCGCCTGGAACGATCGGAATAACACCCGAATCGGTCGGCCGGATAGCACTGTCCCGGATATCCAAGCGTAAACCGGCTTCTTGTGTAGCAGGGCCGTGACATTTAAAGCACGTATCGGCCATGATCGGACGAATATCGCGGTTGAAACTTACCGGCTGTTCAGCTCCGATGAGTTGCCTACCAACTACCAGCAGAGCCACGGTGGCCATGAACAGGTACTGGCTCCGTTTCTGGGATGCCAGGAGCAGCCGACCTAGCTGAGGCCGAACCCAAATATCGCATCCAAATCTCAACGGCTTCGAGGTCATTGTAGAACTCCCGGGTTCCGTGACGCACACGACAATTGGTTATTTTTGGCGGGACCACGTCAACCAGCTTCACTGGTCTCGTGGCGGTTTGGCAGGTTCGGCAAGCACCAATTAGGAACTCATCGTCATTCATTTATTATTCTACCGCTTTACCGTGAAGTTCCAAGAGGAAACGCGGAGCTCGATTGCCACTTCGTTCTCGTATGGACCACGCAGCATACGAAAATCTAGCTATCCAACGTGTACACAAGCCGAAGCGTCGGCGTACATCTTTCCAAAGCGAGCCGTGATTATGGATGTAACGCCGTGCCAAGACGGCAACTGTTATGTCGGGGCCGATATTGACAACCGCTTCAAGCCAGCCGGCCAGAAAGCGACTGCGTGTGGTGCAATCGCACGTTTTGATCCGGGGTTCTCTTTACGTAAAGGGCAGGCCATCCAGAACGAAATAGTGAGCTTCTGAAGGAACACTGGGAACTGTTGTGCGCGGAAGATAGATGGTGAATTCGGCACCGCGCGACAAACGGCTGGCAATAAGCTTACCTCCGTGGGCATCCACCAGACGCTGCGCGATGGCTAATCCCAATCCAGTGCCTTTCGGCTTGGTGGTGACAAACGGCTGGAATAGTTTTTCGAACTGGGCTGGGTCAATACCTGGACCATCGTCGCGCACCGTGATAGCCCAAGCCGGAAGGGAGTGAAGCGAGCATGCGCGACACAGCACGTGTACCTGGCCTTCCACGGGACTCGCATCGATCGCATTGTCGAATAGATTGCGGAACACTTGCGTAATGGCGAAAGGATCAACTTCGCACGGAAACTCTGAGCCCTCGGTTTGCTCTACCAAACGCAGACGTTTTTCCCGATGGCGATGGGCCAGTTCTTGCCATGCATGCCGCCAAATGGTGCGCAGGTCTGTTTCCCGGCGTTCTAGGATTACGGGAGCTGCATAGCTGCGAACCTGTTCATGAAGCCGGAGAAGTTCCGAAACCGCCTGTTCGATGCGGTCACATAATTCGATCGCAGCGGTTTGATCGGCCAACTTAAACCGAAGCATTTCTACGGACGATTGAATTCGCTGCAGTGCGTTGCGGCTTTC
This sequence comes from uncultured Pirellulaceae bacterium, assembly GCA_964425225.1. Taxonomy (GTDB): domain Bacteria; phylum Planctomycetota; class Planctomycetia; order Pirellulales; family Pirellulaceae; genus BPJU01. The sequence goes on along the minus strand of CAYRMD010000006.1, from coordinate 63,010 downwards.
GTGAGTCAGACCAGCCACCGTTTGTCCTATGGCGGCCAAGCGTTGGGCTTGGAGGGCTTGGCGGCGGGCCTCATGCAACTGCCGCAGGCGGCTGAGACTGGCGAGCAATGCTTCTGGGTTGATCGGTTTGAGGATGTAATCGTAAACCCCGTGTCGAAGTGCGGCGATCGTGCTATTTAGATCGGCATAGGCAGTAATTACGATGATGGCAGCTTGCGGAGCCAGCCGCCGGAACGTGCCCAGCAATTTGTCGGCCACGTCGTCTGCCAGCCGCCGATCGAGGATGACGACATTGACTTTGGACCAGTTGTCCAACGTCAGCGCCTCGCGCAAGCTGCCGACGCTTTTTACGACGCAGTGCTCTAGCTGCAAGATGTCCTCCAAATTGGCGCGAGTATCTGGGTCATCGTCAATGACTACGACACGGAGTTGCTCGGTCATGTGCTGCCCTTTTCCGGTTGGGGAAACAATACGCGTGCGGTTGTTCCTCTACCCACGGAGCTGTCGATGTGCAACCGCGCGCCATGCCGTTCCAGGATGGCGCGGCACAAGGCAAGCCCCAGGCCCATACCATGAGCTTTCGTGGTAAAGAACGGTTCCCCAGCACGGCTCAATACCTCCGGTGACATTCCCGGTCCATCGTCGCGCACCAATATCTCGACACCTTCCCGTGAGCGACGGGCGATAATCTCTACGTTACCACCCTGCGTCTTGAGAGCCTCGCAGGCATTGGCCACGAGATTGCGTACGACCACGGTCAATTGCCGCGGATCGCCGCGGAGCACCGGCACATCCGGCTTAATGGTGACGTGCACCGAGATGCCAGTCGATTGCTCCACGCTCTGAATAGCCTCTTCGATGCAGAGCTTCCAGTCGATCGGTTCCCATGACGGGTACGGTAATCGAGCAAAATCATTCCACGCTCCAATGACTCGTTCTGCCACCTGTACCTGACGCTCGATCCTCTCCAGATGCTCCAGCTTCTTTCGAGGATCACTGTCGGCTGCGACCTTTAAGTAATAGGTCGACGTTCGGATGACGTTCAGCGGATTGCGCAGTTCATGAGCGATGCCTCCGGCTATCTTGCCAATGGTGGCTAGGCGCTCAAAGTTTTGAAGCCGCCGCCGATACTCCGTCTGGTATGCGTTATCGATCAAGGCCAAGTCCAAATCCAAGGCTCGATGCAAGGCGGCTATCGTAAGTGCCAAGTCCGCAGGATTTCCGTTCCAGCGCTGTTGCAGACTCTTTTGAAGTCCTAAACGCAGTCGACACATAGCGGCACTGACAAACTCTGCCTGCAACGAGATCTCCACATGGCGGTGTCCCACAAACCACCGCCGCACCGCATAGGATCGATCATGGGGGCCTTGGAAAAGTTCACGTAACCAGGCCGCTAGAGTGACCTTTAGCCGTGCGATTTGTTCGTTACCTTCCGTGATGATCCGCGCCGTATCCGGTTCGCTCTGGATGGCGCAGTAAAAATCGTGCACGAGTTCCGGAACGGCTATCTCGATCAGAGGCCAAGCGGCGCGCAAGCGTTCCGAGTCCTGCGCCGTCCAACCCACGTAGGTTTGCAGACGCTCGTAAAGATCGGCAATCGATTCGAAATCGGATTGGCTCAAGTTCGCCCCTTGTTACAATGCAGCCGGCTATTCACACTTCTCGCTCTTGCCTTTGAAGAGGCCGAGGATCTCGTTTCGGCCGAAATACTCGGACGATTCGTATTGTACCAGTCAGACGATTCGAGCACACATGCCGCAGGGCTTCAGAAGGCGAGTGATGCTTGTCGTTTAAGACAAAGGCGCAAAGACGCAGAGGCGCAAGAAGGAACAAGGCAATGCAATGAAATGCATCGTAACCTAGGCGCACGTTCTCACATCCACAAAGCACGTGCACGCCGGAGCACAACCATAACTCCCTCACAGTACACCCATTGCTGAGCTTAGACCTTAGGCAAACCCCCGAGCATGTCCTTCAACGTGGGCGCCGAACAGACAGGTGTGCGCGTTTCATCCGTTTGGCTAGTCCCCATTGCGTTGAGACTGGGCCGTTCGCCGCAGCAGAGCTGGCACGGCACGTTGCGCTAGCACCACGATCGGGTAAGACTACCAAAATAACGAGAAGAATACACCAAGAACTCTTTTCATGCACTCGAGCGGACTTGGACGAGATTGCGGCAGAATCACGCAGGAGTTCCTCGTTCGGTGAGCGCTTGACACTGTCGTTTCCAAGGCGATTGCTGATGCCCGGTCCGGAGACTGGCTTCACCGTTGCCAGCATCCATATGTGCCATCGGTTGATGGAGTAGGGCAGCAGGTTCCTGTTGCGTTCTTTGCCACGAAACTGCCGCACCCGCAGCGCGTACCCGTAACCCACGCAATGGAAACATCGTGCATTGCTCTGCCGTTTCCCATACTAAGTAGTGACTGTGATGCACGGTACTTCGATGATCCAACTTCTCTGTGCCGCATAGTAAGTTGCAGGTGCGCGGGGCGATACTTTTTGGCGATCGCACCGAAATCCCGGTCCGGGATGCCATCTTACGGTCGACACTCACTATTTCCTAGCCGCTGGAAACGGCTAACCATCGTTGGCGTCCCTGCGATGCCAAACTTTTCAAAACATACGGAAAAAGAATCGTCGCGCTCACGCTTTCGGAACCTCGAGCCAAACTCTATGCTAAAGCGACTACCTGTGTCCGTCGCGAATTAGACCGATCGCAGGTCATGGATGGACGGTACCGTAGGACGCCGGCCTGCAGCATGCAAGCCGCACGGTTAAGGGAAAAAGTAAGAACAATGGGTTTCTTTGCCTAGAGTTGATAGCCTTGGGGATGGGCCGACTACTTGTCGTCAACTACGGGCTTCCGACGCTGTTCACTCGCAGAACACGTTCATGATACCGTGGTGCGGGTCAAGCGGCGCGGGGGACGCGAAACGCTTAATATCCAGCGCCTCCGCTGACGTTCTACCGCATCCACCACGAGCCACCATCTACCGTTTGCTCGATGAACTAAGACGGGAGGGCGAGATCTATGTTCAGGGTAGAGCCGGGGCCGGACGATGGTTTGCTTCGGGCCGGTAATAAAGGACCACATGAGACAATCGCGAAGCAATTGTTTGACGTAACCAGTTGAGCGGCAATGCCTTAGTTGTATCGGTAAGAGGGCGCTTATAATTGCTTCCGTACAGCAATCGTCACAGGTGTCCTGTAAGGAGCCAACGAGGTTGGCCAGTCCAAGACGGAACTCCGGGGCGTCTGGCCCATCCGAAGATCGCCGCAGTTTGTTGAGTCGAAAGCGCCAAAGCCCATTGGCGAGCAAAGCGCGCATCGTCCCCGTGCGCGTTGGGGAGCAAGGGGCTGCTCGTCGATCCTGAATGGTCGTTTGGCTACCCTCAAAGTCTGCGCAACGAGGGCTCCCGGCGTAGCGGCGTAACGTAGTACGGCGAGCAACGCGTCAGAAGTACCGGGCACGTTTACTGCTCCCCCAAAAAGTTTGCAACAGTCCGAGTCGCACAGCGCTCCCGTGGTGCTCAACACCTTTTCCACCAGCAGATCGTCTTCCCAGGCACGCCGCTGAGAATGGCTTCGAGCCCTTATCTGGAAACGTCCCCGTGTAGGTGATCAAACAAATGTAACATCCCACCGGGGCCCTACTGTCTTAACCAACCGGTAGCTCAGAAAGTAACTTATTCGGAAGCCAAGCGCTTATGCTGGCCGAAACCCAAGCGCATTCGCGGGCCAGGTAGCTCCGTTGCAGCAAATGAGGCATAACTCTCTACCTTGCCTTTGGGGTACGTGACAGCCTCTACGCGGCATTGTGCGGAGTTAAGCGCAGCAGCCCTTTAACAAGTTGCTCTGTTGCTTTCGTAGGACGATTTGCGAGCCGTGAATTTGTGCGACATGATCCGATTTCGCTGAAGAAGTCATTGACGGTTTGTGATCGGGTCAAGGTCGAGCATCGCAACGGACCGGCTGAACCGTGCTGCGGCGGGACGGGATCGCTTTCGGTACGTAAACCGGCGTACCGTGCCCGAGCCCGTCGACCTCCTTATGCGTCATGTTCGCGGGTATCGTTCGTCCCATCTGACTTGTGGGTCGTCCTATGTGAGTTGTCGGTAGACGGTCAGCCTGGCCAACGAAGCCAATTGCAGACCAGTGTGCACGAGTACAGCCGGCCAAAATATCTTCGCAGATTGTGGCAACAAGAAGGGAGCGACAGTGCTGTTCCATGCTACCGATGCTCTGACCGCTCACGGATTAGCGTTAAAGGCTATGACCGGCCGAATAACCTCCGGCCGAAAGGCACGTCGGCCTGAAGCAGGCCCCCGCTACCAATGGTATATCCTGCGCTACCATGCGATAACTGATCGGTGATGGTTTCTCGGCCGACAAAGGTTTGTTACCATGATACGCAGACCCAGTGATTCAAGTTGCGATCGGTCCAGGTTCGGGCGAACTGAGCAGCTAGATGAAATGGATTGCTGTGGACGGGAAAGCCATGTTCGGTGCTTTACGTCGTCTCCAGAGGGAGATTTATCGATGAGACGGTCACGCCATTCGCAAAGCGTTGTGCTTGTCAGGAATCGTAATCGGAAATCGTCGCTGTGGGCTTGGTGCTTTCTCTACGTTGGCATGCTGATTGCGGCCGGTAGCGGCTGTCACGCAAGCAGCGCGCGAAACGAAAACAAGCACCCGGATCCGCAAAGCAGTCAATCTCCCAGCACCTCAGATACCGTCACGCCGCCCAGTGGCATGGCGACGACGGATCCGGTGGCTTCGAATCGAGAGGACCAGCCGAACGAGTTCCGCGCTCCTCGTTTGGCATCCTGGGAAGAAATCGAACAGTGGGTCGCGCTGCAAACCGGAAAACTCGTGGTGGTGGATCTCTGGTCTACTAGTTGCGGACCCTGCTTGCGCGAATTGCCTCATCTAGTGCGGCTATCCGAAGAGTTGGAAGATAAGGTGGCTTGCGCTACGGTCGACCTTGATTACTACGGCGATCCGGATACTCCGCCCGAAACTTTTGTTGGAAAAGTAACGGAAGTCCTGAAGAAACTGCAGGCCAAAACAGAGAACTTCATTTGCCGGGATGCGGACGAACAAGTGTTCAAAAAACTGCAGGTGGCTTCAATCCCCGTTGTCTTGGTATTTGACAAAGAAGGTAAGCTGGCGAAGAAGTTTACCAACGATGCCAACGAATACGGCAAAGACGGTTTCACATACGAACAGCACATCGTACCCTTTGTTCGTAGTCTCCTGGATGCGCCATGAGTTTTTCCAGCGAACGGTAATGCGTTCTCGTATCGCCAATGGTATGAGCCTCATTTGGATGCGAAAATTGGAAGGTTACGATCCAGAGAACTTCTGAGGAACCGGAAACGGACGCGCTTCAAACCGTGTGCTTTTGTCACACCGGGGCCAATAGGCGCAGCAGCGATCGAGCGTGACGGTTCTTTGGGTGCGGTGAACCGTATACTTCACGGGCAACTTGTGTGCACTTGCCGGGTGGGCGACGGGCTGGAGTCAACAAAAGGAATAGCTGGTGCGCTGGTTAATTACAGGTGCTAGTGGGCAGTTGGGAAGCTACTTGCTGCGCGCTTTACGGCACGCAGGAGCGACTGCAGTCACGGCATGGACGCAACGTACCGAAGGAGAGCTATTCGGTTACCGGCTGGAACCGGTGCTGCTCGAATCACCCGAACGGTTGAAGCGAGCTTGGGATCTTGCTCGGCCCGACGTCGTCATCCACGCCGGGGCGATGAGCCGTGTTCAGGACTGTTACCAAGATCCGCGGCGCGCTTTTCAAGTCAATGTGGCAGCAGCAGGACTGCTTGCCGAATTGGCAAGCCGACATCAGGCTCGTTTTGTTTACGTTTCGACGGATTTGGTGTTTGATGGAGAGCGGGGTGACTATAGTGAGGACGACATGCCGCACCCGCTGTCCGTATACGGCTCGACCAAACTTGCCGCAGAGCGCTGCATTAAGCAATTCCCCACGGCCACCGTTGTGCGAGTTAGCTTGATGTTTGGACCGGGATTGTTGGGTAGAGAAACGTTGTTTGATCGGCAATTGCGCTCCCTGCGCGACGGGAAATCGATAGCCGTGTTTTCCGATGAGTTTCGTACGCCGCTGTTCTTGGCCCATGCAGCCGATGCCTTGCTGGAATTGGCTCGGTCGCAGGCGACGGGACTTTGGCATGTGGGAGGCCCGGAGCGGCTATCGCGAGCCGAAATGGGTATGGCGCTTGCTCGATTTTTAGGCGTATCGTCGCAACTGGTACACCCGATCACGACCACCGACCTTTTTCCCGAACCTCGCCCGCGCGACGTTTCGCTGGACAGCCGCCGCTTCACCGATGCTTTCCCAAAGGTACGTCTAGCCTCCTACGCGGAAGCCTTGCCGGAAGCGGTTGCGCTTTCGGACCAGATTGCGTCACATCCAACAGGATCGTGAGCTGGTTACGGAGAGCCGATACGAAAAGCGTCGCATTCTGGGTATGAGGCCCACATTCGACCCGAACATAGCTTGTCGTAGCGGCCGGTTCGTTAACTGCCCCAGCTAAAGAACGTCGTTCGATGCGCAAATCGCCGTTCTCTTACGGTCGCGGCTCTGTAAACGAGGTAGCCGGATCTACCTTTGTTGCACGAATGGAAACGTTGACCCGCGTACCATTACTCCGTTTCGGATAGCGAAACAGCAAACACGGGCGATAACCCGCTGCATAGCGGCTCCGTTAGCTTTAATCGAAACGCACTCGCTCGTCCGAGCCAGCAGCGGACATTGCCAGCGCACATGTTTTTCACTGCGCTATTGCGTCAAATCACGCTTTACCTATACATGGGACCCACGCACACGGACCCGCACTTGCACTATTCGTCATGCCATATCGATAAATGGGGCATCATGATCTGTAGACGGAGGACGCCATCGCGTGTCATGCGTGTGCCGCGCACTACGGCTGCTTGAAGATACTTGCAGCGCTGCAGGGATACTAATGCCCGGTCAGTAAGGGACGTGCCTTCGGCATCTAAGACCCGGATCTCCTCTAGTGTCGCCACGGCAGCTAAATCCGCGTCGCTAAAATTGCGGTCTGCTGGCTGCAAATAATGGGCTGGCGGCAACCATTTCCACGCAAATCGACGCAGCCAGGCAAGTCGCCAATTCCAAAAGGTGCGACCCAAACAATGGACGTCTCCCATTTTGAGCAGCCACAGCCAAAACGCGACATAGCTTACAAATACGAATACCACCGGAATCCAAAGCTGAGGGTGCCCAATCACTCCAATAACGGTTAACACAATTGCCACGAGAAGGTGAATCAGCCAAAGTATTCCCGTAATTGATTCCCCCTCTTCGACCTGTCGTCGGAACCATCGCACGTAACCGACTGACATGTCCAGATCCAAGTCCGATAGATCACCGACAAGGACCCTTTGTAGTCCGGTGTGGTAACCGCATTCGATGCAAAAGATTCCATCCGGCGGCAAAACCGCATCGCAATTTGGACAATTCTTGGTCGCCGATTGACCAAGCGGTGCCTTTTTGCCCTGCCCCGCACTTTCGCGTTTAGTTGTCGATGTTCCGTGAAGGCCGCCGGACTCCGTGCGAACGAGAGCCCCCACGGCAGCCCCTGGATCATCGTCGAATGCCATGTTGTCAAGCCACACGTGTCGTCGCGGCGAATCATCTTCCGGCAACAGTCGAAGTTCGTCGTCATCCTCAGTAGTGTGCACTGACGAAGAAACTTTTCGCTCGTCACGCGACGGCGACGGTTTTGCGATTGACGGCCCCTGCTGGACCGCACCCTCCGAACTGGTCGAATCAAGCCTAGGACGAGCCGGGTCCTCCAGGCGCATCGTTCGGTTGCACCCAGGACATTGAACGACTTGGCCTTTCCAACTCTCGGGCACCGTAAATGGCTTGCCACAATGCGCACAAACGACGCGCATTAGTTCGGTATCCTTAACAAAGTTCTGAGGGCCTTAAACCTCCCCACCTGCCGTCTCGGAACGGTATAGTGTCTCGGTTAAACCAACTACTGTGTCTTTGGTGCATTTTATCGCAACGACTGTGCTGATGAGCACTATGGATTTGAGGAATCTGTGCATAATGCAGCGGTATGGTGCCGTAACCTCTTCAAAAGTCAATACGTATTAAGCACCGAGTGCGGAGTTTGCTCGGCAAACGCAGCTCTCGCGCCCGATCTTGGGCACGTTGGATTGCACCACAGCGACACAGAGGGCACGGACGGCCGAAAAACGCCGGCTGCAAAGCAAAACGGGGCTGATCGCCTGCTGCGTTACAAATAGCTACCACCCACAATCCAGACGCAGACACAATCGACGATCTACCATCTCTTGGCGTGATTGCCGATGTTCACACTTTCGCGTTGTTTTACGTTGCTCGTGGGTCAATTCAAAGCCTGTCTTCTTTGCGCCTTTTCGTTGAGTCTTACTCTGTAAGCCGTCCATCAAGGTGGTAACTAATCGCGTACCAGTCGCATCGCAATAGCCGAATGCACCCAGTGGACGCGGTTTTGTGGGAGCCAGGACGTGGTACCTTGGAATAAAAGTCAGCCGGTCGAATTTTGGGTTGTCGAGCAATACCGCGCTTAGCAACGAAAAAGCCCGGGAGGCTTTACGCCTTCCAGGCTTTGGTTAACAGTCGGCTGTTGTCTTCGGCCCGAAGAGGGCTGTATCTTACCGCCGCCGTTCAATACGTGTCTCGATAGCAATTTCGCCCCGGAACACACTCACGGCGCCCGACATAACGTTGATCGGGGCCATAGACGTGTTGCGTCAACGCGCACCAGACATATTCGCTGTCTGGTTCGGCGTTGGCGACGTCGTCGCGGTAGTTAGGCGAGCAATACACCGCTTTGACGCGCAGGTAGACACAAGGCGGCTGCGTTACCGGTTCGGGCACATTATAATTCTTGACAAACGGCATCTTCAGAAACCTCCGGGATCGATACCGGCGGCCAAAAGGATGGCACGTTTGACGGCAACTTTCGCAAGTTGGATCTTATATCCGTTGTGATTCAGGGGGGTGGCTCGCGCAATGGCGGCTTCACCGGCCGATTCCGCCGTCTGGTGGGTTACAGGCATGCCGAGAAGCGCGGCCACAGCTTCCGTTGAGTACCATGGTGTTGGTGCGACTTGTCCCAGTACAATACGTGCTTCTCGCACAATTCCGCCGCTGTGGCGGAACGCGCAAGCGGCGGCCATCAACGGCATATCCGGACCCACACTTTGGCGCACTTCATATGTGGCACTGAGCCATCCGTCAGGAGGCGGCAGCTGGATGTGGGTCAAGAATTGATCCGGCCGCAATATCGTCTCTTTCTGGAGCTCATTCTTCGGCTTCTGGAAAAACGCCGATGCGGGGACCCACTGTTCGTCGTCGGGACTGGGCCCAAGGATCCGCAGACGTGCGTCGAGTGCCACCAGTGCCGGAGCGATCCGCGATGCGGAAACGAAGCGAACCGGACCCTCGTTATCGAAGATCGCATGATATCGATCGTCGCGTTCGCGATGGTCGAGCCGCGAGCTCCAAAACAGCCCTTCGCCATTGCGGAAAAACCAGCACATCGGACGCCGACAGAGCTCGCCGCCAATCGTTCCCTGTGCCTGCAATTGCAGGCTGTTGATACCGGCTATAGCCTGCCGCACCGCCGGATACGGGCGCAGATAGGGGCTTTCCAAAAGCACATCGAGTGTCGTGGCTGCCCCGATGCGCACTCCGCCATCGTCCGATGGTTCGATGCCCTGCAACGAGGGCACGTTCATGATATGGACGACCCTTTCGGGTGTAACGATCATCTTTTTCATTAAGCCGATAAGGTCGGTACCTCCGGCCAGGATTTCCGTTTTACCATACTCAGGCGAGAGAACCTGGAGCACTTCCGCTTCAGTGCGCGGCGCCGCATATTCGAATAGCTTCATAATTAAGCCCTCCTCTGCAAGGCTTCGAGCACCCGTTGCGGTGTATAGGGAGCTACCGGAACTCGCACTCCCGTTGCGTTACAAATGGCGTTGGAGATAGCGGCGATGGGGCTGATCACTGGCGGTTCGCCATTCCCCACCACGCCGCGCTGGCGCTCGCTTTCCGGCTCGTACAAATGCACGATGATTTCTCCGACATCCCCGAGCCGCGGCAAGCGGTAATCGGACAACTCACAATTGACAAACGCACCGGTTTCCGGATCCATAATTCGCTGCTCGTATAAGGCGCCGGCAATCCCCATGCACACACCGCCATAAATTTGGCTGGCACACGTCTTGGGATTGATCACTAGCCCCTGGTCTTGCACCGCAACGAACTTGATCATCCGCACCACACCGGTTTCGAGGTCGACGGCCACGTGAGCCATTTGCACGCCAGCCACTTGACTACTGCTGAGCGGACTGGGGGTGCCTGACCGATAACTCTGAGTGACCTCCAGCGGCATGTTGCCCAGCAGCGCGCAAGCTTCCTTCCATGACACGCTGCGATCCGGTGCTCCCTTCACACGAATTCGGCCCGCCACGGCCTCTAATTGGTCGGGCTGCGCCTGGAGTTTCGGAGCCACCAGCGCAAAGAGTTTTTCGAGCGCATCTTGAGCTGCTCTTCGATGGGACTCCGATACGCCTCCGACGGTGGTGCTACCGCCCGAGGCACCGCTATTGGGATATTTCGACGAACCGATGTTGACGCGAACGTCCGACGGCGTCAAACCGAACGTCTCGGCGAAAACCATGGCGCAGACGGTTCGTGTACCCGTTCCCAGGTCCTGGGTACCGCACCACGACTCGACGCTGCCGTCCGGGCGAATGCGGAGAGTACAGGTTGAGTTGTTGGCTGCTCCTCCCCAGGTGTGCAGGGCCATACCGAGTCCCTCGACGATCGAACCGCGGCGCGGCCCTTTACCATGTAGGTGGTATTTTTCCTTCCAGCCCATCAGTTCCGCCGCAATCCGCATCTGCTCGCGGTACACCTCGGCCTTGCCGTTGGTTGCATTGTCGAGGTTGGCTAGGAAAATATCGTAACTGTCTTTGCCCATCACGCGGGCCAAGTCATCGATCACGGTTTGGGATAGCGCACAGGCTTGCGGGTGGTTCGGAGCACGCCAGGCGCGAGCCGGCGCGGCATTCGTTTTAATATTGGTGACGCGCCGCCGATAATTCTTGGGTACTAGCACGTACGGTATTACATTCTGGCTTACTGCACCACCTGTTGCTCCACCGGTACCCCAATGGTGCGAATCCCAAACTTGGATCACCCCGTTTTCATCGGCTCCGATCCGGACTTTCAAGTAACCCGATGGACGGTTGCCGGCTAGCTTGAGCTCTAGATCGCGGTCCAGCATGAACTTGACGGGGCGCCCCGTTTTCTGACTGATACGTGCTGCGGCAGTTCCCCAGTAATCGGGGGCGAATTTGCTGCCAAAGCCGCCGCCGATGTAGTCGCAACGCACTTCGACATCGCTGGCTGTCAAGTTCAAATCGCGAGCAAAACCGTCATCCGTTCCGGAGACATTTTGCGTGGAAAGATAGGCCAGCAATTTGCCGTCTTGGAAGACCACGGTTGACCCGTGTGGTTCCAGACAGCAATGAGTTATCGCATCGATTCCGTAGAAGCCTTCGACCACATACTTGGAAGCTTTGAGCAATCGCTCGATTTCCGCGTCGGCGAACTTCTCTTCGTCGTCGTTGGGGCCGGGCTCGCGCTCGGTTTGTACTCGACCGCCACCACTGGAGGTACGGCCAGCTTGCTCTGCAGCTTGCAAATCGTAGTCTTTGACGAATACGTCGAGCGGCTCGTATTGAACACGAATGGCCTTCACACCTTCGGCTGCAGCACCCTCGGTTTCTGCCGCCACAACGGCTAGAATCTCGCCCTGCCATTCGATTTCGCTGCCGGCATCCCGCAGTACTTCCACGTGCACGACTCCCGGCACTCTCCAAGCCGGCGCCACATCGATCGCCGTGATCCGGCAGTGGGCATGAGGGCAACCGAGAGCCTTGGCGATCAGTTGATTCTTCAAATTGACGTCGTACGTGTATTTGGCAGCTCCGGTCGCCTTGGCAACCCCATCCAACCGCGAGGTTTTCTTGCCGATAACCTGAGCTTCTTCTCGGCTCGGCCATGCATAGTTAGCCATTTGTGCCTCCTTTCACCAAGGAGAGGACCGCTTGGAATACATTGGCATACGTACCGCAACGACAGATGTTGCCGTTGAGGCCCTGTCGGATTTCTTCTTCCGTCGCATTGGGGTGTCGGTTTAAGAAAGCCCACACGGCCATAACGAATCCGGGCGTGCAAAAACCGCATTGTTGGGCGTCATGCTCGACAAACGCTTTGGGAACTGGATCCAGTTCCGGTTGAGCCAGACTTTCTACGGTTTGGACTTTCTTGCCGTCACATGCGATCGCCAACACGGCAGCGGCCAGAGCTGGCTTGCCGTCGACTAACACCGTGCTAGCTCCGCAGCTACCGTCGGTGCTCACCGGTTTGGCACCGGTCAAGTCTAACTGGTAGCGCAGCAGCTCAAGCAACGTCGTACGCGTCTCGACTTCTACAGAAACGGACTCCCCGTTGACTTCCAACGTGATCCGCTTCTTGCCGCGTACCAACTCGACACCCTGCTCCTGAGCCAGGCTGCTGGTTTGTTCCTGGAGAGCCGTTGCCGCAGCTACGACTCCCGAGCCTTTCAAGAATTCGCGCCGACTAAAACCGCTTCGTCGGCTGGTATCATCGTGCGCGTTGGTCATGAGCGTACCTTTCCTGAAACAATGACCCGGTAAAACGACGCACTTGGCGAGCCGCCCAATCGCTGGTCCTGCGATTGCGCCGCTTCACACTGGTCGAGATTATACGCTTTCTGCAAGTCAATACAACGGTCTGCCCAAAAGAATTCAGCAGTGCCCGCTCCGATTATTGCCGAGACGGTTCGAGCGGATCGTGCGAAGACTCTTTAATCTCGCGGCGCCGCAGTTCGACAGGGCCCTGACAACAGTCACAGGGCCGATTCTCGAACATGACTATGGCGCAGATATCGCAATAGTAATCCAATTCGTATCGGCGACCACCTTGCCATTCGAACATACGAATGATCTGCACGACCGGCGAGCCACGGTAGCGCCGCACCAGCAGTTCGCAACGTTCGAGTGTACGTAGGCGCTCGTCGCGCCGAAGGGCGCGACCTCGAATGTCGTCAGCGATCGGATAGAGCGTGCCGTCTTCCGTTTGTAGGGCCAGGACTTGTTGGGCAGCTTCCGGCACAATTTGAATGCCAAACTGCCGGCTCAATACCTCGTTCAACCAGACAATGCGTCCGCGTATGGTGAAGGTTTCGTATGGCGGGGCTGGGGTGCCCTGTTGGCCCAAACTTAAACCCGATTCAAACAGAATGCCCCCCAAGATCAGTAGCGATGCACAACGTACGGTACGGAAAAAGAACACCATTGGCGAGGGCTCCTTGTCTCGGAGCGCGGCGTGGCACAGGTCCTGAAGCGCGATCGGTTAGTTGTCGAATCGCCTGTACGTCGATTGCTATTCGGCTTGCCCTTCGACCACTAAGTCGGCCGCCAATCGGTGCGGCTTACCCTCGTGCACCACGGGGAGTTCCAATCGTACCAGCCACCAGCCGCGGTCTTCCAACTGCCGGACCGGTTCGTCCCCCGTGGCGCGTTGCAAGGAGAGTAAGCACGGATGGCTCGTACCGGCTACTTCGGCGCTCCATTCGGTGAGTTGCTTGTATTCGAGCAGTCCCGGTTGTGTGTCCCGAGCCAACGGCAAGAGCAACAGAAAGTCGCGTGTCGGCGATGTACCCACGTGGGCTCCGTCGACCGGTTGCAACCCGAACCGTAAGGTATAGGTTCCTGCTTCGATATCCTGGCTACGAATGTCTGTGGTTTTCCGATGCACGCGGATCACTCCTACAAGTTGGCCCGGTTGGAAGGGGAAAAGCACGTCGGCGGGTACTTGCAAAGAAGGCACCGACAGTTGCCGACACAGCCAGATGTCAAAAAGGGGCCTCCCGCGCCGGTAAACGCGCACTGCTTGCTGAGAAAGTTCGGCAGCAATCGCAGGCGCTAACCCATCAGCCGAAGCCGGCTCATTCACCGATTCGATCCGATAATCCTGTCCCCATGTAGTTGAAGCAACGAGGATCACTAATGCACCGGCTAGCGAACAGCGTTTGGGCATTGAGGCACTCCTTCCTTTGCGCTTTACAATCACATGTAAACCAATGAAAAAAAGCGTCCGACCGTGCTGACCGGACGCTTTATCTTGCGTCGAACAACGGGTTCAGCGCTCTTCGGGCCGGCCAACTCAGTGGTGGGATAGGCTTGGCCCGGTTATGAGCGATAGCGGAACGTTGCAACGTACGCGCTGCGCGACTGCGGCGTCGACCACCGAGCCCCCAAACCTGTACCGCGGAACTCGCCTTCCGTCGTAATACCCGCCGCAAAGTGCTCCACCGGGGCTAACGGTGGATAGAATGCGACTTCGTTCGAGCAAATGCAATCCGTGGCGCGCGCCTTGCGCGTAGCGAGTTTGACTTCTCGACCCGCCACCAAGGTCCCAACCAGGCTATCGCGGTCCAGCGACATCTGAATGGGCAAAGCCCGCACTTCCACAATGTTTTCCGCCGCCCGACCCGCATATTGCTTTGCAAAGTCCACCAAGGCAGCTTGCTGCTCGACGCTGGCTCGATCGTCCACTATCACCACGGATCGGACCTGGCGGACACCATCCACACCCTGGAATCCCAACGTCTCCGAAGCACGCAAGACTAACAACACACTCAGACCCGACAGGTCTACGCCGGCAAATTGACCACGATCGATGTGCCAAGCCATGATCGCTTCCCGTCCGGTGAGTCCCATTTCGCTGTTGGCAAAACATGGACCTGTATAGACCTGACAGGTGCGCGACTCTAAGTAGAACCCTCGCAAGTCGTTAGCCTGTGCTACGCCCGTCACCAGTAACACTAAGCCCAACGCAAGCGCTCGTACCATCTGTTCCCTCCTCTACCACAAGCCTTAACCACCATTTGTTCGACAGCGCGAACACGGCCCGCTACCGAAGTACTACGTGTCTGTATTTTAACGAAACAAGCGCGGCAATGCTATACCTGCCAGGTTCAACGGGCCGTCTGATGTGTGCATCTCGATTGAAGGTGGGATGGTTTGGTGTCAACGGCGGATCTTGGCGGAAGTTTCCCCTAGTCTCCGCGGCAAGAATTGAAACAAAATCATTCGGTGATGTGGCGGACCTTACGAGGTATGCGTTTCTCGGCGCGACCCAATGTGAGCCGATGCGGATGCTCCCTGGCAAAGGCGCTGTGCCAAGCGAAAGCTCAACAGAGCCGCGTCCGTAAGGGAGCGGCCAATTCTATTCAGTTCAACACAAAGGCACAAAGGCGCATAGAAGACTGCATGAACATTCTTCTGACCGCCTACGTCAGGCGCAGCGTCTTTACGTAATTGCAGTTCGTCCAAAGCCTAGTTGCGATTGTCTGTTCGCCAATCCGCGCAACTGGCACCCCTGATGGATGCTCGGCTTCCAGCAACGATGGGTGTCGAGGAACGGCAACAACTCGTAGAGTGGACCGGCCGTGCGGTGCCGCCCAACGGTTAACAAACCCACTAGCCGCCGGCGCCGATTCCCATTCGCAAAGCTGCCGCGCAGTGATTGGGTAGCGTTCCTTCTGCTAGCCTCTTACAACATCTTGTCGAGCTGTGACTGCTAGCGCTTATCTTGTCCTTAGGCGACAACGCTTGCCAGCAATCTCGATAAAAGAGGTTTCCAATGGCCCGTGTCCAACGACGTCCATCCAGTGCGCTTCAAGCTGCAAGGTTCTTTGAAACACCGTAATCGTGCCAGGTCAGTGTGCCATACATAAGTGTCGCTATAATCATAGTCATGAATTAAAGAGGGTGGTACCGAGCCCGGGGCCAGGTCCTTTCGGCCCCGGGGCCAGGCCCGGTAGGCAAGGGGACAGGCACCGTGACCATTAGTTTAGATAATTTGCCCAACTTGGCAAGACCGCAGAAACACAATAGAAAAGGTATTCTGAGCAAACTAGTAATTTTCGCACAACTCCGGACTTTTCCCCTGTAACGTGACGAAAACCGCCATTGTCTGGATAGATTGGCGAACTAATGTCCAAATGGCTTAAGTCGCGCTACAAGGCTGCTCGGGGTTTTGCGACGCGGTCGTCCGGAACACGTTTTCGTTCCGGTTATGCTAGCACAAGATGCGGCCAGCGACGTGACTAGCGTTGATGCGTTTTGCGGTCGTGACCGTAAGTGTGTGTGTCGTCGGAGCAGCGCGCTCTGATTCGTGCGTTTTTGAGAAAGCTTATGGCATAAGCTAATAATCTGTATCCCCAGCCGCGGCGCCCCGAACGTGGTGGACCCGGGAAACGCACGACCTATAGGAGCGGATTCCGCATCTGCCGTGATCAAAGAACCTGGCCCGATTTGCAAAGGGCTGCTCCCTGACGGTCACGGCTCTCTTGGGGTGGCGCTCCCTGGCGGTCGTGGCTCTGTAAAGTTATTCGTCTTCGGAAGCGATAGCGAGAACTCGGGCGATAGCCAACTCGATTACGGCCTGCCTACAAAGAGGACGCACGCAGAAGACGCACGCACGGCCACCTGGGACGTTTTCTCGTCTGGACGCATTTTTTTGTTTTTTTCGCCAGGATTTGTCGGTTTTGCCGGTCTAGAACGTTTATTAATTCGGAGAGTTGAACGTCCAATTGGTCGAAAAACCACGGGCCGCGTGCTCCGGGTTAACATGAGGTCACAATGAATAACGACTATCTTAGCTTAGGTTTGGATCAAATGAGTTGTGGCAGCCAGCCCCGGTGTCATCCGACTGCTTACCAACTGTTGGCTAGACACAGATCGTGCATCGAGACGGACACGGGACTAGAGGGTGCTGCCTTAGCTGTTGCTCAGCACGCATTCGAGGACATTAATCCATGGGAAACGCTGCGTGAGTTGGAAGGCTTGGCGCAAAAGGTTCTTGAGCGCGTGCGTCGCCGCCAGACAGATGCTCTGCTGGCACACCTACATGATGTCTTCTTCGACGATGAGGGTTTTTGCCAAGTTAGGAGTCATATTCTGCCCGTGCACGTCTACTTGCCGACGGCACTCGCGCTGCGTCAGGCAGCCGATGTGACATTGGCCTTGATTTATAAAGCCGTAGCACGCCGTGTCGGACTGAAAATCGTCGCTGTAACGCACTGCAATCAGTTCCTCATCGCCGTGGCCAGCGATCCGCTACCGCAACTGATTGACGTGTGCCAGGCGGGCCGAGCCATTTCGTGGCAGGAGTTGTGCGACCAATGCTCCATGCCGATGCGGGGCGTTGGGAGAGACGCCGCTGATTGGCCGGCAAGTGTTCGTCGGGTCTCGCACCGCGAATGGCTCGCCCGAATGCTCGTTCATCTACAGCATCCGTTCTGGCTGGGAGGCCATCTGGCGGATATGGCAGCCATTAACGACATGCTCGCTTTGGTAGATAGCTGGAGCTAACCCATCCCACAATCGGCGCGCGAACAAGCCGCTTGCTGGCGTCAGGGCGTGCACAGCAACGATCAATCCCCGATCGGTATGGCAAAGTCGCCTCGCATGTCGCGCCACACGCTATGGATGTGGTTGGCCGGATTACCTGCTGCATCCGGCTGCGTATTGACAAACTCGATTAGAAAGGTTGGGCCTTGGATGCGATAGTAATGCCCGACTCCCGGCTGCAAAGCACCAGCCCACGCAAAATGTACCTTTTCCCACCCGGCACGCTCGATCGCTTCGAGACGATTGGCAGAGACCTGGTCGGGGAAATTCGCCGCATAGGTCTGAACTAGTTTCTTTAGTACATCGCGCTGAGCCGCTGTTAACTCGCCACCAGCGATTCCCTCCGGGGGTGTTCGAGGAGGTTGTGGTTGGCCTGCTGCGCGGATCTCGCGCAATGGCTCGCGTGAAATCACCGCTTTGCCACGCTGTTCTTCGGAAAGACTCGACAACAGCTCGAAAGCCAATTGCTCTTCGGCCGCCAGTACCCGGAGTCCCTGAGGAACCCCGGCGACCGCCGATTTCATTTGGGCCGGATTTGCCGCAAAGACCGAAGGGGTAGAACTAATCACGCGGCCGTTATCCATGACAAAATTGAGCGATAGGTGGTGGCCCTCGATACTCAACCCCCAACGGCCGTGACCGGGGTGACCAAAAACAGTGAAATAGTACCGTTCCGGGTCCCGTAATGGCCCACCCTGACGTGTCTTTTCTAACTCGTGAAGCACTTTTTCCAATTCCATGATTTTCACGGCCTTGGAGTATCCAATTTCACTCAAGCAATTACGCAACAACGCCAGAGCCGCCTGGCGCTGGGCTGGGGTCATATCGCGGATTTGCAATCCCTTTCGCTCAGTTCTCGGTATAAAGTGCCAATCCACGCGCTGTGGTGAATCGTATGGCAAAACGGCCACCTGGCGCTGGTGTGCATCTAAAGAATCGAGGAACCGAACTGCCGCTTGCTCTAAGCTGTCCAACGGCTCGACCAACAACCGATAGCCCCGTGCCGCGGCGGCCGACAATCCGAACACCAGTAGTGTCGCTAAAAACACCCGGTAGTGCGCCGGTCGCCAGGCCCATCGGCCCGCCACATGTTCCCGGCCCCATGGTCGATGCGCCATAGAATAAACCTCCCATTTGCTTGTGTAGCTGAGTGCGAACCCTATTTGGCTCTGCTACCCAGTAGCGTTACGGCAAGTTGGTTGCAATTCCACCTTGAAACGGTCCTTATCCTAACAAGCGGACCGCGTCCCTGCCAGTCACTGTCGTATCGTAGTAGAAGTCCGTCCTCCTGTATCCCAAATCGTGAAGCCGAATTCTTTGCGAAACCACAAAAAGGCGTCCCACCCGCGTCACTGGCTGCTTGGTACCTGTCGGCGTCGCTCGGAAGCGAAAAGTTCAGGAACAATCACCCCGAGGAGCGACTAGTGGTGCGTGCGGTCAAAGCCTAACAGCATGGCTCGCCTTTTGCCGTTTAGAAACGACTTATCGCAAAGGCGCAAAGAGGCAAAGGCGCAATTGGAAAGAAGCTGAATTCAGTGCGGGCCTTTGTCCAGCGTCGCGTTTTCGGAAAGCGTTGTTACGTGGGTGCTCGCCTTTCCACGGCAAGCGCTGGCCTATCTCGAACGCATCGCGCTGGCGCTCGGACGTCGAACAATTTTGCCGAAAAGGTATCTGGCGTCCCGTAATGCAGAGAACACGGTGCGAAGGGGGCTTTTGAGATCGAACGCTTTACAGAGCGTTTCGTCGGACGTGAGAGTTGAAAAACTTCGCGGCGAACCTAGGTATTCTACGCTCTTGGTCCGCCATGGGCTTTGGCATTTGGAAAACGGAAAAAGTAGAGCCTAGCCCCTTTTCGTTAAATGCCTTTTGCTGCTGTATGTCTTCTCAATGGCGAAACACGAGAAAAGGAGCAAATGTGCAACGAAAAACAGTACACAAACCGGCACTAGGGCAACAGGAATTCATGTGATGAGTGGACGGCGCGGTTGGGGTCGCGATCGTGATGTTGCTGATTCAAATGCAGGTGTAGCCCCGGCAGGTGTGCAAACAAAATGTCGACAGCCTCATCATCCAGTTCCACTCCGTCGATGTATAGCGATTCAAGATGTGTGCAGCGCGTCAGCGATACGACACCTTTAGTGCTGACAGGGCAATCAATGATGTGTAAGAAGCGCAAACACCGTGAACGACTCAGCGCTTCTAGACCGCAATCCGTGACATGGGGCGAACCGAAACGTAACATCTCTAAACGTGGAAGCTCGGACAGTGCCTGCAATCCCTTGTCGGAAAAAACAGCGTGCGGCACGTTTAGAATGCGAAGTTGCCTCAGACGTGTAAGCACGCGAACCTCTTCGTCGCCGATAGGGATACCCCTCAGACGCAGGTGTTCCAATTCCGGGTAACGAGCTAGCCACTGGATGGCGTGCGTACTGAGGCGTCCTCCATCGATCAAAAGCGTTTTCAATCCGGATGACGGCAAGGAGTCGCTTAATAGCTGGTCGTTCGCTACAGGTAAGGCGAGCGTACCCGTTTCAGCGTTCCATACGGGTTCAGCAGCAACAGCGGCGGTCGCTCCGATCGGACCTTGCGTCACCGGCAGAGGTGGTAGCTCTGGTGGCCGGATCGGGCGCACCAGCCAGAGGCTTGCTGCCACGGCGACCGACAATAAAGCGGCCGTTTCCACAAGGAACGTGCCTAAGTTATCCGTGGTCTGTCGCATTTGGTTTCCGTGTGTTATTAGGAAACTGGTGCGCTTCGACGCGGGCTACGGAGCGTATCTGCGTGGAAGGCGACCAGAATCCCGTATACTGCCGCGAAGTCCACGCTCTGCTATCAACTGGCGCCGACCGGCGTGCGGTCCATGGGCGGTCGACCGCGCTCCGTCAGGCCCAATGTGCTGTGGCCCCATCGAGCGAGTAACCTCCCTACGGCACCCTTAAAAGCTTACAGCCATAGCCCGACTGATCGCGACCGCAATCGCAAAACTGGTCGCGTTGACTGCGCTTACCAGCAACAAGCACCCAGCCAGGACAGCCAGGAACGAAATCAACCTTCTGCGATAGAAAGCCGAAACTCCCCAGACGCACAGTGCCATTCCCAGCCACACACCGCAAATGCCGGCGGCCAGGGTTGCTTGTACTTGGATCCCCGCCCGTGCTGAAAGCCCCAAAGCCGCCCCAAAGGTGGCGACGGTCACCAGCAAAGATCGCATCGAATACTGCACAGACGTTTTCCTTTCGAATGGACACTGCTTACGGCTCGGCTAATTCGCTGGCGAAGACTTCCCGCATTTGGCGTATGCGTTCCAGGTCTACTCCGCGGGGTTGGTGGGTCAAGAACCAGTCCAAATCGGCGATGGCCCCTTGTCGGCGTCCGGTGTGGTAACGTGTCAACGCCCGCATGCCGCGGTACTGCACATTGTTCGGATCCAGCTTGACCAATGCCTCCAAATAGCGGCGCATCGCTTGAGGTTCGTTATCGCGTTCCGCTGAATTGAGCAGGTTTCGCAAGATCCGCTCCAGAATCTGGCGCGGTGTGGCCGGCTCCAAGAATGTATCGGCGGGCTGATCGTCGCCAAGTTCTTTACGCACCATTTGCCGCACGTCCTCGATCGATAGCTTTTTGCCGCGCTCAAAAACATCAATCCATTCGGCTGAGCCGTTCGAGGGGCGAAAGCGTACGATAAAGTGTCCCGGCAGCGCAATGCCGTCTACCGTCAGGTCTAGCCGCTTTGCCAACTCGATATACAGCAAGGATAAAGTAATCGGCAAGCCTTCACGATCCATGAGAACCCGATGCAGGTGACTGTTAGCGCGATGGTAATAATCGTGGCGACTGCCGTGAAAACCGTTGTCCTCGAATAAATACTTATCCAGCGCTGCTAACCGAGTGGCTGGATCGGCGCCAGCAGGTAAGCTATTGGTGATCTCTCGCGCCATCTGTTCGACTTGCTCGACGTACGCATCGGGATCGACATCGGGATCATCGATGTAAGCGATCCACAGGGCGGCCCGCAGCAAGTCGACCGGCTCGGCTAGGGCTTTCTCCAGGTGATTCAACGCCGTTTGCAAGTGCCATTCTGCGCCAACCTCGCGAAGCGCGGCCAATTGCCTCTGAAGGTGCTCTTCTTCGCGTCGCAACCACAAGGGTGTTTCCGGGCGATTTAGTAGCGGCGCGACGAGTTGTTCGGAAATTTCGCGTGCATCGACTAGGTGATTCCGCAAATCGGCCCACAGCGGATTACGGGAAGGCTCCGATGTAGTGTCGGTCAGTGGCTGGACGCGAAAACGTCGAAAGTCAGCCGCTGTATCCCGAAATTTCACCAAACCCACGCGTCCCCCTCGCAACGTTGTGTCTTGTTGCACGAAGACCAGCGACCCATTAACCACGCACCGCATGAGTGGCCCTTGGACCTCGACACGGAGCGTGTTCCAATCGCCCGGACGATACGCTGCGGTGGGCGCTTCCCGCAAGATTTCCCATTCATATACGGTGGGCCCTTTGAAGCACGTCAAGCGCATTCGGCTTTGCGAGGGGTAGAAACCGTAATGACGCATTTGTTCATCACAATAAAACACCAATCCTGCTGCTCCACTTTCTCGAGACAGTCGAACGTCGACCTCGACCGCAAACGAATCTTGTGGCACACTGGCTTGCCACAGACAGAGACTTCGACCACCGAAGCCCGTGCCAGGTTCCTCGACATGAATGATCCCGCCACGATATCGCCATCGGGCGCCCAAGTGCGGTTGCCAAACGTGAGACGGAAGCTGACCCAGGCGGACCCAGCGGTCGATGGCTACAGGATTGGGCCTTTCCAACAGCGTCCGCAGCGCCGACACGTCGGTGGCAAACCCCAGGTTTTCGGTCAATGCCGACTTGAGTGTCACTATTCCGTGAACCTGTCCCCGCCGGTCGACCACGGGTCCGCCGCTGTTGCCCGGCTCGACCGGCATCGCCAGCTGCAACATCTGTCGTCCATCCATCACCCGACGGCCGGATAGCACCCCAGCGACCACACTGCTTTTCAAGCCAAACGGATGGCCTACTGCCGCCAAAGGTGCGCCGACCGGCAGCGGTTCCTCGGCCAAGGTCAGCGCTCTTAGTGGCCGTTCTGGCTTGACGCGGATAATGGCTAGATCCAGGTGATGGTCCGCTGCATGCACGGCCACAACCGTTAGGGGTTTACCATCGGCAGCCTCGACGCGGAACGGTCGTCCCTCACCGATGACATGCAGATTCGTAGCAATGAGTCCCTCTGAAGAAATGACAAAACCGGTACCTACCCCATAATCATCGTTGCCATCTCGGTCCGAAGACCGGATAAGTACGAGGGCCGGTGTCAACTGTTCCGCCAACTTCGTAAGTGGCAGAGCCTCATCGGCTGCGTCCAATTGGGCCACGAGCGATGCTGCGAGCAAAAAAGAGCCGAGCCACACTGAGTACCACGCCATCTTTCCACCAATGATCGACCGAAACACCTTCACTACCAATCGCGCCATAAGTTCTCCTTCAGCTCAAAAGCGTCCGGTCGAATTCGTCGTCTGCCGACCGCCAGTTTTTTACCGTCCACTTTTAACGAACATCTCATTGGCGATGGTAATTCACCATCTATACAATACACGCAATTCCTTGATGGATCACGTGGCGGTACCGAACACTAACGACACGTCTTAGTAATGGCACGGAAATAGACGCTTAATTTTCCGGTCGCGGGATACGGTAGTGAAAGCTGGGTAATCTTGGACAATAGAAGGCAGCGATCCGGCCGATTTTCAGTCGCTCGAAGCTGTCATCACGCACCGAGTGCAAGAGGAGGTAGTACCAGTGAGCCGAATGATGGTTTATTTTTTGGCGTGCATCGGACTCTTACCATGTTGGGCATTCGCATCGGACTCGGTCCGCATTGAATTCGTGAAATATCAACTCGATGCTGCATTTCGCAGCGAAGGCGTCGCGGTTGCCGATATTAACCGCGACGGGAAGAACGATATCGTCGCTGGATACGTTTGGTACGAGGCTCCTGACTGGAAAATGCACACGATTTTGGAAAAGGCCCCCGAGTATGATCCGGTTGGTTACAGCAACTCGTTCTGCACGTTTGCTGATGATTTGAATCACGACGGTTGGATCGACGTATTGGTAGTCGATTTCCCAGGAACTCCGACGTGGTGGTTTGAGAATCCGCAAGGTGCGACACGGCCTTGGAATCGGCACGTTTGTACGCCTGTGACCAACAATGAGAGCCCGCAGTATCTGGATATCGATGGGGATGGACGGCGCGAACTTCTGTTGGGCTTTTCTCCCGACACGGCCAACCCCGATGGTCCCTTGCGCCGTTTAGGCTGGGCCCGTCCGGCCGCTGATCCCTACGCCGTGTGGCAACTAACTGCCATCAGTCAGCCCGGTGCTCCCGGCACAGCCAAATACTATCACGGTCTTGGGGCGGGAGATGTTAACGGAGATGGTCGAATCGATGTGCTATCGGCGCACGGCTGGTGGGAAGCTCCTGCCGCACGGTCCGATAAACCATGGACATTCCACGAAGCACCGTTTGGCGGTGCAGCAGCCCAAATCCACGTCTATGATTTTGACGGCGATGGTGATGCAGACGTGCTAACCACTAGCCCCCATGCTTATGGAATTTGGTGGCATGAGCAGCAGGCGCCAAACCAATGGGTTACGCACGAAATTGATCGCTCGTTTTCTCAGACGCATAGCGTGATGATGGCAGACCTAAACGGTGACGGACTTCCGGACTTTGTAACGGGAAAACGTTGGTGGGCCCACGCGAAGGGTGATCCAGGAGTCGACGAGCCCGCTGTGATCTGCTGGTTTGAATTGCGGCGACAAGCCGGCCGCGCCGAATGGATCCGACATCAGTTCGACCATGATAGCGGCGTGGGTACGCAATTTGAACTAGCCGACGTTGACGGTGACGGGCTGCTGGATGTCGTTACCTCAAATAAGAAGGGGGTCTTTTATTTCCGTCAAACACGCCCATAGGTTGTGTTTTTTGTCTTCGAAAACCGCGGAATTACGGATTTCTACACAAAGCCGCGATGGCGCAAGACGCAATAGAACGCCGAACCACCGGTTCGCTACCTAATTGTGTTTGACGTCTTCGCGTCCTCGTGGTTGGTCCTTGACCACCTGCTCCAGGTTGGGGCTTCAATGCGAGCTACGCCATAGCGTCGCGGCAGGACACAAGTACCCACCGCCTTTCGAATCAAAGTTGGCTAACGGAGCTTGCCCACTTTGGCCGGCGACGGGATGGGAATCCTCACGCGCCGCGCATTACAGACAGTTCTTCAGCCGGTGTGACTGTAGTTCTATTTCTTACTAAGCGTGCGGTACTTTGGAGTTGCTCGAAGACCTTACACGAGCCACGCGGGACGTCGCGTGACAAGACGGCAACGACATACGTCGGCGACCGATTCGAAGGGGTGGCTTCGACTTCGCGAGCCGTTCGCGTCCTGGGACGCGCTTCGCTTACCGGGATCGTTCCAGCTTGGCAAGCAACCCCTCGACTGCCTCCTTTTTGGCTTGCTGGTTACCTGTAGCCAGGCGTTTGGCGAGAGACTCATCTTGCAACATATGGTTATAGGCGTAGGTTAGATCGTCGTTGGACAACAACTTCCGACTTCGATAGAAGCGGATCTCGACGAGTTTTTCGAGCAGCCGCTCCTGACGCTTCTCGATTAGTCCGCGAATTCGATCGATAACTTTGTCGCGGTCCAAATCGGCCGGTAGTTCGCCAACCGTTAGATTCTGATCCACATATTGCATAAGCTGATTAACGACATCTTCGACCGGATCTTTGTCTGACGGCTTCATTCGTTCGCGTGCGCGAGACACTTGAATATTGTTGAGGCTTTTGAGGTTCAGATCGCTAAACAGCGTTCCGGTTTGTCCGTCGTAGAGACGAATTTTTACTGTGTTATTTACCATCAACGTCCGGCGATTCTGCTCGACCTGGACTTCGAACACCAAAACGACGTCCAGTTCCTGAGCTCGCGCTTTTTTCAACAGGTCCTCGGTTTGTTGCGACTCACCCAGCGACACGAATCCAGGGCGAAGCGATGTAACGCTCCATGCGGACACACGTCCGCGGGCTCCTTGCCCCCGAGCCTGACCCGGAGCTCCTGGAAATCCTGCAGGACCCGGATAACCGGGTGGGACACCAGCACCCGGAAAACCAGGCGGCCCTCCTGGAAAAGCAGCCGCGTCCTCTTCACCTCCGGGAGGAGCACCAGGAAAACCGGGAAAACCACCGCCAGGGCCCGGATAGCCTGGGGCAGTTCCGGCACCGGCTGCCGAGTAGTCCTCCAACAGCTCGCCGAATGCCCCTTCGTCAAATCGAGCATTCAACTCTTCAAATACGCGCTGACCTAGCTCTCCGGTCGAGCGCAGCACTACTGGGTCACTGCCACTAGCTGCGCTAGCCCCGCCCGATGCTCCTGGAAAACCGGGGAACCCTCCAGCGAAACCCGATGGTTCTCCCGGAGCACCCGGAAATGCTGGCCCGCTCGAGATTCCGCCCGGTTCGACGGGAGCCCCACCCCCACCGCGACGACCAAATCCGCTTTGAACCTGAGGAGTCTGTGGCGGTGAGCCAATTGGGTGAGGATCGCCCGTATAACCGCCCGATTGATATTGAACTCCGATTCCCCAACGCACGGCCACTAGCGGACGGTTTAGACCTTTGACCCATTTAATTTTCGAGAAGAGCTCCTGAGCTTGCTCATCGTTTGACAGCAAATCAGCAAACACATAGTGAAAGGCTTGACGTTGATTACCACGGGAAAATTCGGCCGCGGCTTTCTCGCTAAACGTTTCGGGCGGTTTTAGTCCCCCGGTCACTCCCGGTGTACCGGGCGCTCCGGGATATCCGGGAAACCCTTGGCCACCGGGAACGCCTGGCGGGTACCCTGGGTAGCCTCCTGGCGCGCCGGGAAAAGCTCCCGGAATGGCCGCGTCGGCACCGCCATAGCTGTCCGGACCGGCTTCAGCCCCACCGAACCCGCCGGGTGGAAATGGCAAACTCGGCGCAGTCACCTCGCCAGCATCGCCACCTGCACCCGGTACTCCGGGCGGTACCGGAAATCCACCTGGGGCACCACCTGGCGGCCCGCCTGGAAATCCACCTGGCGGCCCGCCTGGAAATCCACCTGGAGGGCCACCCGGAAATCCACCTGGAGGGCCACCCGGGTATCCGCCCGGAAACCCACCAGGGGAACCACCGGCATATCCGCCCGGTGGCCCACCTGGCGAACCTCCGGGAAATCCACCGGGGGGACCGCCAGGAAATCCGGTGGGAGGTCCTCCGGGAACACCCGCAGGAGGACCACCAGGAGCTCCGGCTGCCGCATCGCTGGCGGCCTCATCCGTGCCTTGCTCTTCCCCGGACCCCGGCGCGTTAGGTGGCGGAGTGGCTGCACCACCGCCTGCTCCAGCACCGGCCGCCATCGGCTCGGGTGGCAAGGGAGGTACCGTGGACGCAGCGGGCGTGTTTTGTGCAACCGAGCCGGAATCATTGGATCCAGAACACCCGAATAGAACGACGATGCCTACCAGAACCACCAGGGGCATTGCCGCCCGAAGATATCCACCGCGCATATGTGACCCTTACCAACGAGTTCCACGAAACAGCGCCCAAAAGTCCAACCACGAGGCGGAAGCCGGACGCTCGTTTTTCGGATTGCTATTATTATGCCAGAAATTGCACCGACAATCCAAGAGATTTGCCGATTTTTTATTCGAACGTTGTGACGGCAGCGTCAAGACGTTGTGACAGCCCCATAACAAACCTGGCAGACGCCTCAATGTAAAAGATACGTCTTCCGGTCCCCGTGGCCCACCGCCCGTTAAGACGGGTTCAGGCACACATGAGCTTTCTCGCTCACAAAAGAAAACTTCCCATCATTCAAGGTGTGGGATTCTGAAGAAGCTCCCATCTCTCAACATATGTTGTTTCGCAGAAAGCAGCTTCCTTTGGGTTACTGCTCTGAAGTGGCGATTGCTTCAGCTCAACTTTGCAATTTGGTGGGTCGCAGGATGGAAAAATATTTAATGCGGAGGTGCGAGGGTGCAGTGGCGCGGTCAAAAAACAATCGCGCTGCTAAGATAGGGCCAAACGTAGGCAGCCGTCCACGATGCCCACAAGACGCGGGGGAACAACCGCGGCGGTAAACCAACCACGTTGGTCTGATCCAGTTTCTGTAGGGGCGGCAATCCAGCATCCACCTCGCGTGGGATTACTCGCCGACGAGCAATTGTGTTTCCAGTCAAGGGTTTTCCGAGCCAGACGATTTGGACCTACACCGCACTGCCGTGAAAAAAAGTCCGAGCCGATCCTGGTGCGTCAAAATGGAAACGTCAGTTGCGGGTCCTCGAAATCACCCTGCGAATTCAGTTCCCGGTGCAATAAACTTGGTATTACATCCCGGCTATCCTGGTATTTGGTACTAGCGTATTCACGTATGTCGCCGAGCGGCTTGTAATAAAGTATTTGACATATCGCGACGAACGGATAAACGCGAATCGGCTGCGCGGCGAACATTTCCAGCGTCCAGTACCCTTTGTAACCAATATCGCCAACTCCGGCTGTGACATGGACGAAAAGTCCGAGCCGTCCTACCGACGAGCGTCCCTCGATCATGGGTACCAAGTTATGGGTTTCGGTATACTCGACCGTGCGCCCTAGATAGATGCGATTCGGCTCCAGAACCAGCCCCTGCGGCGGAATCGACAGCCGCCGGATTCGATTCGGGCGCTTCATGTCTAATACCACTTCTTCGTAAACTAACAATTCGTCGTGTAGCGTCAGGTTATAGCTGTTGGGATTTAATCGAGCCGGGTCGAAAGGCTCGATGATAATATCGGTTCCCAAGTGTTGTTGGATTTCTAAGCCGGTAAGGATCATGGCGGTATTCGGCGTCCTCAGATCAAGTTCACGCGTGCTCTTATTGGGAAGCCTTCGCCTCGCTTGTCGGGAATCGGAAAACGGGCAGCAGTTTACCCTCGGTCGTGCAACGTATAGGCTTACTTGCTGCGTAAGACACGACGCTTCGACGAACGGGACGTTTCGCGTGCGGGTATCTCGGGCGTCGCAGCAGAACCTTCCACGCCAATTTTTGCGCAAACGCTCTCCAAGGGGCACTGGCCACACAACGGTCGGCGTGCTTTGCATATCCGTCGACCATGGTGGATCAACTGGTGAGAAAAGTCGATCCAGGACTCTTTGGGAATAAGCGTCATCAGATCTTGTTCGATTTTATTGGGATCCTTCTGGGTCGAGAGCCCCAGTCGTCGAGCGATGCGCGCCACATGCGTGTCGACAACGATTCCGGTAGGCAGTCCGTATGCGGTTCCTAGCACTACATTAGCCGTTTTACGGCCAATACCGGGTAGCTTCACCAGAGCGTCGATATCAGCAGGTACTTGCCCGTGATAATGTTCGACCAACCGCTGGCAACATTCCTGGATGCTCTTAGCCTTGGCTCGGAAAAAGCCCGTGCTTTGAATCATTCGCTCCAATTCGGCTCGAGGGGCCTGTGCCATGGCCTGAGCATCCGGGAACCGTGCGAATAGTGCCGGAGTGACCATATTGACGCGTTCATCGGTGCATTGAGCCGAAAGAATGGTAGCTACCAGCAGCTCATACGCATTCCGGTGCCGAAGAGCACAGGTGGCTCCCGGGTATGCCTGATTTAAAAGCCGTACGATTTGTCGAGCACGCTCGTGTAACGCGGCATCACTCGGGGAGGGCTTCTTGCTGGATTTCGATGATGGCTTGCTTTTAGATCGTGTTGCTTGCCTTTGCTTAGCCATAGCTGCTCCTTGAGTCGGTAAGTCCCCGTTTTGGCGTCCGCGGACTGAACGCCCGCACCGAATCCCGATGCCCAAACCCCAATGGGCCTGCAGGGCCAATAACCGCGGCCAAGTTATACCACAACTCGAGCAGTCCCCCTAGCCACGATCCATCCGACAGTCTAGAAAGTTCCAAAGGACGAGAGGACTTTCCATGGGCAAAGGAGCCGCCAGATGGCCGGCCAATACGATCCGCTCTATCTACGCGGCATTGAGTATTTTAACCGATGCGAGTTCTTCGAGGCGCACGAAGCATGGGAAGAATTGTGGGCTGACTACCAAGGCCCAGACCGGACTTTTTATCAGGGGCTGATCCAAGCCGCCGTGTGCCTTCACCATTTCGGTAACGGGAATTATCGTGGGGCGCGGAAACTCTACTACTCGTCGCGCAAGTACCTAGAAGCTTACCTGCCCACGCATCAGGGGCTCGATGTCCAGCTATTTCTGGAAACTATGGAACGCTGTTGCCGCCCGATCATCGACCCGAATGATCCGGAACCCCGTGGCGAACTGATTCCTGAACTAATTCCCGAGATCCACTTACATCCACCTGCCGATTCAACCAGTGAAGCATAGCCTCGATTGCGGCTGCTCAAAAAGGCGTCCAGCAACGGACAAGAACTTAAAGCAAAGGCGCAATAACGCAGCGCGGGGGGCCTGCTGGTCCTTTGGCTTTGCCCAACCCATGTATTGGACCAGTAGTTTACTTGGCCAACACCAACCTCAAGATACCTATAGCGATAAGGAATCGCGCTGCTCTGAGGTTATCCGGTATTCTTACGGCCCTAGGGCTTCTACGGCCAGCCGTTGGAACTCAGCGCGAATCTCCGATGCATCTGAGTTACCGAATTCCGTTCGCGCTACGAGCAATACGAATATCATACGGCGCTCTGGATCTACCCAACCTTGGGTTCCGAACGCTCCGCCGTGCCCAAATGTACCAGGGATCAACATAGCCGTAACGCCTTGAGGCTCTCGCACTACACACCAACCTAAACCCCACCCATTGCCGGGCGTAAAGCCGGTCATCAGTTCTCCGGTTTGTAGTCGCACCATTTGGTGCACCGAGTCACGGGATAGGATGCGTTGATCTTTCCATTGTCCGCCGTCGAGAATCATCTGGTAAAAACGGAATAGGTCCCGGGCCGTTGAGAAAAGTCCGGCGGAGGGATTTGCCGTTCGATCTTCGGATAGGTCGTTGATCCAATGGGTGGCAGGAGCGAGCGACCCGGGTTCCGGGCCAGGCTTGTACAGGCGAGCGAGTCGGGCCTGTTGCTCTTTGCTGGGCCGAAAAGTTGTGTCGTGCATACCCAGCGGTTGAAAGATACGGCGTTCCAGGAAACGCTCATAAGGTTCGCCAGACACAAGCTCGATAATTCTTCCGATGATGGTCAAGCCCGGGCTGTACGCCCAACGTTCTCCTGGGTGGAAGGCCAACGGACGCCGAGCGATTTGTTCGACCGTATCCGCCAAA
This sequence comes from uncultured Pirellulaceae bacterium, assembly GCA_964425225.1. Lineage (GTDB taxonomy): Bacteria > Planctomycetota > Planctomycetia > Pirellulales > Pirellulaceae > BPJU01. The sequence continues at coordinate 32,091 of CAYRMD010000006.1, read as the reverse complement.
CTTCCGCTGGTGCGCTGATCCCCCACAATACCAGAGGTATGCGTCAAGCAATCTCGAACCGTAATCTCACGGCGAGGCGGCGAGCCATCGACCAAACGGGTTTGTCGAAACGCGGGTATGTAGTGACTAATGGGATCATCAAGTTTGACTTTTCCTTCGTCGATCAAAATCATCATACCCGTCGCTGTGATTGGCTTGGTCATGGATGCGATCGGGAATAGCGAGTCAGCCTGCATGGGTTGCCGGTTTTCCCAATCTTGAAACCCCACAGCACTCAGGTCCACCACATGACCATTTCGGGCCAACAGAGTCACAATTCCTGCAGCTTGCCCTTGGTCCACAAAACTCTGCATGCGTTGCCGAATGGCTGACAAGCGCGCTGGATGGAACCCTAACGCTTGGGGGTCGCTTTTCGGTAAATCATCGTGTGCTGAGAGCTTGAAAGCTGCGATAAATGGACTGAGCCATAATACGGCGGTTATCAAACCTGCGAAATATAACGGGTGGTTCCTTTTCATAGCCATCTTCCTGCTCATGTGTTTGGCGACTCTCGAAAAACCGTGTGGGCAGCCGCGAACGTTACAACCGGTAAGCATAGTGAAAACTCAAGACCATGCCAGTCGTGGTAGCAGAATAACCGAACCTCTGCACCAGTTAGCCGTATTGCACTGAAAGTGTTTGCGAAATCGGCAGCTATTAAGGACAGACTGCGTCATGGTTGCCGCCGAGCTCAACGTTCGTCTGGTGTGCGGTGTAGTGCACGTTTGAGTTATTGAATATCGTCCCCGTATCGCCACGGAATCGGTTCGCTCACTGGCACTTGCAGCCTGTTAGGTGCAATCTGTGGCTAGCCTCTCGACGTTCTGCGAAGCATCTCAATGCTGTGAAGAGTAGGCGGGTCGCCGTACAGTGCATTCACTAAACAGAGTCCGGTTTCTCGAATCTTCCTTATCGGGGAATGCAATCCCAACCAATTTGCGGACGGCTTGCACTTAGGACATAAAGAAATTGTTGCGATTTGTTTTTTCTCCAGATTCAACTGCTGATCTTTGTCGTCCACTTGAAAACAAACAAATGAGAAGTACTTTCGTATATAGTTCGACACCTCTACGTCCGCAGCGCGTTGCCGATCCGTATTAACACTCGGCCCCCCCGACGTTGTTTCGCTTACCGCGTTGTCAAGGCCCAGTCCCATTGCTCCGGAAAAGGACTATTGGCCCGGTTTAACAGAGCTCGCCCCACATTCTTACGAAAGGTACTGCGATCCTTATTCACTTCAACGAAATGCTGCTTTGAGCGAAAAGATAATTGATTTGGTCCGGTGTGCGCAACAACGCACAGTTTTATCTACTCCGTGGGCATGTTCTCGATCGTCGAACAAGATATAGATGCCGTTGCGCCGTATGTGGTCCGTCGTGAATGGGAAACACGGCCGAAACAAGGATGGGAAGAGCTGATGGGGTTCGTCACAGATGTCTCGTTTTCGCACAATCTGGGCAAGATATTGCAATTGTCGTCCAATGGAGAGCCTGTTCAACGGTATGTCGTACGACTTCAGACGGGGAAGTAGGTGCTCTCGATAAATGCGCCCCGCCAAAATAACAAAATCGTCTGAATCTAAATCACAGTATCTGCGCAATGCACGAAGTACCTTACGGGCCCACTCCTTTCGAGGTCGGACTGGCAAATCTTGCACCGTGATGTTATGTGGCTCTATTTCATCAGCAGGTCTAACCAATCCACACTCTGCCGAACGAATGAGAATCCTGTTTGGCGATACCATTTGAGCATATTGCAAAGCGGCGCGGAAAAGTGCACTAACACACAGATCTCTCGCCGGTGCCCTATAAGAGAGTTTCTTACTTGCAAAAGATATCAATACGATCGTCGCCATAACGATCGTTTTGCTAGTCCAGTTATTCAGCTAATCGACAGGCAAGAGCCCACCGAATCGCTGCTTTTGCTTTTGCAGATTAAGTGAATAATGAGACATCCTCCTGAGTAAGCACTATACGACACCGCGTTCGGTGCGTGTCGTTTCCATGCGCATGGGTGCCCACTGCTCCTCGAAATCGAATTGCTCCTCAGTGGACGCTCCCGTCCTGTCCCGGGTTTTGCAGTAATGTTTGCACTGAATCGTGTTGAACTTTCCTGCAGGGGCCTCGTCGCGTGCGGTTCTCCATTGTGTGTAGGACCTACTCTTAATGCAGCAAGCTACCCGCTGTTTTCGCCTTTTCTCAGTCGCTAGATGCAGCATGGGACGTAGTGGGCGCGTCGATTGATATCAAAAATAGGTTAGATCGACCTGAAATGTCTTGGCCCCGCAATCGCATAGCGGCCGTTGGGGCGAGGGCTCTCTTTGACCAGCGTGCGTTGAACTGATACGGTCTAAAGCGTCTCGCGATGGATATTATAACGGAGCACTGGGGGCGAGCCCCGGGGGTACCCGCGGCAAACAGCGGGAGGTGAAAATAATAGCGGCACGTCCTTACGTTCCCCTATTGATTGTCCTGCCGGACTTCGTGGCACCTGCCGTGGCCAGCATTCTGGCACCGCGGTGGCACTAACAGATACGATCGCGGCCAAACGGGGTGACCGGTGGAAAGATCCAATCAGGGCGGTCGGAGCAGAAACGCTTTGACTCAAGTCGGTGTCGGGATATGGCATGCCTCGCCGCAGTCCCATCGGAACACATTTGGAACGGTTTTTCCGCTGGTTCGGAGACACAGGCGGCAGGTGTGCCATGGCGATCGGCGCGGTTCCGGCGGTCCAACGAGGTAGCGTTTACGAAGTTCACTTGCCGGCAGTTCGACCTCCCAATTATCCATGCAACATGCCAGGCACGTCCTTTTACTACAAGGCACGATGCCGTCCAGTAGAACACAGCAAGGCCCCAAAACCCGTTCCGGGGGCGAATGTGCTGGCCGCAATACTGAAGTGCAGCAACGCTTTGCTCTCGCTACGTCGATTGCGCACGCAAGCCGTGGCGTCTTTCGTGTGTTTCTGGCATGCGCCGGTGTAAAGTTCCGTTTCCGTTGGGTAGGTCGAACCTGGCATTACAACGGTGGGTGACGGGAATTCGACCCAATTTGAAAAATCCATCCAGCAGGGTCGAAGGTATGCCAAATTCTCCTAGCCGCGGAACTGTGAACTGTGCGGCACACGTAGGAGTGTGTCACCGTTTCTATTCGGGGGCGAGCATATAGGACCCAGAGGCGGACGCGTGGGGTCGCCCCGACGCAGTGACCGCGACAGCGCCGTGCAATGCGTTAGGGATCACGCGGGATCCGTCGCTTTTCACGCCTGGAAATACACTGCCCAGATACGCTGTCTCGGTGGTTTAAATCACAAATGAACAATCGGTCGGTGCACACCTATGTTATGCAGCGTTGCTCGCTCAGCGAACAAACCGTTGGAATTGAGGCAAGCGAGCCAATTCAGGAGGGAAGTTATAGAAGCGGCTATTGAACGGGTTGTCACTGACCCGCCAAACGCGACGATCGGGCAACAAATACATCCGGCGGCGTTCTTCGAGCGACAGCGGTCGTGCACCGACGCGACCGAACACCGAGAGCTGATTTCCCGACTCGTCTACCGCTCGGTCTCGATCCACGCCCCGGGAAACGGCCAAAGCTTCAGCTCCATGACGCATCCGATAGGTAGCGATCAAGCGTGGAGTCGGGCGAGGACTGAATCCATCGTTTCCCGGTGTCTCAGCCGACGTCAACTGTACCACCCGCAAACCGTTCTTGCCGTCGGCTACGTACGCAAATAGGCTCACATTGGTAATACCTAACTGTACGTCGCGTGCGTCGTTGAGTTGCCCGTCGGCATCGAAGACCTGATCCAGCAATGGTTTTTCGGGGTTCGTTATGTCTAAAATCACCAGTCCCATAGGTCCTGCTGCTACGTAAGCATACGTTCGCGCGACGTAGACCGAATGCGCCTCGGGCAAATCAACCTGTGACACCGGGCGCGGTTGTCGCGGATCGGTAATGTCCAGAACTTTTACGCCTTGCCGGTCGCAGACAAACGCGTAACGGAACTGCACGGCTGTGGCACGCGGCCCATCAAGGTGGGGAGCCCCAAGGATGTGGACCAGTTGTGGCTCGGTTGGTTGACCGAAATCGACAATGGCCAATCCGGCATCGCAACAGATGTATGCTAAGGTGCCGACAAACGCGATATGGCGAGCCCCAGCGAGTAAACCGTTCGGGTTGTAGGTCAACGCCCTCTCTAAAAAGTTGTTCAACGGATTGCCATCCAATAGCGTACCGGCTCCTACCAACACGACTCCTTCATACTTATCCGCCACGTACAGATAGGCGTACAGCGGATGAACCGTTGGTTCATGATTTTCCGGCCGGTGGGTGCGCGTTGGATCCGGTGCTGTCGTCGAAGGTGCGGCCACGTAAGTAGCATACTTGGTGCGGGCGTAAAATCGCTGACCTAATGGTGAAACTGGGGCGGTAATGATACGTTCGGAAAAACCCTTGTGATCAATGAAAGCGATGTCGAATACGCGGAGTCCCGCGGTTCCACAAGCTGCGTACAAGTATTCGCCCCGCGCTTGTACATGTAACACTTCTGGATGGCGGTACTCGGGCAACAGAGTTTCCAGAATGTCGCGTCCAGGATGCTCGTGCGCATGCTCCAAGATGCGTCCGCGTTCCACATGTTTGCGATAGTAGTCCGGATACGCCAGAGCATGCAACGTACTTCCGATCACTGCCTGCGGTTCTTCGGCTTCCGTCACAACGACGGCTTCCAAACCATGCTCGCCGGCGGCTACCCAACAGTAGCGGCCAATGAAGTTGGTGTAGCCGGTACCCAGCATGAAAAGTTGGGCCAGGATAGCGTTATTGTCGTTATGCTCGGACAAATGGCAGTCGGTGCACATTTTGGTTTCGTAGATTCCTGGACGAAACTGCCCCGTCTCATATTCCAATCCGTTGCCGCCGCGGACGGTGTGCGGCACGTTGGTGCTAAAGGCAATTCCGCTTAAGCCCTCGGCAGAAATCGTCTGCTGCTGGATGTAAATGTTTTCCCGATTTTGGTTATACGAACTGACATGGATGGCGCATGCCGAACGGACAGGGCCGATTCGGTTCCCCGTCACGTTGCCATCATGGGCCAGCATGTACACATCATCGCGCAGCGTTTGGAAGTTGTACGACACCAGGTTACGAGAGACGTCGCCCAAGTTGTGCAAGGTCGGGACTTTCCGGTTGGCACGCTGCGGCAAATGGCATCCGAAACAACTGGGGTTCCACGATGAGTGACAGGCGATGCAATTGATGCGCGTATCTTGGTGGGCACATTGTCTCGGATCGCCGCCCCACGTCATGCGGCCATCGGTATCCCATCGTACTGTTTTGGCGATGTGGGACAGAACATTGTAATGCGGGCTAGTCGGATCCAGAGTGTCCTTGGTCTGCACAACCTCCCAGCTCAGATCCGGTTCCACCATCGAACGTTGGACCAGACGGCGCCGTCCGTCGCTGTCGATTACTACCTCGAAGCGCTTGGTTCCGAACGGCGTGCGGAGGGCCAACAAGTTGTGGCCACCCGGCGGTGCGGCTGGGCCGGACGTGGGCATCGACCACGGTCGCCCCTCGGTTATGGCTCTATCGAGCTTCTCCAATACGCTTTCGGAAGCCGAACCATGGCAATCAATACAGGTAATCTCGATCGCCGCGCGAACTTCCCCGTAAAGCAAGGTGTTGCCGTGGTTATCCTGATGGAAATGGCAGTCGACGCAGTGCATCCCTTTTTCCAGATGGATGTCCATTAAGTGAACCGGCACATCGTCCCGTTTCTTGCCGAATTGCCGCTCTTGGGGCGAGGGTGGTGCCATGGCTGCTCGGAGCTTTTCGTTGGTTAGCTCGCTAACAGCATGGCCGCGATGGTCCAGCAAGTGCCCCTGACGATCCTTCTTAAAGACCGCGCGAAATACCCAACCATGGCCGTGAAAGTCGGCAAACTGAGTGTGGCGGGTGGCTGTGTTCAAGGAGCTTAATTCTGTAAGGAACTCCGGATCGGACCAGAGCCCACGTACCGACGCCTCTTCGGGATTCGACAACAATGCCTGGGCATACTCCTCGGCGCTCGGATAGCGCTGCTCGGCCGGATACATCAGCTCGCCGTCCGTTTCATTGTCCCACCACATGAACCCCAGGTAGCTGTTCAAGACGGTTGTTCCGGGGTGAATGTGACAGACAATGCACTGGCTGGTGGGAATGGCCCGCGTAAAACGATGATGGATCGGGTGGCCCGATTCGTCCTTCGGGATCGTAGGATCGACGACGCGCACCAGGTCGTCCGGCTCAGCCGCAGCGCGGCCTCGGTTTCCATAGCGAGCATACGGACCGGAATGGACCGGCGAACGGTCGTTGGCATAGATGACATGGCAGGCCGAACAGCCGCTGGAACGATAATCGCCCGGGTGATCATTGGTACCGAGGAAGTTGAGAGTCGGATCAAGCAGGCGTGTTTTTTGTAAACCGATAAAAACTGGATCGGTTCGGTTTTCGGTCCCCAAGCCTCGCGTACTGACACGCTCGCGCGGTCGTCCGGGTTCTTCTAAGCGTTCGGGAATGCCGATTTCGGGACGAAAGCGCCCGCCGCGCTCGAAAATCCGCAAGATGTTGCTGGGCTGCGTAATCTCAAATCGCGGCAGAGGATCCAAATACGGTAAAATACCGAAACGAGCCGTCTGTTCCGGCGTGGGCGGAGGAACTGTTTGCAGCCGCTGCGGTACGCCGTGCATGCTGTAGCTTTCGCCGAAACGCGGCCATTTGTTCGGTACGGCACCGTTATTGTAAAGCGCCGCTCCCCACAGCATGCACCCATGGGTCATCATGCTTTTCTTGACTTGCAGCACCTCGTTGGGATGACACTGGCCACAGGCCTGATCAGCGACCCGCAAGTCTCCCGGATTGACAAAGCGAATGAACTCCGGTGACTCGTGATTAAGCAATGTATAGCTTCGCACGGGGTTGGCCGATGTTTGCCACGCATTGGGGAAGCGCGGTTGGACATGGGCTTCTTCTTTGGTCATGGCTTGAGGGTTGCCGCCGTGACAATCAGCACAGCCAAGTTGCACGACTCCCGGCGGATGCATATCTCCCAGGTCGCCGTGGCAGGCAATGCAACTGGCGCTGCGCAAGCGAGCTTGCTCCGGCGCCGGATACGGCGTTTGACTTCGGGGCAATACCGCTCCGGTTGGCAACGATTGTGCCGCCAACGAGCCACCCCAAACAATCCCGATGAGTCCACTTATCCAGGCCAATCTGGTCCAGCCTGTTGGCTTTGGTCGAACTTTGCGCCTTATGACTTCCATGTTCGTTCTTCCCCAGGATTGGCAACTGTTTTCTCGCGAAGGCGGCATGATTGGCATCGATACCGGTTAGTACTCCAGCACCAGGTTAACGAATCCGGCAAACAAATCCCGAGCTGGTGCATCGAGTTCGCGAAATAGGTCCTGGAAGCCCTCACCCACGAACAACCCCGAGATCCCGCCCACCAGGATGACATTGTTGTTTAGCAGCGGACGGTATTCCATGCCAAAACTAACATCTGTTCCGATGAACGTGGCAATTTCGTCTTGAAACACAAATTGCTCGAGCACCTCTGTATGGTCAAACCACAGAAAATTGGTATTGTGTATCGCTTTGAGTTTCGGAGTAAGATCGGCGTCCAACCCTATATTGAAAAGATGCATACCGGGATTAACGAAATTGGTTTGCCCTTGAAATTTGCTCGAACGTAAATTTGGTACCAGACTCATTCGATTAGTTAGATTCACGCCGAACAGGCGAATCGTTTGCCGATGCCAGTAGCTGAACTCACCACCCGCAAATGCTGGATTATCGAAAATGGCGTCGAATCCTTCCGCTTTGTCATCGTTCGGATCAGGGTCTCCGGAGCTAAAAAAGTAAGAGGAACGAAAGCGCACCCAGTCGCGGTCGTAGGATAATTCGATCGCCGCCATATATGCACCGATATCCTGCCGTTTGCCGGCCAAAGGATTCAGGTCGTCAATACCAAAGACGTAATAAAATGCGTGACTGATATTAATTCGATTGATATGGCCGTTTCCGGTCCAGCCAAAATAATAGGATTTGACATCATGCGGCGCGAAGATTCCAACCGGGTCAGGCCGAACAAGAAATCCGTTATTGTCGAACTTCACCGTAGCTCGGTCATGATTGAAGTGAAAATTCCACTGGGTTGTATATCCAGGCCAAATGAAGTCTTGGCGATAGTAGTTGACGATAATCGTGTTTTGATGCCTGTCGTCAAAAGTATTTAGTAAACTGTTTGTGTCTTTTTCTAGCTGGTCGACGAAAAGTATATTGAACTGGTCGCGGTTGGCGTTGCGAGTACCAAACAGACGCACTGCTCGATTCGTGTCCGCGAAAACGAAGCCGCGAAAATCGCTCACGAAGAATTGGGAACCTGCTCGAACCGATACAAAATCGTAGTTGGGACTAAGGTCGGAAAGTTTCGCTTCCAGGAAGTACTCTTCTAAGGCAAAGTCTTGGCGAAAGCGAGACTGCCCCGCATCCACGTTGGGTGAGACGGCCGCGAGCTCATCGGCCACTAAGTGATTCAGATTGAAAATGGGTGTTAGCTTCACGCGCCAATCGAACGGTTTGAAAGCGGCATCGCCGTGGAATAGATCGATCGAAAAGAGAAAACTCTGGTTGGCGAAGTACTGATCCGGATCTCCGAAGAACTCTTCTTGATCGGGCCGCAACGTGGACTCAAACGGAGTTGTCGCCGTTGGTACTTGCCGGAGCTCGATCAAGGTGTTGCTTTGCGCCGTTAACTTGAGGAAAAGGTGTTGCCCCAAAATCGGGTAGTCCCCTTTGAGCACATTTTGATTGTACGGGTCCCAGATACTTCCCTCAACGTACGGGTAATCGTCCACCGGTGGATGCCCTTTTCCGTAGCGATCCCAACGGGGAAAACCAATGCGCCAGCGGTCTTCCATCGGGACGAAGTGGCTATTGGTTTGCGCATCGCGCGGTAATACGCCGGATGGTCCGGAGTAGCCCAGCGGGGAGTCTACGTCTTGCATCAGCAACTCGGAGGGTTCTCGCAGCAAAGGTAGCGGCACAAGGCTCGGGCCAGTGGTGTCCGGCGGCGGTAATAAGGGTTGTCCCAGATCCTGAGTCAGGCTGGGAGGCTGCTGTTGATCGAAAGAGGACTCCAATGGCGTGTCCGACAAACGCAGCCAGCTTGGTCCCCATGTGCGGTAAGGAGCGGATACGGGTTCTGGCTGGCCTGCTTCAGGTCTGGGTAGGACGACTGCTGCCGGAGCAGAGTTGCTCTGTGCACCTGGAGGCACTTGGGCTACCAGTACACCGAGCGGTGAAAGCAGCACGAGGATACCAGCCAAAAGTGCGTGGCTACGACGCATCGGGCGGAATGTCGCCCCAGGGAGCCGGAACGTCGGCCGTGTCCGTTCTATCGAAACCACATCAGTGCTCCAGCTACAACCAATGCGGCGCACTACCACCGCCCTAGACGCGCTGTATGGGACTGGACCGTTGCATCGCGGATGGACTCGCCCAACAGGGATAGGAAGATGTGGCAACTTTTCCGTATGTATCCGTTTTATCGGATAGGAAAAGTTTGCTGGTTAGTAAAAGAAGACTTTTTGATTTGAATCTGCCACCCGCATCGTCTGGGCGCTCGGCCAATTCCGTAACGCGTGCAGCGAATGTGTATAAAACGGACAGGGACTGTTAGTCAGTTACACGTTCTGGGGCCTATCGCTGCACAGCATAATCGGCCGGCGGTAAAAACGGCGCAGGATGCAAAGATCGGGAAAATATGACAAACGCGCAACGTGTAGGTTAACCGGAGGCTGTTCAGAAACTGCGCAAAATAGCTGATTTTCCGACAGTTTCAGTCGACTCAGAATTTAGAGCGACGCATTGAGACGGCGACCAATTGCCCCAAAAATCGCCACCAACCTTTCGCAATCGTTTCCTAGGCAAGCCCAGAGCCGTTGCCATGTACAACCATTGTGAAAAGCCGAATGCCAAGTTGCATCTTCGAACAAATCGGAGCCGTGGGGTGTTGGCATCATGCATCATTGGTTGTCAATTCGTTCTCAGAGCCGCCGCAGTTCCACGACGCTTGTTCGCGCATCATGTGTGGTGGTGGGTTACCATCCTGGCGTGTGTCGTTCAACCGAATGTTGGGATCGGCCAGCAAACGAGCCGCGCTCAAAGCTCTCGGCGGACAGACCCGCCTTCGCCAATCACGGATGTCACAACGAGCGATGCTGCGCCTGTCGACTTCCGTGACTCCGAGTCGGTGTCGACGATCAAACTATCGATCGACGACTCGGGCATCTTGGCACCGACGCCGCGGACGGCGCCGCGGTATTTTCAAGATCCATGGATCCGTAGCGGTGGTCCACAGCGAATTCGTCGATGGGCAATCCCGTCGACACTTGCCAACCAATATTCAGGTGGTTGGGTAGGCGGCAGTGTACCACTGTTGGGTGAAGGTAGGTACCAGCATGAAGGGACTTGGGGTGTAGATTACGACGGTCTTTTACGAAAGCCGGTCTGGTTGCATTGGACTCACCGGCGACGGTATCAGGGGGGGACGGACGGATATCAGACCGACGGGCCTCGACTTCTGCACCCGCATTGACAACATTTTTTTCCGTGCGTTGCATGGCTATCGCCGTGCGGCACTTTATAATGGCGGCTACTTGGGCGGGAACAGGGCAATGGAGCATAACGTCGTTTATCGTTCGGTCGTGGTCCATGGCGTGGTCCGCAATAGCGGCTCCCGGAGAAACCATGTCCGGACGGTGGCGTTGTTGCTGGCTTGGCTGATCGCCGCAGCCGCGACGGTTGCCGGAGGTCTGAAAGCAGTCCAGACTGCTCAGCAGGTCGAGCCATCAGCGGCGCGTTCGGACGGTAGTTCGACGGCGCCCTTAGAACCAACGGTCCCCTCGGCGCGGTTCATCGGATCTCTCAGTTGTTCGGCTACGGCGTGTCACGGTTTGGCGGCTGTGCCTAATGTCGATAGGCAAGCCGGGCACGAGTACGTCTTTTGGCTGGAACGCGATCCGCACGCGCGTGCCGCCGCATCGTTGAGTTCTCCGGTCGGTTTGGCGATGCTTGAGCGGTTAGGCATCGTGCGCGATCGACAGGTGCTCGACAAGGAGGGCTTAGCCAATTGTGAGGCGTGCCATAATCCTCGCCCATCGCAAGAAGAGCGAATGGCAACGTATCCGGCCGAGGGTGAAGGGGTCTCGTGTGAGGCGTGTCACGGGGCTGCGGAACATTGGCGCACCATCCACTATCGTAGATCGCACGGGAGGAGCGAACTCGTGGCGCTGGGCATGATCGACACGAAGGATCTCGTGACGCGAGCCGACCTGTGCGTCGGATGCCACGTAGCCGGTCGCGGTGAAGTGAATCATGACATGATTGCAGCCGGCCATCCAGCGCTAAAATTCGAACTGTCAGCTTACCACAGTATTTATCCGAAGCATTGGGACGAGGCTTTCGAGCGACAACGTTGGCCGGATCGGGATTGGCGGCTCTGGTGTGTCGGACAGCAGGCGGCTGCCAAAGCCGCGGTGAATCAGTTGCTCCGTCGGGCGCAAAGCCAGCAAGCACCGTGGCCCGAGCTCGCCGAGTGGGACTGTTACGCTTGCCATCACGACCTCAATTGGCCCAGTTGGCGGCAACAACGGGGCTCTGGGTCGCGCAGGCCCGGTGCCCTGCCCTGGTCGCAGTGGTACGTGCGCTATGTAACTTGGAGTACGCCGGCCGGTCATCGCCCGCCGCTGACACAGGCGATCGACGATTTGGCCGCGGCGTTCGAGCAGGCCGCGTTACCGGATCGCCAACGGGTGATCCGTCATGGCTCGGTACTGCTCCAGACACTTCGCGCATCGTCAGGCGAAGTACCAGACCGAATGTCGGTGGTGCAAGAGCTTCAAAACTGGCTCGAGTTCCAGGTGTCGGCAAGCGGTACGTTGCTGCACTCGGATTGGGACAGTTGGGCTCAATTGTATTTAATGCTCCGAGCCTGGGCAGGTGTCGATCGCGGCGGCTCTTCGTCGCGAGATGAATCGCTTAAAGCGGCACTGAACGATTTACGCCGTGAAATTGCTTTCTCACCGGGACATAATAGTCCCCGTACGTTCGACCGGTTAGCCGGTTCTTCCGCCGTGCAGCGTGAACAGGCCATGCGACAACTTCGCCAAACGGTCCATCTACTCAAGGAAGTGGGGGCACATTGATGCGTCTTACCTTTGCCATAACGGCGGTTCGTTACGGGTTGGCCATCTGGCTGGTGACGAGCTCTTGGATGCAATCGCTGCTGTCGGCGCAGCAGGTTCCTCTTTACAAGGGCGGTGCTACGTGCACATTTTGCCATAGCCGGCAACTGGAGGATAATGTCAAACCGTTTTATCGAGACTTGGTACTTTTAAATGAAGGTATTATTGTCCGCGACCAAGACAAGCATGCTTTGGCCTACAAGGTATTGGAAGGTCCCCTAGCCCAGGCAATGGGCAAGCAACTGGGTTGGAAGGTTACTGAGGATCAGCGCTGTTTATCGTGCCACGCCAACATGCGGGCGGACGTGATGCCGGTAGCAAATTTCGGCCAAGTCGTTCAAGAAGGTGTCGGGTGTGAGGCGTGTCACGGTCCGGGCTCGCTGTATGAATTGCTGCATCAACGTCCCGACTGGCGAACGAAGAGTCCAGGGCAAAAAGCTGAGCTGGGTATGGTGGACGTGCGCGATCCGGTCGAGCGCTTGCGGCAGTGTGCGTCGTGCCATGTAGGCGATGTCGCCCAAGGAAAGGTCGTCACGCACGAGATGTACGCGGCGGGACATCCCCCGTTGCCGCCGTTGGAGGCGGCGGCGTTTGCCGAGCAGATGCCGCGCCACTGGCGCTATTTGTGCGAGAAAGGAGCGATGCTGTACGAAGCAGAGTTCATCGCCGCTAACTACCCCAACCAGCCGGATCGCGCTCGGCACCATCTACCCGTTGCTCGGGAAGTGCTCCTGGGAGATCTCACGGTGTCGATCGTAGCCCTGCGTTTGGAAAGCCAACTGGCCGCAACCGCTACTTACGGTTTGGACTTGGCTCTGTTCGACTGTTCGGCTTGCCATCACGAATTGCGGTATCCGTCCTGGAGGCAAGAGCGCGGCTATTTGGGCTCGGCGCCGGGTCGGCCGCTTCCGGCTGATCATTATCTGTCGATCATTCCCGCCGTACTGAGGGGCGTGGCAGCCAATTCCGAACAGGCTGAGGGCTGGTTGAACCGATGGCGTGCTTTACAGCGAGAACGGCACGAAGCATTCACGCAGCGCCCCTTCGGTGCACCGGCCGAAATCGTTCGCGTGTCGGGTCAAATGGCCGACTGGCTGGATACCGAAATCGTACCGGTTTGCCGGAACATGCTCATCGATGAGCAGTTGGCCAATCGTTTGACCGATTCGCTGATCGATGCGTTGGAGAACACGTCCGAATATTATGCTGCACGCCTGTTGGCTTGGGGGGTCTGGGCACTGGTCGGTGAGCGGGCAATAACGTATCCGGAAGCATTTCGAGCTCCGCAGCCGCTCCCCGGGCAGGCATCGGAGATTGACCAGCGTGTGGCCGCCGATCTCAGAATCTGGCAACAATACCAAGTAGAAGCGTTATCCAAACGGCGGGAAGTGCGAGATGCCACGTTCGGTCAGTCTGGGCTGGATCGACAACTTCGACTGGTGCTTCCAGCCGGACAGAAGATCGAACTTGTGGCTTCGCTGGGTGAATTGCTCGAAGGAGCTTCCCAGTTCGATCCGTATTCCATGCGGCAGAACATCCGAAGCTTGCGCATGGCGTTTCAAGGGCTGGACCAATCGTCTCGATAGGCAGCCCGCAGTGGGCAGGATACAGCAGGTGATCATCGACAGATCCCAAGTTGGATGGATCGTGGCGACACTGACGGCATGCGCCGTTGCCAGCGCTGGGTACATGTGGGCCGGCTATCAATCGCCGGACGGTGTAACCGGTGGGAGTCCAGTGGGGATGGTGTTTGGCGTATTGGGAAGCGTGTTGATGCTTTATGCTGGGGCGCTGCCACTCAAGAAACGCCTGGCGCGTTGGCCTTGGCTCGGTTCGGCGCGTACCTGGATGGCTGGGCACGTGTGGTTAGGGTTGCTGAGCGGGCCATTGATTTTGTTTCACGCCGGGTTTCGCTGGGGAGGGCTCTTAGAGCAACTGACGCTTGCGGTCTTCTTCGTGGTTTATTTTAGCGGCATCGTGGGATTAATCTTGCAACAGTTCATGCCGCGAGTTCTTTCCACCGTCGTTCCGGCCCAGGCAATCTACGAGCAGATACCGGTTGCATGTGAGGCTTTGTGCAAGAAGGCCGATGCCCTGGTGGCCGAGCGCTGTGGGCCGCTGTATGCCGTTTCGGAACCCTCCAACGAGTATCAGCCGGAACGGGCGCTGGTGGAATTCTATCTTAGTGAAGTGCGGAGCCGGCTCAGATGGCCATCCCGCCAACCAGCTCGATATGGCGAGGTTCGATTGCGGCTCGAGGAAATGCAACAAACGATGCCGTCCGAGCTACAGCCGGTCCTCGAGCAGTTAATGCGGTTCTTGGAAGAACGCCGGCAACTGGGCTGGCAAGCTTCCTTGCATGGTTGGCTTCATGGCTGGCTGTTGTTGCATGTGCCGTTGTCCGTTGCATTGTTGGTTTTAGGCACGGCCCATGCGTTAGCCTCGATCTGGTACTGAGCCGCCGATGAGGCGGAAGAACTTTGGTTGGAAGAGCGGTTCATGACCGACGCCCGTCAAATCCCAAGTATTGCCGAGCGCTACGATTTAGAATGGCGCCGATATCCCAATCGCTGGCTTCGCTGGCGCTGGCGTGCCGGATGGTGTGTTGCGGCCCTCACGAGCCTCGTAGTCCTCTGGCCGCTGGCCATGGGTAACCATCGCGTGTTCTTGTCGCGACCGGTAAGTGACCCTCATCGATGGTTCGAGCAGGATTGTCTGAAGTGTCACGACCGACACGGTCAACCACTGTTGAGGATGTTGGGATTTCACTCGGCGCATTCGGTCAGCAACGAATCGTGCCAGGCGTGTCACACACAGCGTTCCGACGATCACCATCCTTCCATGCTACAGACGCCGGCGTCGTCAGCGTGTGTGGACTGCCATCAGGAGCACCGCGGTCGATCGCTGCGTGACGTGGCTGACGCCAAGTGTGTTTCCTGCCATGGTCAACTTGCGCGTGTGTGCCGAGACGACCGTCCTCGGCACGTTGCCGATTCGATTCCGTCATGGCATGACCATCCGGAGTTTGCGGTCAAACGATCCCAAGAACTGTTTGGCGAAATCGATCATATTCTCGAACAAATCGCTCGCTATGATCCGGCCAATAGGCGGTGGTCGGACCCGACCGAATTGCGCTTCAATCATCGAGTGCATCTTGTTCCGGAGGGAGTACCGGTGCCTCCCGGGCATCCGGATTTCGAGAAGGGGCAAGGTTTACGACGGCTGCAATGCCAAGATTGTCACCAGCCGCAGTTGGACGGCCGAGCCATGCAGCCAATTCGCTTCGAACAACATTGCCAGCCGTGCCACCGATTGGAATTCCATTTCTCCATAGCCGAAGGATCTCCGTTGCCGCATGGCGATACGCAGTTAACGGTGGGAGTTTTGCGAGATCGGTTGATTCGCTATTTGGAAGCGCATCCAGAAGGGCTGGATCGACCTCAGGTAGATCGCGGGGTACTTCCGACCGAGCCGAGCGGGGATTCGTCCGCTGCGCCTTCACCGGAACAGCGTGCTGCACGAGCTTGGCAGTGGGTGAATCAGCGGTGGCATGAATTGACCGGCCAGATAGCATCGCCCGAAGTTCTCTATCCGATCGAGCCTGGCTCGGAGCACCGCCAGTTGAAAACCGGGTGCCGCTACTGCCACAAGGTGGAAGAGCCGGCAACCGGCAGTGACCTGTCTTGGAGGGTGGTAGCCCCAAAAATTCCAGCGCGGTGGCTGCCAATGGCCGAGTTTTCCCATCGTGCGCATCAGATCGTCGCATGCAGTGAGTGTCACTTTGGGGTAAGTCGGGATCAAGTAGCAGGGCATTCTGAGCAAACGATGGACTTGTTGATGCCCTCGATTGACGTCTGTCGGCGATGCCACGCTTCGAGCGGTACACGCGCCATTGCGGGATCAGCCGGAACTCGCTGTGTGGATTGCCATCGGTACCATGCTCGGTCGTATGCGACTGTGGAAAGCTTGGTTGGGTTAACGTCACGCGGCGCGAGTTCTCCACCATAATTGGTGCTTGGGCTCGAAAGCCGTGGTTGGCGCGCAGATCGAAGCTCGCCATTTGAGGCCATGTCCGATATTGCATGTAGCTCAATGCAAAGGCGCGAAGGCGGAATGAAAAGCGTAATGAATTAACCCAATGGGTCAACAAGAATAGGACGAGCAACTAAATTGCACACTTGCTGTTTACGCCTAAGAGAGCACAGTGGTTATAACGGGTATACTTGTTGCACGGCGTCGCTCGTTTAAGCCGTATCAATACGCACCAGGAACACGAGGTACTTCCGTTCCGGCAACTTCGCGCAGGAACTTGCGCTCTACGAAGTAGTATGGCTCGTGCTGAGCGCGAGCATAACGCGTTTCGCGCCAACATTCTGCTCGCAAAAAGGTTAGCCTAGGGGCACGAGCAGGATTTGAATCGGTCGCAAGGAGTAAGTAGCAAAGTAGGTGGAGGGCTAGCAGATCGCGAGTCTATTTCTGACTGGTTAAAAGGTGTCCACGGGAAAGGCAGTAGCGGTCGGCGCATTATAATTCAACCGATGGGTTGAAACACGCGATCCGCGGTAGATCGGAAAAGGGGGGCCGGTCGGTCTCGTTCGCGCAAGTGCGAAGCGGGGTGTGATCGGTATTTGTCGTCGAATTTCAGCATGCCATATTGCTGCTCCAGCAGTAGACTATTGCAAGGCTTCGCTCGATAACGTGCCCAAGCTGCCGACGGAAGGCGGCTCGTTGGGCTCGTTCCAGCAGGAGCGCGGAAAAAGCTTTACAATATTGACGCAACGGCCTAGACAAAGGAGAAACTCGATGGCCCGTCAAGACGTGTGGCGTCGCTATCGCTTCTTGCTGCTTTTGGCATTGGCATTTCTGTTGGGACGCTACTTTGTGCAAACTCCAACCAGTTGGCTGGCCACTGGCGGAGCTGAACCTACGCCGCGCTCCGTGACGCCTCGTGCTGACTTAGAACCTGATGAAAAAGCTACCATTTCCCTTTTTCGCAATGCGTCGCCCAGTGTGGTTCACATCACCTCTGTTGCTCGTGTTACCGACATTTTTACTCTCAACGTACTGGAAATCCCGCAAGGTACCGGGTCGGGTTTCGTGTGGGACAAACAGGGACACGTGGTGACGAATTTTCATGTGATTTCCGACGCCGGGGCCGCTCAAGTAACTCTGTTTGACAGTTCAACGTGGCCCGCACAATTGGTCGGTGTCGCGCCCGATAAGGATTTGGCAGTGTTGAAAATCGAAGCCCCGGCCGATTTGCTCCACCCCATCCCAGTCGGGACATCGCATGACTTGCAGGTTGGCCAAAAGGTCTATGCCATCGGTAATCCCTTTGGGCTAGATCAGTCGCTGACCACCGGAGTAATCAGCGCTCTAGGGCGCGAGATTACCTCCTTAACCAAACGTCAAATCAAAGACGTTATTCAAACCGATGCTGCTATCAATCCCGGTAATTCGGGTGGACCGCTACTAGACAGTGCCGGACGACTCATCGGCGTCAATACGTCGATTCTCAGTCCTTCCGGGGCTTTTGCTGGTATAGGGTTTGCCATCCCGGTGGACACCGTAAATTGGGTCGTCCCACAATTGATTCAGTACGGCCGTCTTATTCGCCCAACGATCGCAATTACCGCCGCTCCCGAGCGCATCATGCAGGCACTGGAGTTAACAGGAGTCTTGGTGTTGGACGTGCAACCAGGCTCGGCCGCCGAGCAGGCCGGACTGCAACCAACACGCCGTACCCGTTCCGGCCGAATCCTTCTTGGCGACCGAATCGTAGCTGTGAATGGGCAGCCGGTGCGTTCCACCCGCGAACTGCTCGATGTTTTGGAAAAATACCGTGTCGGACAAACCGTAGAATTGACCGTTATACGTAACGGAGAGTCGATAAAAGTACCGATACGATTGGAAGCAGATCGCGATTAGTCGGTTCACAGTTTGACCGCATCAGGGTGCCATGCGCACCCCATGGGCTGATGGAAGCGCTGAGCGCGCTGGTTGTCCAACATGGTTTGTCGCTTCGTATGCCAGCAAGAATCGAGGGGGTGAACGGTTGTTGTGTATCGGACGTAGCACGGGATACACAAACCAAGCGGTCTTAGCAAGGATAAGCACTTGGCAGAGGGCCCGATCGAAAGGTATACTTAGCGCGTGATGTGTCGGGGGATGGACCGCGCGTTGCGGTTTGGTTCGCTTTCTAACTGATAGGGAAGGGAGAACTTATGAGAAGTGTGCTTGTAGCCAGTGCGGCGCTGGTAGGTCTGCTCTTAGCAGATCGAGCAGGTGCCGGAGAGATCCAAAGTGGTATTCCCGTCGGCGGTGCCATCGGGGCGTACTCCACTACCAAGTGCGCCGGTGCCGAAGACGGTGTGGCTGTCGGAACTTCGCTCTGCTATACGTGTCGTCTGGGTGCTCGTCCGGTAGCCTTCCTGTTTGCGAAGGCACCATCGGACGCCTTGGCCCGGGTGGCTAAGGAACTCGATAAGCTCGTCGGTCAGAATTCTTCCAAGCAAATGGCCGCCGTTTTGAACTTCACTGGCGAAGCGACAGACGATTACCTTAAACAGATCAAACAGTTCGCTGAGGAGGCGGGGCTTAAAAACATTGCCGTAACCGTTACCGCCGATGTGGACCAGTTCAAGGTGAGTGATGACGCTGCTCTGACCGTCATGCACTATCGCGATAAAGTAGTGCGCTTCAATTTAGCGGTCGATGACGAGGGGCTCAAAGACCCCCAAGTCGTCCAGAAGATCCTTCAAGGAGCACGCGAAATCCTCAAATAACTCTCGATTTGGTCAACAAGCGTTGGTCCATCCCGAACATCGCGCGAGCGTCGGTTCACCGCGACCGACGCTCGTTTCTTTTTCTTGGCAGATACAATGCCGTGAAGACGCGCGGGTGCGAACTGATAAGCTGACTCGCTACTTTGCTCACACCCGTCCGCCTTGGCGCCTTTGCGTTAGTACTTGTCCAACGGCATACATCCCGTTCACGAACTATCGAGGATAGGTCCGGACGCAGGTGGCGATGGCAGGGGATGCTCAAAATAATTCGGATCTTCCAATCCAAATGCGTCAGCAACTCGATTAAAAAATGCGAATAACGCCGCGATATACACCGCTTCGGCAATCTGGGGATCTGTCCAACCTGCCTGCCGTAAGCGTTCGATGTCATCCGCCGTCGTACGATACGAATGAAGGGTGAGTATCCGAACGAATTCGAGTAAAGCGCGTTCAGGAGCATCGAGCGGCGCACGATCCAAATCGCCTTGTGCTAATGCTCTGACCACGGATTGGTCGGCTCCCTGCAACTGCAGGAAGTACTTATGCGAGCCCACTCAGTAGGGGCACCGATTTAGGGCAGACACATACGTGGCAATCATCTCTTTGATGCGCCGCGATAAAAACCCGTCAGTGAAGTGGAGCCGGTACGAAAAATCCAATACCGATCGCAGAAAATCCGGTCGCAAACTAAAACACTTCAAAATATCAGGCATCCGCTCTCTGTGTGGATTCGCAGCCTTCCAAATTCGATAGAGTTCGGCAACCTCTCCAGAGGCCTCTTCGTCTTCAACCCATCGAATGAATGGCATGTAGAAGAACTCCCTTCAGTATTGTTGGTTCGCAGTGACGCGTCGTTCGTAGTGACCCCATTTCATCGATTCGGTATGCAACAGAAATGATGGACCGAATGAACGCGGTCACTACCAACGTGCTATAGACCCGTTCGTTACCACCGAAAATTATCGGATTTCCAAGTGCTCGGACCACGGGGTTGGCCCCTCGTATTGAATGGCTTTCCAGAACCACGCGGGATTTTGCTGCCTGGTCTGGTACTCTTTTAAGTACCGTTGGTAATCGGGTGAGCGGGGACTTAGTTGCGGATCGTACGGGTATTCGCTCATCCCGTGATACGGCAAGGGTTCCACAGTCTGGCCGAAAATGGTATTGAGATCTGCATCTTTATCCCATCCGACACAATGCAAGAAAAAGTCGCGTTTCCACCCTGGTGGTGGACTGCTTGGAGAAGCGAAGCGCAGTGTTAGCTCGTCGCCCGCTCCCATGACAACCAGTTGGTTGTCTTGTTCATGTACCAGACGCGTTACCTGGCCATACCGAGTGAAAAAGCCACGCATCGGCGGCCAACGGGGCGTTCGATCCACTTGCTGGTAAATATAACGCTCAGGGCGATTGTCCTGATACGGGATCCTTTCGGAAAACCCGCGATAGCGTAAATGGGCATCATGCACAGCCATACGAGAGACGTGAACAGGTACCGGCTGCTCGTTTACCGTAAAAAAGATTTCGTCCCAGTAGATTTCGGCGGAAGTCGCTATGCGTAGCCGATAGTCTCCCGGAGTAAAGCAGTTGCTGATGTCCACCACGATCGTCTTGGTTTTTCCACCCGGGAAACCCATGTACGGCATTACTTTGCGCCAATTTCCCTGGGAATCGGGCGTCCAAATCGATGGGAATTCGGGGCCATCAAGCTCCGGATGGTTGCTAAAGGCCACGTTTAGCGAAGTGTTGGTCGGATAAATCCAACCGGTTAGAAATAGCAGAATTTGTTGAGGATCCTCAATTGGTCCCAAATCCAATTCCACGTAGTGAGGTTCGGTTAACCCTTGGCGCAGTCGCTTGTCCCACGCCGCCAGATAGTGGTCATCTTTCTGTTCGATCCATGGCAGAACGTCGCGTCCTCGATGATCGCGAGCAGCGCGCGGCACGCGCCGGTCGCGAACTGTGTAGATATGGAAAGCGGCGATTTCTTCGGGGCCCACTTTTTCGTTGGAAAAAATCTCGACATCGGCCGGATGATCGATTGCTAGCAATTCGACTCTGTCGAAATAGGCTGCTTCCCAGAGTTCTTCGGTAATTTGAATCTCGTAAAACCCCTCGCGGGGCCGCAATAGCTCCCCAGGAATCTTTAAATATTCCCATGGGCGACTCGGTGCTAATTGGCCGCGAGCGGACTGCAGACCGAGAGGGGCCGCCCACAGGCAATCTGTTACAAATACGAATTGCTCGCCATCCCAGGTATAAAGATAAGGGCAGGAACCCTTAAGCGTCATTGTTTCAGTGAGGTATTGATTCGCGGAGGGTCGGACGATGGCCTGTGGTACACCGTTGGTCCATACGATGCGTGCCACATCGGCCTCCGTTACATCGCCAAGACCAAAATGGGTTACCTCCGATAACACCGTCTGTGCTTGGTAGCGATTGCCGTAACGTAATTCGATCAGGCTCCCGATTCCCGTATGCCCGGAGCATCCTTTATTATCGCATTGTCCCACCAGTCGAAACTGGATCCAGTGATTGATGTTTCCACCGTCGTTGCGGCTCCAGTAAAGGCTCCCATTCTCCAGCCAGACCAGATCTAAATCGCCATCACGGTCGATGTCATAACAACGTACCAATGCCGGCCGTACCGTGCTGGGCAAGATTGACCAGTCGCTCCATTGACGCCCCGGTGCGCCACGCCACAACCGCCAACCCTCCGATCCCCAGGCCAGCAGGTCCAAGAAGCCGTTATTGTCCAGGTCCGCGGCAAGCAACTGCTCGAAGGGGCAGTCACTGACCGCCATTGGATCCTTAAATTGGACTCGTCCTCGCAGAGCAGTTGTTGTCCACAGAATGCTGAGCGTCCGATCAGCAAGTGTGGCGATGTCCCACGATCCGTTGCCGTCGAAATCACCGATCACAGCATCACTGAGGATCATTTGTTTCCCTGGAAAGAAAAGACTCCACGTGACATGACCATGCAAGCGATTTTCGAGCAAGGCGGGTCCTGCCGCTTGATCAGCACAGAGAATATCGACATCCACGTCCCGGTCCCAGTCTACCGGAAGCAGACGCCGCACCTGGCAGCTATCCGGTAGGATGCTGTAGCGCGACAAGTCTTCGAATTGACCGTTGCCGCGCCCGGACCAGCACTTCAACCCTTGAAGCATCGCGAACACAAGATCCAAATCCGCATCGTGGTCGAAATCCACCAGCGTACAGGCAAACACTTCCTCGGGCGGCTGATCGATGTCCGGTTGGTTCACAGGTACCAGCTCGCGTCCCTGCGGGCCGAAGCGGTTTTGCAGCACGATTAACCCCGCTTTGCCGTAGACAACCAAATCCAAATCCGCCTGGTGCCACTTCGAGCTATCGGTAGCGGGCGGCGCAGCCGCCGGGTTTGGTTCGCCGCGCGTGGGTAGATGGTCGTTGTCCAAGTCACCCGCCACCAGGCCTCGCATACCCTCCGTCAACTCCACATAGACAATGCGGGCTCCTGGCAAACCGTTCTCCAAGCCTTGGTAGACTGCCAAAGCATCATGGAACAACACGATCCAATCTGGCAGACGGTCCAGATCAAAATCAGCCACCAGGAAATCGACGACACGCATCTCTCCGTTTACGTCGGATAGCGAAAGCGCTTCGGGTGGAACAAATTGGATCGGCGCGTGTACGTCTGCGGGCGGCCCCAGATACTCATAGAAGGCGGGGCTAAAGTCGTGGACCACGAATTCCAACGGGTGTGGCAACACGCGGCTTATGTCGTTGCGATGGACGATAAGCGGCCCGATACCGTTTTTGATCTGGCGCGTCAGGAGCAGAACTTGCTGCCAATCTTGCTGATCGACAGCCTTGCGAGCCTGGTCAATCAACTCCAGCACGTTGCGGCCCAAACTGCTGACCGCATCGTCACGTCCCAAATTGTCCCCCGCCAGGATGCTACGCCATAAGGGAGCCATTGTCTGTTCTGCCTGCTGGAGCGTTTCTCGGATCATCAAGTCGCGCTGCTCAGCCTGAACTGGGAGCCACTCGGCTAACACATGTAAATTCTGAGGAGCCAGTCGGTAGGCATCTTTCAAAGCGTCGCACGCCCGACGAAGGTTGTCCGGTATCGGAGCAGCTAAGAGCGCTTCGTACATTGCCATCGAATACACAGGGTTTTGGGGATCCCGTTTTCGCGCTTCTTCGAGTAATTGCATCACCTTGGTCACCCGGTCAACTTCGTCGACTCCAGTAAGTCGCAACATGAATTGGGCTGCTAGCCAGTAGGCTTCGGCTGATGGAAAACGCTCTACGAGAGCTTCAATTGCAGTCTGGGCTGCCTGGCATGTCTCTGAGGCTCGTTCGGGGTCGTCCGTGCGAATCGCTAAGAGCCGTGTGATGGCCAGATTCTGCCAGCCGAGTCGCTCGTCGGGAACCTTCTCGCACAGCATCGAAAAAACATTTGCGGCCCTGTCCAGTTCTACCTCGTTCTCCAACCATCCCACGGCCTCACGCATCCGCCGCAACAACTCCATCCGCTCAACATGACTTAGAACGGTTTTCGGGGCGGGTTCCGGGCCAGTCCCTCGCCGCCAAGCAAAATAGCCAATCCCACACGCGATCAGCACCAGACACAGCCCGATAACCCACCACCACCATTTGCCCAAGAAAGATTTGTGGTCCTCACCGCCCGGTTGCAGCATCCTTTTCTCCTTGTCCGTGTATCGAAAAGTTGTTGCATCCTGCGCACCACACTACCGCCGATGATGCCGTATTTGGGCATGATACGATCTACTTTGACTATCGAAAACAACCGTGTCCTGCTTTTCCATCGTCGGGGATACACCGAAAAGCTGCACGTTCCGCTTGGTTCATGTGGAAGCCTAGTGCGGGAAGGAACTCAAGTTGTGTCGTTCCTGGAGTCATCGAGTGTTGGAAATGAACTAACGCATCGTAGCAGAGACGGTGTAACGAAAAGCGAGCTTGTGAGACGAGTTGAGCACAAGTCCGTTTTGCGCAATTCTGCCTTGTCCGAAGTATCTGGCCATGTGCCAAAGCCGGTATCGGAGTCGGACTCTCGACCGGTCTTTCCAGATCGGCGCGACAAAATGCACCACCGTCTGGAACATAAAGGGTAAATACCGGCAGTTTACGCTTGAAATCAACCCTACGGGTGCATCTAATAGGAAGTCAGCAGCAGCTTGCGGGCAGTTTGAGATTGCATCCTAACCACCACGGTGCGTATCGGGGAATTCTTTGCGGACAGTAGCAATTTCCGCCCAAGAGGGAATCGACGCCATGCCAGTTTGGAAGGTAAGAGTGTTCGTGGTGTGGTTTGATATCGTCCTAAGCGTGTTGGGGCTAGAGCTGGCAGGGACACTCGGTGCGCAAGAGCCGGATCGGATTGAACCAGACAGTAAAGTGACCAATGCGGCGCTATTGACTGTTGCGCCGACCGACCAAGTTATGGTACGACTTTTTGCCGAGAATGTTCAGGAGAAATCTTGGGAGGCTGATACCGCCTGGCCCTATCTTGAATACGAACAAGATTACTTCGTTTGGTGGTCTACGCCGAAAAAATACACCGATACCGGTGTCATCGACAAACAACCCAATCCTTTTTTGATGCGAGCCGAGGCGGTTCTAGCGTTACCGGCGGGCCAATACCAGTTTCTGTTACGAGCGAAAAACGGGAGCCGTTTGTTTCTCGATCAGCAATTAATTGCCCAGACTGGTTGGATGAGCCGTAATGCGAGCGGTCACGAGCCGGTGGCGGATTTAATTCCACCGCTTGTGCCCGATATGTGGTTATGTCCGCCGGGGCACCAGGAGGTTCTCAGTGCGGCGGTGGACTTGGACGGACAGCCGCACCGGTTTTGTCTGGAGGCCGTTGTCGGCGGCAAAGGGCTGCGGCCAGAGATTGGTGAGCTTACCGTCGCGTGGCGCCGCGTCGAACCTAAAGCGGAATCATTTTACGTACTAGGTGCAGGAGGGAGGGAAGTTCCATTTACAGAATCGGTGCGCGATCGTATGCGACGTGAATCGCTTCAAACCTGTGCTGCGGTGGAAGCCCGCATACGGCGTGCGGCTGCTGGGCAGCATCAAGCTTATTGGGAGCGCCGCCACCAGTTGGCAGGCCGCAGGTTGGATGACCCAGAATTCTTGCCGGTGGAACTCCCCGCGGGTGCCCAGCCGCACGAGGCACTCGATCTGCTCCTTGAGCGACAAGTGGAAGCCGCGAGTTTGGACGCTGTTGTGCCGGATGAACCCTTCTTGCGTCGGGTATACCTCGATTTGGTAGGCGTAATACCTACCGAAGAGGAAATCGACGCCTACTATGCGCAGCCTGAATCCGTGCGCCGTTCTTGGCTTGTGGATCGTCTGATTCAGGATACGCGCTGGGCCGATGCGTGGGTTCCATTTTGGCAGGATTTATTGGCGGAAAACCCAGGCATTGTCAAACCAGAGCTCAATAACACGGGCCCATTCCGGTTTTGGATTTACGAGTCGTTGTTGGACGACAAGCCGCTGGACCAGTTTGTCACTGAACTTGTTTTGATGGAGGGCGGCAAATACGAGGGTGGTCCGGCAGGCTTCAGCATGGCCACACAAAATGATGTGCCCATGGCCGCGAAAACGCATGTGTTGGCCCAAGCCTTCTTGGCCAAGGATTTGAGCTGCGCTCGGTGTCATGACGCCCCGTTGCAACCCTATCGGCAGCGCGAACTGTTTGCCGTGGCTGCCATGTTGGCACGTGAACCGCTGGTTGTACCGCCCACCAGTTCAGTGCCACCCTCGAATTCCGGGCGCGTTGCGGCTGTGGAAGTCAGTTTGCATCCCGGTGAGCGTGTCGATCCGCATTGGCCATGGGGCTTTCCCCGAGGCGAGTATCTGCCCTGGCGGAATCCAAATGATCTGCGCGAGCAAGTCGCATGGGCGATCACCGGGACGGACAATCCGCGTTTTGCTCAAGTTGTCGTCAATCGTGTGTGGCACCGGTTGATGGGTTGGGCCTTGGCCGAGCCGCTGGACGATTGGTCGCAAGTGCGCTGGATTCGTCCTGATGTCCTCAACTATTTAAGTCGAGAGCTCCTCGCTCACGGATTTCAGATGAAACCGATCGTGCGCCAAATTGTTCTGAGCCGCGCTTACCAGCGACCGGCTGTCGACGATCCGCAGATAGCGGTCGCGAAGGCGGCGCCACTTGTCCGTCGGGTTTCAGCGGAACAGCTTTTGGATTCGCTATACGGTGCGGTAGGCAAAGCGCTGGATTGTGAGCCAATCACAATGGATCAGGAAGGACGGCGTCCATATGAAACGTTCTTGAATTTGGGTCTACCGCAACGTGCCTGGCAACTGGCTGGTCTTTCTAATGAACGCGATCGTCCAGCGTTAGCCTTACCCGTTGCCCAATCCTTGGTGGACTTGCTTTCGGCCTTCGGTTGGCGCGATGCGCGACCGCACCCGGTAAGTCGACGCGATAAGTCACCGCAACTATTGCAACCGCTGACTCTCGCCAATGGTACGGCTATCTACCGAGCGATCCGATTGTCAGATGACAACGCGCTCGTAGAGATCTGCTTAGCGGCTCGGTCACCGGAAGAGTTGGTGAATAGGCTGTTTCGGCGGTTTCTTACTCGAGGGCCCTCCGCTGAGGAACGCGCCGCTTTTGCGGCGGTTTTGGCGGAAGGCTTTTCGGAACGCAGCACCGGTCTACCACCGCAAGGACTGCCCTATGACCGGCGACTTCCCGAGCGCGTTTCCTGGTCCAACCATCTTAGTCCAGAAGCGACCGAATTGAAAATGCAATGGGAGGAGATCGTCCGTAAGGGACCAGCGCCCACGCAGCGCTTGGCGGCGGCATGGCGCGAACGCTGCGAAGATGTGCTTTGGGCACTGGTCAATTCTCCGGAATTTGTGTTTATGCCGTGAAAATGTTTGTGTGTGGCCTAGTAGCAGGTAAATCATGAAAGCGCCGACAACTTTAACGACGACGAAGTGCCGCGTTGCACGTTCTGTCCGTCGACCGATTGATGTCATTCCAGGCAGAGTGTCCGTGACACGGCGGCGGTTCTTGCGCCAAACGGCATATACCGGCTTATTCGCAGCCGGCGCGATAGCCTCCCCCCTTGGGCAACGGTATGTGCGGGCCGACACGACAAAGGGAAAGGCTCAAGCGTGTATCTTTATCTGGCTCGGCGGTGGCGCATGTCACATCGATACTTGGGATCCAAAACGCCAAACCGAAGATGGCAAGAAGCCCGGCTCGTACTATAAGGCAATTCCAACCGTTTTACCGGGAGTGGAGGTGTGCGAACATTTGCCGCGCATGGCAAAGTTGCTGGATCGCTGCGTGCTCATCCGATCGCTGCATCATGAGGTAATTGACGAACATGCCGCTGCCGTGAATCGTTTACACACCGGTCGCCCGCCGGCCAGCACGACGATTTATCCGTCTATCGGATCGGTAGTGGCTTGGGAGCTTGGCTCCGGCCAACCAGGAGTGCCGCCGTATATCGTCATGGGGTATCCCAGTCCTAGCCGCGGTCCGGGATTTCTGGGAGCCGCCGCCGGGTACTTGTATTTATTGGATACCCAAGCTGGTCCAGCCGGGTTACAACCTCCCCCGGATGTAACACCAGAGCGTGCCGATCGGCGCCGTGCACTGCTCCAGCGCCTTCGCGCCAGCTATCAAGCTCGACACGGTTCCTTGAAACAAGTCGAGGATTACTTAGCGGTAGCCGATCAGGCGTCGCGTCTAACGAGCCGCGAGTTTATGAAGGTTTTTGATTTGACCTCTGAAAGCCAGCGCTTGCGCCAGGCCTACGGGTCTGAATTCGGACAACGGTGCCTGTTGGCTCGCCGACTGGTAGAATGCGGAGTTCGCTTCATTGAAGTGTCGTATAACTTGAACTTCGTGAACGGCACTGGCTGGGACACGCATAATCAAGGCCAGCTCAAGCAGCATTTGTTGGTCGCTGACTTGGACCAAGCGTTGTCGACACTTGTGCTGGATTTGGAAAACCGACATTTACTGGATCGGACACTTGTTGTGGTAGCAACCGAATTCGGACGTCCTCCGGAGTTCGATTCCGGAGGCGGGCGAGGTCATCACAGCAAAGCATTCAGCGCTGTTTTGGCCGGCGGGGGGCTGCGGCTCGGTCAAGTAATCGGACAGACAGACGAACTCGGCAGAACGATTGTTGAATACCCGGTAAGCGTCCCAGATTTCCACGCCACCACCTATGCAGCGCTCGGTATCGATCCGCAAAAAGAGCTATATGACGGGGATCGTCCTGTTCCGATTACGGACGGAGGTCAGCCCATCGCGGCGCTTTTCGGCTGACCGATGCCCGGATCGAAATGTGCTCTCGATGGATCTTGGCAGTACTCGGTGGGCGAAACCTTTTGTCACCCGGATGGTTTTAACCTGGTGGGATGTCATCGAGATTTGATTGGAGGGGTGCGTCCTAATAGTGGGTTTCTCGTTGGCAGATTGAAAAAACAGCGGTAACTTGCGTCTAACGTAACGCAGTTCACTTTGTCGGGGGCGAGTTAAAGCGTGTTGTCGCGTGTCGCCGAACTGCGGTCCGTTTTGGCTCGAACCGGGCGGACAGCTGCTGGGGTGAGCGGCAGGGCCACGCAAGTTTAACGGAGGCATAACTGTCATACTTTAAAAAGGGCAGACTCCAAGCCCAATGCAGTTAAGCTAAATTCCTGACGCGCGGTAGGTGTCTTGCACTAGTCGATGGGTTTTGTCGTCTTTTTGGCAGCGGAGGCGCGGGTTTATGTCGAGTCCCAACTTTTCTCGCGGTGGGGTTAGGCGAACTGTTGGTTGGGTCGTTTTTTTTCTAGCCACGGGTTTGGCCGTCGGATTCTGGAGCACGGCCCAAGAGGCAGGGCGAACGGACGTATCGGCTGACCAGCAGCAACGATTGGAACGGCTCGAACAGGCTGTCCAAGAACTCCTAAACCAGGTGCGCGCGCTGCGGCAAGAGTCACACCCGCCGTCCGGTCCGAGGGCCCGGGCGACGCAACGGTCGGCTTCCCAAGTGGCTGCCACGGAGCCTCTGCCGCCGGTAATCCTACCGGAATCGTGGCTCAAATGGATCCAGTGGCGAACTATCGGTCCGGCCAACATGGGTGGACGCATAGTCGATATAGCGGTTTGTGAATCGGATCCCAACACATTTTGGGTCGCCACAGCATCCGGAGGTCTGCTGAAGACGACGAATAATGGCATTACGTTCGAACACCAGTTTGACCATGAAAGCACGGTGTCCGTTGGCGCGGTGGCTGTTGCACCATCAGATCCGGATATCGTTTGGGTGGGAACCGGCGAAAACAACCCGCGAAACTCAGTGTCGTACGGTGATGGCGTGTACAAGTCGACCGACGGTGGAAAGACGTGGAAAAACATGGGATTGCGCGATTCATTCCAAATCGGCAGGATTGTGATTCACCCGCGCGATCCCAATATTGTCTACGTCGGAGCTCTAGGACGCTTGTACGGACCGAATGAAGAGCGCGGCGTGTTTAAAACCACTGATGGCGGGCAAACGTGGGAGAAAGTACTTTATATCGACGATCGTACGGGCATTATTGATCTAAGAATGCACCCCACCGATCCGGACACGCTCATAGCGGCGGCTTGGGAACGTCGTCGGGACGGCTATGATAGTTGGCCTGGCAGTGAAGAGCCGATCCCCGACGGCTATAACATCTATGACCCGGTTGTCAAATGGGGGACCGGCAGCGGTCTCTATAAGACTACCGACGGAGGTAGGTCATGGAAGAAACTGACGAACGGTTTGCCTTCGAGTCCGATGGGGCGAATCGGGCTTGACTGGTATCGCAAAGATCCGAACGTCGTTTTTGCAATTATCGATTGTCAGAACATCGCCAAGGGTCCTCGGCCGCTTAACGTTTTCTTGGGCGCTGTCGGGCAAGACAAAGATGGAGCGGCGCACATCATTCAGGTTATGCCCGATAGTCCCGCAGAGAAGGCCGGAGTGCGCGTCGGCGACATTATTACGGCCGTAGGAGATGACCCAATCAGTAGCTTTGATCAGGTGTTGGATCGCTTGCGTGAGCGACGTCCGGGCGATACGGTACGATTGAAACTGAAACGGGATACCGAGACGCTCGAACTTGACGTTGCTTTGACACCCCGCCCCGGGACGGGTCGCCCCAACCCCTTGTTGTTCCAGCGAGCTTGGTTCGGTGCGGCTGCCGAGGTGCGTGAAGGAAAGCTAGTGTTGACGCTGGTTGTACCGGAGAGTCCCGCGGATAAAGCCGGGTTAGAGGTCGGCGACGAATTACTGGAGGCCGACAAGCGGAAGCTGAACGATGTTTCGGATCTGGCGGACGTATTGGGCAGTCATGCTCCGGGCGATCGTTTGATCGTATTGCGGCGGCGTGGTGAAACCACTCAGGAAGTCGAAGTCGAGCTTGAGGAACGTCCCGCAGCACTAGCACGGTTCGGCAGCCAGGCGCAAAGCAATGTTTACATGGGAATCATGGGAGAGGATGCGCCCGGCGGTGCCCGTTTGACGCAAGTGACGCCCGACGGACCCGCACAAAAAGCAGGTTTGGAAGCCGGTGATGTGGTCACACATGTGAACGATCAGCCGATTGGCAGTTATCAGGATTTGGTGGCACGTATTCGAGAGCGCCAGCCGGGGGACAAGATCCGGGTGAAAGTCCGTCGAAGCGATACGGAGCGCGAGTTCGAGGTGACACTCCAGGCACGGGAGGCGACTGCGACGCGCCCCTACGCTTTTGCCAGTGGCGGACAGGCACCGAACGTGCAAGACCAACAAGGTGGTATGGGTTTTGAATACGGAGGCGTCTACAAGTCAACCGATGGTGGCAACACGTGGACACGCATTAACAGTCTCAATCCTCGTCCCATGTACTTTAGTCAAATCCGAGTAGATCCAAATGACGATCGCTACGTTTATGTTTTGGGTATCTCCCAGCATCGCTCGACCAACGGAGGGGTGACGTTTGACAGTGATTTTGGACGGTCCGTACATGCCGACGGACACGCCTTATGGATCGACCCCCGCGACGGACGGCATATGCTGATTGGCACGGATGGCGGCGTCTATGTGACATATGACCGAGGGCAACATTGGGATCATCTCAATCACGCCGCTATCGGTCAATTCTATCATGTGGCCATCGCCCCCAAGACACCCTATCGCGTCACTGGGGGGCTTCAAGACAATGGCACGTGGTTGGGGCCGAGTCTGGCGAAAGATGGACAGGGACCCATTAATGAAGACTGGATCAATGTCGGAGGTGGCGATGGTTTCATGTGCCGCGTTGACCCAGAGGATCCCGATCTAATCTATTTTACATCGCAAGACGGAAACATGGCTCGGCGCAATTTGCGAACCGGCGAGCGCGCCAGTATTCGCCCGCGCCCGGCCCAAGGTGAACGACCTTATCGATTTAACTGGAACACGCCGTTTATCTTGTCACATCACAACTCGCGGATTTTCTACTGTGCCGGAAACTACGTCTTCCGCTCACTTAACCGAGGAGATAACCCTCAACGCATTTCACCCGAAATCACGCGTACCAAGCGAGGTAGTGCGACGGCGTTGGCCGAATCACCTCGGAATCCCTATGTCCTGTACGTGGGTACGGACGACGGTTACCTGTGGGTGACTCGCGATGGTGGTCAGCACTGGGTCGAGATCTCAGGAAATGTTGGCCTTCTTGGCCCACGCTGGGTGGCGACAATCGAGCCGTCGCGGTTTGCAGAAGGCCGCGTTTATGTGGCTTTCGACGGTCATCGTTCCGACGATGACGAACCCTATGTGTTCGTGTCGGAGGATTTCGGACAAACGTGGCGCTCGCTACGCGCCAATCTGCCTCGCGGCTCGACTCGCTGTCTGCGCGAGGACGCCCAGAACCCTAACCTGTTGTTGCTCGGTACGGAGTTTGGGGCGTGGTTTTCGTTGGATCGAGGCAGTTACTGGAATAAGTTTA